>NZ_JAFWFN010000084.1 GCF_017515565.1 Halomonas sp.
CCGCTGGTGTGACCATATTCTGTTGCTGTACCCCAACGGTGAAGCCTGCTGGGGTCCGCGAGACAACATGCTGGTGCCCAGCGCACTCGAAAGGCTTTACCAGCAGCGCTTAGCCACGGTACAGGTTGAGGGTGCGCCGGTGTTTGTGCCCATTCAGGCACCCCTTACCGACCATCCGATTAATTCAAGGAAGTAACATGTTGCAAGGTGAAGCGCACGCAGCGTTAATCAGCGCCCCCGGTTCTGGCCAGGGAAAATCCATGGTAACGGCGGCCTTGGCACGGCTGCACCGTAATGCGGGCCGCACCGTGCGGGTGTTTAAACACGGCCCCGACTACCTAGACCCCATGGTGCAAGAGATCGCCTCTGGGCAGCCGGTGTACCAGTTGCACCCCTGGATGACCGGCGAACACGAATGCCGCTGGCGCTTGGCGAAAGCCGCCCAAGAGGCTGATGTCATTTTAGTGGAAGGCTCCATGGGTCTGTTCGATGGCTCGCCCTCCAGCGCCGATTTGGCCATCTTGGCAGGCATCCCCGCGCTGCTGGTGATTGACGCCTGGGGCATGGCGCAAACTTTTGGCGCGGTGGCTCAAGGGCTTGCCAACTATCACCCGGATCTCGCTATTCATGAAGTGATCGCTAACCGTATTGGCAGCCCTGGCCACGGTAAGCTGCTGGCAGAAAGCATGCCGGAAGGCATTGCGCTGCTAGGGGCGGTTCCTCGCCACGACGCCATGAAAATCCCCGATCGCCACTTAGGTTTGGTACAAGCCAGCGAGCTAAGCGGCCTGGATGCCCAGCTAGACGCCGCCGCCAAAGTGTTAGAGGAAGCAGGGCTAGGCCGCTTACCTAAACGGGTAACGCTAAGCGCTGAAGACCCCACGCCCGCACCGCAGTACCTAAGCGGCGTACGCATTGCTATAGCCAAAGACGACGCCTTTGCGTTTATCTATCGCGCTAACGTCGATTTATTAGAGGAAATGGGCGCGACGCTGCACTTCTTCTCGCCGCTTAACGACGCAGCACTGCCAGAATGCGATGCCCTTTGGCTGCCCGGCGGCTACCCAGAACTGCACGCCGCCCGTTTTAGCGCCAACCAGCCAATGCGCGACGCGATAAGTACCCACCACCGCGCAGGCAAACCGATACTCGCCGAGTGCGGCGGGCTAATGAGCTGCGTAGAGCAGCTGGTCGACGGTGAAGGCACAAGCCACACGATGATGGGGCTGTTGCCCGGCACCGCCAAAATGGCCGGTAAGCTCACCGCGCTAGGGCTGCAAAGCCTGCACACCCAAAATGGCGAATTGCGCGGCCACACCTATCACCACTCGCTGCTGGAAACCTCCATGCAGCCGCTGGCCCGCACCCGCAAACTGGCAGGCAGCGAAGCCGAACCGATCTACCGTGAAGGCGCGCTGGTAGCCAGCTATTTTCATGGCTATTTCCCCTCTGCCCCCAGGCTGGTGGCGGATATCTTTACCGGGCAAACACTGCCAATCGCGACCCAGTAATTTTGTGGAATGTTTTTTCATAAAGCGTATGTGGGCTATGATAGGTCGGCTAAATACCCACATTTACTATTGAGGAGCCACCATGAGCTTTTACGTTTACCTTTCCGGCGAGATTCACACTGACTGGCGTGAAGAGATTCAGCGCGGCGCAGAAGCGGCGGGCCTGGACGTAGTCTTCACCGCCCCCGTGACCGACCATGACGCCTCTGATGCCGCAGGCGACCACCTGGGCAAACCGGATAACGGCTTCTGGCGCGACCACCAGTCTTCCAAAGTGAACGCCATCCGCACCCGCACGATGATTGAACAGGCGGATTTAGTGGTGGTGCGCTTTGGCGACAAGTACAAACAGTGGAATGCTGCGTTTGACGCGGGCTACTGTGCGGCACTGGCCAAGCCTTACATCACCCTGCACAGTGAAGAGATTGTTCACCCATTGAAAGAAGTCGACGCCCAAGCACAAGCCTGGTGCACCACTACCGATCAAGTCGTGGAAACCCTGCGCTACGTGCTGAAAGCGTAACTCACCCCAAGGAGACCCCATGCGCGAAAATGCCAAAACCCCGGAACGCCATGCCCAGCGCATGGCGGCCAAGCAAAAAATCATGAACGAGCGCATTGCCCGCGCCGATAAAGAGCAGGGCATCTTGCTGGTGCTTACCGGCCCTGGCAAAGGCAAAAGCAGCTCCGGTTTTGGCATGCTCGCCCGCGCCCTTGGCCACGGCATGAAGGTTGGTGTGGTGCAGTTCATCAAGGGCGCGTTCAGCACCGGCGAAGAAGCCTTCTTCCGCAACCTGCCCAACGTGGACTACCACGTGATGGGCGAAGGCTACACCTGGGACACCCAAGACCGCGAGCGCGACGTCGCCGCCGCCAACGCCGCCTGGGAACAAGCCAAGCGCATGCTCCAAGACGACAGCTACCACATGGTACTGCTCGACGAACTCAACATCGCCCTGCGCTACGAATACCTCGACCTAGACCAAGTCCTCGACGACCTACAAGCCCGCCCCGAGATGCAGCACGCCATCGTCACTGGCCGCTACGCCCCCCAACAGCTCATTGACCTTGCCGATACCGTTACCGAAATGAAAGTGGTTAAACATGCTTTTAAAGATCAAGGCATTAAAGCCCAGAAAGGGATTGAGCTTTAAAGGGAAGAGGAGAAACGTAAGGTGTGAATGGTGAAGGTAAAGTAGCTGAAGCCTATTACCCTTTGGCTATGATTGTTGAGGGCAGTAGTTGTGGGAGGGAGCTTTAGCTCGCGATAACTCAGCCTTCTTGCCCAATTCCCCACCGTAGCCAAAAACTGCGCCAGCTCAATATTTTTTGCAACGTCACGTGACTTAAGAAAAATTTATCAATAAGTATGATGGAATCGTAAAAGCGAGCCAGCACGCGAATTTTGGATATGCTGCCGCGCGAAAAATAACCCCTTTAAATTAGTGATTTGGAGATTTCTGGGCGGCTGTATAACATCAATAAACGAGCCGTCACGTTCAAAGGTGTTATGTGGCAGGCCATGTAACCACTGTTACAAGTCTTAAGGAATCGTGCATGGAAGACCCCTATAAAATATTTCGTGTTCTTATCAAATTTATGGATGAGAGGCATGTGGACTCATTTTTAAATGATGGTCTCTTATTCATGAACAACATTGACTATTTCAGGAGCTACGAGGATGCAGATGTAGCACTTCGCGGAGATATTCACGAAGGTTTAGCTGCAACCTATAAAGCTGAGGGGCTCACAATCACGCTAGGTGATCACGTTGTGGAAGGAGCTGTAGGTAAAGTAGATATACGCTACAACCATGAAGGCGATACTAACATTTACAGCATGACTAAGATCAGTGACGGAAAAATATTGGAGGCAGGTGATTCCGGCCTTTTCCTATCCGACAAGTTTATAAAATTTGGTAATCGGGCAGTTGTTATCGGTGGCTCAAAAATTATTGAGTTTGAGAATAGGTTAAGAAACGCTCTTGCAAAAGATATAAATATATACACCCCACGAAAAGACAATGTGCTTGCAAAGCAGGTTTCGTATTTGAGCTGTGAAGAACATCATGGCCAAATGGACGTATTCGATAAATTTTCTGATTATTCATGGCAGCACGAGTGGAGAATTGCATTTAAGCAAAAACAGGCAGCGGGGGCATATCCTTTAAAAATTGGTAATCTATCAGATATCGCAAGCGTATTTGAAACCGAGCCTTTAATTCGGGATCCTTTAAAACTTATGCCAAGCAACTTGTAACAAGCGCATGTTGTCGGACTGGATTTCCGCTGCGCTCCAAACCAGCCGCAAATGCAAGCATTACACATCAAGAGGGAGCTTTTCTAAGATCCGTCAATGACGTATATTAGTAATTATTTTCACCATCATCGAAACCCCCACATTCGAAGCGGATGCCAGAAAAATCTGGACGGCGGAGGAGCGAATTGCCCTCTTCGCCTGGCTGGCGGCCAATCCTGAAGTGGGTGATCCCATTCCGGGCAGCGGCGGATGCAGAAAGGTTCGGTGGTCGGTAGCGGGTTCTGGAAAGCGCAGTGGAGTGCGCGTCATCTACTTCACCCGGTTGGCAAATGGTGAAATCTGGTTGTTGGTGATCTACAAGAAGGCCGTCAGGGAGAATATACCCGCGCATATCCTGAAGGCGATTCGTGAGGTATTAGAAATTGACTAAAGAGATACTTAGCGCTGAGGAGCTTGGCAACAAGCTGCTTCAATCAGTTAAAGAAATGAAAGCGGGCAAAACCGCACGGGTTAGCCATGTTGAGCCTAATGAGGTGGCAGAGGCGAGAGGGAAAACTGGCCTTACGCAGCGAGAGTTTGCCGAGGTGTTGCATATTTCTCCTCGTACGCTTCAGGAATGGGAGCAGGGGCGGCGCAAGCCGTCTGGGCCAGCCAAGGCATTAATCGAAATTGCTTTTCGTCATCCTGAGGTCATTCGCGAGGATTTCGGGCTTAGGCGTTAACAAGCCGCTTCACGGTAAAATTCTCGTATATCGTTATCAAAGACCCATAGGCCGCCTTGAGGGCCTTAGCGTAAACCACCACCCTATGCACCCATCAGGAGCTAATATGTGGGACATGAAACCCAATATACCCCTGGCCGTACAGCTGGCTAAAAGAGATGTGCCTGCTCTGGTTTACGATGCGGTGAATCTGGAAGGCGTTGCCATGACGCTGCCTGAGGTGCAGACCATTCTTGATGGTATTACCGTGGGTGGGCATCGCATTAGCGATCAGAACATGGCGATCAACCAAGCCAAAGCCTGGGCGTTCATTTTTGATTTGGTCGAGCAGGGTGAGTTTACATTTGACAAAAAAACGGCTCTGAGTATTCACGAGATCGCCGGAAAAGAAGAAGCGTTAGAGTGGGGTAAGTTTCGTTCAGGTTATGTCACTATCGCTGGCTCTGAGTATGAGCCGCCTGCTCCCGATGAGTTGGATGCAAAATGGCGAGAAGTTGAGCAACAGGTCTACAGTGAGGCTGATGTTTACGATCAAGCCATCACGGCATTTTTACAAATGGCTCGCGCTCAGTTTTTTTGGGACGTCAACAAGCGCACTGGCCGTTTCATGATGAACGGTATCTTGTTGGCTAACGGCTTCCCGGTGATTAACGTACAAGCCAAACGGCAGCAGGAATTTAACACACTGATGCTCGACTTTTATTCATCGAATGATATGCGAGCGATGAATACATTTCTACGAAGCTGTTTAGATGAAAAAATTATTCGTAACTTCACGCTAGACCTAAACATGGGTTAGCACGGGCGTTAATAGTTAACATCCAAATTTAAAAGGCAATCCACCCTACCATGACCCGCAAAACCCTAAGCCTAAAAACCAAAAAACCACTAGAGCCCAAACCCACCAACGAAGTCGAAGACCCAACCCCCAACGACCCCATAACACGCTTCCTAAACGGCACCGCCATCCATCCTTCCCCACGCCTGTATTTAGCGCCCAGTGATCAGCCGCGCACCGTGCGGGCGATGGATTTGATCACGCCCATCGGCATGGGCCAACGTGGCTTGATTGTGGCTCCGCCCGGTTCTGGCAAAACGACGCTGTTAAAGTATATCTGCCAAGCCGTGGCAGAGGCTTACCCGGATATAAAGCTGTACGCCTTGCTGATTGATGAGCGCCCGGAAGAAGTGACCGATTTTAGGCGCAGCGTGTCGGCTGAAGTGCATGCCTCATCGTCAGATGAAAGCTACGCGAACCATGTGCGGATGGCTGATCAGTTGCTGGATACGGCGCGCAAGCAGGCAGGCGAGGGGCACGATGTGATGATCGTGATCGATTCACTCACAAGGCTTTCGCGGGTTCATAATGCCGAGCAGCGGGGCAACGGGCGCACGATGTCGGGTGGGCTGGATTCCCGGGCGATGGAAATACCACGCAAACTGTTTGGCGCTGCGCGAAAGATCGAAAACGGCGGCTCGCTCACTATTCTGGCCACCGTGCTGGTGGAGACGGGAAGCCGTATGGATCAGGTGATTTTTGAGGAGTTCAAGGGCACGGGCAATATGGAGCTGGTGCTATCACGGGACGTGGCCAATCAGCGGATTTTTCCGGCAATTGATATTGCTAAAAGCAGTACCCGCCGAGAAGAGTTGTTAATTGATGCGAGGGATATTGAGAAAGTACACACCTTGCGCAGAGCGTTAACACCTCTTAAGCCTGTTGAAGGCGCGGAGAAGCTGCTTGCGCTGTTGGAGAAATACCCGACGAATGCGGAGCTGTTGGATGCTTTCTCGCCCGCTGAGTAGAGGTGAAGCTCACCCTTGACTTCATTCGAGGTGAGCTTCTTTGTTAAGGCTTAACGACTGCTTTTTTTAACATGGTTTAAGTTGGAAGCGGGCACGGCTTTTTTGACCGGGAAGCCTTCCACTTCTTTGCGCTCAATCGTGTTTTTCAAACGCTTTTCAATCGCACACAGGTTTTTAAAGTCGCTGATATCGACAAGCGAGATGGCTTCACCGGAGGCACCCGCGCGGCCGGTGCGGCCAATGCGGTGGATGTACTCTTCTGGCTGGAAAGGTAAATCGTAATTCACCACACGGCTGAGTTCCCCAATATCCAACCCGCGAGCGGCGACGCCCGTAGCCACCAAGTACTTCAGTTCGCCCGATTTGAACTGATCCAACACCTTCTCGCGCATGGCCTGGCTTCTGCCGCCATGGATAGAGTCCGCTTGAATACCGCGTTTTTCCAACTGAGCCACCAGCTTGGCGGCACTGTGTTTTTTCTCGACAAAAATCAGCGCCTGATCCCACGCTTGCTCGTTGATCAAGTGGCTTAACAAGGCGGATTTGGTGTCTTTGTCGACCGTGATCAGCCACTGTTTGATCGTGGCGGCGGCGCGGACATTGGGCGTAATGGAGATGTCAGCCGCCATGTCGGTCATCTTGCTATCTGAGAACGCGTGGGCGATGGCGCGAACGTCATTGGTCATGGTGGCCGTGAACAGCAGGTTCTGACGATTCTCCGGCAGGCGCACGATGATTTTGTGAATATCATCGACAAAGCCCATATCGACCATTCTGTCTGCTTCGTCCAGCACCATGACTTGTAGTTCATCAAAGTGCAGCGCGCGCTGATGCGCCAAATCCAGTAGCCTGCCCGGTGTGGCGACCAGAATGTCCACCCCTTCGATTAAGCGCTCTTTTTGCGGCGCGGTATCCACACCGCCATACGCGGCCATCGACGTTAAGGGCGTGTGTTTAGCGTATTGAGCCACACTGGCTTCGACCTGAACCGCCAACTCGCGGGTCGGCACAAGGATCAGCGCACGGATGCGTTTACCGCGCAGCGGTTCTGCTGCTTTACTGAATTGTTCCAGCAGCGGCAGCACAAAGGCAGCGGTTTTGCCCGTGCCGGTTTGTGCGGTGGCGATTAAGTCTTTACCCGACAGAATGGCGGGAATCGCTTGTTCTTGGATGGGCGTTGGCGTTTGGTAACCGAGTTCAGTAATCGCTTGAACGAGAGGGCTGGATAAGCCTAGTTTTGAAAAGGGCATTAGAAGCTCTGACAGAGTGTCGTAAGGGGTGTCGAGAATAAAAAGTGGTGCAGCATAGCGTAAAATCACCCGTTCGTTGCTCGAATAGTCGTTTATTTCTAACCAACCTTTCCCCCGTACCCCCATCCCTACAAGGTATAATCCGCTCACCCAGCTAAAAGCCTACGCGTTTAATGGCTGTCGTGAAGCCGTTCCAAATGAAAAGAGTAGTGGTCAATGATTAACACCAAAATTTACAAGGCGGTTTACGAACTCGCCGAAAAGCTGATGAAGGCCGCTGCCAAAGATGACCGCGCGACCTTTGAAACCTTGTATGCCGAGCTGCAGGCGATTTGTATCGAGCACGAAAACACCGATAAAGATCACCCCGAGCAGTGGGAAACCCTGGCAGACTTTGCCGAAGAGCTGGAAGATGCGCTGGCGCTTTACGAAAAAGCTTTGGCAAAAGCTACTGCCATGGATTCAAAAGATCATTTGTCATCCATTGGTTTTTCCATGGCGATGTTGCAAGTGGAGTTGGGCCAAACTGACGCTGCTGTCCAAAGCCTTCAGCAGGCACAAGAGAGCGCGCGTCGCATTGAAGACGGCGATTTGAAAGTAGAAATAGATGAACTACTTGAACAGTTAACGGCAGGCAAACCTGTTGTGTGAAAGATGTAACTGTCCACGCTAGACGCGCGTTCAGCTAACCACTAATGTGTTGAACTTACCTAAGACTAGGGGCTCGGTTTTGACCAATAACGATATTTTTCGCCGTATTCGCTATACCTTTGATTTAAAAGATAACACCATCGTGAATATCTTTGCCCTGGCAGAGGTTGAGGTAACACAGGAGCAGGTAACCGCTTGGCTGAAAAAAGATGAAGATGACGCCTTCGTCACAATGAAGAACAGGGAGCTGGCGTCGTTTCTGAATGGCTTTATCAGCTTTAAGCGGGGTAAGCGCGAAGGCCCGCAGCCCGCGCCGGAAGCGCAGTTGAACAATAATATGGTGTTCCAGAAGCTGCGCATTGCGCTGAATTTAAAAGCGGATGACATTTTAGAGATTTTTGAGCTGGTCGGTTTGCCCTTAAGCAGCCACGAGCTAAGTGCTTTTTTCCGGAAGCCCAGCCATAAGAATTATCGCGAGTGCAAAGACCAAATGCTGCGTAACTTCCTGCTTGGCGTTCAGCGTCAGCTGCGGCCCAACGCTGAAAGTTAAAGTGCTGAAAGGCTAGCGCCTCACACAAGCGAAAATCGCATTGCCAGAGGCGTTATCCCACGGCGTGATGGTGTCGTAGTTATGCTCAAACACATGCACCTCGAAGTAAGGCGCCAGAAGGGCGCTTAACTCTGCAAAACTTACCGCCACCATGGGGTGCTCGTCGTTCCAAACCTGGGTCTCTTCCGCGTTCGTTTTTTCGATGCTCAGCCGGAGTGACTGCCTTTCACCGTGCCCGCAGTAATGCCAGCCAGAACGAAAGGTAAACGTATCGTTTGCCTGCTTGGCGGTGTGTTTAACACATAAGCCGTTGTCGATTTTGTCTTTATCGACCGCATTAAAATAGAACACGCCGCCGGCTTTCAACGCGCGGTGGGCGCTGGCAATGCAAGCCGTTAGCTTTTCAGTACCATCGTTGTAATGTATTGAGTACAAAAAGCAGGTGATGAGATCGAGGGGTTCGTTAATCTCGAAGGTGCTCATATCTTGCAGCGAGAAGTGCGCTTCTGGGCAGCGCTTGGCGGCGATATCTAGCATCGGTTGGTTAATGTCCAGCCCACTACTGGTGTAGCCCGCATCAATAAAATGGCGCACATGGGGGCCGGTACCACAGGCTAAATCCAAGTGGGTGGTGCCGCCGTTACCAAAAATCTGATGCAGCCTGCGGATGGCGTTACTTTGGGCTTGATAGTCGATGTCTACGCACATCAAATCGTAGTAGCCAGAAAGGTCGGTATAAAGTGCGTTGACGGACATGGTCGCCTAGTGGTGGAAGCTGAAATAAAAGGGGTGGCGCATAGTAAACGAGCGGGTAGGAATTGAGAAGTGAGGGCTGGATTACGGCTAAAGAAATCTGGCTACTTCCCGATAACACCTTAAATGTAGGAAATCTTAACGTCGCCACAAGAGTCCGTTATGCGCAAACTACTCGCCCTTTGTCTTACTACTCTTCTGCTTTCTCTTCCGGCCCATGCCGAGGCTTCTGTGCAGGCGGCCGAAGCGGCGGCGCTGGCGTGGTTAGCGGCGGTAGATAGCGGTGAGTACCAACAGGCGTGGGAGGAGGCATCGCCGCTGCTACAAGCGCCACTTTCCTCGGCTATGCTTCAGCGTACTATTTCGCTGTCGCGGCGGGACTTTGGTGCAGCGGAAACGCGACGCCGTGTAAGAGTATCGCAGTATACGTCTATGCCCGGTGCACCACGGGGAGACTATAAAGAGTTCACGTTTCAAACGCGTTTTGAAAATAACCCCAGGGTGATGGAGGTGGTAACGCCCCATCTCGAAAACGGCACTTGGCGCGTTAGCGGCTATTATATTGAATAAGAGCATGGCAGCCGCGGTTGGAGAGGCAACAGCGCCGCTAAACCAGCGGCGCCAACTCAACGAGTAGTGGAAACAGCTGAGTATAATGATTGAAATAGAACTGCTTAGACAGCGCTATTGGGAGAGTTACTGAGAGAGTTACTGAGAGAGTTATTGAGAGAGCTGATCAGCAAAATCATGGTTGGTGTCACGGTGGTCTGCTTCATCAGCCCTTACCGCAATCACTACCTCACGCAGCCGAGCATCCTGTGGCAAGTTCCAGTAGTCGATAGCGATTTGCGGAGCGGGAATGTTTTCGTATTCGCCGCGATCAATCCCCTCTAGGTACTCGGTGTAGCTGTAAACGGCTTCCTCTTCTAAGTAACCCACTACCCGGTGGGCGGTTTTGCTGGAGCAGAGGTAAAGCAAGAAAAACAGGTTAAAGAAAATACCTTGCGCCAACATAATAATGAAACGCTCAAAGCGGTTGGGTTTGGCCACTTCGATAAACGTCATCAAGTGCATACGCTCATTTTCAGCTTCATCAAGCAGCGTACGAATCCAGCCGTCATCATCTTTAATTCGCCGCAGGGCATGTAAATGCTGAATGGCGCCTCCTACCATGCCTGGCACCGCGGCCACGGTTTCTAAAATTACCGCTCGATGGCCATAGCGGCCTGCAAAAAAAACGTCTGCAAAAAAGCGCATAAAGCGTACTAACCGATAAGCAATGCGGTCAGAAAATCCGCGTGGTTGATAGTGGGTCTGCTTCGTATCGCTTTCGGTTGAACGGTCGTTGGTGGTGCGCATCATTCTGTTCCTTATCTGAAATGTTCTAGTGGTACGACTTCTGTATAAGAGTCTGGTTCACGCAGGATGGGTAAACAATGTAAGAGTTAGTGCTTACTTTTACTTAATTTATGGCGATCCCACCCAGGGGTGCTACGTTAAAAAGAGGTTCTGATATTAACAGCTGCTTTCCGGTTTCTATGTGCTGTATAGGTTTTGTGAAACTAAGCGGTGTTGTAGTGGTCACTGTTGTAAGACTTAGGTGATGGCGCGAAGCGCGAGGAGCGATCATGCATGCCTTTTCTCTCAAATCGCATTGGTTCTGGATGCTTCTTGCTGGCGTCATAATGGCCACGTTGTCATTTGCATGGCAGGCGATGGCGCAAAATAGTGGTGGTAAGGCGCTGGTGCTCAGCATTGAGGGTGCCATTGGGCCAGCAACGAAAGATTATTTTGGGCGTGGCCTTCGTCGGGCTCAAGAGCAGAACAGTGATCTCGTCATTGTCGAGTTAAACACGCCCGGCGGGCTGGTTGAAACTACCCGTGACATTATCCAAACCATGCTCAATTCCGAAACCCCTGTGGTTATGTATGTATCGCCAAGTGGCGCACGAGCGGCAAGTGCTGGCACCTATTTGATGTATGGCAGTCATGTGGCGGCCATGGCACCTGCGACCCATTTAGGTTCGGCAACGCCAGTGCAAATGGGTGGCTCTGGCTTCGCTAGCGGTGAGGAAGACACAGACGAAGGTGACGCAAAAGAGCCAGAGCGTGAAGGCAGTGCGATGGATCGAAAGGTACTAGAGGATGCCGTTAGCTTTATTCGGGGCTTGGCCGAGCGCCACGGACGCAACGCAGATTGGGCGGAAGAAGCGGTACGCGACGCGGTAAATCTCACCGCCAATCAAGCACTAGAGCAAAATGTGATTGATGTCGTCGCAACAGATATAGATGATCTGTTAGCGCAGCTGGACGGTATGACGGTGGTGATGAAGCGAGGTGATGTCACACTGGCGACGGAAAACCTTATAGTTGAGCGCTTTGATCCTGATTGGCGGACCCAACTGCTGTCATTGATCACCAATCCCAATATTGCCTACTTCTTAATGATTATCGGCTTTTACGGGCTGATTTTCGAACTCTCAAGCCCTGGTAGCTTATTTCCCGGGACCATCGGCGTTATTTCGCTTCTATTAGCGCTTTTTGCTTTTCAGGTACTGCCCATTAATTATGCGGGCCTTGCGCTGGTCTTGGTGGGGCTGACACTTATGGTGGGAGAAGCGCTACTACCCAGTTTTGGCATATTAGGGGCAGGCGGTATTGTTGCCTTTGTGCTTGGCTCGGTAATGCTGATGGATGCTGAATACCTGGCTATTTCGCTACCACTAATCGGTGGAGTAGCGCTACTTTCAGCAAGTTTGATGTTATGGACACTCACTCGGTTTGCCACACTACGTAGAAGGCCCGTGCACAGTGGGGCAGAACAGCTTATTGGGGCGCACGCGGTGGCTTTAGATGACTTTCATACCCAGGGCCATGTGCGCCTGCACGGCGAGCGCTGGAATGCGGCGTGTGATGTGCCCGTTAAGCAAGGCGATCCCTTAAAGGTAGTAAGGCTGGATGGGCTAACCGTGCATGTAACGCCCTCTTAATCAAAACCAACGGCTAGACGAGGTGTGCAATGATGCTTTCTTATTTGGTTCCCGTTGTGTTGGTAGTGATGCTATTCGCTGCCTCAATTCGTATTTTGCCGGAGTATAAACGCGGGGTTGTGTTTTTCCTTGGGCGATTTCAAACGGTGAAAGGACCAGGGCTTGTAATCGTGATTCCTGGGGTTCAGAAAATGGACGTCGTGGATTTGCGTGTTATCACCATGGATGTTCCAGAGCAGGACGTTATTTCTCAGGATAACGTGACGGTTAAAGTGAATGCAGTGCTCTACTTCCGTGTAGTAGACCCTGAAAAAGCGATTATTCAAGTGGAGAACTTCACTCAGGCTACCAGCCAGCTGGCGCAAACGACCCTTCGCTCAGTGCTGGGTAAGCATGACCTTGATGAGATGCTTTCAGAACGGGATAAGCTTAACGATGATATTCAAGAGATCATCGACACCCAGACCGAAGCATGGGGGATAAAGGTCGCGAACGTTGAGATTAAACACGTCGATCTAGACGAGAGCATGATTCGCGCCATTGCTCGCCAAGCAGAAGCTGAGCGAGAGCGTCGCGCCAAAGTAATTCACGCAGAGGGCGAGCTACAAGCGTCCAAGAAGCTAGTGGAAGCCGCCAATGTGATGCAGGAAAACTCTGCCGCACTGCAGTTACGCTACCTGCAAACCATGAGCGATATGAGCAATAAAAATGCCTCAACCATTATTTTCCCGCTACCCATGGATATTATGGAAGCGTTTAAAGATATGAAGGCACATAGAGCGACAAGGTCGAATAATAAACAAGACGATACATAGTGATTGCTGCCAACGCTGCCCCTTTAATAGCAGGCCTGCTAAGAGGCTAAGCGCAGCGCGAAGCCAATCAGCAGCGTGCCAAATACCCAGTTCTGTATTTTTTGCTTTTTTTGATTGCCCGCAACCCAGCGCTGCATTTTTGCCCCAATGCAGGCATAAAACGCGTCAAATATTAGCCCTACGCCCACCAGCATGGCCCCTAGCAGCGTGAATTGAAGCGCAACCGTACTTTGTTCTGCATGCACAAACTGGGGCAGTAGCACCGAGCAGAAAAGCAGCGACTTTGGGTTCAGTAGGTTGGTTAGCAGTCCGCGCCGCAAGGCCATGTAATAGCTTCCTTTAAGCGGTGTCGCGTGCTGTTGGGTAGTAGAGCTAGGCCGTGCGCGGATAAGCTGCAAAGCCAGCCAAACCAAGTAGGCGGCACCAACGTAGCGAACTACATCAAATAGCCACGGAGCCGCAATAAAAAGTGCTGCTAACCCTAACCCTGCCAAGGCGACATGCGCGCCTCTGGCAATTGCCAGCCCGAGCGCAGTAGCCAGCCCGTGGCCACGGCCAAGGCTGCTGCTAGTATGCAGAACGAGCAGCATATCAGGGCCGGGTATTAGGTAAACGATGGCTAAAGCGCCTATAAAAAGCCCGAACTCCATGGTTGCGTCCTGTTAGTGACAAATCGCGTTGAGAGGAGGCTCATGATAACGTTAAAGCGCTAAGCGTTATCTTGCCATTTACACCTATAGGAATTGATTTTTTGGCATTTTGTGCCAATTTTGATAATGGAAATAATCATATATGCCAAATAGCACGTTGGATGCTACCGACCGCCGACTGCTTGCGTTACTCCAAGGCGATGCGCGTTTGACGAATGTAGAGCTAGCAGAGAGAGTGAACTTGTCACCGTCTCCTTGTTTACGCCGTGTGCGGCGCTTGGAAGAGAGCGGCATTATTCGCGGCTATCATGCTGAGCTTGATCGCCGAAGCGTTGGCTTAGAGTTAACCGTGTTTGTTGGTATTAAAGTAGAGCGCCACCATGAAGAGCAGGCAAACGCCTTCCGCGAAGCCGTCGTGAAATTACCTGAAGTGGTAACAGCGCACCTTGTCTCTGGTGAGTCAGATTTTCTGCTACAAGTAGTGGTGCCTAGCCTCGCGGCTTACGATGCCTTTCTGACAGGTACGCTGCTGCGTCTGCCAGGAGTAAGCGATATCCGCAGCAATTTTGCGATTCAGCCGGTGAAGGAGTACGGAATTTTGCCGCTAACGTATTGAGATAAAGAGTCTATGGTTTGGTTGGCGTGGTACTTGGTTTTTACAATTGAAACGTTTTTGGGCATCTAACCGTATTGCGCAAGATTCGGGTAGGCCTGGTGGCATAGGGTGGCTAAGCTTGTTCTTTGTTCTGAGCCTTATGTTTTGGCTCTATGGTTCTCGGCTCTGTGCTTTTCCTCGTTTAGCTCCGATGAGATCGTCTTTATGAATGACTATGCCCGTATCGAAAAAGCGATGGCCTATATGGTGGCCAATGCCGCCAGCCAGCCAAGTTTGGAAACAGTGGCGGCGCAGGTGCATTTGAGTGCTTACCATTTCCAGCGGCTATTTTGTCGTTTTGCGGGTATCAGCCCCAAGCGCTTTTTACAGGCGCTGACCTTGGAGCGGGGAAAGCAACTGATCGCAGCGTCAGAAAGCCTTACCAACACCGTGCATGCACTAGGGCTGAGCGGCGGCTCGCGGCTTTACGATCACTTTGTGCAGTTAGAAGCGGTCACGCCAGGTGAATTTAAACGCCAGGGGGAGGGGCTAGAGATTGCGTATGGGGTGCATCCCACGCCTTTTGGCGAGATGTTAGTGGCGATGACACCGAGAGGGATTTGCCGAATGGCCTTTGTGGCGTCTACCAGCCAGGAAGCGCTGCTGGCGGAACTCGCGAAACAGTGGCCACGCAGTACACTCTGCCATCGCTCTGACGCCACCCGCTATGCGGTAGATGCAATGTTTACAAGACCTGCAGAGGCGACGTCCACTAACGCGACGCCTGCCGCGCTGTCACTACACGTAAGCGGTACTAATTTTCAGATTGCCGTATGGCGCGCCTTGCTGACTATTCCTGAAGGGCAACTGGCGAGCTACTCTCGGATTGCCCAGGCACTAGGCACGCCGAAATCATCACGAGCGGTGGGTAATGCGGTAGGCGCTAACCCCATTGCACTGTGGATTCCTTGCCATCGGGTAATCCAACAAAGCGGTGCGCTAGGCGGCTACCGCTGGGGCATTGAAACCAAGCAGCAGGTGCAGGCGTGGGAAGCGGCTCGGCATTCTCCCTTGCTTGAGCCGCCTTAACTCTGAATCAGTGCCCAAACACCGACCAACCAGTGTGTTGGACAAACATTTCCAGGGCGCGCGTGCCTAGCAGGCTATTGCCATATTTATCCAGCCCCGGTGACCATACGGCAAGCGAGCCGCGACCAGGGGCAACCGCTAAAATGCCACCGCCCACGCCGCTTTTGCCAGGCAAGCCGACGCGGAAAGCGAACTCTCCTGAGGCATCGTAGTGGCCGCACATCATCATAAGTGAATTAATCCGGCGCGCTCGCTGAGGCGATACCACGCGCAAATCGCTCGGCTGATTGACGCCGTCAGAGGCCAAAAACAACCCGGCGTGGGCAAGTTGGTCACAGCTCATGGCAATTGCACACTGGTGAAAGTAGGTGCCGAGCACCTTGTCGACATCATGACGCAGGCGGCCAAAGGCTTTCATAAAGTGTGCAAGCGATGCGTTGCGGTCTTTATGCTGCATTTCGGAAGCCGCTACCTGATGGTCAAAGCAGATACTGTTATCGTCGGCGATGTAGCGCACAAAGCTAAGAATTTCTGCCAGTGTCTCTTTAGGCTCGTGGCCCATCATGATGACGTCAACGATTGCAATCGCCCCAGCATTGATAAACGGATTGCGCGGTTTGCCGCCTTCGTGTTCCAACTGCACAATTGAATTGAAGGGGTCGCCAGATGGCTCTCGCCCGACCTGGGACCATAAACCGTCGCCCCATTTACCCAGCGCAATGGTTAGCGTGAAGACCTTGGAGATGCTCTGAATCGAAAAAGGGGTGGTGGCGCAGCCCGCAGAGTAACGTTGGCCATCTACTGTGGCCAGGCTAATGGCAAACTGGCGAGGGTCCACATGAGCAAGCTGGGGAATGTAGTCCGCCACTTTGCCTCGTTCGGTTTCAAGGGCTAGCTCGGCGACAATATCATTGAGTAATTCTTGCATTTAATACGTATTCGTTTGGCAGCGTGAGGCGCTACCCTAGCGGAAATTAGCAAGCTTGTCTGCTGGAACCCCCATCCCTTGCGTATGGAGTTCTCTCAGTATTAAATGCCTAAGCAGTAAGCAGCTCCTCTTTTCGTATACCGCCTGTAGGAGGCATTTACGTAAAGCCTCACATTGATACAAAAGGTGGCTATGATGCTTAAACAGCGGCCTCTCTTCCTGACAGTGGGGATAGCGATGGGGCTGTCTTTATCAGGATGTAGCTCAAGCGGCGGCGGCGGCCAGTACGCTTCAGGCGGTTCGTTATCTCGTCCTAGTCCTGTCCCTCTCGAGCCTGGGCTGGTCCGTGTTGCAGTGGCTGACAGCGCTTTTGATGTCGCCGCTATTACCAACGCTGAACGAGTGATCGACAGCTTAGATGTCTATACCAACACGACAAATGTCAGCGGTGTGGATGAATGGCACGGTAATGCGGTGGCATCGACGATTACTGGGGGCACGCTAGGAAACTCTCGCCTTGATCTGCTCAAAATAGAAGATAGCCAGGGCGATACCTTCAGCAATGCACTTGATTATGCCATTGGTGAAGCCGCCGCAAGGGGCGCGCGAGTGATAAATGCAAGTTTCTCTCGTCGCCTTGAAGCGAGCGACCCTCGGCTTTCATTTAATGGTGTGTCATCTGCCGTGTCTTTTCAACGCGTGGTGAATGCCAACGATGGTAAAGGGGCTGTTTACGTGGTCAGCGCTGGCAACAGTGGAAGCGCTATCGATACCAAGGGCAACGCTATTTATGATCGGTACCCCGACTTGTATCGGATGATGCTTATTGCGGTAGGTACGACAGAAGATGGCTCGATTCATCCACTCAGTAGCTATCCAGGTGACGATAATCGTCTACAAGAGCGCACGTTAGGCGCTGAATATGCCAATCGTAAAGAGGGTGCTCAAGGTACTTCTATCTCTGCAGCGCGTGTCTCCGAGTACGCGGCGGGAATTGTTGCTCAATGGCCTCATCTGACGGCCCGAGAAGCAAGCCAGCGACTGCTGGATACCGCTCGACAAGATAATGAGCTATTTCAGCATAATAGTTGTGGCGAAACAGGCACCTTGAATTGCGGCGCTTTTTATCTAGGCCAGGGCCAAGCAGATATCGCTGCGGCGCTAGCACCAGAAGGAGAACTGGTGGTAAGCCAAGGCCAGCGTATATCGGAAGGTGGTGAGTCGGCGGATAGCTCATTTATGCAGCTTTCCGGTGCTTATGGTAATTCGGTAGCTGCGTCTGGTGTGCTTGATAATATAGCGGTATTCGATACGCTCGGGCGCGATTACCAGTTCAACCTGGGGTTGCACACGCAGCCGCGCAGGCTGCACGCCAACCAACTGCGTAACCAAATGGAGCAGCTTGCACTGGCATCCGCTTATAGACCACAGAGGCACTCAGTGGCGTATGGCAATTATCGTTTTACCTCTAGCAGTAATCGCCTGGGAGATCTCTTAAGCAGCCGTTTTGACGGCACCTTTGGTGACGTCCAACTGAGCGTATTTAGTTTTTCTGGCGACCAGCCTGACCCCATGAGTAGCTACATGGAGTCGGCCATAATGCCGATGCTCTCCTTTCAAGCAGGGTCTGAATTGACCCAGGCGTTTGAGTCAGTCAGCGGTGTAAAAACTCGCTACCCGCTGGGTGAACGGCTAAGCGTGACGGCCTCCCACTGGGTCGGTGGCTTAAACGACACGGAAAGCTCCAGTGGCTACCGTGCTAACCGTTCAGATGTAGGGGTAGCACTTCAGGTGTCACCCGCCCTTAGTGTTAGTGGCTATGTGGGCCAATTAGACGAGCAGCAAGGCTTGCTGGGTGCCAGTGGTAGCGGAGCGCTGGGGTTGGGTGAACAAAACCAAATGGCGTTTGCAGGCGTTGGCTTACAGGCAGCATTCAATAACGGTCTTAGCGGTTTTGCAGAGTTTGAGCAGGGGCGAGGCAACGCTGTGGGCAGCGGTCTGTTGACCCGTATAGATGATATGAGGGCGCAGCAAATGGCGCTTGGCGTACAGTGGTCTGGAAGCGGTCAGCGTGCTGATGAACGCGCTGCATTTACCCTCCGCCAGCCACTGCGAATCGCAAGCGCAAATGCACTCTTCGATGTGCCAGTAGGGCGTCACTTAGACGGTAGCGTCATACGCGAGACGCGCAGTGCCTCGCTGGAGCCTTCAGGTCGTCAATTGGATATCGAGCTGGGGTACGCATTCCCTACTAGTGACCGCAGCCTGTGGCAATTTAATCTCTTGCACACGCTTGAACCAGGCCATGATGCTGATGCCCCAAGCGATACCGCTGCGATGGTAAATTACACTTACGCTTGGTGATTGGCAGACTATGACCACATTGATGATTCAGGGCACCACCTCGGATGCGGGCAAAAGCACGGTGGTTGCCGGGCTTTGTCGCGTGTTAAAGCGCCATGGTATTTCAGTCGCGCCATTTAAACCGCAAAACATGGCGCTCAATAGTGCCGTCACTAGCGACGGCGGTGAAATTGGCCGCTCCACTGCGCTACAAGCTCAGGCGGCAGGGGTGGTTCCCCATAGTGATATGAATCCGGTGCTGCTCAAGCCCGAAACCGATCGCGGCGCTCAGGTGATTCTGCGCGGCAAGGTGCATGGCCATATGGATGCACTGGATTACCATGCGTTTAAGCGCACGGCGAAAGAGAGCGTCATGGCGGCATGGCAGGCACTGGAAAGCCGTTTTGATGTGATTATTGCTGAAGGCGCGGGCAGCCCGGCGGAAATCAATCTGCGTAAAGGTGACATCGCCAATATGGGCTTTGCCGAAGCTGCCGATTGCCCGGTATTGTTGGTGGGCGATATTGACCGTGGCGGCGTATTTGCCCAGCTAGTGGGCACGCTAGCGCTACTAAGTGACAGCGAGCAAGCGCGCACCAAAGGCTTTATTGTGAACCGTTTTCGGGGCGATATTGCCCTGCTTGAACCAGGGCTTGAGTGGTTGGAAGCGCGTACTGGCAAGCCGGTACTGGGCACGTTGCCCTATGTGCAGGGGTTGCTGTTGGATGCCGAAGACAGTATTGGCCTAACCCAGGCCCCGCAGGCCAGCCAACCCCTTAATGTCATCGTCCCCGCGCTACCGCGCATGAGCAACCACACGGATTTCGACCCGCTGCGCCTGCATCCGCAGGTATCGCTGACGTTTGTAGGGCCTGACCGGCCCATACCCCCGGCGGATGTGATTCTCCTGCCCGGCAGCAAAAGTACGGCCAGCGACTTGGCATGGCTTAAGCGCCAAGGCTGGGAAGCAGCGATTACCCGCCACCTGCGCTATGGCGGCAAAGTGATGGGTATTTGCGGCGGTTTTCAAATGCTGGGTGAGTGGGTAGATGATCCAGATGGGTTAGAAGGTATGCCTGGGAAAGTTGCTGGGCTTGGGCTGCTACCGATGACCACGCGAATGGTGGCAGGCAAGCAATTACGCAATGTTAGCGGTTCGATGGTGGGGCAGGGCGCGGCAGTGGAGGGTTACGAGATTCACAATGGTATTAGCGAAGGACCGGCCCTCAACCAGCCACTGCTTGACCTAGGCAGCCATCGGGATGGGGCAATAAGTAGCGATGGCCAGATATTAGGCACCTATGTGCACGGCGTATTTGACCACCCCGAAGCCTGCCAAGCACTGCTCTCGCGCTTAGGATTAACAACTACGGTGAAGGTCGATTACCGCGCCCACCGTGAGATAGAGCTGGATCGTTTGGCAGATACGTTAGAAGAACACGTGGATATAAGCGCGATACTCGCGATGCTCAATGTGAACTAAACGAACCACAGAGCTGGGAGCTGGTTAACCGCGCTGGCGCGTGGCCATTAAGGTGATTTCGACAGCGCTGCCACCGCAGAGGTGTGGCGATTCCGTGCAGGTGCGCGCGGGATAACGTCCAGGCTCAAAAAATTCTGCATAAACACTGTCTAGCGCGTTGATCTGTTTTAAATCTGTTAAATGTATATCCACCCGCACAACATCCGCTAAGCTGCCGCCCTCTTGCTGAAGCATGCGATTAAGTTCGTGCATCACTAACTGTGTTTCCTCTTTAACATTGCCGCGGGCAGCTTGACCATTAGAAATATCGGCAACGGTAAGGCCCGAAATAACACATAGTGGTCATCAATGACCATGTGGCTTCCAGGAAAGCTGGGCTTGGGCAGCGTCGGGTCGTTGTTAAACTGTGGCATTCGTTCTCCTTAACGACAAAATAGCCGTTTTGTCTCTAATGCGACTGTGGTTGTTGAATGTGGTTCCCTTCTATTAAGAGGGTGGTGCTGGCGGTGGCTTTGCTCTACGCTGGCGGGCTTTTAAAACGCGCCAGAGTCGTTTTGGCGTCATGATCAAGCGCAAAGAGAGAGCGTAATGAAGGTAGTTCATATTAGTCAGAGCGCCCCGCGCGATGCGAGCTTGGCAACCCTGTGTGCCGAGGTTTACGGTCAGCAGGCAGGGCTAACGCCGCTGGTGGTATTTACAGGCACAAAAAACGTGCTGTTTGCCCAAGAGGCTGCACGGTTATTAGCGGGCGTTGATGGTGAAGGAAAGCCTCTAGCACTTGCACTGCTGGTGCTGGATGAAAAAGGTCAGGGTATGACCGTCACCCATGCCTGCGAATTTAAACAAGGCGCTAAAGCACGCTTAATCAGTGAGCTCAGCTTAAAAGCACCGCTGCGTGTTGAGGTGGCTAGCGACCAAGAAGAAGCGTTTTACCAGCAGTGCGGTATTAAACGCTGGTTTGATAGTGAAGGTAAGCGGGTCGGTTTAGGCGCGCGTCATCCTGCTAAAAGTAGCGATGAGTTAGTGCCCACCCTTCATCTGGATGAAGCGCTAATTTTGCGCCGTTTTAAGCATGACCCCAGCGCATTTTCTGAGGCTAAAGAGGCTTTTCTGTCGGGCTTAAATAACTTTCCCAGCACGTTTTGAGCTTAATGCCGCCGCGTTAAGAGGGCGGCCTTGCCTATAAGACTAAAAGATAACGTTTACGTTAACGTCATTTTGCGATGGGCTATTGCCTGCATGTAAGCGTTATCTTAACAAGTTTTAGCCGATTTTAGTGGTTTTTGCTGCCTTATAAGCGGTTTGCGCTCTTTCAGTTATTGCAATATTAGGTGCGTTTTAGCAGGGCCATGCACGAAAGGTCGAATGTTATCTTGATTAATAGCTGAGTAAAAAGTACTCAACTAACAACAACAATACTCAAGGATATTAATAATGAATAACCAGACACCGTGAGGAAACGCTGTGCTGCTCAAACGTAAATACGGGGAAGAACATCCCTACTGGCCCGTTGGCCCCTTCAAAGTTCGTTTGCCCTTTATCCATTTCCGCTGGGAAATACCCGAGACCATTCAGGCGCTGGTCATGTTTGTTATCGGGCTGGGGATGATTCCGCTTTTGGAGCAGTATCTAGGGCTTCCCTATGAAGTGGCACTAGCGTACGTCGTGGTGTGTGGTATCGGTTTTATTCTTCCTCCCTTGCTTGGGGTGCCTTTTGTAGCTGGGTGGATTACTCCCGCTATTCCCGTGGTGCTGCTGTTTATTGGCCAGTTTGAGCCGGGGCCGGAAGCTATTCGCGCGATGGTGGCCCTGCAGCTAATGGTCACGGCAATTTTCTTGTTCATGGCAGTGACGCGCTTAGGTACGAAGCTGGTTAACAGCGTGCCGGATTCCATCAAAGCGGGCATTTTGTTAGGCGCGGGTATCGCGGCAATTAGTGGCGAAATCAGCGTGGGTGGGCGGCTATATGAAACACCGATCTCGCTAGGCATTGGGGGCTTGATAACGCTTTATGTCCTCTTCTCGCTCTCGTTTCGTGACCTAACGGAAAAATTCCGCTGGGCGCGTAATATCGCCGCCTATGGAATGGTGCCCGGTATGTTAATCACCATGGCGATTGGCTGGGGGGTGGCGGAATACCCGATGCCTACGGTGGAGTGGGGCATTGCCGTGCCGGACTTTGGCGGAATCTGGGCCTACCTGCCGTTTACCATTGGTGCGCCAGGTATTGATCTACTGGTCGCCGCTATACCTACCGCTATCATCGCTTACATTATTGCCTTTGGTGACATCATTGTTGGTCAGAGCTTGATCAAACGCGTGGATCATTTGCGGCCAGATGAAAAGATTGAAGTGAATGTCGATCGCGTTCACCTGATTACCGGCTTGCGAAACCTAATGCACTCTCTATTCGCCCCTTATCCAGGCTTAGCAGGGCCGCTTTTTACCGGTGCAATGGCCACCATTGCTGAACGCTACCGGTATGGCCGTAGCGCCATGGATACAATCTATTCAGGGGCCTCGGTGTTTTGGATTGTAGGTTTTCTAGCGCTGTTTTTACTGCCGCTGGTAACGCTATTTCGCCCGGTACTGCCTATAGCGCTATCGATTACCCTGCTGATTACCGGCTATCTGTGTATTGCGGTTGCCGTAGAGCAGATCAAAAACGCAACGGCCATGGGAGTCGCTGGCATTATGGGTGTGGTGCTTGCTACACACGGCGCAGCATGGGGGCTGGGCATTGGGGTGATTCTCTACTTCATGATTGAACACCGTGCGCGCAGCCATGCGGACGATGAAGCCGACGAACCTATCCATGTGGAAGAAGATGCGGCGGTCGAGGTAGAAGAGAAACCGATTAGTTAGGTAAGACGCTGCGCTAATACGAACTGTTTTACAAACCGGCTGGTTCCATAGACCTGCCGGTTTTTTTGCAACATCACGTTCGAGTTTAAGCAACAAAAATACTTAGTGTTGTCATGATGTTGCTTGTTTAGCCCGGTAAAATACTTGTTAACTGTTAATTAAGAGGTAAAAGCGTATGGCGTTAGCGATAAGGGATACCCACTCTCGCTATGGTTTGGTGAGTAGGGCGCTGCATTGGGCGATGGCGATGTTCTTTATATGGCAGTTTAGCGGTGCCACGGCACGGGTGTTTTTGGAAGATACTGGACTGGAATCTTTCTTATGGGGTACACACCGTACTGTGGGCGTAACGCTTATGGCGCTTATTTTGTTACGCATTGTGTGGGCGCTCATCAATGCCTCGCGCCGTCCGCCCTCAGTGAGCGTGATGGCGAAACTGGGTCATTTGGCGCTGTACGGGTTAATGCTTACCGTACCCACGATTGCCTTAATACGCCAGTATGGCTCGGGCCGGGCATTGGATGTTTTTGGGGTCAATCTAATGCCGGGGTTTGAGGGTGAGCGCATTGATTGGATGGTAGACATTGGCGGCTTGCTGCACGGCGAGCTGGGCTGGGCGATGTTAGCGCTTGTCGTCGGCCATATTGTGATGGCAATTTTGCACCGCAGGCTAACCAATCATGATGTACTAAAACGCATGGCGTGATTCGTCAGCGTTGTTGACCTGGCTATTGTAAGCCAGCGTATTGAAAACGCGCCTCGCTCTATTAGCGGGGCGCGCTTTTTTTAGCCTTCTACTTAGCCAACTGACGCATGGCGGTTTCTAAACCTTCCATCGTCATGGGGTACATGCGGTCTTCGATGATTTCGCGGATTAGCTGAGTTGAGTAGGTGTACTCCCAGGCCCGGGGCGGCATAGGGTTAAGCCACGCCAAGCGCGGAAACGTATCAGCCAAGCGTTTTAGCCACACGCCTCCGGGTTCATCATTGAAGTGTTCCACGCTGCCACCCGAGTGAGTGACTTCGTAAGGCGACATAGCGGCATCACCGACAATCACCACCTGATAGTCCGCTCCGTAGGTATGCAATACATCCATGGTCGGAATGCGTTCATTACCGCGACGTTGGTTGTTGCGCCAAACGCCTTCGTATAAGCAGTTATGAAAGTAGTAGTGCTCAAGGTGTTTAAACTCTGAGCGGGCCGCTGAGAACAGCTCTTCGCAGACGCGAATGTGGTCATCCATGGAGCCGCCCACATCTAAAAACAGCAGCACTTTAACCGCGTTGTGGCGCTCTGGGCGCATTTGGACATTTAACAAGCCGCCATCGCGAGCAGTTTCACGAATGGTGCTGTCCACGTCAAACTCTTCAAGTGCCCCTTGTCGGGCAAACTTGCGTAGCCGTCGTAGCGCCATTTTGATATTGCGGGTGCCGAGTTCAAGCGAATCATCGTAATCGCGAAAGCGCCGTTCGTCCCATACCTTGGTGGCGCGACGGTGGCGCGAGCCATCCTGGCCAATGCGTATCCCTTCTGGATTGTAGCCGTAGGCGCCAAAAGGGCTTGTGCCACCGGTGCCAATCCACTTGTTGCCGCCCGCATGGCGCTCTTTCTGCTCTTCGAGCCGCTTTTTAAACGTCTCGATCAGCTCTTCGAGTCCGCCCAGGGATTCAATTTTGGCTTTCTCTTCGTCGCTGAGCTGCTTCTCAAATTCCCGGCGTAGCCACTCATCAGGGATCAGCGCCTCAATGGCGGCGTCCATATCCTCAATGCCTTTAAACCAGGTGGCAAAGGCGCGGTCGAAACGGTCGAAGTAGCGCTCATCTTTGACCATCACGGTGCGGGCTACTTGATAAAATGCTTCCATATCGGCAAACACGACGCCACGTTCAACCACCGCATGGAGGTCAAGCAGTTCGCGGAGTGAGACGGGCACACCGGCGCGTTTTAGTGTGTCGAACAGGCTGATAAACATCGTTTAACGGCCTGAGCCTTTCTGGCGGCGCAGCATAAAGGCCAAGCGCTCCAGTAACTGAGTATCCTGCTCGTTTTTGACCAGCGCACCTGCCATGGGGGGCAGCGCTTTGGCCGGGTCACGGTTATAGAGCGCTTCTTGGGCAAGCTCATCACTCATCAGTAGCTTTAGCCAATCCACTAGTTCAGAGGTAGAGGGCTTTTTCTTGAGCCCTGGGGCGTTGCGCAGATCGAAAAACACTTCCAAAGCTTCGCCGACCAGCCTGGGGGCGATATCCGGAAAGTGGACATCCACAATTGCTTGCATGGTCTCGCGGTCGGGGAATTCGATGTAATGGAAAAAGCAGCGACGTAGGAAGGCGTCGGGCAGCTCTTTTTCGTTATTAGAGGTGATCACAATAATCGGGCGCTGCTCGGCACGAATGGTTTCGCCGGTTTCATAAACATGAAACTCCATACGATCTAGCTCTTGAAGCAGGTCGTTGGGGAATTCGATATCCGCTTTGTCGATTTCATCAATCAGCAGTACGACACGCTCGCCTGCGGTGAAAGCTTCCCACAGCTTGCCCGGCTTGATGTAGTTACCTACGTTTTCCACGCCTTCAACGCCCAATTGGGAATCGCGCAGGCGGCTGACCGCGTCGTACTCATAAAGCCCCTGGGCGGCTTTGGTACTGGACTTGATATGCCAGGTAATCAGCTTAGTGCCAAGGGATTCAGCGAGCTCCTCGGCCAGCAGTGTTTTACCGGTACCGGGTTCGCCTTTAATGAGCAGCGGACGCTGCAGCACCACGGCGGCGTTCACCGCCTGCTTAAGTGCATTGGTTGCGATATAGGAAGAAGTGGAATCAAACGCCATGGGGGAGTGCCTCGGCTTGTCGAAACGAGTTTTTAAAAATAGATTCAAACAAGTGTACGTGAGGGTAAACCCCAAGGCCAACTAGTGGATGGAGAGAGTGGCTATCAGCCCTGCCAGTTGGGGGGCACAATTCCCTGGCGCTGCATTTGCCGGTATACCGTGGGGCGTGAAACGCCTAGCTCGCGGGCAACCGCGCTTATATTCCAGTGATGTTGCTTGAGCAGGTGGGTAAGTGAATCTGAAAGGGCTTCACTGGCGTTCGTTTCAAGTTGGGCCGCCGCGCTGCGGGTAATTCGCTGGCTAAGGCACTGTTCTGGCAGATCGTGAACGGTGATTTCGTCACTTTCCGAAGTGGCTAGGGCAAAGGCGAGGGCGTTTTTAAGCTGGCGGATATTGCCGGGCCAGGAATACGCGAGCAGCGCACTAATGGCATCTGCGCGCAGGCGCGGCGAGGCACGCGTGGCGCGTTCGGCAGCGACGTCTTCAAACACGCGGCGAATAACAAATAGTTTATCGGCGCGTTCACGTAGCGCGGGCAGGCGGAGTTGCGCACCGTTGAGCCGGTAATAGAGGTCTTCGCGGAACTCCCCTTGCTGGATCATTTCTTCGATATGCCGATGGGTGGCCGTAATAACGCGAATATCGATCTTTACCGGGGTGTTAGCCCCTAGCGGCATCACTTCCCGTTCGGAAAGCACGCGCAACAGCCGGGTTTGTAGTGCTAATGGCATATCGCCGATTTCGTCTAAAAACAGCGTGCCTCCATGGGCCTGCGGAATAAGCCCGCGCATCCCTTTTGGGCGGCCACCGGTAAAGGCGCCAGGTTCGTAGCCAAACAATTCGCTTTCAATCAGTGACTCGGGAATGGCCGCACAGTTGACCGCAATAAACGGTTGTTTGGCGCGGTTGCCGCTTTCATGCAGCGCCCGTGCAACCACCTCTTTGCCGGTGCCGGTTTCGCCGCTAATCAGTACGTTAACGTTTGCTTCATTACGCAGGCGTTCGGCCAGTTTTTGTACTTTGCGCATGGCGGGGTCATCGGCACCCAGCCGAGCTAAGGGTTCCGGCAGCTCAGAAGCAGACGGCATGGCCTGTTGCACCATGCGGGGGCGGCGGGGTTCAAGCAAACTAATAAAGTGGATGGTGCTGCTGGCGCGAGCGCGGAAGGCGCGCAGTTGATCATCAGTGCTGCTATTAATGCTGAGTATATCGGTGATCTCACACTCAAATAGTTCGCTAAGCATTGGGGTGTGATTCGCTGACCAAGGTGGCCAGCGGTGCTGGTGTTCAGCGATTAGCTCGCGGCCCACGGCGTTGGCAGCGATTACCTGTCCATTCTCCTCAATGGCGATTAAACCGCGCCCGTTTACATGCACAAATTCCCGCGAGGTATCTAGACGCACCATTAGGCAGTTGCGGTAGCGCTGAAGAAAATAAGCATCCTCAATCATGCGTGCATAAAGCGTTACCAGCGATAGGCTGAAATTCTGGCTTTCGTGCTGGGCAGGCGACTTCAGCGCGGAGATATCTAACACGGCCATCACATTACCCTGAGGGTCAGCAATGGGAGCGGCGGTGCAGGTCAGCGAAATATGGGAAGCATCGAAGTGCTCCTGGCGGTGGCAGATGATGGCCTGGCGATCATGTAGACAGGTTCCAACAGCGCAGGTGCCGGCAAAGCGTTCATCCCAGTCAGCCCCCAGGTATAGGCCTGCTTTGCGTAACTGCTGGTCCTGGTTGGGATCACCGCGAAACTCAACGGTAATGCCGCGATGGTCGGTGACCAGTAGCACGTAGCCAAGCTGGGCTATTTGCCCATAGAGCTGATCGACCCCGGCACGGGCGACATGCAGTAACTCATCAACGGATTCGCGGTGTTCAATCAGTGTTTGCTGGGGCACCACCCTTGCTGGGCGGGGGTGAGTGGGGTCTAGCTGATATTCGTTCAGGCAGCGCAGCCAGGAACGACGAATGGTGGCCTGCGCAGGCAAGCAGGGGTCTTCTAGCCCTTCACCAAGCTGAAAAATATGCTCGATATGTCGACGCTGTTCAGATTGAAGCCGTGTGGGTAAAGGCGTGTGATGCAGCATGGCGTTACTCAGTGGGCGCTGTTGTTATTGTCCTTTTAGCCTATGCGCTTTTCCCCCGGAGTCAACGTAGGCCGCTTACGCCGTTAGTCGTGCGTTACACCTGTAATGTTTAGCTGTAAACAGCGTGACAGGTGTACGGCACTTTTGCTGTCTTATCTATTTATATGTACGTGACTAAATTTATTATTTTTCAATAGCTTATTTTTTATATGGTTGGTTTGGCACGGCGGCTGCTATGTATTGGGTGCATCACAGTGAACGCAACAATAACAAATGCACATGGAGTATCCGCTATGTCAAAGATAACGGCACAAGTCCCGCAAACCGCCACGGCGACTGTTCAAAAGTGGCTAAGTGATTTTGATAAGGCACTGCAAGGCCAGGATGCTCAGCGCGTGCTGTCTCTGTTTGGAGACGAGTGCTACTGGCGCGACTTTCTTACCTTTACCTGGAATTTAAAAACCTGCGAAGGCAAAGACGAAATTCAGGCCATGCTCAATGCCACGCTCAATAACGCACAGCCTTCGAATTGGCAGCTAGAAGGCGAGGCGACGCAAAACGGCGATATCTATGATGCTTGGTTTACCTTTGAAACAGCGGTTGCCAGCGGTAAAGGCTATTTGCGCCTTAAGGAAGGCAAGTGTTGGACGCTGTTAACCACCATGCAAGCGCTGAATGACTACCCTGAGCAGTGCAATCACCATCGCCCAAAAGGGGCCGAACACGGTGCCAATAAGCAGCGTGAAACGTGGTTGGAGTCACGACAGCGTGAAGAAGCTGAGCTTGGCTACACCCAGCAACCTTACTGCGTGATTATTGGCGGTGGCCAGGGCGGCATCGGCTTAGGCGCACGGTTAAGGCAATTGGGTGTGCCAACGATAATCATTGAGCGAAACGAGCGCGCGGGGGATTCCTGGCGTAATCGCTACAAATCACTCTGCTTGCACGATCCAGTGTGGTACGACCACCTTCCCTATATTCCCTTTCCTGACAACTGGCCAGTATTTGCCCCGAAAGACAAAGTGGGCGATTGGCTTGAGATGTACACAAAAGTGATGGAGCTCAACTATTGGAGTTCCACAGAGTGTCAGAATGCTAGCTATGACGAGGCCGCAGGAGAGTGGGTGGTTAAGGTTAAGCGCAACGGCGAAGAGATTACGCTACGACCCAAGCAGCTGGTGTTGGCCACTGGGATGTCGGGCATGGCGAATGTGCCGAAATTCCCAGGCGCTGAAAGTTTCCAAGGCGAGCAGCAGCACTCTAGCCAGCACCCAGGGCCGGATGCCTATAAAGGTAAGAAGTGCGTCATTTTGGGCTCGAATAATTCGGCTCATGATATTGCTGCCGCGCTATGGGAGCACGATGCCGATGTCACCATGCTGCAGCGCTCATCTACCCATATTGTGAAGTCGGATTCGCTGATGGAAGAGGTGCTAGGGCCGCTTTATTCGGAAGAAGCGGTGGCGAGTGGCTTAACCCATGAAAAAGCCGATTTGGTGTTTGCCTCGATTCCGTACAAGGTACTGCCGGATTTCCAGCGCCCCGCCTTTGAGGCGATTAAAAAGCGCGACGCCGAGTTTTACCAAAAGCTTGAAGATGCAGGCTTTATGCTCGATTTCGGTGATGACGAATCGGGGCTGTTTTTGAAGTATCTGCGCCGTGGTTCTGGTTATTACATTGATGTAGGCGCCTGTGACCTGGTGGCCAGTGGTGACATCAAGCTGCGCAGCGGCGTGGGCATTGAGCACATTAACCCACACTCCATCACGCTTACCGACGGCAGTGAGCTGGACGCTGACCTGATCGTCTACGCCACCGGCTATGGCTCGATGAATGGCTGGGCGGCACGGCTTATATCTCAAGAAGTGGCCGATAAAGTCGGCAAGTGCTGGGGATTAGGTTCCGACACCACCAAAGACCCCGGCCCATGGGAAGGCGAACTACGCAATATGTGGAAGCCCACTCAGCAAGAGGCGCTGTGGTTCCATGGTGGCAACCTACATCAGTCGCGGCACTACTCACGTTATTTGGCGCTGCAGTTAAAAGCACGCATGGAAGGGCTAGACACCCCTGTTTATGGCCTGCAGCCAGTTCATCACAGAGCATAAAACACACAGAGTGTGGAACCAAGGAGCAGCTAATGAGCCAGTCAATGATGCAGGCAGCAGTTTGGTACGCAGCGAAAGATCTTCGCGTTGAGCAAATGCCGATACCGACGATTAACGACCCCCATGAGGTAAAGGTAAAAGTGGCGGCATGTGGTATTTGTGGCAGCGATTTGCATGAATACGCTGCCGGGCCAATTTTTATTCCAGTAGATAAGCCACACCCCATTAGCGGTGAGCAAGCACCGATCATCATGGGTCATGAATTCGCCGGTGAAGTGGTTGAGGTAGGCGACAAAGTAACACGGGTGAAAGTGGGTGACCGTGTTGCCATAGAGCCGATTCTTTCACCGAATAAGGATGGCGCTTACCAGATGGAGCGCTATAACCTTACGCCGCTATTGGGCTTCCATGGCCTTTCCGGCGGTGGTGGTGGCTTCTCGGAGTTCACTGTGATGGGTGAACACATGGTGCATAAGCTGCCGGATGATCTCAGCTTTGAGCAAGGGGCATTGGTGGAACCAGCGGCGGTCGCTTTGCACGCAGTTCGCCAAAGCAGTTTGAAAGCAGGGGATAGCGCGGCAGTCTTTGGCGCAGGCCCGATTGGGTTAATGACCATCGAGGCACTAAAAGCAGCCGGTGCTGCTCAGATATACGCTGTCGAGGTAGCACCTTCACGTAAAGCCAAAGCCGAAGCGCTGGGTGCTATCGTAGTGGACCCGCAGCAAGAAGACGCTGTGGCGAAGCTGCAAACGTTAAGTAACGGCGGTGTTGACGTGGCGTTCGAGGTGACTGGGATTCCTGCCGTGCTGAACCAGTCCTTGCATAGCACCCACGAAGGTGGGGAAGTGATTGTGGTCAGTATTTGGGAGGGGGAGGCGAGCTTTCAGCCTAACGACCTGGTTATAAAAGAGCGCACCATGAAAGGGATTATTGCCTATCGCCATGTCTACCCGGCGGTGATGGCGCTAATGCAGCGCGGCTACTTCCGCGCTGAAGACATGGTGACTCAGCGTATTCCGCTAGCGGATATTGTGGAGGAGGGATTTGAAGCGCTGTTAAATGATAAGGCACAGGTGAAAATTATCGTAACGCCTTAGCTAGTACTGCTTTAACAACGCTACGTTGACGCATTGTGAAGCAAGGGCACCCTGAAATGCGCAGCGCTGGTGCATTTTGCTTGCTGCGATGCGTTATAAATAATTTAAAGAAAATAAGATTTTATCTAAGTATTTGTTTTTAAATATTTATTAAAAATTTGGCACACGGCTCGCAATGTATTAAGCAAGATGCAAATGAATAGAGTAGATATATGCAAGATGCCTCTCTCCCTTCTTTGCTACATCGCACCAGCCTTTGCTGGTAAGCGATACATAAAGTGAGCTGGCGTGCTCCACCTGGGTCCCCTTCGGGGGACTCTTTTTTATGCCTGTTACTTTGAGCCTAACGCTATATAGCTCAACGGTTTGTTTGAAAACCAAAACTTATATTAAAATTACACATAAAATTTAAGAACGCTGTTCGGCTTGTATATCTTGTATAGTTAGCTAGTATCAATAGGACAGACATATTTCGGTCTACCTGCATCTTCCCCCTGAGTTGAACGCAAGAGGATTGCCCTGATGAGCAAGATTAAACTGATTACATCTGCCGTTATTTCCGCTGGTACATTAATGGCAAGTCAAGCAGCGCTTGCTTATGAAGCAGGTGATACGTTTGTCCGTTTTGGCGCTGCTCAAACGGATACCGGTTCTGGGAACGGTAACGTAGTTGAGGCATCACTGAATGTCCAAAGTGCTCGAGGCTTTACTTTCGGTGCTGGCTATCTATTTACTGACAATGTCGGTCTTGAATTAAACAGCTCAGAAAAATTTGAGCATGACCTTAACACCACCCCTGGTGGCGATGTTGGTAGTGTAGACCGCATGCCCGTTAACCTGCTGGTCAACTATTACCCAATGGGTGGTATGGATTCTAAGGTTCAGCCCTACGTGGGTGCCGGTTTAAACTACACGCGCTTCTCCGGCGAGCCAGCAGGCCTGAGCATTGATGAAAGTTATGGGGTAGTAGGTCAGGCAGGCGTCGATTTAGCGGTAACGCATAACTTTATGCTAAACGGCTTTATTAACTATGCTGACATAAGTGCTGATATTAATTCTGCTGGCGACACTATCGGAAAAGTAGATATTGATCCGGTCACCATTGGCGGCGGCGTTACCTATCGCTTCTAATCAATGCCGCAAACGCTGTTTCAGCATGTCTGAAGGTAGCAAGTTTGCACAAAACGCCCGGCTTTGTCGGGCGTTTTTTTGGGTAAATTACTGCGAGGGCGTTAGGTTTTCGTAGCCGCTTTCGGTAATCAGTACGTTGTCTTCAAATCGAATGCCGCCACAAGGCGCCAACGCATCTACTAATTCCCAATTAATCGGTAGCGATGTTTTACGCAGCGGTGCCAGTAGCATCGGAATAAAATAGAGGCCTGGTTCGATGGTGACCACCATGCCTGCGCGCAGTGTCCGTATCAGGCGCAGTGCTGGGTGCAATGCAGGCGCAGCTGCTGGGGTGCCATCTGGGTGACGAAGCCCTGCCACGTCATGTACTTGGAGCCCCAAAGAGTGCCCCAACCCGTGAGGGCAAAAGGCCCGCGTTACCCCTTCATTAACAGCTTCTTCTAGGCTGCCTTTGAAAAGATCGTGGGCAATTAAAATCTCGCCCAAATGCTGGTGCATTTGCTCATGCAGTGCAACAAACTCGACCCCAGGTGCTGTGCTCTGTACGAGCGTATCTTTTAGGCCGTGCATCGCAGTAATTAAATCGCTAAACACGCCGGGTGCGTCAGGGCCTGCATGGGTGCGGGTTATGTCGGCACAGTAACCGCGAAAGCGTCGACCTGCGTCTACCAACAGGCTGTGACGCTGCTTAGGGGTATGCAGGTCATAGTGTTGATAGTGCAGCACCCCAGCATGGCTATTCTGACCAATAATATTTTGATACGGCACGTCAGATTCACGCTGACGACTGGCGCCTAGATAAGCCAGCTGGATATTCAGCTCCCCTGAGGCACCGACGAATGCAGCCTGAGCGGCTTGGTGCCCGGCGATAGCCAAACGGTTTGCTTCGCGCAAGCAAGCGATCTCGTAAGCCGTTTTGAACAGTCGTAGCTCATCAAGCGAGTGGATCAGTGCGGTGGGCTGATGTTCTGCTTGAATGGCTTGTTGCGTGCTTGCTTCTAGGGAGTTTATGTCGCCAATCACCGCAGCGCGACCCGTGAGGGGAGGCGTTATTTTGTCGCTGCACAGATGCACATCAAGTTCAGCTACCCAAGGTTCTTCAGGTAGACGCGTGGGTAAATGCCAGAAATCAGCCGGCGCATATAAATAAAGCTGCGGACGTTTGCCTGGTTGAATGACAAGCCAGCTATGCTGCACATCGGCAAGCCCCACCCAGTGCATAAAGTGACCATAGGCTTGAAACGTAGGTGTTTGGTCGTCGGCGAAATGGACGTTGGCATGGCCGCTGTAAATAGCTAGGCTGTCGATCTCTTGGGCTATCAAAATGTCGCTATAGGCGCGCTGCAAATGCGCTAAATGGTCTCGCTGTAAATTAAATAGGGTGGTTGACATAACTCGGTGTCCTTTCAATGTCGTGGTGGAGTGAGTTCACTCCATAGCCCATCCAGTTCGGCATGATGCTGGCTTTGATGGCGGTATAAGCGGAGTTCCATGGGTACATCCCAGCGGCTATCGCCTGCTCTTACCAAGGTGCCTTTAGCAAGCTCAGCGGTTACGTTGCGTTCAGGGAGCCAACTCATGCCATAGCCAAGCAGCACTAGCTCTTTAATACCGGCGGCATAGAGGTTTTCACTCTGTGCCGTCAGGTAGGTGCTTTGGGGCATGCGGGCAAGGTGTGCTTTTACCGCTGAACCCAGCAATCCGCGTTTTGGGTAGGCAAGCCAAGGGGCTGGCTGTTGCCGAGTGCTCGGTAAAAGGGCGCAGGGTGAACCTTGGCTATTTAGCCCAGTAACTGGAATCAGACGTTCGTGACCTATCACGCGGTAGGTACATGCGCTGGTATCAATATCTAAATCACAGCGTCCTATGGGCCAATAACACATGGCTAGATCGCATTCCGCCCTGGCAAGCGCTTGAAAATAGTCACTGGCTACCCAGCCGGTGGCGCGCAGGTAAGGTTGTACGCGCTCCTGCCAGCCCATCTTGGCTAGCCATTCGGGTAAGAAATGCGGCAGTAAGCTTTGGGGGGCGGCCACCATAATACGCCGCTGCTGCCCAGCGCTGATCTCTCGCACACGGTCTCGGGCCAGGCGTACACGGTCGGTAACCTGCTCGCAGAGTGTCAAAAACTCTTCTCCCGCGGGCGTGAGCGAGAGCGGCAGCGTTTGCCGATTTATCAGCGTAACGCCCATCTCCTCTTCCAGCAGCTTAATTCGCCGGGAGAACGTGGGCTGAGTCACGTGTTGCTCGTCGGCGGCGCGGGAGAAATGTCGCGTTCTGGCCAGGGCAATAAAGTCTTCTAGCCAGCGAATTTCCATGCCATACCTCGTAGTGCTCTCAGGCGCGATGCTTTGTTGAGGGCGATCTTCATAGGCGACCTTCTTCCACAGCGTGGCATGCGACGCGGGTGCCGTCGTCCTGCGTTCGCAGTGTAGGAATTTCCTGCTTGCAGCGGGCGTTGGCGTAGGGGCAGCGCCCGTGGAAGACACAGCCGCTGGGTAAGTTGACTGGCGTAGGCACTTCGCCGGTTAGGCGGATATGCTGTGGCCTGTCATCTTTCAGCCGTGGAATCGCCGAGAGCAGCGCCTGAGTGTAGGGGTGGCGCGGCTTCTCAAACAGCGTGGCCGTTGTAGCAATCTCGCATACTGTACCTAAATACATCACTGCTACCCGGGTGCCGAAATGCTCTACCACGGCTAAGTCATGGGTAATAAATAGGTAAGTTAGGTTACGATCACGCTGTGCATCCATTAGCAGGTTGAGCACTTGGGCCTGAATGGAAACGTCTAGCGCTGAAATGGGCTCATCTGCGACGATAAACTCAGGGTCAACCGCCAAAGCGCGTGCGATCGCGATGCGCTGGCGCTGGCCACCGGAAAATTCATGCCCAAAGCGCTTGCCCCAGTCAGGGTCAATGCCCACTGAGCGCATTACTTCTCCAACTTTGTCGAGAATTTGCTGGCGATTCCAGTTCGGGTGATGCAGGCGCAGCGGTTCTTCCAGGGTTTGCTGAATGGTCATGCGTGGGTTGAGCGATGCATAAGGATTCTGGAAAATCATCTGCATGCGCTTGCGATAGGGCAGCAGCTGACGCGAACTCAGGTTGTCGATACGCTGGCCATCGTAGCTAATCTCGCCTTCGGTAGGCGTAATCAGGCCCATCACTGTGCGTGCTACCGTTGATTTACCACAGCCGGACTCACCCACCACACAGAGTGCTTCACCGCGTTTGATATCTAAATTAACGCCGTTAATGGCATGCACATGCTCTTGATGGCGAACCAGCTTGCCGCCTTTAAATCGCAGTTGATCTAGGAAATCGCCTGATAGCGAAAAGCGCTTCTTTAGCCCACGAATTTGCAACAGTGATTCGCTGCTCTCTTCGTTTTGTGTAGGGTTGGCGATGAGCGTTTCTGCCTGTGCACTCATGAGGTTTCCTCCTTCAGGCGACGGTCTTCTAGCATTTCAGCTACCATGTGGCAGGCCACTTGGCAGTTGCCTGAGGTGACGAATCCAGGGACTTGCTGGGTACATGCCGGGCGGGGCTGGCCATCGGCACGGTTGATGAAGTCGCAGCGGGGACGGAAGGCGCAGCCATTAGGTAAATTGGACAATGAGGGCATGCTGCCACGGATTTGGTTGAGCCTTTCTCCTGGGGTCGCCATTTGTGGCAGGGCGTTAATTAGCCCCTGGGTGTAGGGGTGCTGTGGGTCGTTGATGATTTCCCTGGTGGGGCCTTGTTCAATTACTCGGCCTGCATACATAACCAGCATGTGTTGGGTAACTTGGCTAACAACACCTAGGTCGTGGGTGATTAATATAAGCCCGACATTGTGCTGCTCGCATAGCTCTAGCAGCAGCGCCATGATTTCCGCTTGAATAGTCACATCCAGTGCGGTGGTGGGCTCATCGGCAATGATAATGTCGGGGTCGAGCAGCAGTGCGATGGCAATAATAATCCGCTGGCGCATACCCCCGGAAAGCTCGTGGGGGTACTGATCCAGACGCGTTTCCGGCGATGGAATCTGCACTTGGCGCAGCTTGTCCAGTGCGATGCTGCGCGCCTCTTTTGATGAAATACGCCGATGCGCCTTTAGGCACTCCAGCATTTGCTCACCAATCGAGAGAACCGGGTTTAGCGTCATCATCGGGTCTTGGAAAATCATCGAGATGCGGTTGCCGCGCACCTTACGCAGGCCGCGCTCAGACATCGTATTAAGCGTTTGGCCTTCAAATTTAATGCTTCCCCCAGCAATAAAACCGGGCTTAGCGATCAAATTCAGTAGTGAGAAGGCGGCGACCGATTTACCGGCGCCGGACTCTCCGACAATTCCTAAACGCTCGCCGCGCTCAAGGGTGAAATTAACATCGCGTAGGGCGCGCACTTCGCCCTGGCGAAGGGCAAAGCGAACATCGAGTTGAGAAACTTCAAGTAGTGCCATGGTGCCCTCAGCCTTTATAAAGTCGTGGGTTCATGACATCGCGCAGCCAGTCACCCAATAGATTGATAGACAGCACCAGCACTACTAGCACCGCACCAGGAATCAACGTAATCCACCAGGAACCCGACTGTATGTAATCAAAGCCTGCTTTGATCAACGATCCCAGCGATGGGTGAGTTTCTGGCATCCCCAGGCCCAAGAACGATAGCGCCGCCTCGGAAATTATTGCGTTGGCAATCTGTACCGTAGAGATAACGAAAATAGGTGAGAGCGTGTTGGGCAGTACATGACGGAACATAATGCGCTTGCTGCGCAGGCCCATCACGCGGGCGGCGTCCACGTACTCTTTGCTTTTCTCAGCCAACACCGAGGCGCGCACCGTTCTTGCGTACTGCGGCCACTCGGCCAAGCCGATAATCAAAATCAGCATAAGTACCGCGTATTGGCTGTAAAAGGCGCTACCCATGGTGGCCTTAACCACGGCACCTACCACAATGGCCACCATTAGAGTCGAGAACGATAGCTGGATATCTGCCAGGCGCATCAAGAAAGCATCAACGCGGCCACCCAAATAGCCGGCCATTAAGCCGAAGGTGACACCAAGCAGTGCCTGAAGGAATACGGCACCAAAGCCAATCAGTAGCGATACCCGGGTGCCGTAAAGCACAATCGACCATAAATCGCGGCCCTGGGCGTCGGTGCCTAGTGCGTAGCGGTCGTCGGCGCCGTCGATCCAGAAAGGCGGCAATTCAGAGTCGAGAATATCAATTTGGCGCAGGTCATAAGGGTCAGTGGGTGCCAATAGCGGTGAGGCGAAGGCGGCAATGACCATGCAAAGGAATACGGCCAAACACAGCTGAGCGGTGCGGTCGCGTTTGAAGCTGTACCACAAAAAGGAATCGCGTAGGCGTTCCCAGCGGCTGGGTGAAGCATTCGTTGTCATTGTCATGCGGGCTTCCCGGTCAGTTTAACGGTGGGGTTCACCAGTCCGTAGATCAAGTCCACAATTGTATTAGTGACCACAAAAATAACGCCGACAATCATCAGGTAGGAGACAATCAACGGAATATCGGCATGGTTTATTGCATCTAAGAACATCAAGCCCATGCCCGGCCATTGGAAAACGGTCTCGGTTAAAATGGTGTAAGCAACCATGGTGCCGATTTGAACACCACCGACAGTAATCACGGGTAGCATGGTGTTCTTAAGCGCGTGAACAAAGTAAACACGGCGCATAGAAATGCCTTTGGCGCGGGCATACTTCACATATTCAGATTGCAGCACTTCCATCATTTCGGCTCGGATCAGTCGAATGAACAGCGGTAGCATAATAGAGGCAAGTGCAACCGAAGGCAGTACCAAGTGCTTTATGCCATCCCAGGTAGCGAGATTGGTATCCCAGTTACCCACCACGTTGACTAAGTCATAGCCACGTCCAAAGGAAGGCATATTACCTTGCGTGGAGAAGAAGCTATTCAGCCACGCTCCCCAGCCGGTGGTTTCAGGAAAGAGCGTCACAGTAACGCCTATGGAAAAAATTTGGATAAGCAAGATGGCGGTAAGAAAGACCGGAATTGAAATACCAATAATGGAAACACCCATAAAAAGCCGTGAAATCGGTGATCGCGGCTTAATCGCGCTATAAACGCCAATGGGGACAGAAAAAACTACGATTATCAGCGTTGCAGCAAATACCAGCTCTAAGGTTGCAGGTAAGTGTCTGGCGATCACTGATAGAGCAGGCTCGCGATAAAAGTACGAATATCCAAAATCGCCTTGAACCGCGTTTTTAGCAAAACGTACATACTGTACTAAGAACGGGTCATTAAGGCCCAGGCGCTCACGAATAGCTTCCCGCTCGCTTTCAGGTACTGACTGTCCGACCATCTGTTGTACAGGGTCACCCAGGTTATCCTGGATGGCGAAGGCCAGTACACTGATGATAAACATCACCAATATAGCGTGCATCAGCCGCTTGATTAGAAAAGCAATCATGGCGTACGCCACCTATGCAATAGGTTTAATTAAGGAGTAGGGCGGGTCTCGTTGCTGGTCATCAACAAATAAACTACTTCGCCCCCCAGTTACCTGGAGAGCGAAGCATCCTTGCTTATTAATGCGGCAAGACGAGAGAACTTAGCGGTTGATTACTAAGTCACCCAGGTATGGGAAGTCGGTTGCGTTAACTACCGGCTCAATTTCGACACCATCTGCTGCGGCATAGGCCAGGTTTTGCCAGTGCAGCATGATGTAGCCAACATCTTCATAAAGCATGGCTTCAGCTTCACGTAGCATTTCGTTACGTTTTTCGAGATCAGTTTCGCTGTCTGCTTGGGTAACTAGCGCATCGATCTCTTCGTTGCAGTAGCTGCCGTAGTTGTACTGGCCCGCACCCGTCTCTTCATCAATACAGAAAGAGAGATACTGGAAGAAGTTAGCGCTGTCTTCGGTATCAGAGTGCCAGCCAATCATAGCCATGTCTGATTGGCGGGTATCGTATTCCGGCCAATACTGGGCTAATGGCATGGTGCGTAAGCTGACATTAATATTGATACGCGCCAACATGTTAGCCACGGCTTGGGCGATTTGTGCATCATTAACGTAGCGGTTATTGGGCGCAATCATTTCCACGCTAAAGCCGTCTTCATAGCCTGCTTCCGCCATTAGTTCCTGGGCACGCTCCAGATCGTAACGCGGAACAAGGTCAGGATTGTGGCCCGAATAGCCTTCAGGAGAGAACTGGCCTGCGGGCGTTGCGAAACCGCGCATTAAGCGGTCGGCAATGCCCTCTTGGTTGATGGCAAGGTCAACCGCTTGGCGGACGCGAGCGTCCTGGAAGGCTTCAACCCGCTCTTCATTCAGCTGGAAGCCGATGATGCGCGTGCCGGGAATTTCATAAAGGTTTGCACCTTGGGCATCGCGAACACGGTCTAAATCGTTAGGCGGTACGGCATCAATAAAATCAACGCCGCCAGAGAGAAGCGCCGCAACGCGGGAGGCGTTTTCAGCAATGGGCGTCAGTACGATGCGTGAAACATTGCCTTCGGTTTCGGTATCCCAGTAATCTTCGAAACGCTCAAAATCAACCCGTACACCCTGGCGGCGGTCGGTGACGATGAACGGGCCGGTACCGGAGACGTTGCGCGATGCAAAGGAGTTGCCCGCTTTAACGATTTCTGATTTGTCGTTTCCGTCGTCGGTTTCGCCGGTGTAAAACTCGCTATCCATGGGGAAAATGTAGGTAGCAAGGTTGAGCAGCAGCGGGTAGGGCTCAGTAGTGGTGATTTCTACGGTGTAGTCATCAACCGCTTCAACACTGGCTATCGGCTCGAAAATAGCGCGATAGTCTGGGCTCTCTTTTAAACGCTCAATGGTCCATACCACGTCTTTGGCAGTGAATTCGTTGCCGGAGTGGAAGGTAACGCCTTCACGCAGCGTCATGCGCATATGGGTGTCGTCTACTTGCTCCCACTCAGTGGCCAAGCGCGCTTCAAATTGAAAGTCTTTGGTCCAGCGAACCAGCGGGTCAAAGGCTAAGTGTGAAAAGCGTAATACGCCGCCAGAAAGCTGCTCATGGAGGTCGAGGGTTTCAGGGTCAGCGGAGTAGCCAATACGCAGTGTTTCAGCGCTTGCCGCCATCGGTAGCATTGCAGTGCCCGCAACAGCGGCGCCAATAATGGAGGCTAGTAGCGTTTTCTTGAGCGTCATAATTGTTCCCATGAATGATTGTTTATTGTTCGTTTTACACGTTGGTCACGGTGTTGTTGTTCATAGGTGACCAGTAAAACAGACACGGCCAGCTCGTAAGCTATCTAGCTAACATAGAGAGAGCCCGTTGCGTCATACAATCGAAATAATGACACGCATCATTCATCTGCCGAATGAGATGGCTAGAAGCGGCAGGGCGGCGCCAGGTGTTTAGACGAAAGTTGATACTGTTGGCAGTAAACTAGCAGGCCAAATGGCCTGCCTTAAGCGAATTTTTTAGCCAAAGCGCTGATGTAGCAAGCGATTAATGGCATCCGACTCGTAAAGCCATTCGTGCCGCCCATCTTCATGGGTGATTTTTAAGCAGGGTACTTTAACCTTGCCACCGCCTTCTTGTAGTGCCTTTTTGTGCTCGGGATCTAACTGAGCGTCCCGTGTTTCAATTTTCAGCCCCAGGCGGGCAATTTCTTTGCGTACTTTGATACAAAACGGGCAGGTGCGAAATTGATAAAGCGCTAGGCTTTTGCACGCTTGATCTACCTCGGCCTGCTCTTCAGGGGTGCGCTCTACCGATTTAGGTGTAGAAAGCTTTTCTGAGATCAGCATGACCGGTGCGAGCACAAGACGTACGCCGCGGAAAAAGTAACGAATCAGGATGCGCATGGATAGTTCCTCTGACCAACACCGTGGCTAGACGATGTGGTTAAGTGGTTTATTAAATGGATGGGCGCATCCTGCAACAATACGCCGAATTTGTCACTTTCTAGCCCCGTGACGTGAAGCCGCAATGATGATGGGATGAGCAGCGTGGCTTAGCGTGCTAATCTCAGCGGCTATTTTCTATATGTTATGTCGGCTTTTACGGCAAAGGGAAAGGAGCTACCCCATGCATCTCCATATTATCGGTATTTGTGGCACCTTTATGGGTAGCTTGGCGCTATTGGCTCGGGAGCTAGGGCACCAGGTTAGTGGCTCCGACGCCAATGTTTATCCCCCCATGAGCACCCAGCTTGAACAAGCAGGCATTACGTTAATGGAGGGCTACCGTGCGGAAAATTTGTCAGCGGCAATCGACATGGTGGTGGTGGGTAATGCGCTCTCTCGGGGTAACCCCGAGGTAGAGGAGCTGCTCAATAGCGAGCTGTGCTACACCTCGGGCGCCCAGTGGCTTGCCGACCATGTGTTGCCTAATCGGCAGGTTATTGCGGTGGCCGGCACCCACGGTAAAACAACCACAGCAAGCCTACTGGCATGGCTTTTAGAGAGCGCAGGGCAGTCCCCCGGCTTTTTAATTGGTGGTGTGCCGCGTAATTTTGGTGTGTCTGCCCGACTGGGCAGCCCCGAGGCGCCGTTTGTGGTTGAGGCGGATGAGTACGACACCGCTTTTTTTGATAAACGCTCCAAGTTTGTGCATTACCGCCCCACCATTGCTGTGCTGAACAATCTTGAGTTTGATCATGCAGATATTTTTCCTGATCTAGCGGCTATTGAGCGCCAGTTTCACCACCTAGTGCGCACGGTGCCCAGCAAGGGCCAGCTGCTGATCGCCGATCAGGAGCCTGCCTTGGAGCGGGTGCTAGGGATGGGCGCCTGGACGCCAGTAGAGCGCTTTGGTTGCTTAGCCACCAGCGAGTGGCAGCTAAGCCTGGAGCGCTCGGATGGAAGTCGTTTTCAGGTGCTGTACCGCGGTGTTAATGGGGAAGAAGACGGCGTTGTAGAGTGGTCGTTAACCGGTGAACACAATGCCCGCAATGCCTTGGCAGCGCTGGCGGTGGCGCATCGCTGTGGGGTTGATTTGCCCCGTGCGTGTGCTGCGCTGTCGCGCTTTCAGACCCCACGGCGCCGCCAAGAGGTGCTAGGTGAAGTAGGGGGAGTGCAGGTGATTGATGATTTTGCCCATCACCCAACCGCCATCGCCGCTACGTTACAAGGGCTGCGTGCGGCCACTACCAAGGGGCGTTTGTTAGCGGTGATTGAGCCTCGCTCCAATACCATGCGCTTAGGTGCACTGCGTGAGCAATTAAATGACAGCGTTGCTGAAGCGGACGCGGTGTTTTGGTTTCAGCCCGAAGGCCTCGATTGGTCAATGGAAACGTTTGTGGCAGAGCAGGGCGAGTGCGCTCAGCTATTTAGCACTATCGAGTCGCTGGTCGAGGCCGTTGTCACTCAAGCGTCACCGCAAGACCGTATTGTCGTAATGTCGAATGGTGGCTTTGAAGGTGTCCATGAACGCCTATTAACCGCATTAGCTGCTAAGGAGTAAGTTGCGTGGCGAAGATTAGTTCCGATAACCCAAGTTCTACTTTTAAGCCACCGGTTACCGTGGCCTTAACCGGTGCATCGGGGGCGCAATATGGCTTACGGTTGATCGATGTGCTGGTAGAGGCCGGGCATGAAGTATGGGTGATGATATCTAAAGCCGCACACATGGTGATAGCCACTGAAACAGAGGTATCGCTGCCAGCGCAACCTGGGCGTTTAGTCGAGGCGTTAAGTCAGCGTAGTGGAGCTAAACCAGGGCAAATCCGCTGTTTCGGGCGTGAGGACTGGATGGCGCCTGTGGCGTCCGGTTCTGGTGCACCTTCGGCAATGGTGGTGTGTCCTTGCTCTACCGGGACTCTCTCTGCGGTGGCAACCGGAGCAAGCAATAACTTAATTGAGCGCGCGGCAGATGTCGCCATCAAGGAGCGTCGAACCTTGGTGATGGTACCCCGGGAAAGCCCTTTTTCTCCCATTCATTTAGAGCATATGCTGGCGCTTAGCCGCCTAGGCGTAGTGATTCTTCCTGCAGCGCCGGGGTTTTATCATCAGCCGCAAACCATCGAAGACCTTATCGACTTTATTGTTGCCCGAATACTCAACCAGTTGGGCATTAGCCATCGTCTGATACCGCGCTGGGGAGAAGCGCATCAGACATCCAGCGATACACAACATAAGGATTTGTAACGGTGATGTCTTGGGCCATGTTGTCGGTGTTTGTGCCAACCTTTTTGTTTGTTTCGCTTACGCCAGGCATGTGTATGACCCTTGCCATGGTGTTGGGTATGACCCAGGGCGTTAAGTGTACGCTTTGGATGATGGTGGGAGAACTCATTGGGGTTGGTCTTGTAGCTGCTGCAGCCGGCGCTGGCGTGGCCGCCTTAATGCTTCGCCAGCCGGAGTTGTTTACGGCTTTTAAATGGGCAGGTGGTGCTTATCTTGCCTACCTGGGGGTTATGATGTGGCGCTCCCGGGGGCGCATGGCGATCCCCAGTGAGCTGGATGCTGGCCCCGCTGCAGGGCGGTTGCAATTGGCCATGCAGGGCTTAGTGACCGCCGTTGCAAACCCTAAAGGCTGGGCATTTTTTATGGTGTTACTACCGCCTTTTTTAGACAGCAGCCGCCCACTAGCACCGCAGCTTAGCATTTTGATTGTAGTTATTCTTACCATTGAGTTTGCCAGCATGCTGGTTTACGCCACCGGCGGTAAAACGCTACGTCAGGTGTTGGGTAAAAGCGGCAATGTGCGGTTGCTTAATCGAATTGCTGGCACGCTGATGTTGGGGGTAGGCGTCTGGTTAGCACTGGGTTAACAAGGCAAGTAAATAGAGTACGGCTACCGCCCGTTATGCGGGCGGCAAGAAGATAACGCGTAACGTAACCAGAAACAGCGATGCGCCAGCTAGCAGTACCCACGGGCAGGGGGGCAAAGGCGACCGGTAGCGACGCTGCCAGCTAAGCCGTACCAACGCGCACACCACCAAGCCGAGAAGGGCGCCGCCAATTAAGTCACTTAACCAATGTACGCCTATCACTAAGCGGGATAGCGCCATTGGGGTGGCCAGAACAATGGCTAGCCAATACACCCAAAAGTGGCGCTTACGCGGCAGTCCAGCCACTAAAAAAGCAGCGGCCAGGCCAATCACCACCACCGATGTAGAGGTGTGGGCGCTAGGGTAGGCGAGTGAACCCGTTAGATGGTCGGGGGTGAAAGGCCGTTCACGACCAAAAATAGCCTTGCCCAAGGTATTTAGTAGGGCAATGCCACCCACCGCTGCGCCCCAGTGATAAAAGGCATCCCAGCGCTTGTGCACCAAAAACCACAGCCCCCAGGGGATGAGTAGCGCTGCAATACCGAGCTTATCGCCGATATCTGCCAGTATTAAGCTTGAGGTAACCAACACATCGTTGCTTAGCCAGTTAAATAGCCGCTGAGCCTGAAGGTCCATGAGTAGGGGGCCGTCGTGCTGCATGACCAGTAGCGTCCAGGCGGACACGCTGGCGAGTGCCACGATGAACAGCAGAAGCGAAGCTAGTGGAACCTCTCCGGATCGGCTCATGGAGAGCCAGGGACGCCGCATGAAGGGGATGCGGCGAATGATGCGCGCAATGCCTAGATACGCCCAGCCGTGGCGACCAACCTGCGCTCTGCCCCAGGAAAACACCACGGCTAGCACTACCACGCTTGCGGCCATCATAATCGCAGCGGCTTCTACGTCAGGTGGCAGGTCTAGGCGCTGTTGCCACGTTCGGCCTAATAGATAGCCTGGCAGCACATAAGCTGGCGCCCATAGCGCTGCTGATGAAACGTTGGCCCACAAAAACGTGCGGGCAGGCATGCGCATCATACCTGCAATTAGCGGGATAATAGGGCGTACCGGGCCTACAAAGCGGCCAATAAACACCGAATAGATCCCATAGCGTTCAAAAAAACGCGCGCCACGCCCTAGCCACTCTGGATGATGCACCAGTGGCCAGCGCTGGGTTACCTGCTCGCGGTGATGGTAGCCCAGCTTATAGCTAATGCCATCGCCTAGCACGGCGCCAATGAAGGCAGCGCCAACAAGCCAGGGGAGGCCAAGGGATTGGTGCCCGGCAACAGAGGCGGCCGCGGTAATTAATACCACCCCAGGAACCAGCAAGCCAACGAGTGCGAGAGACTCAGCCAGCGCGATGAGTAAAACCAGCAGCAGTAACATGGTGGGCGACATCGAAAGCGCAAAAAGTGAATCAACTACAGACACAGACAGCTCCATATATAAAAGGGTTAGGCCTCAACCAATGCCTGGGCGCGCGCTTCCAGGCGCTTCACGTAACGTTCAAAACTTTCGGTTCGGCACGGTAAGCACACGCTAATACGGGTGTCTAAATGACCTGTTTCGACGAGCACGCAGCGTGATAATGCCCGCTGAAGCCGTTCACGCACTAATAAAGCGCCGCTTTCGCTCGTGTCTGGAAGCACTAGCCAAAAAGTGGCGTTGCCTGCTCGGCCAAGCACATCATGGTCGCGGCAGCGGCTATTGACCTCGCTGCAAAGTGTGCCCAGTAGCGCTAATTGAGCACGCTGTCCAAACTGCTCTTCTGCCATATCTAGCTGGGGTAGATGAAGCACTAGCACGGCAAGGCGTTTGTTAAGCATTGCTGCGCGCTGATACTCATTGTTTAGCCGCTCCTTTAAGGTGTCGATATGGTAAGCGTTGCAGTCGCTGTCGTTAGGGTCTGTTGCTCTCAGTAGTGCCCGCCTGCGGGCATGCTCCCAGGGGGGGAGCGCTGATAGCAGAATAAGGGCGAGATAACCCAGCGCAAAGGTGGATGAAATATCACTGGTGCTGGGTAGCAGCCACCAAAGGGGTGTACAGAGCAAGTTCAAAAAAAGTGCGCCCCATAACGGCAGAAGCAAAAAAGAGGCGGCAACAGGCAACCCCAGCCAGATAAGCGGTGTGGAGGGTTGATAGTACATGGCAGCTAGAATCACCACGTAGGTGCTTGCGAGTAAAATGGCCCGCGGGATAGCGGGTGTTAATCCCTGGCTGTAGTGCATCAATAGGGCGGTTAATAGAAATAAGGTGACAAACAGGGGGATTAATAAGTCGCGGTAGTCACCCATCGCGTATAGCCACAATGTGTAAGCGGCCATGACGACGACGCTGCCACTATAAGCCAGTGTCATTAACCACTTTGGTAGCTGGTGCTCAGTCATGGCGCGTTCCCAAACGTCTTGGCAGGAGAGGTATGCAGCATTTCCAGAGTGAGCGTTGAAAGCTCCACGTCCATCAGCGATGTATGGTGGTAAAGCACTTTTTCAGGCAGAGCGTTGCAAATCAACCCACGGCGTTGGGCGCCCTCCTTTGGCGAGCGCGAGAGCAGCAATATAACTAACGCCGTGCCATTTAAGCGATAAACGTTTTCAAATGCGTAAGTTAGCTCGCAGAGTTTTTGTGCCGATGCCCAAAGCTGATGACGTTTAACGTATATGACGACTACTTCAGCGTAAATTGCCTCTCGTTCAGAGCGGATTTGCTCCCGGGCTAAGTCGCGTAATAGCTGCTCGCCAGCCCATAAGTTGAGCCCCGGTATTAGCCGTAAGCGTTGCTGAATCGCTCCGTTTATATCAATCAGTTGGCGTGTTTTCGATACCGCCAATAGCCCTAACGCCGTTAGTGTTGTAAGCAGTAATAGCCATTCTGGCTTGCTGAGAAAAGGGGCGATCATTATCCAGCTTAATAGGGCGGCACTGGTGTTAAAGGCGATTGCCACAGGTCTTTGCGGCAGCATATAAACGGCTGCAAAAACCCATATTAGTATGCTATGCCGCTCCGGGGCGGCGACAATTAAGCAAAGTAGCAGGCCGCCAGCCAGCATTTGCCAGGGCAAGCCTCTAGCCCGGCGGTGGCTGAAATCCAGCAGCAGCGCGGTAATCAACAGCCATCCAACCGAAAGCCACAGCACCAGCGCGGCAGCAGGTGGGGCGGTGGGTGTCCAGAGTGCCAGCACCACAGCGGCAGCCAGTAAATTGGTTCTTAGTAGGCGTATTTTGTACTTGCTTTGCATGGTGGCTTACTATTCACCTTTAATAACGGAGGCTGGTTCACGGCCGTGCCGTGGTGCTGTTTGATAACGTTGCCGTGTCGAGATTAGGCATCTAATACCCCAGTATAACGCCCAAATGGCGTAACATACTGTTAAGCATTCAGTACCACGGTCACCATAGCTTCTATATAGCTTTTACACATAACATTTGCCTACAACCACCTCACACGCTACGCCACTAACCAGGGAGACAATATGAGCGGTTCTAACACGTTCCAGGATGAAGCCCAACGCCACTTGGCTGCTGGGGATGTGCCCGCTTATATGCAGGCGCTCGGGCAGGGTGCCCGTGCAGCGGCCGTTGAACTGCGCCGCGCGGATACGGGACTCAAAAATCGTGCACTTGAGGCGATGGCAGCGCGCTTAGCAGCCTCTAGAGCGATGATTCTAGAAGCCAATGCACTCGATATGCAGCGCGGTCAACAAAATGGTTTAGACAGTGCGCTGCTGGATCGCTTAGCGCTCTCCGATAGTCGAGTCGATGCCATGATTGAAGGGCTGCGTCAGGTGGCTGGGCTACCCGACCCGGTGGGCGAAATCGACGAGATGAACTACCGCCCAAGTGGTATTCAAGTGGGCAAAATGCGCGTGCCGCTGGGGGTTATCGGCATCATTTATGAGTCGCGCCCCAATGTCACCCTTGAAGCTGCAAGCCTTTGCTTAAAATCCGGTAATGCCTGCTTATTACGCGGGGGATCAGAAGCCAGCGCCTCAAATGCTGCCATTAGCAGCTGTATCCAGCAAGGCTTGGCCGATGTCGGCTTGCCAGCGGGCGCTGTCCAGGTAGTGGCAACCACCGATCGCGCTGCGGTAGGCGCGATGATCAGCATGCCTGAGTATGTGGATGTGATTATTCCGCGAGGCGGCAAGTCGTTGATTGAGCGTATTTCCCGCGAAGCGAAGGTGCCCGTCATCAAGCACCTAGATGGCGTTTGTCATGTGTATATCGATACAACGGCAGACCCAGCCAAAGCATTAGCCATTGCGGTTAATGCTAAAACCCACCGTTATGGAACCTGCAACACCATGGAAACTCTGTTGGTGGACGCGCCTATTGCCGATATTGTGCTGCCAGAGCTGGCCCGTGCCTATGCACAGCATGACGTGGAGCTACGGGGCTGTGAGCGCACCCAGGCGTTGTTGCCGCAAGCCGTCGAAGCAACAGAAGAAGATTGGCATGCAGAATACTTGGCCCCGGTGTTATCCATCAAGGTCGTTGATGGTATGGACTCAGCGATTGCGCACATAGAGAAGTACGGGTCACACCATACCGATGCCATTGTTACCCAGGATTACTCCCTTGCCCGCCGCTTTATGGCAGAAGTGGACTCTAGCTCGGTGATTGTTAATGCTTCTACCCGTTTTGCAGACGGCTTTGAGTACGGGCTTGGGGCAGAAATTGGCATATCCACCGACAAGCTGCACGCCAGAGGCCCTGTCGGGCTGCAGGGGCTGACAACACAGAAGTACATCGTGTTTGGAGATGGTCAGGTTCGGCAATGAGTCATACGCTATTAAAGGTCGGCATGCTGGGTGGAACCTTTGACCCGGTACATTTGGGCCATTTGCGCAGCGCAGTGGAGGTTCGCGAGGCGCTGGGGCTAGATTGGCTACACATGATTCCGGCGCCCAAGCCGCCTTTGCGAGACATCCCGCAGGTCTCGCCCGACCAACGTTTTGAGCTGCTCAAAAAGGGTATAGCCGATACGCCGGGCATTATTGCTGATGGGCGTGAGCTGCGCCGGGAGGGCCCCTCCTACAGCGTTGATACGTTGGCAGAGTTACGCAGTGAGTACGGCAGTGAGGTGCCGCTAACCATGATTATTGGCTTTGATGCGTTTTTACGGCTGGCAAAATGGCACAAAGTGGACGAAATATTTACCTTAGCGCACCTTGTGGTGATAGCTCGGCCCGGTTATCAAACACCTTGGCCTCTAGCGCTGAAGGAACTGGTGGGTAATCGTGAAGTCGATAGTGTGTCAGCGCTCATGAAGCGCCCTAGTGGTTCAATGCTATCGCTCACGCTGCCCTCAATGATGGCGATTTCTGCTACTTATGTAAGAGAGCGCCTAAAAGCAGGTGAGAGTGTGCGTTATCTGCTTCCGGAAGCAGTGGAAAGAAGCATTTTACAGCAGGGGTTTTACCAAACGTACGAATAGCGCTGGCAGTCATGAAAGAAGCCGTTACAATGGCCCGCTTAACGGCGGCTGATTGATATTAGCTTTAAAGCACTGTTGATTGCCGTTTTTATTACCCGTTCTACGACTTAGTCTTATCTTCACAAGGGGTTGCCTTCAGGAGCCATGCACATCGATACACTTAAAAGCCTAGCGATTGACGCGCTAGAAGAGCTAAAAGCACGCGACATTACCCAGTTAGATGTTTCCAAGCTAACCGAAGTCACCGATTTAATGGTGATTGCTAGCGGAACTTCGACACGTCATGTCTCCGCGCTAGCGCAGAACGTGGTAGAAAAAGCCAAAGCCGCCGGTCTTAAGCCCCGCGGTGTAGAAGGTGGCGATAACGCTGATTGGGTGCTTGTTGATTTGGGTGACATCGTTGTCCACATCATGCTGCCCGATGCACGCGCACTGTACGACCTTGAACGTCTATGGGCAGACCTGCCAAACGATGCTGGCGCAATCGGTGAATCACTGAAACGCTTAGAAGAGCGGGTCACTATGTCATGAGAATACGGCTGTTAGCGGTGGGGACGAAGATGCCTGGATGGGTGGAAGAGGGCGTTGAAACCTACCGCAAACGGTTGCCAAGGGATTTTAATTTAGAAATTGAAGAGATCCCTCTGGGCCAACGGGGCAAAAATGCTGATGTTGCCAAAGCTCGTGCCCAAGAAGCCCAGCGTATTCGTGACAAGCTGCGTGGTGATGAATATATCGTGGCATTAGAGGTTAAAGGTAAGACATGGAGTACCGAGCAGCTCGCTCAAGAAGCCGATGCTTGGCGCATGATGGGGCGTGATATTGTGCTTCTCGTTGGTGGTCCTGATGGTTTAGAGCCCTCGCTTTCAGCGTTGGCTGATAAGGCTTGGTCGCTCTCTTCTCTCACGCTGCCGCACCCGTTAGTGCGTATTATGCTGGCAGAGCAGTTATACCGTGCGTGGACCCTGTTAGTCGGTCATCCTTATCATCGCTAGGCGTGCTAAAACTGAGCCATTTCTATGGCTACTGTTGCGTCATTTGTTAGATTTGAGAGTCATCTTTTGCCATGCCACAGCGCCTTGATACGCTAAAAAACTCCGAGCAAGAGCTGCGTATTTTCCGTGTCAGGGCGCTGCTTGCCGTCTTGGTAGTTATTGTATTGACCAGTCTGCTGACTGGTCGCCTCGCTTATTTGCAGATTACTCAGCATGACCTTTATAGCACTCGCTCAGAAAAAAACCGTGTGCGTGTTGAGCCGTTACCGCCCAACCGAGGGCTTATCTATGACCGTAACGGAACCTTACTTGCTGAAAATCGCCCCACCTACAATCTGACCCTAGTTCGTGAGCGTGTCGATAATTTGGATGACACGCTGACGCTGCTGGTTGATCTTCTAGAGTTGCCCGAAGAGGATATCGACGCCTTTAATGTTCGCTCACGTCAGCGCCAGCGTCCGTTCCAGCCTGCGCTATTGATGAGTGATTTAAGCGAAAACCAAATTGCACGCCTTGCGGTAAACCGTCATCGATTGCCCGGTGTGGAAGTGGAAGCTCAGTTACTGCGCTACTATCCCGATGCCGAGGTGATGGCTCATGCCCTAGGGTATGTGGGGCGCATTAACGCTGAAGAGATGCAAACCCTGGACACCGGCCGTTATGCAGGCACGCACTTTATTGGAAAAACCGGCGTAGAACGGTTTTACGAAGACCAGTTACACGGCCAGGCAGGGCTACGCAAGGTAGAAACTAATGCACGTGGTCGTGTGTTAAGAGAGCTAGGGCGCACCGACCCCGTTCCTGGAGAAAACCTGACCCTTACACTGGATAAATCGCTACAGATGTTGGCCTATGAACTGATGGATGGCCGACGTGGATCTATTGTGGCGGTTATGCCGGATACAGGGGAAATTCTGGCGATGGTTTCAACGCCTGGCTTTGACAGTAACCAGTTTGTGACCGGTATCGATGTTGCTTCGTATAGGGCGCTCCAGGAAAATATCGACTTACCGCTATTTAATTGTGCTATCCGCGGGCACTATCCGCCCGGCTCCACCATTAAACCGTTCCTTGCTTTAGCGGGCTTAGTGGAGGGGGCAATTACGCCTGATAGCACGATAAACGATCCAGGGTTTTATCAATTACCCAATGATACTCGGCGCTACCGCAACTGGCTCCGCTGGGGCCATGGCCGGGTTGATATGGAGCGCTCTATAGCTGTTTCCAACAACACTTACTACTATTCGCTGGCGCACGACCTGGGTATCGACAAGCTACATGAGCAGATGAGTAACTTTGGCTTTGGCCAGCGGGTAGCCCACGATGTGCAAGGTGAAAGCACTGGACTGATGCCGTCTCGGGATTGGAAGCGTGGTCGTTTTAATCAGCCCTGGTATCCGGGTGAAACGCTCTCGGTGGGTATTGGTCAAGGGTATTGGCAGGTGACCCCACTGCAGCTAGCCAGCGCAACGGCTGCCTTGGCGAATCGAGGTCATTGGGTGAAGCCACGCCTTGCTCTAGAAGTGGGTAATCAACCGGTTCCACGTGATCTCCCTGACACCTTGCCTGATATTGAGCTTGATAACGAAGGCTGGTGGGGGCGCATCTTTAGCGGTATGGAAAAAGTACTTACCGGTAGTGAGGGCACCGCCCGTCGTACTGGGGTGGGGCTTGAGTATCGTATGGGGGGTAAGTCGGGGACTGCTCAGGTCTTTTCGCTGGGGCAGGATCAGCGCTACAACGCAGAAGAGTTAGAAGAGCGCCTGCGAGATCACGCGCTTTTTATGGCCTTTGCGCCCCTTGAGAATCCACAAATTGCGGTATCGGTAATTGTTGAAAACGCTGGAGGGGGAAGTACCCACGCGGCGCACTTGGCTCGCGCGATGACCGATGCTTGGCTTCTAAAAGAGCGTGCGCCAGAGGTGGATGAAGTGCGTGATGCATTAGAAGAAGACTCTGTTGGCGTGGAGGGTAATTAATGGCGGCCTGGCAGACACTCTCCCGTTCTTTTCGTAGTTACCCCGTGCGGCCTCCAAGTAGCGGTATTGCGCGACGTAAAAGCATTTGGGAGCGTATTCATCTCGACCCTTGGTTGATAGGCATGCTGCTGGTGCTCATGGTGGCGGGTCTGTTTGTCCTCTACAGTGCTTCTGGCCAGCGTATCGAAGCAGTCGTGGCCCAAGCCATTCGTTTTGGCGTTGCACTGGTCGGCATGGTCATTATTGCGCAATTCTCTCCCTCTACTTTCCTGCGTTGGGCACCTTTTGCTTATGGTGTGGGGCTTGCCATGCTTATTGCGGTAGAACTCGTTGGAGATGTGGGGATGGGGGCTAAGCGGTGGCTAGTCATTCCTGGTGTTATACGCTTTCAACCCTCCGAGATGATGAAGCTAGCCGTACCGTTGATGGTGGCGGCTTACCTGAACCGCTGCCCGCTGCCGCCCCGCCTTCGCGATATTGCGGTGTGTGGCTTAATCATTGGTTTGCCCGTTGTGCTGACGGCTATTCAGCCAGATTTAGGCACCTCGTTACTAGTGACTAGCGCGGCAGTAATTGTAGTGCTGTTGGCAGGTCTTTCCTGGCGGCTTATCGGCTTTGTTGGCGCACTAGTTGCCGCTGGGTTGCCGCTGCTGTGGATGAATATGCATAACTATCAGCGTCAGAGGGTGCTGACGTTTCTAGACCCGGAAAGCGACCCTTTAGGTGCGGGGTGGAATATTATCCAGTCTACCACGGCAATTGGCAGTGGTGGTTTATGGGGCAAAGGCTGGTTGGACGGTACTCAATCCCAGCTTGAGTTTCTCCCAGAACGCCATACGGATTTTATTATTGCAGTATTGGGCGAAGAGTTTGGTCTTGTCGGAATGTTATTGCTACTGGCGCTTTATGTCATGATTGTGGGGCGCGGGATGTGGTTAGCCACGTCTTCCCAGGATACTTTCGGGCGGCTGGTGGCGGGCAGTATTATTCTGACGTTTTTCATTTATGTTTTTGTTAATGTCGGTATGGTCAGCGGCATTCTGCCGGTGGTTGGTGTGCCGCTACCCTTAGTGAGTTACGGCGGCACCTCAAGCGTGACCTTATTGGCTGGGTTCGGTATTCTCATGTCGATTCATGCGCATCGTCGTTTGTTACCGCGCTGATGGTCTAAGCGTTATGGTTTTCACAGGAGTGGTGAGTTAATGAACAGGGCCCGAAACAACGCAGGTAGTTATTTGATGGCTGTCGTAATGGCATGCTCAATCCCTGCCGTATGGGCTGAGGAGCAGGCGCATTTTGACCCGCAGCACCATGAGCGTACCCAGCAGTTGGTTGATGAACTGGTAGCCCAAGGATTGCCAGAAGCTTGGCTGACAGAAACATTCAACCAAGCCAACTATAGCCAGGGCGTGCTGGATGCTATGGAGGGTGCGGCTGAGCGCCGCCTAAGCTGGCATGAGTATCGGGAAATATTCATGACCGATCAGCGAATCGAGGAGGGCGCTGCTTTTATCCAGGAACATGCAGATACGCTCGCCCGTGCTGAAGAGGTATATGGGGTTCCCCGTGAGGTTATTACCGCTATTATTGGCGTGGAAACCTACTATGGGCGCCATAAAGGTCGCCATCGGGTACTCGATTCGCTGGCAACATTGGCATTTCATCACCCGGTGCGTGGCGATTTCTTCCGCGGTGAGCTGGCTGCATTCTTACAGATTGCTCATGAGCAGGGTGTTGAGCCAACAGCGCTATATGGCTCCTATGCTGGCGCCATGGGCTATCCGCAATTTATCCCTACTAGTTACCAAGCCTATGCCGTTGATTTCGACGACGACGGTATTCGTGACCTATGGGAAAATCCTGTCGATGCGATTGGCAGCGTGGCCAATTATTTCGCGGTGCATGGTTGGCAGCGTGACGGCACTATTTATCACGAAGCGAGTGGGCCCAGCTCACCGCCAGAGACACTAAGCTTTAATCAAACGCGTTCGCCCACGGTTACCGTGGCGGATGTAGTAGATGCAGGGATTGAGCCTGAGACAGTGCTCGAACCAACGCTTCCCGCCGTACCCTTGATGCTGGAGTTCGCCGACGGCAGTATCCGCTACCGGTTGGGTGAGTACAATTTCTACGTTATTACCCGATACAACCACAGCCATCTCTACGCAATGGCGGTGGCGGAGTTATCTGAAGCCATTGAGCGGCAGGTAGAGGACCAAGGATGAAAACAGTGCTGACAGATGTCCGGGGTGTGGCTGGAGCTGTCACTATCGTGGCCCTAATGAGTGGCTGCGCTAGTCAAGAAACCCAGCGAGCCAGTGTTGATACGGATCGCCCTTCGAGTGCTTCCACATCGAGTAGCGCTGTTGCAACTGGCGGTTCCAGTAGTGCTGGCACTAGCGGTGGGCGCTACGCGATGTCAGGTGATGCTTATCCGCTTGAGCCACCGGATGTAAGCAAAGTACCGGATGCTGAACCGCGCATTGAGCCTTTATCGCGTGCGGGCAATCGCTCAACCTATGAGGTGTGGGGTGAAACCTACAGGGTGTTGCCTGATTCAAAAGGGTATGCACGGCAGGGCACGGCCTCCTGGTACGGCGAGAAATTCCATGGTTACGCCACGTCTAACGGTGAAATTTACGACATGTACAAAATGACGGCTGCCCACCGTTCTTTGCCGTTGCCAACCTTTGCCCGAGTGACCAGTTTAGATAACGGTGAGTCAGTGATTGTGCGGGTGAATGATCGTGGACCCTTCCATAGTGATCGTGAAATCGACCTTTCTTACGCGGCGGCGGCACGCTTAGGGTTTTTAGAAAATGGTACTGGGCCGGTTCGCGTCGAAGCGATAGACCCTGCTCAATGGCTTGCGGAACGGGGCAGAGGTGGCAGCGCATCAGAGACAAGAACGGCAACGGCTCAAGCTGCTCCTGCTTCAAGTACTTCAGCATCCACAGCAGAAGCGCCCCAGCGACAAGCTGTCTCTCAAGCACAAACGGCTAGTGGACAAGAAGCGGGAACTGCTGTGTATCTGCAAATTGCCGCGCTGGGAACTGCCGAAGGCGCTGAGCAACTGCAGCGGCGTCTGCAGGGTGAGCTTGCACACTCAGTACGCGTAATGAGTGATGCAGACGTTCACCGTGTGCAGGTAGGGCCGGTAATGCCTGCCCAAGAGACGCAAGCCCGAGAGGCATTGCGCCACGCAGGTTTCCCACAAGTGTTTGTCGTGAGATAAGTCGCCCTTTTATTTATCCTTAATGGCGTGTCTCGTCACGTCCATTTTCTATGTAGGTGAGAAGTTAGTAATGAATATAGTAATGTCGTTTCGTCGTTCAGCTCAGCTCTGCTTGTTTGCGGCAATGACGGTGGTAGCGCTACCTGCCTCGGCCCAGCCGGCTCCTCAGCCACAGACAATTATTCCAGCTGCGCCACAGCTTGCGGCAAGCTCGTGGATACTGATGGATGCTCATAGCGGTCGTGTGCTTGCTGAGCATAACTCCGATGAGCGTTTGCCCCCGGCAAGTCTCACCAAGCTGATGACCGCTTACCTAGTCGAGCGTGAGCTGGATCGCGGCACCATTAGCCTCACCGACATGGTGAACATCAGCGAGAGAGCATGGCGCACCGGCGGCTCCAAGATGTTTATTGAAGTGGGCGATCGTGTCTCAGTCGATGACCTGTTGCATGGCATAATTATTGTTTCAGGCAACGATGCCAGTGTCGCTATTGCCGAGCACTTGGCTGGGGGGGAAGCACCCTTTGCGGATTTAATGAACCAGCATGCCACGCGTTTAGGCATGAATAACACAAACTTTCAAAATGCCACCGGGCTGCCGGGTGATAATCACTACTCAACCGCTCGCGATATGGCGCTGCTTTCCCAATACATCATTAATGATTACCCTGAGCACTATGCGATCTATTCCGAGCGCACCTTCACCTTTAGCGGCATCGACCAACCCAACCGCAATCGGCTGCTGTGGCGCGACCCCACGGTTGATGGCTTGAAAACCGGCTGGACAACAGAGGCCGGTTACGGCTTGGTAGCCTCAGCCAAGCGTGATGATATGCGTCTAATATCTGTTGTGATGGGTACAAATTCAGAGGAGGCGCGTGCTCAAGAGACGCAGAAACTGCTCAGCTACGGCTTTCGCTTCTATGAAACCATGAAACTCTATGAGCGAGGCGCTGTGCTTGCGACGCCGCGAGTGTGGGGTGGCGAAATGAACGAGCTACGGGTTGGGGTCAACGAAGAAGTATTCATGACGCTACCGCGCAATCGCAATGAAGAGCTTCGCGCGCGCCTTAATCTCAAGCAAGATCTGCAAGCGCCCGTTGCTGTAGGCGATGAAGTAGGTACCTTAGAAGTGTATCTTGGCGAGGATATGGTTGGTGACCGTCAACTGGTTGCCCTTGAAAATGTTGAAGAGGGTGGATTGTTTAAGCGGTTGTTTGATCAGGTCAGGCGCTTTTTCAGCGGCTTGGTCAGTAACTTCACCAGCTAATGCCGTACGCTTTTCTCTAGTTAATGGCACTTTCTTTAGAGGGCTAGGGGCACGGTCGATGGCCTTGGCTCCTAGTTACCCGCTCTCTTATTTGGTAATTGAAGGCAACTTATGAAAAAGGATGCAAAAAAAGGGCTTCGCGACTTGCGGCAGCCTGCCGCGCCCCCACCTCCCAAAATTACCTTTCCTTGTGATTACTCGCTGAAAGTGGTGGGCGATGCTGCTGAAGACTTTGCAGCCTGCGTGTGTCAAGTAATCCATAGGCATGCGCCTGGTTTTGATGAAAGCCTCATTCAGGTGGTGGATAGCCGCAACGGTCGTTTTCAGTCGGTGCGTATTGTAATTAAGGCAACGGGCGAACAACAGCTTAGTCAGTTGTTTGACGCTTTAAAAGCCACTGGCCGCGTGCACATGGTGGTGTAGCAATGAACGCCCCCATTGAGCTTCATCGTCTTGGCCGCAGCGCGTACTTGCCCGTGTGGGAATCAATGCGTGCGCTGACTGATACGCGAGGCGAAGCAACCTCCGATCAGTTTTGGCTCGTCGAGCATGACCCTGTGTTTACCCAAGGGCAGGCAGGTAAACCTGAGCATTTATTAATGCCGGGTGATATTCCCGTGGTACAAACTGACCGTGGCGGCCAAGTTACATACCACGGCCCTGGTCAGGTAGTGCTCTATCCGCTGTTAGATATTCGCCGCAGCAAGATTGGTGTGCGTGACCTGGTTACCGCCCTTGAAAATGCAGTGATTAGCGTACTCAGTGAGTATGGGGTTAGTGCTCGCGCTAGGCCAGATGCACCGGGAGTATATGTGGATACGGCGCTAGGGGAGGCAAAAATTGCCTCGCTAGGATTACGTATTAGGCGGGGGGCAAGCTATCACGGTGTGGCGCTCAATGTAGATGCAGATCTATCCCCGTTTGCGCGTATCAATCCCTGTGGGTATGCCGGCATGCCGGTAACCCGTTTAGCAGATCTGGTCGCAATCAAGCCTGATCATCAAGTGGGGGAGCAACTAGCGTTTGCATTAGCCGCAGAGCTAAAGCGTGAGCTAGTAACCATCGCATAACGGTAGTACCAAAAAATCGGCGGTATAATTTAGGAGGTTGCCGCTGTAAATAGGAGAGGGTATCTCCAACGTGCTCTCAGCACGCACATTTACAGCGGCATAGGCGTGTTAGCCTACGTTCAATGCGGGAATCCGGCCGGTATCTGTTTCTTGGCCTGGCACGGCTGCAGGTGAAGCAAGACCGAGATTGTTTTTCTCAAACACGCGGTCAGCACGATAGCTAGAGCGCACCAAAGGCCCTGAGGGGACTTCCATAAAGCCTTTTTCTAGGCCCAGTACGCGGTAGCGGTCGAACTCTTCTGGGGTTACCCAGCGTTCTACGGCAAGGTGGTTTTTGGTCGGGCGCAGGTATTGACCAAGAGTTACGATATCAACGCCAATCTCACGTAGGTCGTCGAAGGTCTGTAAGATCTCTTCGTCAGTCTCACCGAGTCCTAACATCAAGCTGGTTTTAGTAATGATATCGGGACGATGCTGCTTAGCATGCGCCAAAACATCGAGCGTTTTGCGATAGCCAGCGCGTGGATCCCGTACCTTTTGGGTTAAGCGTTCTACAGTTTCAACATTCTGGGCAAACACCTCCAGCCCGGAGTCCACAACCCGTTCAATAGCGTCTTTTTGTCCATCAAAGTCGGGGGTTAGCGCTTCAACAACAACCTCTGGCGTGCGCGCCTTAATAGCGCGAATACAGTTGGCATAATGTGTCGCGCCACCGTCGTCTAAATCATCGCGATCGACGGAGGTAAGCACGATATAGCGAAGCCCCATTAATTCAACCGACTTGGCCGTGTTTTCAGGCTCTTCTGTGTCCAGCCAACCTTTAGGGTTGCCAGTATCTACTGCACAAAAGCGGCATGCGCGGGTACATACGGAGCCCATCAGCATAATGGTAGCGGTACCGTTGCTCCAGCATTCGCCCATATTGGGGCAATGCGATTCGGCGCACACGGTGCTAAGGCGGTGAGTAGCGACATTTTTCTTAACCGCTTCAAACCGTTCGCCACCAGGAATCTGAGCGCGTAACCACTTAGGCTTACGCTCAAGAGAAGGGGCATCCGCCTGCGCTTTGCGTTGCTTCATGCCGTCTTTGATCACCGTCATGCCGTGTTCATTGCGGAATTTTTCACCGCTGGGCACACGCTGTGAGGGGTTATTGCTCATAGAAAAGAGCCTCTCGACTGTGCGGCAGGCCAGCATCACTCCGCGTTAAAACTGACCAAGCCCTGAGTACGCTAAATCATACGTAGGTAGTAGGGTAATGTAACATATCTCATAGAGAACAAGACACTCTAGGCACGTTTCATGCGCTGCCTAAACAGGGAGCATAGGCAGGCAAGAGACACCGTGACTGGGTAACGGGCTTGAGGGCGTTTGAAAGTAGCGGCGATACTCGTCTAAATGCTCCCGGGTAAAGCGTAAAAAGAGCTCCGCAACCGGCGTGGGGAAATGGTCACGGCGGTGAACGGCGCACCAAGAGCGGCGGATAGGAAAGTTGGGTAATGCCAGCGATGCGAGTAACCCCTGCTCAAGCTCTAGCTGTACCGCTAAACATGGGAGTACCGCAATGCCCAGGTGCGCCATGACGCCCTGTTTGATCGCTTCGTTGGTGCCTAATTCTATGCGATGGGGAAGGCCCACCTCTTGGTCGGCTGCCAGCTGTTCAAAGGCATTGCGTACCCCCGAGCCGGGTTCGCGCATTAAGACGTAATGGCGGGCAAAATCAGCTAGAGAGGGTGCAGGGGAGTGTAATAGCGGGTGGTCAGGCCATACGACGGCGATTAGCTCATTATCTAAAATGGGCATAACGACCAAGCCGTCGTCGTCAGGCACCATTGCCATAATCACTACGTCGTCTTTCTGTTGCGCTAGCCTTTCAAGCGCTTGGCTACGGTTACACACTTTTAAGCGTATTCGAACGTCAGGATAGCGCGCACGAAAGCGAGCAAGCAGGTAAGGCACTACATATTGGGCGGATGAAACGGCCGCGATATTAAGTTCGCCGCTAATTTTGCCGTTAATGTCCGAGAGGTTCATCTGAAGCCGAGAAAGTTGACCAATGATCTCTCGGGTAGAGAGTGCCAACGTGTCCGCTGCGGGCAGTACATGGAGAGTTTTGCCCGCATATTTAAACAGCGGTTGGCCTACTGCCTGCTCAAGCTGACGGATCTGAGCGCTGACAGCGGGTTGGGTAAGGCCGAGCTGTTCTGCCGCGCGGGAATAAGAGCGCTGGCGATGCACTTCCTGAAATACTTGGAGTTGACGAAAGGTCAGGCGGTTTAGCAGCGTAGGGGACGACATAAAACAACCTCTCGGTAATACCCTCCAGCGATGGTGAACGCTGTAACAATAAGTTGCTCAGTAACTCTATTATTGTGCATTTGTTGTAATGTGCTGTAGCCGTAAGTAGCACAGTAGCAAGCGCTTATAAAAGCATTTCTTCATGAAAGACAGCGTTTTAAAGTTTGCGCTAATTAGGCGATGCTACCACTGAAGCAGTCAGCCGTCTTTAGTGCTATGTCGTGAGAATTGATTAAGGGAGGCATCGACGTCACGCGAAGAGTAGCCTAAACTATATTGCATTGCAGCATCATTGCTTCGGGATTGATGCCTCGCATCAATCCAATGGGAGGATCTATGAACTTTCTCGCTAATCCTTTACTACCTGGCCAAGGGCTCAGTCGCGCTTGGCCAGGAGCCACCAATGATTTGTCAGCGCTACCCGGCGGGGAAGCCCTTGCCAGCGTCATCGACCCTTTTGGGTTCGGGCGTGCCGCCATGTCGTACTGGCGTGACAGCCTTGAGCGCAACATCCTCTACTGGGATGTAATGCGTGAGCGCGGCAACCAATATCTTGAACATATGGAGCAAACTAAGCCCAATGTGCTTGGTTTTGATACCGAAGTATTAGTCGATGGGCGTACACTGCCTAATCCTACTAACTACGAATTGCTGCGTGTTCATCCCCCCGCCAATACGCAAATTGACCCCCAGAAGCGTCCCTTTGTGGTAGTTGACCCCCGTGCTGGTCACGGCCCAGGTATCGGCGGCTTTAAGCCTGACAGTGAGTTGGGGGTAGCCTTAAAGGCTGGACACCCATGCTATTTCATTGGGTTTTTGCCTTTCCCTGAACCCGGCCAAACCGTCGAAGATGTGGTTGAGGCGGAGATTGCTTTTTTACGCCATGTTATTGCGTTACACCCTGATACGGACGAAAAACCGATGGTGGTAGGAAACTGCCAGGCGGGGTGGCAAATTATGATGGCTGCTGCGCTGGAGCCAGACGTTTTTGGCCCCATTCTCATTGCCGGTGCGCCGCTCTCTTATTGGGCAGGTGAGCATGACAATGCGCCTATGCGCTATACCGGCGGTATGACAGGGGGAAGCTGGATTACCGCGTTAACCAGTGATCTAGGTAACGGTCTGTTTGATGGCGCTTGGTTGGTGCAGAATTTTGAGCGTCTCAATCCGGCGAATACATACTGGAAAAAACAGTTTCATCTCTACTCAAATATCGATACTGAAAAAGAGCGGTATCTAGAATTTGAGCGCTGGTGGGGCGGCCACGTGGTTTTGGGTGGTGAAGAAATCCAGTACATCGTGGATAACCTCTTTGTTGGAAATCGCCTTTCCACCGCGCAGCTAGTCACTCGGGATGGTCGCCGTATTGACTTGCGCAATGTTCGCTCACCGGTCGTGGTGTTTTGCTCACGGGGTGATGATATTACGCCGCCTCCTCAAGCGCTTGGCTGGATTCGTGATCTATACGAAGGCGAAGAAGATATCATCGCCAACGAGCAGACCATTGTGTACTGCCTTCACGATACGACGGGGCACCTTGGGATCTTTGTTTCCGGCAGTGTGTCACGTAAGGAGCACTCAGAGTTTACGGCGAACATGGACTACATCGATGTAATGCCCCCGGGGCTTTACGAGACGACTGTATCCCATGCCAGTGAGCGCGATGATGCCGAGCTGATCGAGCGAGATTATCTACTAGAGTTCACCGCGCGTAACTTTGAAGAGCTAGACCGCGATGTGATGCACAAGCCCGAAGATGATCGGCGTTTCGCGACCGTTGCGCGTATTTCTGAGATAAATCTCGGTTTTTATCGTCTATTTATGCAGCCTTGGTTGCGCGCGGTGATGACGCCGGAAGCGGCGCGTTGGACTCGCCGCATGCACCCGATTCGCTTGGGTTATAAGCTGCTTTCCGATCGTAATCCGTTAACGGTACCGCTACCGGTAATGGCAGAAAACGTACGCCGCAATCGCCAGGAGATAGGCCAGGATAACTTTTTCAAAGCCCTGGAAACGATGGCGTCTGACCAAATTACTGCGGGGCTAAATGCTTGGCGAGACCTGCGCGACAGCTCCACTGAACGCCTGTTTATGGACATTTATGGACAGCCTCTCCTGCAGGCGGCGGTTGGCTTACATGGGGATGCGCATGTGCATCGCCGCCGTCCTGGCGCCGAGCCGGAGCACCGTCGCTTTATGGAGAACCGCAAAAACGAGCTGCGTAAAAAGTTCTCTCATGGCGGAACCCATGAAGCTGCCATGCGTTCGATTATTTACGTGCTGGGTGGTGCAACGGCCACGGATGAGCGTAACTTTAAACGGCTACGCGCTTCCCGCGCCGAGCTTGAGCCAACATCCTCGCTAAGCGACTTCAAGCACTTGGTGCGTGAACAGTTCTTTTTGCTGAAAATGGATCGGGAGCAGGCGCTCAATACCCTACCTGACCTGCTTAAAGGGCAAAGCAATGATGAAATTGATAGCCAAGTAGAGCACCTAGAGCATGTTTTTGCAGCCAGTGGGGAGCTGTCTGAGCACGCCGCTGAGCGCTTTAGTCAGGTAAAAGCCCTGTTTGATAAAGCGCGTTCTGCTAAGCCTAAACCTGCGGTGGCTAAACAAGCGGCGGCTCCTGCCGCGGTAGAGAAAACGCCTCAGAAAGTACCTGAGAAAGCTGCGCAAAAGTCACCTGATACATCGGTTGAAAAAGTCTCCGAGAAGGTGTCAGAGAAAGCAGTACCTGAGAAAGCAGCTGCAGCTAAATCAGAGGTGAAAACGGCTGATCATAGCGCTAAAGAAGCCACTGAGACTGCCGGTAAAGCCGCTAGTGAAAGCCCCGCTGCAACTCCTGCTAAGGGTACAGCGACTTCGACGGCTGATAAAAAGCAGGCGGCGACGCCTGGTGATAATGCCGAGGCAGAGAAGCCAAAACCTGCCTCAGTGGCGCGACGTAAAACACCGCGCAAACGTTAAACAAGGGTTTGGTAACGTATACGCCCCTGCTAAAAAGCAGGGGCGTTTTGTTTGATTGCACTTAATTAGGGTTGCCGTCCTTGTGGCGGCAGTCTAGTGTCTAGCTACTTTGTGATAAAAACTTATGGGGCCTCAGCATGGCTCTGGTCACGTTCAGTGTGGCGCCCTACGTCGTGGTTGCCACTGGCGCTTAAGTAAGTGCTGGGGTAGGGTAGGCGCATTTTTCACGCAGTCGCTAATATTAATTGATGCGGCGCCGTATTCAGAGCATGGGCTGGATAGCCTAAGCAATAGGAAAGTGGAGCACTATGGGTAAGTCACTGGTCATCGTCGAATCGCCAGCGAAAGCGAAGACGATAAATAAGTACCTCGGCAACGATTTCATCGTCAAGTCGAGCGTGGGTCATATACGTGACCTACCGACCAGCGGCTCAGGTAAGGCAGCCTCCGATCCCAAGGAGCGCGCTCGCCAGGCCGCGGCAACGCGTAAGATGTCCGTGGAAGAGAAGGCAGAGTATAAGAAGCGCAAGGCCCAGGACCAGCTGATACGGCGCATGGGGATCGATCCTGGTAATGGATGGGAAGCCCACTACGAAGTATTACCCGGTAAAGAAAAAGTGGTTGCCGAGCTAAAAAAATTAGCCGAAAAGGCTGATGCTGTTTATCTCGCAACGGATTTGGACCGCGAAGGGGAGGCCATTGCTTGGCACCTACGCGAGACCATCGGTGGTGACGAAAGCCGTTACAAGCGCGTTGTATTTAACGAGATTACCAAGAACGCTATTCAGGATGCATTTAAAGCACCTGGGGTGCTCAATATTCCCCGGGTTGAAGCCCAGCAGGCGCGCCGCTTCCTGGATCGCGTAGTAGGTTTTATGCTCTCTCCGCTGCTGTGGGCCAAAATTGCCCGAGGGCTTTCTGCTGGCCGCGTACAGTCGGTAGCAGTGCGCCTGATCGTGGAGCGTGAGCGTGAAATTCGCGCGTTTATTCCCGAGGAATTTTGGGATGTGCATGCTGATCTGGTTTCGCCGGACGGTGAGTTGGTGCGCTTTGCGCTGGCGCGCCAGGATGGCAAAGCCTTTCGGCCAACCTCGCAGAAAGACACCCTTGATCGCATTGAGAAGCTGCGCAAGGCAAAGCTTGCCATCACCTCCCGTGAAGATAAGCCCACGAGCTCCAAGCCCACGGCGCCGTTCATCACTTCGACGCTTCAGCAAGCAGCCAGTGGTCGGTTAGGGTTTTCAGTTAAAAAGACCATGACCATGGCCCAGCGCCTTTATGAGGCGGGCTACATCACCTATATGCGTACTGACTCCACAAATCTCTCCAAAGATGCGGTGGAGGGTGTGCGGGCCTTTATTGGAGATGAGTACGGTGAGCGCTACTTGCCGGAAGCACCTAACCGTTACAGCAGTAAAGAGAGTGCCCAAGAGGCCCACGAGGCGATCCGGCCTTCTAGCGTTGAACGTAAAGCGTCTGACTTAGCGGGAATGGAACGCGACGCTGAGCGCCTTTATGAACTTATTTGGCGCCAGTTTGTGGCGTGCCAAATGACCCCGGCTGAATACCTATCCAGCACGCTGAGTGTTGAAGTAGAAGGTTACGATCTGCGTGCCAAAGGGCGTGTGCTTAAGTTTGATGGCTATACCCGAGTAATGAAGCCCAGTGGTAAAAACGAAGATCAAAGCCTGCCAGATTTGCCCAAAGGCACGCCCATGGGCCTTGAAAAGCTTGACCCTCAGCAGCATTTTACTAAGCCTGCCCCGCGTTATACGGAAGCAAGTTTGGTAAAAGAGTTGGAGAAACAGGGAATTGGCCGGCCTTCTACCTACGCATCAATTATTTCCACGATTCAGGATCGTGGTTATGTGAAGCTAGAAAATCGTCGTTTTTATGCTGAAAAACTGGGCGATATCGTTACCGAGCGTTTGAAAGAGTCTTTCCCTGACCTGATGGATTACTCTTTTACGGCGCGTATGGAAGATAGCCTAGATGAGGTAGCTGAAGGGGAGCGTAACTGGCAAGCGTTGCTGGATGCTTTTTACGAAGAGTTTCGTGGGGAGCTAAGCAAAGCCGAAAGCGAAGACGGTATGCGCCCCAACCAGCCGGTGCCTACGGATATCGACTGCCCAAGCTGTGGTCGTAAAATGCAGATCCGCACGGCATCAACCGGGGTATTCCTTGGCTGTAGTGGCTACAACTTGCCCCCTAAAGAACGCTGTAAAACGACTATTGACCTGATCCCGGGTGAAGAGGCAGTTGCCGAAGATGCCGGTGAAGAAGCAGAAACCAATGCCCTGCGTGCCAAACACCGTTGCGAGAAGTGTGGCACGGCAATGGATAACTACCTAATTGATGAAACCCGCAAACTGCATATTTGTGGTAACAGCCCTGATTGCGATGGGTACGATATCGAGACAGGTAAGTTCAAAATCAAAGGGTATGACGGGCCCATCATCGAGTGCGATAAATGCGGCTCGGAAATGCAGCTGAAGTCCGGCCGTTTTGGTAAGTACTTCGGCTGTACGAATAGTGAGTGTAAAAACACACGTAAGTTATTGAAAAGTGGTGAAGTGGCGCCGCCTAAAATGGACCCAATTCCAATGCCAGAGCTGGCCTGCCAAAAAGTGGATGACCATTACGTTCTGCGCGATGGCGCCAGTGGCTTATTCCTAGCAGCCAGCAAGTTTCCTAAAAACCGGGAAACACGCCCACCCTTGGTGAAAGAGTTAAAGTCTCACGCCCAGGAGCTTCCTGAGAAGTACCACTTTATTCTCAAGGCGCCGAGTGAAGACCCAGACGGACGTCCAGCGCAAATTCGTTTCTCGCGTAAAAATAAAGAGCAGTTTGTGATGACTGACGAGGAGGGTAAGGCGACTGGCTGGAAAGCGACCTATGAAGCCGGTAAATGGCATGTGGAGGACAAGCGTAAGTGAGCCCCCGGTCTCGTACGAATCAACTGCTTTACCAAGCAGAGTTGCTAGTGGGTTTGCCCGCTGGGGATGATGAGCATGCCCCTGTTCGGCAAATGGCGATTGAAGAGAGCGCCTTGGCGCTCTTTGAGCTGGCGCTTAATGCCATGCTCAAAGAGGTTTGCGAGCATGCGCGGCTTGAGAACCATGCTTGGCAGCAGCTACTCGCCAGCGATGGCCCGGCCATTGCTGAGCTTCAGCGCCTGCGTGACCTTATTGGCCAGCCGGATAGCTGGCTATGTTGGTTAACGGCTCAACTTGAACGGCTACATAGCAGTGAAGGGGCTGCCAAGCGGCGTGTAGGCAACCCCTCAATGATTGCCGTCGCTAGCCAGGCTTCTTTCTCAGAGCAATTACTCAGCCATATAGCCGCAGCTAAGCAAGAAATAGCGGCGCTACGTGAAACCAGCCAAGAGTGGTAGAGAGTAGTCGAGAGAATGAGAGAGTAGCCTAGAGAGTGGCGGAACTATCACAAACCACTAAACTCTAGACAGTACTTTAAAAATCAATAAGTTCAATTCACCGATGATGAGATGACACGGGAGGAAGACACGGATGCGCTACAACCAGGTCAAGGATTTAATCGAGTGGGCGGCAGGCTACCATGCGCGTATGGCGCGCCAGTACACAGAGGCTGCTGAGCAGACTGATAATCAGCGTCTCGCGATGGCGTTGACCTATCTCGCCTCTAGCGAGTTAAAAATGAAGACCGGGCTGGAAGCACTTTTTCATGACGGCAATGATCAGCGTGAAGTGCTAGAGCTCTGGTTTGACGAGTCAGGCGACTTCCCTCAGCCCCCCTTATTAGAGGCACTTGCTGAACGCTCGGTAGCAGGCTCAATTGATGAAATAATGGCAACGGCAGAAGAGTCCCATCGTAATTTGCAGGCCCTTTACGAGCATCGTGCTTCACGGTCAAAAATTGAGCCTGAAGAGGAGTTCTTTACGGCGCTAGCCGAAGGGCACAATGCTGAAGCTCGCAAGCTAGTAACCAGCATGCATGAGTTTGAAGATATCTAACAAGCGTTAAAAATGAGTTAAATTGGCTCATTGTGATAGAAAAAATGGTTTTTGTGCGGCGAAATCGCTGACAGTGATAGCGTTAATAAGGTATAAAAGCCCTCATAAATGCCTTATTTGGCCTGCCAAGCTGGCCCAAAGTGAGAGCCACAACGATGCCTTTAAACCGCCGCCGATTTTTGGCGTTAGCACTAAGCTGGCCAGTAGTCGCCAACGCAACTACTGTTAGTCCTGTGAGTGATTATCAGCCGACTGATCTGGTTGAGACTCTGCTTTCACGCGCCCATATTCCCCGTCATAGCAATGAGCTTTGGCTGCTGGTTGACGATAAAGACGCCTCGTTGAGTGTTTTTCGTGGCAATACGTTAATTGATCGTATTGCGCCTATCTCATTGGGCCGAGCAGGCGCGAAAACCCAGCGTGTGCGCGGCGATAACGTCACGCCGCTAGGTGAATTTCGTATCAACCGTTTTAATTACCAAAGTCAGTGGCATATTTTCATAGGTATCGATTATCCTACGCCACCGCATGCTCGGATGGCGCTTGAGAAAGGCATTTATTCTCAAGCTGATTATGAAGCTTATTTCGATTACTATCGGCGCCACGGATATCCGCCGCAAACCACCGCACTAGGTGGTGCTATTGGTATTCATGGTATTGGCGGAGGGGATCCGGATATTCATGGTCGCTACCACTGGACTCAAGGGTGTGTGGCCGTCACTAATGAAGAGATCGAGCGAGTGGCAGGATTGGTAAGTGTTGGCACTCGCGTGGTGATCCGCTAGGCTTATGTCGTTGAAGGAAGTTCAAGGTTTTAAGCACGTGGCTATAGACATCCGTTGTTGTCTATTATAAAACAGCGTTTGACTTGTGTGCCGAGGAGATTATTCTCGGTGCTAGTCGCTGTAAAGAACCTGCACCGCAGGTAGACAAATTTAAGCTAACACTTTAGTCTTACTTTTTGTCATACCCCTAATGTTGTACCCAAGGAAGACTCAAGGAGAACACTATGACTCTGAAAACTGCTCTTAAGATGACTGCCGCTGCCGCTTCTCTGGCAATCCTGGCTGGTTGTGCTTCTACCAGCGCGCTGGAAGAAGTTCGCATGACTGCTGAATCTGCACAAGCTGATGCTGCAGAAGCACGCAGCATGGCTTCACAAGCTCTGAACACTGCTAACCAAGCTCAGCGCGATGCGCAAGCTGCTCTGCAGATGTCTGAGCAAAACCGTGAAGAAATGAACCGCATGTTCCAGCGTTCCATGCAGAAGTAATTCTGCTTGGGCCACTGAACATCAATTAGGTTCAGTGGTTGCTGTAGATGTAAAAAAACCCCGCTTCGGCGGGGTTTTTTTATGGCTGGAAGGCCTAAGCGTTAAGCTTCGCCCTCAATGCGTACAACGGTACTCACTTCTAAGTCTACTTCTTCAAGCAAGCCCTCTAGTTGAACGGGCGTCTCCACGGGTGCAGCTTCTGGCGCCTGGGGGCCATAAAGCGCTACAAAGCGGCCATTGGGGTCTGCAATCGCCCGCTTGATTTGTTCTTCATCAACATCAACTTGGTCTTCAATCAGCTCGTTTAGACGTGATAAGGCGTCTTGGAACGGCTCTGAGGCATCGATATTCTCTTCAAGCTGCGGGTATGTTTGCACAAATAGCGTGCCGTCTTCAGCCCAGCCGGCTTTAAAGGGGGCATCCATCAAATTAACCTGGGTGCCGCTGGGTAGGCGATCGTAGAGCGACTCAATATCCTCAGGATACATGCGGATACAGCCACGGCTGGCGCGCATGCCCACACCGTCAGGGCGGTTAGTGCCGTGAATTAAGTAGCTAGGCATTGCTAGCAGAATAGCGTGACGGCCAAGTGGGTTGTTTGGGCCGGGAGGAACGATCGCCGGTGCTGGCTCGCCGCGTTCAGCCGCTTCACGGCGCATTGATGCAGGGGGGGCCCAGGCGGGATCTTTAACTTTAACCGTGGTGCGTGTAATGCCCACCGGGGTAGCAAAGCCGTCTCTGCCAACGCTAACAGGATAGGTTTCTACAATGCCGGGGTTGTTAGCTGGGTAGTAATAGAGACGCAGTTCCGAAAGGTTGATGACGACGCCTTCACGGGGTGCGGGTGGCAAGATGTATTGAGCAGGAATGACGATTTCTGTGCCTTTGCCTGGAACCCATAAGCTTACATCAGGGTTGGCCATGCGAATCTCTTCAAAGCCGATATTATGCCGGCGAGCGATATCGATTAGGGTTTCTTCCTGATCCTCCACCGTGACAGTGTAATACTCACCAACGATGTCGCCTTTTTCGGGCAAGCGAAAATGGCCGCGGGGAAGCTCACGGTGATCGGCTACCTGCTCTGCACCAGCTACAGCTGCATCACCAACCACAGCTTGACCGCTGGCCAGCAGCTCGCTTAAAGGCTGGGCATAGGCCGGCCCAGTAAGGCTAGCCGCCAGCAGTACCGCTAAGCTGGTGGGGCCCCATAGGTTGAAAAGGTGGCGAGTGTTCATGGTCGTTCCTAATAGTGAATGCAGTTGAGTAAAGGCAAGTCAGGTAAAGCAAAGGTGTTATTGCCAGGGTGGAGCACCCTTATTTGCCAGAAGCACGTTGGCTTGTTGAAGCTTCAAATGTGCTTCTTAGGTATAAGTTTGCCCCAAGGATTACGCCGCCGCTACTTTTTGATTCAGCGTGGTCAACAGAGTTTCAACCTTTTCAAAACGCTGTTCGATTGATTCCATTGGAAATTCAAACCTTAAGGTGTCTGAGCCGTCTAAACGGTAGTGCTGTGGTGATTTTTGAATCAGCGTCACCAATGTCAATGGGTCAACCTGTGTGGCGCTGTTAAACAGCACTCGGCCTTTGCTCTCGCCAGCTTCGATGCGGGCCACACCTAACTGTTCGGCGCGTTGGCGGAGCTTGGTTTGCCGAATTAAGTTTTTCAGCGGGGCAGGTAACAAGCCAAACCGATCGATAAGCTCTACCTGAAGTTCTTTAAGTTCAGCGTCGCTTTGAGTATTGGCAATGCGCTTATACATGACTAGCCGCTGCTGTACGTCATGAATATAGTCATCGGGTATTAAGGCCGGTAAGTTGAGGCTGATTTCCACACCGTTATTAAAGGGTGCATCTATGTTGGGTGTTTTGCCCGCACGAATCGCTTTTACTGCGCGGTCAAGCATTTCCATATACAGCGTGTAGCCAATGGTTTCCATCTGGCCGATCTGCTCATCACCCAGTAGCTCACCTGCGCCGCGGATCTCCATGTCGTGGCTGGCTAGGGTAAAGCCAGCGCCTAGATCATCAGAGGCGCTAATTGCTTCAAGACGCTTAACAGCATCCCGCGTCATGGCCTTGGGTGGCGGCGTTAGCAGGTAGGCATAGGCCTGGTGGTGGCTGCGCCCTACGCGCCCGCGTAGCTGATGTAGCTGTGCAAGGCCGAATTTATCGGCACGCTCAATCAAAATGGTATTTGCGCTGGGCACGTCGATGCCCGTTTCTATAATCGTGGAGCACACCAGCACGTTAAAGCGCCGATGGTAGAAATCTGACATAACCCGCTCAAGGCTGCGTTCAGGCAGTTGACCATGGGCGACGGCTACGCGAGCTTCAGGAACCAGTTCTCGGATCTGTTCGGCGGCGTTCTCGATGGTTTTGACTTCGTTATGCAAAAAATAGACTTGGCCGCCGCGCAAAATTTCGCGCAAGAGCGCCTCTTTAACGATGCTGTTGTCGCGTTGTTGCACAAAGGTTTTGACCGACAGGCGTCGGGCGGGTGGGGTGGCAATAATGGAAAGATCTCGAATGCCGCTCATTGCCATGTTTAACGTGCGGGGTATTGGTGTCGCGGTGAGCGTCAAAATATCAATTTCCGCGCGCAGCGTTTTGAGCTTTTCCTTTTGAGCAACCCCGAAGCGGTGCTCTTCATCAATTATTAATAGCCCCATTTTTGGCAGCTCAACGCTTTTTGAAAGCAGCTTATGGGTGCCAATGACAATATCAGTTCGACCCTCTTTGATGTTTTGCAGTGTTTGAGTCATCTCTTTACCCGCGGTAAAGCGGGAAATCAGGCTTATATTGACAGCGGTATCGGCAAATCGGTCGCGGAAGTTCTCAAAATGTTGGCGGGCAAGCAGCGTGGTGGGCACCAATACCACTACTTGTCTGCCTGACTGCACGGCCAGAAACGCGGCGCGCATGGCGACTTCGGTTTTGCCGAACCCCACATCACCGCAGACCACGCGGTCCATAGGCTGGGGGGAAGTCATGTCACTGATGACCGCCTCAATAGCGGCCTGCTGGTCGGGGGTTTCTTCAAAGGGAAAGCTAGCTGAAAAGCGGGTGTACTCTTCAGCGGGAGCATCGTAAACCACCCCTTGCTGGGCTTCGCGCCGGGCATAAACATCAAGCAGCTCTGCGGCGGTGTCGCGAATCTTCTCGGCGGCTTTGCGGCGCGCTTTTTCCCACTGGTCTGAGCCAAGTTTATGCAAGGGTGCCAGCTCGTCGTCTGCGCCGCTGTAGCGTGAAATTAGGTGCAGGCTATCCACGGGCACGTAGAGTTTTGCCCCGTCAGCATAATAGAGGGCGAGAAACTCATTAGCTTGACCGCCCGCTTCTAAGGTCTCAAGCCCCATGTAGCGGCCGACGCCGTGGGCTTGGTGCACCACCGGCGCGCCTTCCTTTAGCTCAGATAAGTGCCGAACCGCGAGCTCGTTATCATCGGTCGCCTTTTCCCGGCGGCGGCTCTGGCGAACCACATCGCCAAATAGCTCGGTTTCACTGATTACCGCTACATTGGGTTCAGTGAGCCACAAGCCGCTACCGACTTGGCTTTCGGTGATGCCCATCGCGTGTTGACTGCCTAAGAAAGCGTGGAAGCTCTCCACATGAGGCAGCTGTAAATGTAGCGGCGCTAGAATTTCTTCCAGTGCTTCTCTGCGCCCTCTGGATTCTGCAGCAAAGAGGATTCGCGTTTGGGATTGGGTTTCCAGGAAATAAGCCAATGCGCTGAGCGGCTGTTTTGCCCGGGCATTAATCGTCAAGGTAGGCAGTGCTTGGGCGTCAGGGGTTAGCGCGTGGCGATGTGTTTCATCTTCGGTTAACTCAATGCGTGGTCGCGCCTTGATCGCCGAGAAGACCTCGCTAACGGGAAAGAATGCGCGATGTGGGGGTATTAACGGCCTGGTTGGATCTACCCCAAGGTTTTCGTAGCGTGACTCGATCGCTTGCCAATGCTGCTCGGCGGCTTGAAATATGCCGGGTAGTAATGCGACGCGAGTGTCGTCAGTGACGTGTTCAAAAAGTGACGCGGTCTGTTCGAAAAATAGTGGGAGGTAGTGCTCTAACCCGGGTGAGGGTATGGCTTTAAGGGCGTCGTTGTAGAGCGGGCTTTGGCGCGGGTCAACGTCGAATAGGGTTTCAAACTGCTCCCGAAAACAGGCAATGGCGCTACGGCTTAACGAGTATTCGTGGGCAGGAAGCAGTTCAAGGCGGTCTAGTTTATCGGTAGAGCGCTGGTTGCCTGGGTCGAAATGACGCAGCGTATCAATTTCATCATCAAACAGGTCGATCCGGATAGGTTCATCCATGCCCATGGCAAAAAGATCGATAATCGCGCCGCGCATGGCGTACTCACCCGGCTCATACACGGTTTCAACAGCGCGATAGCCTGCGCGGGAGAGTGACTCCCTGAACGTTTCACGATTGAGCTTGGCGCCTGTTTGTAAGGTCATCACCCGGCCAGCGATATATTCCACCGGCGGCAGGCGCTGCATTAACGTATTGATAGGAACCAATACAATCCCGCGTACCCCGTCCTGCAGCTGTCGCAGGGTGCGTAGGCGGGCAGATATAATATCCTGATGGGGAGAAAAACTGTCGTAAGGCAGCGTTTCCCAATCAGGGAAGGGGAGGACAGGCACGGTGCTGTAGAATGCTAGGTCTTGCTCCAGGCGTTGGGCGCTAGCGGTGCTGGGCGTAATTACCAGCAGTGGGGCTCTAGACGCTACCTGGGCGAGTGCCAGGGCAGTCGCACTGCCCGGCGGCGCTGTGAGGTAAAGCGTGTCGCGAGTCCCTTGTGGCTGGGGCGGTTCGAGCAGAGAGAAAGAAGGCATAGGTAAGGTATCGTTTTGCGCTGAAACGGAATTTGGATCATACACGATCAATACTTCTAGTTAGAGTCCCTGCTGGGCAAGAGTGATGGGTGGGGTTGCTCTGTTATGTTTTGTTGCCTCCATATCATTTGCGATTTGTAGTCAATGGCCGGTTTCTGTAATACCCCTACATGCTGTGCGACTAACCTTTGATTGCTACTGAGCCTTAAGCCCAGGATAATGAACGTTGGTTTTTCTTTATGACCCTGTTTTCACTACTCAATGAGGCCGCACGTGAGTCAGCAAGCTCTCGAAAACGTTTTTCAGGATTGGCAAAACAACGAAGCCTTGGCAGAGCAGATGATTCCGCTTGTCGGGCAGCTTTACCGTCAGAACAACGTTGTTGCCACCATGTTCGGACGTTCGCTGATCAAACGGTCGGTTATTCGTATCCTTAAAGATCATCGCTTTGTGCGTAAGATCGAAGGCACTGAGCTATCAGTTGAAGACACGTTCCCCATCGTAAAAGCGATGAGTGAGCTAAATCTGGGGCCTGCTCACGTAGATGTTGGCAAGTTAGCCGTCAATTTTAAGCGCCAGAGTGGAAGCGATCTAGATGCCTTTCTGCGTGACGAGTTAAGTGACATCATTGATGGCTACAAGCCAGGTGCTAGCACTGGTGAGCCACAGGACGTGGTGCTGTATGGCTTTGGTCGTATTGGTCGCTTGCTAGCCCGTGTGCTGGTTGAAAAGGCTGGCGGTGGTAACTTGCTGCGCCTACGTGCGATTGTTGTACGTGGCCGTGGTGACGTAGCAAAAGACCTTGAAAAACGCGCTAGCCTGCTTCGCCGCGACTCCGTCCATGGGCCTTTTGAAGGCACTATTTCGATTGATGTTGAGGCGCGTACGCTTATCGTAAACGGTAATGTGGTACAGGTGATCTACGCGGATTCGCCCAGTGAAATCGATTACACCGCTTATGACATTAATAACGCTGTCATCGTGGATAACACCGGCATTTGGCGTGATGAAGCAGGTCTTGGTCAGCACCTTGAGTGTAAAGGCGCAGCCAAAGCGTTGCTGACGGCACCGGGTAAAGGCGATATTAAAAATATTGTATTCGGTATTAACCACAGCGCCATCAGTGATGAAGACCGCATTGTTTCAGCCGCGTCTTGCACCACCAATGCCATTGTGCCCGTGCTTAAAGTGCTCAACGATGAGTACGGTGTGGTTAATGGTCACGTAGAAACAGTTCACGCCTACACCAATGATCAGAACCTAATCGATAACTACCATAAAGGCGACCGTCGTGGCCGTAGCGCGGCGCTTAACATGGTATTGACTGAGACCGGTGCTGCAAAAGCTGTTTCTAAAGCACTGCCGGAGCTTGAGGGTAAGCTAACGGGTAACGCTATCCGTGTGCCAACACCCAACGTTTCCATGGCGATTTTGAACCTGACGCTGGATAAGGGCACCGACGCTGAGGCGCTAAACGACTATTTGCGCCGTATGTCGATTGACTCTTCCTACCAAAAGCAGATCGATTTTGTCGACTCAGCAGAAGTAGTCTCTTCTGATTTCGTTGGTAATCGCCATGCAGGCATTGTGGATGCCAAGGCGACCATCGCTAACGGTAATCATGCTGTCGTATACGTTTGGTACGACAACGAGTTTGGTTACAGCTGTCAGGTGATTCGAATTCTTCAGCAGATGTCTAATGTGCAGTTTTTGAAACTGCCCCGCCAAGTGGGCTAATCGTCCGCCTTGCTTAGCATAGGCGTTTTGCCTTGATAGCTAAGGATAGGGTGGTGTTTTGCCCGTTCTTCTAGCGCTTACTGTCAACGCCACCTTCGGGTGGCGTTTTCGTACCAGAAACAAACGCGCTGTAAAAGCATATAGCACCTTTGGAGGCCCTCAGGGATGTGGTCATTGGCCGCTCTTATCTTTATAATACGTTAGATTTTTCGGGGTGGTTCAAGCTTGCTTGGGCCTGACTGGTAACAATCTGAACAGAAAACAAGAATTCACTGAGCAGAAAATAAGCATTCGAACCCCTTACCTTCGTATATCCGATCCAACAACTGGGCGAGACTATGATCGAAGTCAAAAAAGGCCTGGATCTCCCCATCACGGGAGCGCCCGAGCAGCGTATTGAAGATGCGCGGCGTGTGCGCCACGTGGCAATCCTGGGCACCGACTACGTTGGCATGAAGCCAACGATGGAAGTTCAGGAAGGGGATAAGGTCAAACTGGGCCAATTGCTTTTCACCGATAAAAAGATTGAAGGTGTGCGCTTTACAGCGCCTGCCAGCGGTGAAGTAGTTGCAATTAACCGTGGCGAAAAACGCCGTTTGCTGTCTGTCGTTATTAAAGTTGACGAAAATGAAGAAGCGATGACGTTTGCTTCCCATGATCGTGGTGCTTTAGGGCAGCTAGAGCGTCAAGTCGTTGTCGACCAACTGGTTGAGTCAGGACTCTGGACTGCCTTGCGCACCCGTCCGTTCTCACGTACACCAGCCATCGACAGCACACCTACCGATATCTTTGTCACCGCCGTGGATACTCATCCGCTAAGCGCTGATCCCGCCTTAATCATTAATGAAAATGCCCAGGCATTTGAAGACGGCCTCAAGGTGCTAACCCGCCTGACCGAGGGCAACGTTTTTCTATGCACGGGGGCTGACGCTTCCCTACCAGGAAGTAATGTTAGCGGTGTAACAACCGAAAGCTTCGCTGGGCCGCATCCAGCTGGTTTGGTGGGAACCCACATTCACCACCTTTCGCCTGTCGCACTGCATAAGAAAGTGTGGCATATCGGCTATCAGGACGTTATCGCGTTCGGCAAGCTGTTTGTGGAAGGGCAGCTTGATATGACCCGCGTAGTAGCGGTGGGTGGCCCGCGTGCTGAGAATCCTCGTTTGCTGCGTACCCGTGTGGGCGCCAGCACCGATGAACTCTTTGCAGGTGAGGTTATCCAACCCGAAGACACCCGTGTGATTTCAGGTTCTGTGTTCTCTGGCTTTGCAGTCGAGGGCAAACTGACCTATCTGGGGCGCTTCCATAATCAGGTGAGCATGCTGGAAGAGGGCAATAAGCGCACCTTCATGGGATGGCTATCTCCTGGCGCGAACCGTCACTCTGTACTTGGTATTTATATTTCTAAGCTTAAAGGCCTGCGTAATTACGCTCCAACCACATCAACCAATGGTTCTGAACGTGCCATGGTTCCAGTGGGCGCGTATGAGACCATCATGCCTTTAGATGTAATGCCAACACAGTTGTTGCGTTCGCTGATCGTGGGCGACATTGAAGTTGCCATGCAGCTTGGGTGTCTTGAGTTAGACGAAGAGGATCTGGCGCTTTGCACGTACGTTTGCCCCGGCAAATACGAGTATGGCCCCATCCTGCGTGACAATCTCACCATGATCGAGAAAGAGGCCTGATGATGGGTATTCGACAAACACTCGATAATCTCGAGCCGCACTTCCACAAAGGTGGCAAGTACGAAAAGTTCTACCCGCTCTACGAAGCGGTAGATACTGTTTTTTACTCACCGCCCAGCGTGGCAAAAACTACTGCACACGTGCGTGATGGTATCGACCTCAAGCGCATTATGATCACCGTCTGGATGTGTACCTTCCCGGCGATGTTCTTCGGCATGTGGAACGCAGGTTGGCAGGCTAATACAGCTATTGATGCTGGCTACGCGTCCATGAGCGGTTGGCGTGAAGCAATCATGATGACCCTGGCGGGCGGGCATGATCCCGGCAGTCTATGGGCCAACTTTGTACTGGGCGCCACGTACTTCTTGCCTATCTACCTCGTAACGTTCGCGGTAGGTGGCTTCTGGGAAGTGATGTTCGCTATCAAGCGCGGTCACGAAGTTAACGAAGGCTTCTTCGTAACGTCAGTACTGTTTGCGCTGATTCTGCCAGCGACTATTCCGCTTTGGCAGGTGGCTCTGGGTATCACCTTCGGTGTTGTTATCGGTAAAGAGATCTTTGGTGGTACCGGTAAAAACTTCTTGAACCCCGCATTAACCGGCCGCGCGTTCCTGTACTTTGCTTATCCGGCGCAAATTTCCGGTGATGCAGTGTGGGTTGCTGCTGATGGTTACTCCGGTGCGACAGCACTTTCGCTAGCGTTCCAGGACGGTATGACGGCACTGACCAACACCTTCACTTGGTGGGACGCCTTCTTAGGCTTTGTGCCGGGTTCGGTGGGCGAGGTCTCAACGTTAGCCATCTTTATTGGTGCGGCGGTGCTACTGTGGACCCGAATCGCCTCGTGGCGAATCATGCTAGGTGTATTCCTGGGGATGGTGGTTACCAGTACGCTGTTCAACCTGATTGGCTCTGACACTAACCCGATGTTCGATATGCCGTGGTACTGGCATTTGGTGATCGGTGGTTTTGCGTTTGGTATGGTGTTTATGGCGACTGACCCTGTGTCTGCCTCTATGACCAACCAAGGCCGCTTAGTGTTCGGTGCGCTGATAGGTGTGATGACAGTCTTGATCCGCGTGGTGAACCCGGCCTTCCCTGAAGGCATCATGCTGGCCATTCTGTTCGCTAACCTGTTTGCGCCGCTGATTGACCACATGTTCGTCCAGGCCAATGTTAAACGCCGCCTCAAGCGGACTGGCGTACCGGCCGAGGAGACTGCCTAATGGCACAAGGTAATAACTCCATCAAGAAGATCCTGACCGTAGCATTTTCGCTGTGTATCGTATGCTCAGTCATCGTTTCGACGGCGGCTGTTGCATTACGACCCATGCAGCAGCTAAATCAGGAGCTGGACCGTAAAACCAACATCCTAAACGTGGCGCGTTTATACGAATCCGGTGTGGATGTAGAGCAGGCGTTCCGTGAGCAGATCACCGCTCGCGTCGTTGAGCTGGCAACTGGCGACTACACTGACCAGTTCGACGCTGACACGTTTGACGGTTTTGAAGCGTCTCGTGATCCGGCAACGGGTCGTACGTTGTCTGGCCCCCGTGACATCGCTGGGCTATCCAGGGTTGAGAACTATGCGGCCGTTTATTTGGTCGGCGACCCTGATGATCCCGATCAGATTGTTTTACCCATCCGTGGTCAAGGCCTTTGGGGCCGCATGATGGGTTTCCTGTCGGTTGAAGGTGACGGTAATACGATTGTAAGTATTACTTACTATGACCACAGCGAAACGCCTGGCCTGGGTGCCGAGGTAAACAATCCGCGCTGGCAAGCTCAGTGGGAAGGTAAAGAGATCTTCGACGACGAAGGTGATCTGAATCCTGCTATCCGCGTTGTTAAGGGTACCGGCTCTGGCGAGCATGAAGTTGATGGCCTCTCTGGCGCTACCCTGACAGCTAATGGCGTTAACAACATGCTGCAGTTCTGGCTGAGCACAGAAGGCTTCGGTGAATATTTAGCCAAGTTCCGCAGCGGCGTTGACCAGGAAGATGCTCAGGACGCTGACGTCGAACTCGAAGCGGAAGGAGCCTGATCATGGCAGATTTAAATGCTAAAGGCGCTTTGACGGCGCCGATCTTCAAGAACAACCCCATTGCGCTGCAAATCTTGGGTATTTGTTCTGCCTTGGCGGTAACCACCAGCATGAGCGTTTCGCTGGTCATGTCGTTGGCTGTTATCTTTGTGTGTGCGTTTTCTAACTTGTTCGTATCGACCATTCGGAACCATATTCCGTCTTCGATCCGTATCATTGTGCAGATGACGATCATTGCATCGCTGGTTATCGTGGTTGACCAGATCCTCAAGGCCTATGCTTATGAAATGTCTAAGCAGTTGTCGGTCTTCGTAGGTCTGATTATCACTAACTGTATCGTAATGGGTCGCGCTGAAGGCTTTGCCATGTCCAACTCACCGGGCATATCGTTCCTTGACGGTATTGGCAACGGCTTGGGCTACGGCTTTGTACTGATGGTTGTGGGCTTCTTCCGTGAGCTGTTTGGTTCAGGTAGTGTTTTTGGCTTCACCGTATTTGAGACCGTGCAAAACGGTGGCTGGTACGTGCCTAATGGCCTGCTACTGCTGCCGCCCTCTGCCTTCTTTATTATCGGTCTGCTGATATGGGCGATCCGCTCATTCAACCCCGAGCAGGTAGAAGATAACGAGTTCAAGATGAAGCACAACACCAAGCCGAAGGAGGCTGTGTAACATGGAACAGTATATTAGCCTTTTTGTCGCTTCGGTCTTCGTTGAGAACTTGGCCCTAGCCTTCTTCCTGGGTATGTGTACCTTCCTGGCGGTATCGAAGAAGGTATCAGCTGCCTTTGGTCTGGGTATTGCGGTTATCGTGGTACTGACGATTGCCGTGCCCGTTAATAACCTAGTATTCAACCTCCTTCTCGCTGAAGGTGCGTTGACTTGGACTGGGATTAGCGGCGCTGAGAATATTGATCTCTCTTTCCTGGGTCTATTGAGCTATATCGGTGTTATTGCAGCCCTGGTACAGATCCTTGAGATGTTCTTGGATAAGTACGTGCCCGCGCTGTACAACGCACTGGGCGTATTCCTGCCGCTGATTACCGTTAACTGCGCCATTTTAGGTGGCGTACTGTTCATGGTTGAGCGTAACTACAACTTCGGTGAATCCGTGATCTACGGTTTCGGCTCCGGTGTTGGTTGGGCGCTGGCAATTACTGCCCTGGCTGGTATCCGTGAGAAGCTGAAGTACAGTGACGTACCTGGTGGTTTACAGGGCCTTGGCATCACGTTTATCACCGTTGGCTTAATGTCTCTGGGCTTTATGTCTTTCTCAGGCATTCAGCTTTAATTGGAGCTGGTTTTCTCGGCAGCCCAGGCTGCCGAGGTACAGAAAACCCTCAGCAATAGGAAACCGACATGGTTGATACATCAGTCATCTTGCTCGGTGTTGTCATGTTCACGGTCATCGTTATTAGTTTAACGGGGATCATCCTGGCAGCGCGTAGCAAGCTAGTGAGTAGCGGGGACGTGACTATCGAAGTCAACGGCGACCCCGAGCACACCTTGACGACTCAGGCGGGTGGCAAGCTTTTGAATACGCTGGCCGCCAATGGTATTTTTCTTTCCTCCGCCTGTGGCGGCGGCGGCTCGTGTGCCCAGTGTAAGTGCCGGGTAGAAGAGGGTGGCGGTTCTATCTTGCCCACCGAAGAGTCGCATTTCACCATGCGTGAAAAGAAAGACGGCTGGCGCCTCTCTTGCCAAGTACCTGTTAAGCAGGACATGAAAGTAGAAGTACCTGAAGAGGTCTTCGGCGTTAAGAAGTGGGAAACCGAGGTTACCGCTAACCCTAACGTGGCTACTTTCATCAAAGAGCTGAACTTGAAGCTACCAGAAGGTGAAGAAGTTGCCTTCCGCGCCGGTGGCTATGTTCAGCTGGTTGCGCCGCCCTACGATATCAAGTTCTCTGACTTTGATATCGAAGAAGAGTACCGTGGCGATTGGGAAAAGTTTGACCTTTACAAAATTTCCCATAAGAACAACGAGGAAGTTATCCGCGCCTACTCCATGGCGAACTATCCGGAAGAGAAAGGCCTCCTCAAGTTCAACATCCGTATTGCGACGCCGCCTCCGGGTACCAATCACCCGCCTGGCCTTATGTCTACCTATGTGTTTAACCTGAAACCGGGTGACAAGGTGACCGTAATGGGGCCGTTTGGTGAATTCTTTGCCAAAGACACTGACGCCGAAATGATCTTTATCGGTGGTGGTGCTGGCATGGCACCCATGCGCAGTCACATCTTCGACCAGCTCAAGCGCTTGAAGTCTGATCGTAAAATCTCGTTCTGGTATGGTGCGCGCTCCTGGCGTGAAACGTTCTACAACGAAGAGTACGATCAACTGGCCGAAGAGTTCCCGAACTTTAAGTGGCACTTAGCCCTCTCGGATCCTCAGCCCGAAGATAACTGGGAAGGACCGACAGGCTTTATCCATAACGTGTTGTTCGAAAACTATCTGAAGGATCATCCAGCGCCTGAAGATTGCGAGTACTACATGTGTGGACCGCCCATGATGAATGCGTCTGTTATTAAGCTACTGCTTGATATGGGCGTTGAACCGGAAAATATCCTGCTTGATGACTTCGGCGGTTAATATTTCGGTAGTAGATCTGCATGCGGGGCTGGCCTTAGGGTCAGCCCCGTTTGTTTGTCAGGTTGAAAAAATGCCACACGCCTGATCATTTCGGAGTGGCTGAGGTACAATAGTGGCTAAATGATATTGGCACTTATCGACATGAGTGTTGTCGGCAGGTGAGCAGTTAACGCAATGTCGGGAGATAAGCATGACAATTTGGCTACTGGTATTTGGTTTTATGGCGTTGATGATGACCGCCATGGCGGTGGGCGTGTTGATGGGTCGTAAGCCTATCGCGGGTTCATGCGGTGGCTTAAACCAACTCGGCCTCAAGGAGGGCTGCGACATCTGTGGCGGCAAAGATGAAGTGTGCGAGGAAGAGAATCGTAAACGTATGAGCGAGCGTCGGCGTAGCGATGCAAGCCGCGGTGCCGACTTAGGCTACGACGCCACGCGGCGTTAATACTTCATCATGATGTTCAGCTTGATAAACGCTCGCTTATTTAGCGGGCGTTTATGTATGCGTTCTTGAATGCTTAGTTGTTAAGTACGTGCAGTTACAAGGAGATTGGAAGCGTATGGCGGTTCACAATTATGATGTTGTCGTTATCGGGACTGGCCCCGCCGGTGAAAGCGCTGCTATAAACGCTGCAAAACACGGCATGCGTGTAGCGATTGTTGAGAAACAGGCCCAGGTTGGCGGTAACTGCACCCATTGGGGCACGATTCCTTCAAAAGCGCTGCGCCATCAGGTTAAGCAGATCATGGCGTTCAACACCAACCGGATGTTTCGCGATATTGGTGAACCCCGCTGGTTTTCGTTTCCCAAGGTAATGGAGCGTTCGCGTAGCACTATTGATAAGCAGGTCGAGATGCGCACAACGTTCTATGCGCGTAATCGTATCGACCTGTTTCATGGCGTCGCCCGTTTTAAAGATGAGCATACGGTATTAGTTCGGGATCGCCAGGAAGGAATGGAGGAGCTTGTCGCCAAAAAAATTATCATCGCTACCGGCTCAAGGCCTTATCGCCCGGCAGACATTAACTTCCGTCACCCGCGAATTTACTGCTCTGATACGATTTTAAGCCTTTCCCATACGCCCCGCACGCTAGTGATTTTTGGCGCCGGTGTAATCGGCTGTGAATACGCCTCCATCTTCTCAGGGCTAGGCGTTAAAGTAGATTTGATTAACAACCGCGATAGCCTGCTCTCATTCCTCGATGATGAAATTAGCGATGCGCTTTCATATCACTTGCGCAAACACGGCGTCTTGATCCGCCATAATGAAGAGTATGCAAGTGTTGAAGGTGATGAGTCCGGCGTGGTGGTTCATTTACAGTCAGGTAAAAAGATCCGTGCGGATGCCTTCTTATGGGCCAACGGGCGTACCGGTAATACTGATAGCCTGGGGCTTGAAAATATCGGCTTAGAAGCAAATAGCCGCGGCCAATTGGGCGTGGATGAGCACTACCGCACCGCCATTCCAAATATTTACGCCGCAGGGGACGTGATTGGCTGGCCTAGCCTTGCCAGTGCTGCTTACGACCAGGGGTTAAATTCCTGTAACGAGCTGCTGGAAAAGGAGTACCGCTTTGTTAGCGATGTGCCCACCGGTATCTATACCATTCCAGAAATCAGTTCCTTTGGCCCCAACGAGCGCGAACTCACTGAAGCCAAAGTGCCTTACGAAGTGGGTAAAGCCTTCTTCAAAGATACCGCCCGTGCACAGATTACCGGTGACACTGTAGGTATGCTGAAAATTCTTTTCCACCAGGATACGCTGGAGATTCTTGGTATTCACTGCTTTGGCGACCAGGCCTCAGAAATTTTGCACATCGGCCAAGCTATTATGCAGCAGGAAGGGGAGGCGAACTCCTTAAAGTACTTTGTTAACACAACCTTCAACTACCCCACTATGGCTGAAGCCTACCGTGTGGCGGCGCAAAATGGTTTAAACCGCGTATTTTAATTAACCGAGTGCTGTGTTCAGTGCCACGTTATGTGGCACTGGCTCCCCAGGCACAATGCTTTCCACTCTATTGCGGCCTAAGGCTTTTGCTTGGTAGAGCGCTTGATCAGCCAGTGAATAAATTTGTTCAAACGTGAAACTGCCATCAGGGGCGCAGCTAATGCCAATGCTAGCGGTTTGTTGCGGGAGTTCAGATAGGTGTTGAAGATCCAAGTCGGCAATCTCTTTGCGGATCCGCTCAGCGACATGTTCGGCGTCCTCAAGGTGGGTATTGGGCATGAGCAAGCAAAACTCTTCACCGCCAATACGTGCAAGCGTGTCTGCCGGGCGCTTAAGTTGCTTCATGCGTGCGCTGACTACACGAAGTACTTCATCGCCGATAGGGTGGCCAAAGGTATCGTTTACACGCTTAAAGTAGTCTAAATCAATCAGTAAAAAGCTCAGCGGTTGTTGCTGGCGTTGAGCGTTGGTTAGTTGCTCCTGTGCTGTACCTATGAGGTGGCGACGGTTATAAAGGCCGGTAAGTTCGTCGGTGAGCATCAGCGCTTTAAGCGAATCACGCTGGCGTTGTAGGCGAAAAACCGCGATCAGTAGCACCGTTGCAATCAGCATAACCATTGCTACAAGAAAACTAACGGCAGTTGAAAGGCGCTGCATTATTCGGCGTTGTTGCCCGGCAGCGGTATGGACGACATCGTTTAGTTCGAAATATACCCATGCCATATTGGCTTCTAATTCTGTGGCTAAGCGCTGTAAAGTTGGCAATTGGCTGGGCGTATTAACAGCACGTTGAGCGCTTTGCTCTAATGCGTTGAGCTGTCCAGGTAAAGCCTGCATATCATTTTGTAAGTAGTCAGCGCGTCGCAATAACTGTGGGTGTTGCGCTAAACCGTGTTCAACATGGGCAAGATACTGTCGGGATAGCCAGGTTATATGGTTAATCTGGCGTAAGTGGATGGCTTCAGGCTGATCTATAAATCCCTCGAGAGCGATCTGAAATTGTGGTGTTGTTTGCTGGGCACGAACGATATCGCCCACGAGGGCGGTATAGTCAGCACCTAGCTGCTGTCTGGCACTATAAACGTAGCTAGCAATTAATAAGGCACAAATGCTGACGCTCACTGCCAACAACCCGGCTAAACGCCAAGGCATGGAAGGGCGGCATAGAGCTTTCATTGCTGCCTAAGTTCCTTAATAGACCAAATCCAGCGTGTTAGCGGCATGGTTCCAGCGCGCACTGCAGCGAGGTTATCCGGCGCGATCAACATTAATGGACCAAGATGGTCTAACGCTATGGGTTCACCGTCGAGCCGTGTTGTAAGGAAATATCGGGTTCGTGCCCGTTCCTGTCCTTCTAAAAAAACCGTATAGTTATCTATGGCGATGAGGCGGATACGCTGATCGGCAGAAATGCCCTGTTGCTCAATTAGATCATTTAACCACACGCCTGTGAAACGTCCGCTGGTGCCTTCAGGATGCGTCATTTCTATATCGAAAATAGGCAATGTTTCGATATCTGCGAGGGATAGCCAATGTTGGTCGTAGCCAATGGTGACGCTTAAAACCAGTTTCTGGTTTTGAGAATTTGTGTACTGGCTAGGCACAACAATCCCGCCCGCGTGCAGTGTTGGTATAAATACCCAATACGTTAGCACGCTGATAAAAATGGCGGCGGGGGAAAAGCGAAACCACTGAATCTGCGCTACGCGTGGGTGGACAGACATATTGAAGCTCCCTGAGATGCCAATTTTGGTCATGCGGTTGTCAATGTCTGTGTAAACTTAAACAAACTTTCGTTGCAATAGCCATCCTTTGTAATAATGAATTTAGTATTGTTTTTAACGTTAACACTTACTTAATTTATTTAGTTTTATGGAATGACGGGTTTAAAGTTTTCAGCATTTCAATTGCGCGCGTTTGCCATTCGCCCTCTAATGCGGCGGCTTGGCTTAGCGCCTCGTGAGCGCCGGTGGTGTCTTCCTGCTGAAGCCGCACCAGGGCTACGTTGAGCCAGGCGGCGCCCATGGCAGAGTCAAACTGCGTGGCAGACTCAAAGGCCTGTAGTGCGGCATCTGGCTGTTCCGCCGCATACAGGGCATTACCGAGGGCGAATTTGCCAAGGGGGTTGGTTGGGTAGCGTTCGGCAAAGGCTTGCCAGCTACTTAGTGAGGCCGCAGAACCGTGCTGCTCTTCAAAAGCACTGATGGCTTCCAAGGCATTTCGCGCAGTCACCCCTTCTGGCAGCGTGCCCGGTTCGCTTACCACAAACCCCCAGCGCCCGGTGCGCGCCCACGTGGCATCAAAGCGGCTAAACGACATCGTATGCCGCTCGATTTCACCACTGCGCAAAATCAGCGTCTCATTAGGCAAATCGAACCCAATCGCTACCGCATAGTGCCACATGGGAAACGCGGGTAACGCGAGATTTTGCATCACGACCACCGGGTCACCTGCCTCCAGGTGGCTAAGTAGTGCATCCATGGTGCCGCGTATAGGAAAGGCCAGTTGTTCATAGCGGCGCACTGTGGCCAACATTTCAGGCTGTACGCTACCCTCTCTGCCGGGCAAAAAAACCTGGGGGATCAACTGCTCAAGGCTGGCATCCACCTCCTGATGATTAAGCACCATAGCAAGCGTTGCCGGGCCACACTGGTACTCAGTTTGCGCATAAAACGGCACCTGGGTGAGTTCAGTTTGGGGAGTAAGGTTCGCCTTGGTGCTTTCTAGCAGCACGGGGCTCCTTGCGCAGGCGGTTAGTAGCAGGGCAAATAGTAAAACGCCCGCAAAGCGGGCGTTTTTAAACAGTGTCGGCATGTTGAGCATCTTAGCGAGTGAACGGATAAACGTCGGTTAAACCGAGAATATCGGTAATCAGCAGAATGATGAACACTGCAAACAGCACGCCAATGACGCCAGCACCCGCAGGCATCTGCTCTAGCTGTTCAGCCATTTGCTGTGCTTCGGCATCGCTTAGCGCGGCAACACGGGCTTCAACTTCGTTAAGGTCCACACCCTGCTTTAGCAGCTGGTCTTGCACATCGGCCCGAGCCAGAACGTTGTAAATACGTTCGCGGTCAGCGCCAGCACGGTCAGCTGATAAAGCAGATTGCGTCGTCACTAGGTCCATAGATTGCGGGGCAACCGGTGATGCTGCAACAGGTAGGCTGGTAATCACAAGAGCGGCAATTAGCAGGGTCGAGAGGTAAGCACGTAATGTTTTCATCGTCTTCATCCTTAGACTGGTCGGGGAACAAGTTTTTTTATTGCTTGAAACAACAGTATAGAAATAAATGGCTTGGGGTTTAAGACTTAACTGCAAAGTGCTAATTATTTGCACTAATGCGATAGGTCCAAGGCGTTTCAGCCAAAAGGCCTTTTGCACCGGCCATGGTAATGGCGAGGTCGTGAAGTCCTGGCCATAGCGGCACCTGTGATGCGCCTTTTACTGCAAGGTCTAAACGTTGAGCCATCAAAAGAAGCTTGTGCAAGCGTTTCATGGATAGGCGGCCGATGGCCTTTTGGTAAGCGGGGCGTCGTTTATCAAAAATCATCGGTTTTTGGGTTTTGCAGGCGTGCTCAAAGCTTTGGCCTTGGTCCAGGTGCTGGTGCAGTGAGAGCAGGGTGCGCAGCTCGCGGCTTAGCGCCCACAGCACAATGGGGGCTTCTACCCCTTCGCTTTTTAAACCGGTTACGATTTTAGACGCGCGACTAGGCTCGCCTTTCAAACAGGCATCGGCCAAGTTAAACACATCAAAACGGGAGCTATCCTCAACGCCTTGGGCTATATGTTCTGCGTTAAGGCGCGTGTTTTGCGGATAGATAAGGGCAAGCTTTTGCAGCTCTTGATCCGCGGCCAGCAGGTTGCCTTCGGTACGTTCACCCAGCAGGCGGGCCGCATCTAGCTCAATCTGCAGCCCGTGGAGCGAGGCGCGATCCCGCAGCCAATAGCCCAAGCGAGATACATCAACGGGCCACACCGGCACGAACAGCCCGTGTTTATCCAGCGCTTTAAACCAGGCGCTTTTTTGCTGTTTGGCATCCAGCTTGCCCATGCTGACCAGCAGTAGGTCATCGTTGCCATCCATCATCTCAGCGTACTGTGCCAGCGCTTTGCTGCCTTCTTGGCCGAGCTTATGGTGGCCTAAACGCAGCTCTAAAAGTTTGTTAGAGGCAAACAGAGAAAGATTGCTGGCGGTTTCCAGCAGGCGCCCCCAGGCAAAGTTGGCTTCAACGTCCAGGACTTCTCGTTCTTCAATCCCTGCTTGCCGGGCGGCTAAGCGCACAGCATCGCAAGCATCGCGGTGCTGCAAGGGTTCATCACCGGCCACAATAACCGCTTTAGGCAGCTTTTTGGCTAGCGCAGCGGGTAGCTGGTCGGAAAATACCTTCACTGCATGGCCTCAAGGTTAGCCAGCTGCTCAATGATGCGCTGAGCCAACTGCCGCGTGAGGGCTTGCTCCGCTTCTTGAAAAAGCGATTCACGGTTAAGCAGGTCGTCATCGTTAACGCGAAGCCGCGTGCTGGTAGAGAGCGTTGCGTTGTTGAGCGCGTAGGCATTGGTTTCCCGCTGCTGCACAGAAAGCGTTGCGCTGAGAATAAGCTCATGCTCGCGGCTGGAACGGCTTTCACCACCATTGCGCCTATCTTGCAAGGCGGGTGTCCCCAGCGTTACCCGCCAGGGTGCCCCGGCGCTCACCTCCGTGCCCAACTGCTGCAGGCGGCTACGCAGCTGCTGTGCTAAAGCGCTATTGTCGTTGCCTTCTAGGGCAAGGGGTGGCAGTTGCGGCATGGATTCGGTGCCGCGTAGCCGAAACCCACAGCCGCTGAGCAGCACCGCCGCAGAAGCGGCGATGCTAGCAGTGAGGAAACGACGGCGCGTTAGTGGGCTGGTTTGCTTCATCCGCTCACCACGATGTTAACAAGCTTGCCGGGCACCACGATCACTTTGCGTACCGTTTTACCTTCAAGGTGGCGCTGGACGTTTTCGTTCTCCATCGCAAGTGTCTCGATGGCGGCTTTGTCGGCGCTTGCAGGGGCTTCCAGGCGGGCGCGAAGTTTACCGTTAACCTGCACCACCAGCTCAATGCTATCTCGGATAAGCGCGGCTTCATCCACCTTGGGCCACTGAGCTTCAATGGCGGGCTGTTCATAGCCCAATTGCTGCCACAGGCTGTGGCAGAGATGCGGGGTGATGGGGGCCAGCAAGAGGACACACGCTTCTAGCGCTTCTCGGCTAACCGCCAAGCCAAGTTCAGAAGTGTCGTCAAACTTAGCCACCGCGTTAGACAGCTCCATCACCGCAGCAATAGCGGTATTAAAGGTGGTACGGCGGCCAATGTCATCACTGGCTTTCTTGATCGTTTCATGGGTTTTACGGCGCAGCGCTTTTTGCTCGTCGTTTAGCGCTTCAATGGTCAGTTCGCCCGGTGTGCCCGCAGCAAGATGCTCGGTGACCTGGCGCCAAATCCGTTTTAAGAAGCGGTGCGCGCCTTCAACGCCGGAATCCGACCACTCCAGCGACTGCTCCGGTGGGGCGGCGAACATCATAAACAGGCGCACGGTGTCAGCACCGAATCTATCAATCATCGACTGCGGATCAACGCCGTTGTTTTTCGACTTGGACATCTTCTCGATGCCGCCCATTTCCACCGGCTGGCCGTCGCTAATCAGCACGGCGCTGAGCGGGCGGCCCTTCTCATCGCGTTTCACTTCCACATCGGCGGGGTTAAACCACTCTTTGCCGCCGTTATCTTTAAAGCGGTAGAAGGTTTCCGCGATGACCATGCCCTGGGTGAGCAGCTGCTGGAATGGCTCGTCGGAGTCCAGCATGCCGAAATCGCGCAGCAGTTTATGGAAGAAGCGAGCGTAAAGCAGGTGCAGAATCGCGTGCTCAATACCGCCGATATATAAGTCAACGGGCAGCCAGTAGTTAGCCCGTTCGTCCAGCATGGCTTCGTGGTTATCCGCGCAGCAGAAGCGGGCGAAGTACCAGGAGGATTCCATAAAGGTGTCGAAGGTATCGGTTTCCCGCTCCCAGCCATCGCCCAGCTCAGAAAACTCGGGCATTCTTTTCAGCGGTGAGCCGGAAGCGTCTACGGTCACTTCCATGGGCAGTGCCACCGGCAGCTCCTCATCAGAGAGAGGCACGGTTTGGCCTTCCGGGCCGTATTTCACGGGAATGGGCGCGCCCCAGTAACGCTGGCGGGCAATGCCCCAGTCACGCAGACGGTAGTTGGTTTTTACTTCGCCACGGCCAAGTTCGGCAAGCTTCGCGGCAATCGCGTCAAACGCTGCCTGGAATTCCAAGCCATCGAACTCGCCTGAGTTAATCAGCGTGCCGTGCTCGACAAATGCGCCTTCGGAGATATCCGGCGTATTGCCGCGCTCGTCGGCCACTACAGGCTTCAGCTCAATGCCATACTTGGTGGCAAACTCCCAGTCGCGCTGGTCGTGGGCAGGTACCGCCATCACCGCACCGGTGCCGAACTCCATCAACACAAAGTTAGCCACAAATACCGGCACTTCATCACCGGTTATCGGGTGAATGGCTTTGTGCCCAGTGAGCATGCCCAGCTTCTCTTTGGTAGCCATCTCCGCTTCTGAGGTGCCGCCTTTGGCGCACTCGTCACAAAACGCCGCCAACTCACTGTTCTGCGCGGCGGCCTGTTTAGCCAGCGAGTGGCCTGCAGCCACGGCTACATAGGTGACGCCCAACAGCGTATCCGGGCGGGTGGTGTACACCGCCAGCGGCTCGCAGTGGCTGCCATCTTCCGCCTGAATTTCAAAGGTCATCTCAACGCCGCGGGATTTACCAATCCAGTTGCGCTGCATGGTTTTGACCTGCTCGGGCCACTCGACGTTTTCAAGGTCCGCCAGTAGCTCATCGGCGTAGTCGGTGATCTTCAAGAACCACAGCGGGATTTCTTTACGCTCAACCGGCGCGCCGGAACGCCAGCCGCAGCCATCAATGACCTGCTCGTTGGCCAGTACGGTTTGGTCCACCGGGTCCCAGTTCACCGTGGACATCTTCTTATACACCAAGCCTTTTTCCACCAGTTTGGTGAAGAACCACTGCTCCCAGCGGTAGTAGCTGGTGTCGCAGGTGGCGAATTCGCGGCTCCAATCGTAGGCAAAGCCAAGTGCCTTCAACTGGTTACGCATGTAGTCAATGTTTTGGTAGGTCCACTTGGCGGGGGGCACTTGGTTTTGAATAGCGGCATTTTCCGCCGGCATACCGAAGGCGTCCCAGCCCATGGGCTGCATGACATTTTTACCTTTCATGCGCTGGAAACGAGATACAACGTCGCCGATAGTGTAGTTACGCACGTGGCCCATGTGCAGCTTACCGCTGGGGTAGGGGAACATGGAAAGGCAGTAGAACTTCTCGCGGTTGGCGTCTTCTACGGCTTTAAAGCACTGGTGTTTGTCCCAGTACTGCTGAGCGTCACGTTCAATTTCACGGGGGCTGTATTGTGCGTCCATCGGTGTTTTCAATGCCTTGGGATAATTCGCCCCTGTTCAGGGCGCAAAGTGAATAGTAGATGACGGGTGTCAGATAAGTAACGTCGATTGTATCCTATGCGGGTGTATCCTTGAACGGCTAGCCGATGATAGGAACACTCTGGGTCGACAAAAGGAGAGGTACCATGGAACAACATAACGATCATCGTTTGCGCGAAGGCTACGAGCGCCTGTTAGAGCGCATGCAAAATGGCGCCAACGAGCTCACTTGGGACAACCTACAAAAGGACTTGGACGACGCCGTTGCCTTTGAAGCGGAGCTTGAGGAGTACACCAAAGACGAGCTAGCGCTGCTGCGTGCCTGGGTAGAGCGCGACCTAAAAGATATGCGCTACTACATGGCGGATACCGGCAAGCAGGTAGCCAGCTGGTTGGGCATTGATATTGACGGCCTTTCCCGCCGGGTTGCCGAATCGTTGCTTTCCATTGCCGATCGCAGCGTGGTCGATCGCGAACGCTTTGAAGATGACCTGGAAGCCGCCCGCGCCGACTACTGCGAAGGTGAAATGGCCGCCCCGGGTTTAATGGCCTGCGTTCACTGCGATGCCCAGGTAATGCTCAGCACGGTTGCCCGTATAGAGCCTTGCCACCAGTGTGGCCATCGTTACTTTTATCGCTTCCCCAATAAAATCATCGAAACCCGATACGGCGGTACGCTCTAAATAACGAGCCAACTGAGGCCTGCAATCGCCCCTAGCGAGAGCAGGCTCATCATCCCGGCGTAGGGTAAGTTATCCCGCATCATTTGGTAGCCGCTAACCCCGTAGCGCCCCTGCAGTGAAAGATTGATACCGGAAAGCGGCCCTACGCTGGTGCCCACCGCCCAAGCGCTAAGCGCCACAAAGGCAAACAGCGTTTGCTCTCCGCCGTTCAAGTTCAAAACTGACGCCAACACCGAAACGCCAATAATCGGGTGTAGCCCCACTAACGCACTTAGCGTGATAGCGACGAAGCTCACCATGGCCTGCCACATGCCAAAGCGGGCAAACAGCGTCCACTCATCGCCTGCTGCCGCCGCGACAAGGGTAGAAAGCCCCAGCGTTAATAAGCCGGCCGCCAAAAACAGCGAGATTTCCCCGCGCATGCCGGGCAGCCGAGTAACGGTATGCTGGCGAATGCGCCGCAGCGTATAGCGCGTGCCTTCCCGCAGGTTGCTAAGCAGCGCCACCCCGGGCAGCAAAAAAGTAATAATGCTGACGATAGTGAGTGAGGGGGTAAGCCAGAAGTGAAATACCATCACCAGCGCCGCCATGCTGGCAGGCATTAACAGGCTGCGCGGTGAAAGCGAAAAACCGTCCACCTCAGCTAAATCAAACCGCCGCCTTAGCTCCAGCGTGGTGAGTAGCCCCGAGAGCATCGCCAGCGGAAAGCCAATCAGCGCAATGTGGCCATACTGCACCGACGGGACTAGCGCGATCACCACCGCCATAGACGCAAAGAAGGGCGACCACAGCGCGGCGCTACTTAGCCCACGGTTTAACGCCAACAGCTGTGGCGTAGTTAATGGCGCGCGCCGTGCCAAACGATCGCCCACCATAAACACCGTGGAAAGATTCAAAATGGTGCCAAGAAAATGCACGCCTAGCCACGTGCGCAGTACGCCATCCGCGCCGGTGACCCGTTTACCCGGCGGGCGCTTGTTACCCTGGGTGCCAATCAAAGAAATAAAGCTAACGCCCACCAGCATCGTGGCCACAAACACGTTGCCCTGCAACATGGCAGGCCAGTTGACCGCCGCGCCATAAACCACCCGTGCCACCACCAACATCAGCGCGCCAATGGCAATCAACACCCCCGCCTGAACGCGCGAACGCTTAGGAATATCCCGCCACAGCAGCGCTACTGCCGTCCACAGCAAATAACTCACCGCCTGCGCCGTTGGCACCGCGCCGGTAAAACCAATAATTTGTGCCAACAGCCCAAGCAGAATCAAAACACCCGCTAAGCGCTGCCGCATTGTTGTCTCTTGCATCTCAATCCCTTAATGGTCGAGTTAGCAGGCTAATCGGATTTTCAACAATTGGCTAGCGGCAACAGGATATGAAACCCGAAGTTCTCGTAACGCGTGGTAACGAGCGAAGCGAAGCACTCGCGGGAGCAATGCCAAGCCAATGCAACCAAGCCTGGTAATGATGTGGGAGGGCGCTTCAGCGCGCGAAGATTAAGCCGCTAATGTTGGCGGTGTTGCTGAAATGTAAGAAGGCAACGTAGTAGCGCGTATATGGACTCCTCCTCGCTTGCAAGCACAAAAGGTCATAGCGGCAATGTCGACTGCTAGCGTATATTCGGTCTCGTCAAGGATGCCTAACGTGTGGGCATCGGACCTTAATGGGCTATTCGCACGCCGGGTACCCGCAGGGTAAACGAGCTCTAAGGCTCTACGCGCTACACGGTATGGCCCGGCGTCGGTTCGACCTGTTCGCCATCTCTCTTGTGGTGTTGCAATCGGGGTGGTGGGTACACTGGTTAAAGGTTTCTGGTCACGTCGCCGCTTACGCAGCAGCGGCCAACTCAGGGTTATACGGCACCTCATAACGCGTAACGGCCCACGCCATGCGCGCTGTCTTATTGGCTAGCGCCACGATCGCCACGTTACGATGTTTGCGCACGGCAAGGTGCTTGATCCACTGACTAAGCCCGTCTTCTTGCCTGACTGCAAAACGCAGCACCGCTCGTGCGCCATGAACCAGCAGCTTTCGCAAGTAACTATTGCCACGTTTACTGATGCCCAACAGCCGCTCTCGTCCACCCGTGCTATGTTGTCGCGGGGTCAGTCCTAACGAGGCGGCAAAGTCGCGTCCACGCTTATAGATAGCGCCATCACCTAGCACGCCAGATAACGCACTGGCGGTAATGGGGCCAATGCCGCGCAGGGTCATTAAGCGCTTGGCGACCGGGTCGGTGTTGGCATGCGTTTCAATGGCGGACGTTAACTGCTCAACGCGCTCATCTAAATAGCGTAGGTCATCTGCTAAATCGGCCAACAAGCGGCGAAAGCGGTCACTGAGTCCGTTGGTGGCATCCTCCAGCCAAAGAGGCAGCGCCCGCCGTAACTGCTGGATACCCGCGGGGGTAATAAAACCATACTCACCAACGAGGCCACGGATTTGATTGGCCTTCGCTGTGCGCTGGCTAATCAGCTCTTCGCGTATCCGGTGAGTGGCTTGGCAGTCCTGTTGATCAACGGTTTTTACGGCCACGAAGCGCATCGTGGGACGGCCTAATGCTTCACAAATCGCTTCAGCATCTGCCCGATCATTTTTATTCGTTTTAACGTAAGGCTTCACGAATTGGGCGGCGATCAGCTTTACCTGGTAACCCCGTGCTTGAAGTTCCCGTGCCCAATAATGAGCCGAGGCACACGCTTCCATGCCAATAAGGGCACCTTGAGGAACACGGCGACAGATTGCATCCAGCCACTTGTTACGGGCATATTTACCCCGCCATTGAGGCTTCTCATGCCGATCAACGCCATGAACGTGAAAGACAGACTTTGCGATATCCACACCAACTCGGCTAATGTTCATATGGGCTTCTCCTGACTCTCAAGCTGATAGTTTTCCAACCACCTACCAGTATGGCGCACTGACGCCGGAGTAGGGTGAGGAGGAGTCCATCCCATTGGGTAACGAGCTTGTGAGGAACGAGCAACGAGGCACCCGCGAAGCACCGCACAGCGGTGCCAAGATACTTAAACGCCCACCAGCGATAGGAAGGAGTGCCTTAACTCGTGACGATAACGCCGCCTAAACGGAACACATCATTAAAACGGCTATACGCACATGTAGCGCGTGATAATGAGCTTGTGAAGAACGAGCAACGAGGCACCCGCGAAAGCACCGCACAGCGGTGCCAAGATACTTAAACGCCCACCAGCGATAGGAAAGGACGCCTTAACCCGTGACGATAACGCCCCTAAACGGAGCTCATCATGAAAATGGCTATACGCACATGTAGCGCGTAGTAACGTTTTTGCGAGGTGCAAGCAAATAAGGCACCCGCGAATGGTAAGGGCCACGATTAATTAAATACAACGATAGGCGAATACTAAAATGCGCTTTCGGCTTTGCTATGTCGAAGAAAACTGAGTAATGTCAAAAACACATTAATCACTTAACGTAACATCGACAAGAAAATCAGAGACGGTTGCCAGCGGTGCGTTTTAACGTAGCCCAGTTGTACCGGGGCGGTAGCGTGCTTTCATGGCATTTAGCTATCGAGATGCCATCGGGGTACATCAACTGTTTAGTAGTCACGTTATCGCATCCAGAGGGCTTGTTAAGCCAGCAAAATGTTGGCCGAGCACATAGGTATAAATTTGCGTAGTAGATACATCAGAATGCCCAAGTAGCTCTTGGACGGTTCGAATATCCCTTCCATTTCTCAGCAGTTCGGTCGCAAAGCTGTGACGAAATGTATGGCAAGAGACCCTTTTATTAGTCAGCTTTGCAGCAACTACGGCTTTCTTTAACGCTTTTCTGGGCACAGAATCATGCAAGTGGTGGCGACATAGCACGCCAGTAACGGGGTGGCGAGAAATGCTGCTAGACGGAAATAAATACATCCACGCAGGCTGCCGATAGGCAGAAGGATATTTTTTTGCCAAAACACCTGGTACAGAAGGGCCAACGCTTTCCTGGTTATCTCGTTCTTGTAGTGCTAGCGCAGTGCTGATTATGTCTCTCGTACTTTCATAAAGCGAGGGGCTAAAGATGGTCACTCTATCTTTTGACCCTTTACCGTCTCTCACTGTTATCGATCCTCGGGAGAAATCGATGTCTTTCACTCTTAAGCGCAGGCACTCAGTAATTCGTAATCCAGAACCGTAAAGAAGAGAAAAAATCAGTTTATCCCTACCGGTCATCTCCTTGAGGATGCTCGCGACTTCAGCTGCCATAAGTACTTCAGGCAACCGCTGTGGCTTAGAAGCATAATTGAATTCAAGATCACCCAATGGCTGTTTCAGAAATTGGTTATACAAATACGCTAGCGCGTTCAACGCTATACGTTGGGTATTGACTGCCACATTGCGTTCGGTGGCTAGGTAGCCCAAAAAACCTACTACTTCAGTTGCTCCCATGTCACTGGGGTGGCGACAATTGTTGAACCGGATGAAACAACGTATCTAGTAAATGTATGTTTTCTCGGTTCGCATGCTCATCCCACGCACGCGGATGGACGTGCGAACCTCATTCAGGAAAGGGCTGCTGGCCATTTTAAGAAACCCTCTTTGGCTGTATTTATAAACAGTACAATTGGGAGTTTTCAATCTGCAATGCGTGTTTTTCCTTATCCCTGGCATGAGCATGTGCCTAGTTTTACGGATATGTTTTTATAAACCCAAGTAATAACAATGAGTTAATAAGAGCATCTGTATGTTTATGTGCCATTTTAAAAAATGGCTTAAAATGATAACGCGCATGCGCACTTTTCTGGTGAGCTGTAGTAAGAAGATCGATTATTTTTATTTGCTTTCAATGTGTTATAGGTTTTTGGTAGGGTTGAGCTTTCCAGGAAAATGCGCATGCATACTAATAAACTGTTA
>NZ_JAFWFN010000011.1 GCF_017515565.1 Halomonas sp.
CTCGATGCTTTCGACGTTCAGATCGAACTCTTCTTTTGCAATTCGAGCCGCTACTTCCATCACTTCAGTTTCTGGGCCTGCAACAGTGCCCATCTTAATGGTGCGTGTTTCGGCGTTGGCGACATTAATGGCTAAGGCAAGGGCGGTGAGATTGCCGATAATGACTTTATGCATAGCGTTTCTCCTGGAGCGTTATTGGAAGCTGATCCAATAATGAGGTAATAAAAAACAAATGTCTAATGCGTTTTGGTTATATTTGTGACATGTCTTCGTATGGCTATTTCCGGTCGCTTTTACGCACCAAATAATCGCCCAGGCTTTGGAAACCCTGCACCATAACCACCAAAATAACGACGGTGATGAGCATGATGGTTGGGTTGAAGCGATTATAGCCATAGCGAATACCAAGATCGCCAAGCCCACCGCCGCCCACAGCGCCAGCCATAGCAGAGTAGCTAACCAGGGTAACCAGGGTAATGGTTAAGCCCGTAATAATACCGCCCCTTGCTTCAGGGATAAGCACTTTGCAAATGATCTGCCAAGGCGTTGCGCCCATGGATTGCGCCGATTCAATCAGGCCGGGGGATATTTCATTAAGTGCCCCTTCGATTAACCGCGCAACAAAAGGGATGGCGGCAATGGTTAACGGAACCGAAGCGGCGTTGATGCCAATAGACGTGCCCACAAGCATGCGGGTGAAAGGAATAATCGCAACCATCAGGATAATAAAGGGAATTGAGCGGCCAATATTAGTAACAATACCTAACACTTGATTAAGCACCGGCATGGCTAAAATTTGCCGTGGGCGTGTTGCGTATAGCATGACCCCAAGCGGTAGGCCAATCAGCGTTGAGATCACCCCTGATATCGCCACCATATAAAGCGTATCCAGCGTGGCTTGTAAAATAAGATTAAACATTGCGCTGGACATGACCAAGTACCTCTACCTGTAATTGATGTGCTTCTAAATACGCCATAGCTTCCTGGGTTTGAGCGGGGGTGCCTAGCAGCTCGGCAATCATGAGTCCAAGCGTGCGCTCTTGGATAGATTCGACCTTGGCTTGCAATATACTTACATCCACACCGCATTCACGGGCAAGGCGCGATATAAGCGGTGTCGACACCGCATCCCCCGAGAAGGTTAGCCTCACCACCGGGTGTGTGTGCTCACCTGGCAAGTCGTTTAGACGTTCAATAAGCTCTTTGGGTGGGCTTAACTGTAAAAAGTCATTGAGAAATTCCCGTCCTAGCTGAGTGGTAGGCGCTGTGAAAAAGTCGCCTACTTCGGCATCCTCGACCAGTTTGCCATCTGAAATTAAGCTAACCCGGTGGCAGATGGACTTCACCACTTCCATCTCGTGGGTAATCAATAAAATAGTAATACCCAGCTGCTTATTAATACTTCTTAAAAGCTCAAGAATAGACCCCGTCGTTTGTGGGTCGAGGGCAGAAGTGGCTTCGTCGCACAGCAATACGTTGGGTTCGCTAGCTAATGCGCGGGCAATCGCAACACGCTGTTTTTGGCCACCGGAGAGCTGGGCAGGGTACTGCTCTGCTTTGTCGGCTAAGCCGACCATCTCTAAAAGTGGCAGCACGCGTTCTTTAATAGCGCTGCGTTTCTGACCCATTAGCTCCAGGGGCAGCGCGACATTATCAAACACCGTACGTGTCGTCAGCAGGTTAAAGTGCTGAAAAATCATGCCAATACGATGGCGAGCTTGGTTCAGCGCGGAGCGTTTTAAGAGCGTCATTTCCTGACCATCAACCGTAACGCTGCCGCTGGTGGGGCGCTCTAAAAGGTTGACGCAGCGAATGAGCGTTGATTTGCCAGCGCCGGAAAGGCCAATGACGCCGTGGATGGTGCCTTTGGGTATTGTTAAATTAACTTCTTTTAAGGCATAGACGGCATTTTTGCCGCTGCCATAGGTTTTACTAACGTTACTAAGCTCAATCATAGCGTCTGCCTTAGATCGTAGGCCGAAGACGGGGGAGTGCGAGGGGGCAATCGTAGGGCGGGAAACAAAAAAAGGCCACCCTGACGGGTGGCCATCAACGCTGGACACACCCTTTTAGCTGCACTTCACCACGCCAAAGGCTTGGTGGACGCCCGCAATCTGGGTACAAATCGGCGTCATTACATTTGCGGCGAAAGTCTAAAGAGGGTGTGGTGATTTGTCAAACTAAACCATTCGTTTTTATGTGTTTTGGCTATATAAATGGAGTTTTAAACTGTTTAGGGGTCGTTTTTTAGGTTTGACATCTTTTTTAGGGGTAAGAGGCAGTCGCAGACAGTAAAAACTATTGTTTAAGCCGCCATGTGGCCGGGCGCTGCGTTAAAGGGCATACCTGCACAAGGTCGGCGCATTAGTAGTAAGCTTGCGCAAATTTTCATCCGCATTTTAAACAGACGAGCGTTTCGATAAGGAGTGGCAATATGTTTACCGGCATTGTGCAGGGTATTGCAGAGGTGGTGGAGGTGCGCGAGCTTGAGGAGTTTCGTACCCATGTTGTCGCATTGCCAGCAGAGATGCGTGAAGGGTTAACTATTGGCGCATCGGTTGCGCATAACGGTGTTTGTCTGACCGTGACGGAGATTGAAGGTGACAACGTTAGTTTTGATCTGATGCGTGAAACGCTGAGATTGACTAATCTTGGTGCAATATCGTCAGGGCAGTGCGTCAATATAGAGCGCGCCGCACGTTTTGGTGATGAGATAGGCGGACATTCAATGTCGGGCCATATCATTTGTATGGCGAGGGTGGTGGCAATTGAGGAAGCGCCAAACAACCGCAGACTGTGGTTTTCACTGCCTGAAGAGATTAGTCGGTTTGTGTTTGAGAAAGGCTACATTGGTGTCGATGGTATTAGTTTAACGGTTGGCGATGTGCGGCCTAGCCCTGATGGGGGTGGGGTTGAGTTCAGTGTTAATTTAATTCCTGAAACGCTGCTACGCACCATGTTAAAAGAGCGTGTCATTGGCGATCAGGTCAATATAGAGATTGATCCGCAAACTCAAATAATTGTAGAGACCGTTGAGCGGGTACTGGCAGGCCGCCGGTAGCTTCTATTTGCGTATCTCCTGACCGATCGGTTAATTCATGGCCCGAAGTTTGCTAGCCAATAAGTAGTGGGTAATATTCCCGCTTTAGCTAGCCGCACGTTAGGTACTCGCATCGCGTTGTACCTTTCGGTAGTATGTGCGGCTTTTCTCGCACCAAGGGACGCATTCAGCGTTAGCGCGAAGGACAAAAACTACATGAAACTACTGGATAACTACTTCAAGCTCACCGAGCAGAAGACAAATGTGAAGACCGAGGTGATTGCGGGTATCACCACGTTCCTCACCATGGCGTATATCATCTTTGTTAACCCAAGCATTCTTTCAGAAGCTGGGATGGATTATGGCGCCGTCTTTGTTGCCACCTGTGTTGCCGCCGCGATTGGCTGTTTCATCATGGGGCTGTGGGCTAATTACCCTATTGCTCAAGCGCCCGGTATGGGTCTAAACGCCTTCTTTACCTATGGCGTTGTGTTGGGGATGGGGTATACCTGGGAGGCTGCCTTGGGGGCGGTGTTCTTCTCAGGTTTTGCGTTTTTCCTACTGAGTATTTTCAAAGTGCGTGAGTGGATTATTAATTCAATTCCACTCTCGTTGCGCCTAGGAATTGCTGCAGGTATCGGCCTTTTTCTAGCGATGATTGCACTTAAAAATGCCGGTATTGTGGTGTCTAATCCTGCAACCTATGTCGCCCTGGGAGATCTATCCCAGCCACCTGCACTTTATGCGCTGTTAGGCTTTTTCGTTATTACTGCGCTCGCTTATCTGAAAGTAACCGGCGCTGTGATGATCGGTATTTTAGGCGTCACTGTGCTGGCGATGCTCTTCGGTCATAACCAGTATGGTGGCATTATGTCGATGCCGCCGTCCGTTGCGCCTACTTTCATGGCAATGGATTTGATGGGCGCGCTTGATGTAGCGATGCTGAGCGTTATTTTCGCATTCTTGTTTGTTGATCTATTTGATACCTCTGGCACCCTGGTGGGGGTTGCTCATCGCGGAAAGCTGTTGGATAAAGACGGCAAACTGCCGCGCATTGGTCGCGCTATGATGGCAGATAGCACAGCGTCTATGGCAGGTGCTGCATTGGGTACTTCTACAACCACCAGCTACATTGAATCAACAGCAGGCATCGCATCCGGTGGCCGCACAGGCTTAACCGCAGTGGTTGTCGGTGTGCTGTTTTTAATCAGCTTGTTTTTCGCGCCCTTGGCAGGCTCTATCCCAGCCTATGCCACCGCCGGTGCACTGCTGTATGTGGCCGTTTTGATGGCGGGCAGCTTGGCTCATGCAAACTGGGAAGACCCCACAGATGCTGCGCCCGTGCTTATTGCTGCTTTGGCGATGCCGCTCACCTTTTCTATTGCCGAAGGCATAGCACTTGGGTTTATCAGCTTTGTGGCAATTAAAACGCTGTCGGGTCGTTTCAAAGACTTGAATCCAGCGGTGATTATATTGGCCCTGCTGTTTGCGGCAAAATTCCTATTCTTGGGTTAAAACCCTGTTTTTTTACTAATCAATGAGAGACGCGATGAGCATCTACGGCGATTACATTAAGTCCGTTATTCGCACGGTTCCCGACTGGCCCGAGCAGGGGGTGAATTTTCGAGATATTACGCCCCTGCTACAAAACAGCGCTGCTTTTCGCAAGCTAATCGATAGCTTTGTGCACCGCTACCAGGAGATGAACTTAGATGCCATCGCGGCGATTGATGCCCGGGGGTTTATTATTGGTGCCCCGTTAGCCTACGAGCTGGGCTGCAGCTTTGTGCCCGTGCGCAAGAAGGGCAAACTGCCTTTCAAAACAATCAGTGAAACCTACACGCTTGAGTATGGCCATTCGGAAGTTGAGCTTCATTCGGATGCCTTTCAAAAAGATGACCGGATTCTGCTGATGGATGACCTTATTGCGACCGGCGGTACCATGCTGGCGGCTGCTAATCTGATTCAGCGCAGCGGTGGTCACGTGGTTGAGACCGCAACGATTATTGATTTGCCCGAACTGGGTGGATCTCAGAAAATTCGCGATGCTGGTTATAGCGTATTCGCGGTATGTTCATTTAACGAAGACGAGTAATGCCTCCTATGAGCAGCGAACGCTATCACCAACACTTCACCGTTTCTTGGGATCAATTGCACCGCGATGTGCGCCAGCTGTGTCACCAGATGATCGAGCGTGATTTTAAAGGCATTGTGGCGATTACACGTGGCGGGTTAATTCCAGCGGCGCTGATTGCTAGGGAGCTGAATATTCGCCTGATCGATACGGTCTGTATCAAGAGCTATGATCATATGGATCAGGGTGGTCTGGATATAATGAAGGGCGTTGATCATGATGGCGACGGCTGGCTGCTGGTAGATGATCTAGTCGATACAGGTAAAACTGCACGTGCTGTGCGTAAAATGCTACCGAAGGCGCATTTCGTCACTATTTACGCTAAGCCGGATGGCCGCCCCTTAGTAGATCAATACCTTACCGAAGTAGGCCAACAATGTTGGATCCAATTTCCTTGGGATATGGGGATTGCCTATGTTGAGCCCCTCGTCGATCAAATGAAAAAGTAATATGTCTAGCCCCTTACCTAACGACTGGCATCAATGGCTTGGGCAAGAGTTCCAGGCTGATTATATGAAGACTTTGAAGCGCTTTTTGGCTCAGGAAAAAGAGGCCAAGAAAGTTATTTATCCTCACTCAACCAATTGGTTTAGAGCGTTTGAGCTGACGCCGTTGACCGAGGTTAAGGTCGTTATATTGGGGCAGGATCCCTACCATGGGCCTAATCAGGCCCATGGGCTCTGTTTTTCTGTACAGCCTGGTATTCAGGTGCCGCCGTCACTGGTAAATATCTATAAAGAGTTGGCCAGTGATGTTGGCTTTACGCCGGTTCGCCATGGGTTTTTAGAACATTGGGCCAGGCAGGGTGTGCTGCTGTTGAACACAGCGCTAACCGTTGAGCAGGGCAATGCGGCTTCCCATCGGGGCAAGGGGTGGGAACCTTTTACTGACCGCGCCATTGAAACTGTCAATCAACACGCTGACCCCTGTGTGTTCTTGCTTTGGGGTAGCCATGCACGCCAAAAAAAATCCCTGATAGATCAAGGGCGGCATTTAGTGCTGGAGTCCCCGCACCCATCGCCGCTATCGGCACATCGGGGGTTCTTCGGTAATCAGCACTTTTCCCGTTCTAACCAATTCTTGATAGATAACGGGCGCTCGCCGATTGCGTGGCAATTGCCGGAAACCCCTTAACCTAATGGTCAGTTGCGGGTAGAATGGCGCGCAATTTTGTAAGCCTGTCGATGCGATGCTAGTCGTCATCCTGAATCCCCTGCAGTGAGGTAGTCCCATGAGTGTCTATGCCATTAACCATCCGCTTGTTCAACATAAACTGGGACTGATGCGGGAAGCTGATTTAAGCACCAAAAGCTTCCGTGAACTAGCAGGTGAAGTGGCTAAGCTATTGACCTATGAAGCTACCAAGGGTCTTGAGCTTGAGGATCACGAGATTCATGGCTGGAACGGAGAGCCTATTGCGACTCGTCGCCTTAAAGGTAAAAAAGTCACTGTAGTGCCTATTTTGCGTGCAGGACTAGGTATGTTGGAGGGGGTAACAGACCTCATTCCAAGTGCCCGGGTAAGCGTAGTGGGACTTTACAGGGACGAAGAGACACTCCAGCCAGTACCGTACTTTGCCAAATTCGCTAATGACATCGAAGAGCGTATGGCAATTGTCATTGACCCCATGTTGGCTACCGGGGGCTCAATGGTGGCCACACTGGATATGCTGCGTGAGCGTGGCTGCGAGCATATGAAAGTGATTGTGCTGGTGGCGGCGCCGGAAGGCATCAAGCGGGTGCAGGATGCTTATCCAGAAGTTGAGATTTATACCGCCTCGGTGGATGAACGGCTTGATGAGAATGGCTACATCGTGCCGGGCTTGGGAGATGCTGGCGATAAGATATTCGGGACGCGCTAAGCCGCTACCCCACATTGCCCCTTGCGCTTAGCGTTAGGGGCATTTTTTTGGCCCGTTACGACACATAATTTACCAATGGGAACCTGAAGATGAGTAACACTGCTAATCCTGAGTCGTGGCCTAAGACGCTACTTACCGGGGCGCAAATGCTGTTTGTGGCCTTTGGTGCCCTGGTGCTGGTGCCCCTGTTAACTGGCTTGGATCCAAGCGTGGCGCTATTTACCGCAGGGGTGGGTACGCTTGTTTTTCATGGGGTGACCAAGCAAACCGTTCCCGTCTTCCTCGCCTCCTCATTTGCATTTATCGCCCCTATTGAAGGCTCGATTGCGAGTTTTGGTGTTTCCGCCACCATGGGCGGTTTAATGGCCGCGGGTCTTGTATATGTGGCTATTTCACAAGCCGTTCGTTTGAAAGGGACAGCATGGCTGCACCGTTTGCTGCCGCCTGTGGTGGTTGGGCCCGTGATTATGGTCATCGGCTTAGCCTTAGCACCTGTGGCAGTGAGCATGGCCACGGGTGAGACCAGCGATAATATCGGTTACGGGCAGGCGATTTTTCTATCGATGGCAAGCTTAGTGGTTACTCTGATACTGGCCGTGTTTGGGCGTGGGATATTGCGCCTCGTGCCTATAATGGGGGGGATTGCCACAGGCTATATCTTGGCATTAATAATGGGCGTGGTGGATTTTTCTCCGGTACATAACGCGGCTTGGTTGGCGCTACCTAGTTTTACCGCACCCAGCTTTCACTGGGCGGCGATTCTATTCATGATTCCAGTGGCGATTGCACCTGCGGTAGAGCACATTGGTGACATGGTGGCGATTGGCTCAGTAACCCGTAAGAATTACCTGGAAAAACCTGGCTTGCACCGCACGCTACTAGGGGATGGCCTGGCTACCACCACAGCAGCCCTATTTGGTGGGCCGCCTAACACGACCTACTCTGAAGTGACTGGTGCGGTCACTTTGACGCGGGCATTTAATCCCCGTTATATGGTGGTGGCGGCCGTTATTGCCATCATCTTGGCGTTTGTGGGCAAGTTGGGCGCGTTTCTGCAAACTATCCCTGGCCCCGTCATGGGGGGGATCATGACGCTGCTGTTTGGTTCTATCGCTGTTGTGGGGATGAACACGCTAGTACGGGCTGGGCAGTCGCTTACTGCTGCCCGTAATTTGGTGGTGGTGTCGCTAATCTTAGTGTTTGGTATTGGTGGGATGCAGTTCGGCGGTGGCCAATTTACCCTGCAGGGCGTTAGTTTGGCGGCATTGGTGGGCATTGCGTTAAACTGGCTGCTACCCGATGAAAAAGAGGGCGAGTAGCCTCTTTGAAACGCTAAATAAAACAACGGTGCCGGTAATGAAAACCTCAATCGATAGCCCGTTCCCAGTGCTAGGGGTTGCGGCTTGGAGCGGTACAGGCAAAACCACCCTGTTAGCCCAAGTATTACCGCGTTTGCGAGCGTATGGGCTTGAGGTGGGGGTGATTAAGCACGCTCACCACAGCTTCGATATAGATAAGCCTGGCAAGGATAGCTATCAGCTTCGTCAAGCCGGTGCGGCGCCAATGTTGATCGCTTCCCGGCAACGTTTCGCATTAATGCAAGAAACCCCCGGTCAAGAAGAGCCCGACTTGAGCAAGTTACTGGCATTGATGGTTCCTCACCAGCCTGATCTTGTCATTGTTGAGGGCTTTAAAGCCTGGCCAATCCCCAAGCTAGTACTCTACCGTGAAGGTATAGGCGACCCTTCTATTGTAAGCAATGAGTGGGTGCAGGCGGTGGCCACTACTGGGCCTACGCCTGTAGCATTAAGCGCAACGGTAGCGCATCTTGATCTTGATGATATCGAGGCGGTTACTCAGTGGGTGATTAGCTGGGTGAATAATCAATCCCGTACCGTGGCTTTTTAAAAAAGGTAATGTTATGCAGCTAACCCATCTCAATACCCATGGCGAAGCCAATATGGTGGATGTCGGTGATAAGCATGAAACGCGCCGCGAAGCGGTGGCTTCTGGCCGTATTGTGATGCATCCAGAAACCCTTCAGCTGTTAAGTGATGGCGCGCTGCCAAAAGGGGATGTGCTGGCAACAGCCCGTATCGCTGGCATTCAGGCGGCAAAGCGTACCCATGAGTTGATTCCGCTATGCCATGCGTTGGCGCTTTCCAAAGTGTCGGTTGATTTTGACGTTGACCATGCCAACGGCTGGGTAAATGTTTCGGCACTGTGCCGGCTCAATGGCCGCACAGGTGTAGAAATGGAAGCGCTTACCGCCGTTTCTGTGGCCTGTTTGACGCTTTACGATATGTGTAAAGCCGTAGACAAAGAGATGCGTATCGAGGCCGTTCAGCTAGATAGTAAACGCGGGGGTGTCCGCGGTGACTACCAGCGTGCGCCTACCGCTGCGCCTATCGTGACCGGTGAAGGGGCGACGGGTGAGGTGCGCTTGGGCGAGCGCAGTGTTTCCCCCTGTGTACGGGTCAAGTTTTTAGCTGAGCTGCGCGAACGAGTGGGGCAGAGCGATGTAACTATCCCTCTTGACAAGTTGCCAAGCCGAGACGTAGCGGGTTTAAAAGCTGCATTAGCCGAGCGGGATACGCGTTTTAGCGTGCTTTCCGATCAGCGGGCGCTCTGTGCGATCAATCAAGTGATGGCAAATGATACGTCGCGTATTACCGATGAAGATGAAGTTGCTTTCTTTCCGCCGGTAACGGGAGGCTAGTCCCATGGCTGACGCGGTCTTGGATATTGCAGTAGAGGTGCAGGCAGCGCCGTTCTCAATGGATTACGGCTATGAGGCAACGCTCCAGCAACGCACGGATATTGGTGCAATCGTTAGTTTTACTGGCTTGGTGAGAGACTTTAACGAAACACCCGACGTAACGGGGCTAACGCTTGAGCATTACCCAGGGATGACGGAGCGTACCCTGGCTGCGATTGGTGAGCAGGCATGGGAGCGTTGGTCGTTGCAAGCCGTGCGGATTATTCATCGAGTGGGGCATTTATCACCAGGTGACCCGATTGTCAGAGTGCTGGTTGCCAGTGCCCACCGCCGGGATGCGTTTAACGCTTGTGATTTCATTATGGATTATTTGAAAACTCAAGCGCCATTTTGGAAAAAAGAGCACTCCCGTGAAGGCGCTTACTGGGTTAAAGAGCGAGATAGTGACCAGCAGGATGCCGACCGCTGGTCATCATCTGAGCCTTAAGGCTGGCTATTAAGCTCTTCGGCGGAGGGCATTTCAGTCGCCATGATTTGTAAATGCACTTCAGGCATGTGTTGGCAGTGGTCGGCTAGCCACTGAATAAGACGTGGTTGAAGCGCCAAGCGTAAATCTGCCAGGGTGTCTGCTTCGATTTCCTCTAGTTGGGCATCCAGCCAATCGCTAAAACTCTCCTCATCAAGAGGGCTCGCGCTGCTGGCATCAAGCATTAAACGCCCTATACGCCACCAGCCTGTTTCGCTGGCGGTGACCGGTAATGCAAGAAACAAGTTACCACGCCGCGCCTTGGACGAAGACGCATCAAGCCCAGGGTGGGGAATGACGCTATTTTGATTAACGATGCATGGTAGTTGCGGGTAGCGCTGTTCGCAGCGCAAGCCCTGGTTATCAAAGACGATCATATCGCCGTTTGTCGGCGCCAATGGTGCACTGATGCCGAGAGAGGTGGCAATCGCTTGATGCGCCTCCTGGTGGCGCGCCTCTCCGTGTACGGGCAGTAGTGATTTTGGCCTTACCCATTGGTAGAGCTTTTTGAGCTCTTCCTGGGCGGGGTGGCCTGTGGCATGTAGCTCTGGATGATTCATCTCATCGAAAAGAGTCACGCCAAGCTGGGAGAGGCGTTTTTTAAGCTGTTCGATAGGCCGCTCGTTACCCGGTATCGCCTTGGCGGAAAAAATTACGCTATCACCTGGCGCTAAATCCATAAATGGATGCCGCCCTTGGGCTAAGCGTTGCAAGGCAGCCCGTGGCTCCCCTTGACTGCCGGTGGCAATCACCACGACTTCATTAGGCGGCAAGTAGCCTAGGTCGTGAGGTGGTACGAGCGGTGGAAAATCGTCTAAGTATCCCAAACCCTTAGCAACGCTTACCATGCGCTCCATTGAGCGCCCCATTAGGCTAACACGGCGCCCGCATCGCTGAGCTGCCAGGCCGATAGCCAACACCCGCGCTAAGTTACTGGCAAAGCATGAGACAACAACGCGTCCGGTGCACTTCTCTAAGGTTTTAACAAGTGCTCTGGCCACATCACCTTCGCTACCTGAGTGGCCTGGCATTGGGGCATTGGTAGAATCGCCCACAAGCAAATCAATTGGCGCTAAGGCCCGGAAGTTGGCTGCATTAACCGGCGTGCCAATTAACGGTTCGGGGTCAAGTTTCCAATCACCGCTATGCAGAATGCGATATTCGCCCGCCATCATCATAATGGCGCAGCTTTCCGGGATAGAGTGAGTAAGCAACAAGTAGCGCAGCGTAAAAGGCCCTTGCTGCATGGCATCGCCCGGCTCAATGACGTGTATAGCCGCGCTACTTAGCTGATGCTCTGCAAATTTCAGACGCAGCAGCCCGGCGGCAAGCGGGGTTGCATATATCGGGCAGTTCCACTTCGGCCACAGCCACGCAACGGCGCCGATGTGGTCTTCATGCCCATGGGTAATAAAGAGTGCCTGGGGCTTGATGCCTAAGGTATCCAGGGTGTCGGTATTGGGTACTTGTAAGGGGGCATTGGGTAAATCTTGACGAATCATCATGCCGCAGTCGACGGCGATCCATTGATCGTCGTATCCATACAGCGTCAGATTCATTCCAATTTCACCGCACCCGCCCAGCGGAAGCAGGCGCAGTGGTGGGCGACGACGGGGACGAAGTAGAGCGCGTGTTGGATGCATTAGTCACGAAAAGCCTAAAAAGTAAGACCTTAACTATACGGGAAGGCAGGGGCGGCTAACAATCACCGTGGCCTATCCCCGGTGCTTAGCTAGAGGGCTTCCGGTACACTAGAGAGACTGATGTGTTGCTTCGAACATCAGAAAACTAACCCCAAGCGTGCCATTGAAATAAGTTAAGTGTGCCTATCAAAACTGCCTATTAAAAAAGCACCTATCAAAGCACCTGTTAAAAGTACCTATTAAGAGTAGCTATCTATGTCGCACTATTATCGTCTCGTTGTTTCCTGCCCCGACCAAGTGGGCATTGTGGCGCGTGTCTCCAGCTTTATTGCCGAGCAGGGGGGCTCAATTACTGAAGCAAGTCAGCATTCCGACCTTGAAACGGGCCGGTTTTTTATGCGTTATGAGATTTTAGCCGATTCGCTAGGAATGTCGGCGGAGGCGCTGCGCAACGCTTTTGAACCCGTGGCAGAAGCGTTCAATATGCAGTGGTCATTGATGGATACCCAGAAGCGGCGTCGCGTTGTGTTAATGGTGTCTCGGGAGTCTCACTGCTTGGTGGATCTGCTCTATCGCTGGCAGGCAGGTGAGCTTGACTGTGACATCGTGGGTGTTATTTCCAACCACGAAGATATGCGTTCGCTGACCGAGTGGTACGGCATTCCTTACCACCATGTGCCGGTTGACGCAGCTAACAAGCAGGCCTCGTTTGAGAAGGTGCAGGCACAAATTGATAGCGCGCGCGCTGATTGCGTCGTGTTAGCACGCTATATGCAAATCTTGCCCCCAGCGCTATGCGAGCGGTATGCCGGGCGCGTGATTAATATCCATCACAGCTTTTTGCCCTCTTTTGCTGGCGCAAAACCATATCACCAAGCTTACGAGCGAGGTGTAAAACTCATCGGGGCTACCTGTCACTACGTCACCGAAGAGCTGGATGCCGGGCCTATTATCGAGCAGGATATCCATCGCGTTAGCCACTGTCATACACCTACCGATCTTGTGCGTTTTGGCCGGGACGTTGAGAAAGCCGTATTGGCGCGAGGGTTACGTTGGCACCTTGAAGATCGTGTGCTAATCCACGGAAATAAAACGGTTGTGTTCAGTTAACCACTGTTAGAGGCCGCCATGTCATTTGCACAAAGTGTTCTCGCACCCTGGGCGCTGGTGCTTACCTGGTTAATATCGCTTAGCGTATTGGCTTGGGTGGCATGGCAGCGCCCTTGGCAAGTTCTGAACAGTGATGTTGCGCTTCAGCATCGCTGGTTGGCAGCTACGCTAGCGGTCATGCTGATGTGGCAGTTGCGTGCTCAAGCGGTGGATTGGCTTACGCTACACCTTGTTTTTACCGTGTTAATGACCCTGGTATTCAGGATCCCGCTGGCGCTTCTAAGTAACGCAATGATTAATATAGCGATGGTGGTGATAGGGCGTAATGACTGGGTGCTTTGGGGAGCTAACGTTTTAGTAACGGGTATCGTGCCCGCGTTTATCATTGGCGTGGTTTGGCGTCTGGTTGACCGGCGGTTGCCCGATAACTTGATGGTGTTTATGTTTGCGTGTGGTTTTTTCGGGGCAGCCTTAGCCACGCTGGGCGCTGGATTGGCCGCTGTACTGCTGATTGTAGCGGCGGGAACCGACCCTGAGGCTGTTTATCTCGCCCAGGAATATGCTCGGTTTCTGCCGCTTTTGATGCCCTCTGAAGCGTTTCTAACGGGCATGCTGTTAAGTATCTTATTGGTTTATCACCCTAGCTGGGTGGCCACGTTCAATGACCACCGCTATATCGATTCTCAATAAGCGCGCCGGAGGGGCTGTACGGTCTTGGGCGGCAATTAGCCTAATGCCTGGCCGTTGCCACCCCGTATAACCCCAACGCCGACACCTTCAATGTCCAGCTGCTGCGTGCGTAGGTCAATTTCAATGGGGGCGAAGTCGGCGTTCTCAGCCACTAGAGTCACCTGATGACCTTGGCGCCTAAAGCGTTTAACGGTAACTTCATCTTCCAAGCGAGCAACGACAATTTGCCCATCGCGAACTCGGTCAGTGCGATGCACTGCCAGTAAATCGCCTTCAAGGATGCCCACGTCTTTCATCGATAACCCCCGCACTCGCAGCAGGTAGTCCGCTTTTGGCGTGAAATACTCTGCGGGGAGTGGGCAGTAACGGTCAATGTGCTCGGCTGCCAAGATGGGGCTGCCGGCTGCGACCTCTCCAATGACCGGTAGCCCAATGAACTGGGTATCCACATTGGTTGCAGCGGGTGTTGCTGAAGCAGCCTCAGCCAGTTCTGAAGAGTCCTGGTTAGGCAGGCGGATGCCCCGTGATGTATTGCGGATAATCCGAATGGCGCCTTTGCGCTCTAGCGCGCGAAGATGCTCTTCTGCCGCGTTGGGGGAGCGGAATCCCAGTGCTTTGGCAATTTCAGCGCGTGTTGGCGGGTAGCCGAATTCACCCATTGTTTTAACGATGAAATCAAATACGTGCTGCTGACGTGCTGTGAGTGGACGCGACATACCAAACTCCAAAAAATGAAAAGACAGTAGCTACATGTCGACTAATCAGTATGTGTTTAAGTATACAGTATGTTCCTCTGTCCAGTACATGGCTGGCCTGTATCTTGATATAGGGCTTGCTGATGTAGGTGCTAAACGGCACGAGCGTTTGAATTAATTAGAAAAATAGTTACAGGTAGCGGGCAGTTGTCTTGATATAAAGGATTGAGACTCGCGAATTAATGGCATAGTATTTTGCGATGTTTTAAACACCTGTTTTCTGGAGGGCGCGATGGCGCAGTCTGATACGGTAACGCGTATTTTAGATACCGCAGAGGTGCTATTTGCAGAGCGCGGTTTTGCCGAAACCTCGCTGCGCAATATCACAAGCAAGGCGCGGGTTAATCTAGCGGCGGTCAACTACCACTTTGGCTCTAAAAAAGCGCTTATCCAAGCCGTTTTTGCACGCTACTTGGAGCCTTTTTCACAGCGTTTTCATACCGCGCTGGATGATCTGGAGGCACGCTATAAAAGCGAGCCTATACCGTTGGAAGTATTGCTTGAAACTATGGCATCAACGGTGCTGGCTGTGCCCGCAGAGCGTAATAGCCTAAAGGTATTCATGCGCTTGCTAGGCTTGGCCTATAGTCAGGCGCAAGGGCATCTGCGGCGCTATATCCAGCAGGAGTATGGCGATGTATTTACGCGCTTCACTGAACTGGTACGCCAAGCAACCCCTGACTTGCCGGACGCAGAGCGCTTTTGGCGGCTACACTTCATGTTAGGTACAGTGATTTTTACCTTATCGGGTCTTGATGCGCTGCGCGATATCGCCGCTAAAGATTACAACGAGCAGGTCACCGTTAGAGACCTAGTAAGACGTTTACGCCCAGTGGTAGTGGCTGCGATGCATGCACCGTTACCCCCTGTGCTAGAAGAAGGACACTATGAGAACGCCCACGTTAGCTGAGCTACCGCCTTTAGACGATAACTGGCTAGAGATCGATACGCAGAGGCAGCAGCTGCGCTGTTGGCAGGGACGAGTGCTGAGCCATGAGTGCTCGGTTTCTACAGGGGAGGCGGGCGTCGGTCAGCAGGAAGACAGTGGCCGAACGCCCCAAGGCTGGCACTATGTGCGCGCAGCGATTGGGGATGGCTTGCCCGAAAACGCGGTGTTTCGCGGTCGTCGATGGACCCGCGAGGTGTACTCTGCCGAGCTAGCAGAAACCCACCCCTCACGTGATTGGATATTGACACGCATTCTTTGGCTGTGTGGTTTGGAAACGGGTAAAAATCGCGGCGGGCATGTAGATTCACAGCGCCGCTATATTTACTTGCATGGTACGCCGCCGAACCAACCTATGGGTGTGCCGGCCTCCCATGGCTGTATTCGGTTGCGCAATCACGATTTATTGACGGTTTTTCAGTTTGCGCGACCCGGTACATCGGTTTGGCTTCATGGGGGCGATGCTTACGTTCCTTCCTCTGATAATTTTGACACGCCACATTGATCGTCTAGAATTGGCGCCCCTCCTTGTCGGATCCATCACAATGACTCAACCCCTTGGCCCGGTCATGCTCGACCTTGAAGGGCCGCGATTGACCAAAGCTGAAAAGCAGCTATTGCTGGAGCCTGCGGTTGGCGGGGTCATCCTGTTTGCGCGTAACGTAGAGGATGCCTATCAAACGCGCCAGCTGTGCAGCGATATCCGGCGGGTACGCGGTGATCTGCTGTTAGCCATCGACCAAGAAGGTGGGCGTGTCCAGCGTATTAAGCAGGGCGTCACCAGGCTGCCCCCTATGGCGCGCATTGGCGACCTATTTGCCAATGACCAAGAAGCGGGCATGACGTTGGCCAAAGATGCTGGCTGGCTACTGGGGATGGAGATGGCCGCCTGTGGTCTCGATATCAGCTTCGCTCCCGTACTGGATGTGGAGAGCGGGATTTCTAGCGTAATTGGTGACCGCAGTTTCAGCAGTGATCCAGCCCATGTTGCACTATTAGGCCATGGATTTATTCAAGGCCTACATGACGCTGGCATGGCGGCGGTGGGAAAGCACTTCCCCGGTCATGGCGGTGTAGCCGCGGACTCCCATGTGGCACTCCCTGTTGATGATCGCTTCCTTGAGCAAATAAAGCAGCGCGATCTCGTGCCTTTTGCCCAGCTTGCGAGCCAATTGGATGGGGTAATGCCAGCCCACGTTATCTATAGCGCATTTGATGCCCGGCCTGCGGGTTTCTCACCCAATTGGCTTGGCATGCTGAGGGAGTCGCTGGGCTTTAAAGGATGTATTTTTTCCGATGATTTAAGTATGGCGGGCGCCCATGCGGCAGGGGATCCTAAGGCGCGGGCAAACGCAGCCTTAACGGCTGGGTGCGACATGCTACTGGTGTGTAATGATCGAGCCGCCGCACTGGAAGTGGTAGACGCTTGCCAAGGTTTGCAAGGTAAACGACCCGCCAAATTACGCTATGGCCGTGCCAGACCTGATCTCGATGCTCTCTCAGCATTGGGTCGTTGGCGTCGCACGCATGCCAAATTAGAAGCACTAGCCAACTAAGCACGCCCGTTTGAACTCGTTAACCGGTCACTATTTACGCTGTATTGGAGTAGCTCAATGTCCAAACTGGATAAAGAAACGCTTGAGTCGCTGGACTCGATGCGCGAATTGATGGATAACGCGGATTGCCTGATTTCTCAGGAAAAAGTAGAGCGTGCATTAGACCGCATGGCAGAGGCGATAACCAAAGATTTGGGTGATAAATTACCGGTTTTTTACTGCGTGATGAATGGTGGGTTAATCACTACCGGACACTTGCTAACGAGGCTTGGTTTTCCGCTAGAAGTGGACTACCTGCACGCCACTCGTTACCGAAATGAACTGCGCGGGGGCGAGCTATTCTGGCGTGTCTCTCCAGAAATACCTATGGCGGGCCGCCATGTGGTTATCGTTGACGACATTCTTGACGAAGGTTCAACGCTTGCGGCAATTCTTGCTTACTGCGAAGAAGCCCAAGCGGCCAGCGTGACCACTGCCGTACTGGTCGATAAGCAGCACAATAGAAAAGCGGTACCGGGTTTGAAAGCCGACTATTGCAGCCTTGAAGTGGCCGACCGATACGTATTCGGTTTTGGTATGGACTACAAAGGCTACTGGCGCAATGCCCCTGGGATTTTTGCCCCCAAGGGCATGTAGGCTACTCAGTTCAACGATTTGATGAGGCTTAGCGGGGCGAGAAGCGTCTCGCTAGGCCTGTTTCTGCAATCATTCGTGTGGAAATTTCCTCAACCGAAAACCGCGTTGTATCAATAAACGGAATGCTCAACGATCGATAGAGTGACTCCGCCTGCCCAACTTCCTGCAAACATTGATCCATCGAGCTGTAGCGGCTATTAGGCCGACGTTCATTCCTGATTGCTGCAAGTCTGCGTGCATCAATGGTTAAACCAAACAGCTTTTGACGATGGGGTGACAGCACTTTGGGCAGTTTTAGGCTGCCATCTTCGTCAAGATCATCCTCCGTTAGCGGGTAGTTAGCGGCTCGAATGCCAAACTGAAGGGCCAGATAGAGCGACGTGGGGGTTTTTCCACAGCGTGATACGCCGACCAAAATAATATCTGCCTTATCGTACTGGTGGGTGCGCGCGCCGTCGTCATTATCTAGCGCAAAGTGGACCGAATGGATACGATCCATATACACAGCATCGCTACCAATGGAGTGTGTTCTCCCCACGCTGTAGGAAGAATGGGTCTCTAACTCCTGCTCCAGTGGCTTCAAAAATGTCGAAAAAATATCTACTTTAAAGCCAGTGGCATGGCGAATTACATCGCGTATTTGTTGGTCGACGATAGTATCGATGATAATGGGCCGCTGCCCATCGCGGACTGCAGTGGAGTCAATGATTTCTGCCAAGGCCTGGGCTTTTTCAACCGTATCGATGTAGGGCTTGGTTAACATCTCGATTTCAATGTCGCTAAACTGCGCCAACAAGCTGCGCCCAAGGCTTTCAGCCGTGATGCCGGTACCGTCAGAAATAAAAAAAGCTGTCCGCTTCATATTGAAATCCGCCAAAGAATAAAAGTCGTTATTGAACGTCATTATTGTGGGCGGAGCTGTTAAGTAGCACAACGGCTGGTGAGTAATTGCTGCTATTTATGCTCGCCAAGAGGAATGCTCAACTACAGGAAACGCCTTTAAAGTGCCTTTGTTGTAAAAATCCTCCACCTCCTTCGCTGTTAGACCAATGGCGAATACCAGGCCACGGTGCTAGGGTGGCACGGTCATTCAGTGTCGGCCGCAAGGTCGCAAAGAAGTCTAAAAGCTAGGGGGTAGCGTGGAAGAGTACATTCTGTGGTTCGATCAGCTTGGCATGGCAGACGTCGAACGCGTGGGTGGTAAAAACGCCTCGCTCGGCGAAATGATTTCTAATTTATCGGGTGTTGGTGTGACCGTGCCGGGTGGCTTCGCCACCACTGCGCATGCCTACCGCGAATTTCTTTCCCATGAAGGGCTGAATGACCGTATTAACGCTACCCTGGCGCGCTTGGATGTCGATGACGTCAAAGCGCTAGCCCAGGCAGGTAGCATGATCCGCCAGTGGATTATCGATACGCCCTTGCCTCCTGCGTTTGAAAAAGCACTGCGTAGTGCCTATGAAGAGCTACAAAACCAGCACCCCGATCTAAAAGTTGCGGTACGTAGCTCTGCAACTGCCGAAGATTTGCCCGACGCTTCCTTTGCCGGCCAGCAGGAAACCTTCCTTAACATTGAAGGTTTTAACAACATCAAACATGCGGTGCATGAAGTCTTCGCCTCGCTGTTTAACGACCGTGCTATCTCATACCGTGTACACCGGGGCTATGCCCACGAGAACGTCGCCTTGTCGGCGGGTGTACAGAAAATGGTTCGCTCCGAAACGGGTGCTTCTGGCGTTCTATTCACCCTGGACACTGAGTCTGGCTACCGCGACGCGGTATTTGTCACGGCTTCTTGGGGCCTGGGTGAAACGGTGGTGCAAGGGGCGGTTAACCCCGACGAATTCTATGTACATAAGCCCACGCTGGCGGCAGGTCGCCCAGCGGTGTTGCGCCGCACGCTTGGCTCAAAGCTGATCAAAATGGTTTACGGTCAGGATGCGAGTGCGGGCAAGTCGGTTGAAACAGTGGATGTGCCGTTGAAAGATCGCGGACGCTTCTGTATTAGCGATGCGCAGGTAATGGAGCTTGCCCATCAGGCGATGACCATTGAGCAGCACTATCAGCGCCCTATGGATATCGAGTGGGCGCTTGATGGCGACGATGGCAAACTCTATATCGTCCAGGCACGCCCTGAAACCGTGGTTTCCCAGCAAGAGGGTGGCAAGCTTGAGCGGTTCCATCTACGTGAGAAAGGCCGCACGCTAATTACCGGCCGGGCGATTGGTCAGCGCATCGGCCGCGGTGCGGTGAAGATTGTGCTTACCCCCGACGAGATGGATAAAATCCAAGAGGGTGATGTGTTGGTGACCGACATGACCGACCCTGATTGGGAGCCGATCATGAAGCGCGCCTCTGCCATAGTGACCAATCGCGGTGGACGTACCTGTCACGCGGCGATTATCGCTCGTGAGCTGGGTATCCCTGCAGTGGTCGGGTGCGGCGATGCAACGACGCAGCTTAGGGAAGGCATTGACGTAACGGTGTCGTGTGCTGAAGGCGATACCGGCCACGTTTATGAAGGGCTGCTGGCATTTGACTGTAAGGTGTCGAGTGTCGACGCCATGCCAGAAATTCCCTTTAAGATTATGATGAACGTCGGTAATCCAGACCGCGCTTTTGGCTTTGCTAGCCTGCCCCATGCGGGCGTTGGTCTAGCCCGGCTTGAGTTTATTATCAACCGTATGATCGGCGTACACCCTAAAGCGCTGCTTGAGTACGACACCTTGCCTGCTGATCTTCAGCAAGTCATTGACCTGCGCACGGCTGGCTACTCAGACCCTGTCAGTTTCTACGTTGATAAGCTGGTGGAAGGTATTTCGACGCTAGCGGCGGCGTTCCATCCCCAGCGGGTGATTGTGCGGCTGTCAGACTTTAAATCGAACGAGTACGAAAATCTTATCGGCGGCAAGCTGTATGAGCCTGGCGAAGAGAACCCCATGCTCGGTTTCCGGGGGGCGTCTCGTTACATTTCTGAGGCTTTCCGTCCCTGCTTTGAGCTGGAGTGTCGGGCGCTAAAGCGTGTGCGTGAAGAGATGGGCTTCGATAACGTCGAAATCATGGTGCCTTTTGTACGTACTCCCGATGAGGCGCGTGAAGTGGTTGAGCTGCTCGCCGCTAATGGACTGAAGCGGGGAGGGGCCGAGAATCCCGATGGCCTCAAAGTCATCATGATGTGCGAGCTGCCCGCCAACGCGCTGTTGGCTGATGAGTTCCTTGAGTACTTCGACGGGTTCTCCATTGGTTCAAACGATCTGACGCAGCTCACCCTGGGTTTGGATCGCGACTCAGGCATAGTGGCGCACCTGTTTGATGAACGGAACCCTGCCGTCAAAAAGCTTCTCGCTATGGCTATCCAGGCGTGTAAAGCCCAAGGGAAATACGTGGGTATTTGTGGTCAAGGGCCATCTGATCATCCTGACTTAGCTAAATGGTTGATGGAGCAGGGGATCGACTCGGTGTCGTTAAACCCCGATGCGGTATTGGAAACATGGTTTATGCTGGCAGGCGAAACCATCGCCTAGTAGCGATTTGCTTGCTTGTTGTTATTGCGCCCGGCCATTGTGCCGGGCGCATGCGTTTAATAGGCTACTATTTGTTAGGTGGTTTAGAGAGCTGGCCTGTAGCAGTGCTCTGGCTGGGGCAACGCTAAGTCGTTGGGTGCCAAGCATAAGACGCTGGGTGTTAGGGCTACCAGAGGATTTTATTAGGGAGTAGGGTTATGTTGCCCATTAAGGCAAAATTAACGTTAGCAGGCTTGCTGCTAGTGCCGCTTCATAGCTATGGGTTTAGCTATGAAGCACCATCCGTGACGCCGGAGGTGGGCTCCGGATACGAAGAAAAACCAGGTTGGGAGGCATCTTCCTTTGCGGTAGCAGCAGCAAACCCCTTGGCTACGGACGCGGGTTATCAAGTATTAAAAGCAGGTGGCAATGCCATCGACGCAGCGGTGGCGGTGCAGATGGTGCTTACCTTGGTGGAGCCTCAGTCCAGCGGCATTGGCGGCGGTGCTTTTCTCATGCACTACGACGGCGCAAATGTTCAGGCTTATGATGGCCGAGAAACGGCCCCCGCAGCGGTTACCGGTGAGCTATTTATAGAGGAAGGCGAACCGCTTGCCTTTATGGATGCAGTGGCAAGTGGTCTTTCAGTAGGTGTGCCAGGCACGCTTAAGATGCTTGAAAAAGCCCATGCAGAACATGGTCAGCTCCCGTGGGAGGTGCTTTTTGAGCCTGCCATTACCTTAGCTGAAGAGGGTTTCGCCGTTAGCCAGCGCCTGCAAACCAGCTTGGCTAACGATGAAGCGCTGCGCCAAAATGCTCTGGCAAATGCTTTTTATTACGATGTAAGTGGCGAGCCCATCGCGGTGGGAGAAACGCTGACAAACCCGGCCCTCGCGGCTATTTTGCGGCGTATTGCCAGCGAGGGTAGCTTAGCGCTACATGAAGGCGATTTCGCTGAAGATCTCGTAAGCCGCGTTCAAACGCACCCCGTTCGTCCCGGCGCAATGACGCTCGATGATTTGAGTGGTTACCAGGCGCTTGAGCGTGAGCCTTTATGTACGCCCTGGCAGCAGTGGGAGGTCTGCGGCTTTCCCCCGCCATCTTCGGGGCATATTACGGTCATGCAGATTTTAGGGCTGCTAGATCAACAGCCCTTATTAGAAGCTCCGTTAGATAATGCCGCCGCCAGCAGTGGCTGGTTACACCAGTTTCTGGAGTCGTCTCGATTAGCCTTTGCCGACCGTGGTCGTTATATCGCTGATCCGGCGTTTGTCGAGGCACCAGGGGGCGACTGGTCATTAATGTTAGCGCCGGAATATCTTGCCAGCCGTAGTGCTTTAATTGGTTCAGAAAGCATGGGTGACGGCGCTGAGCCGGGTAATCCCGGGGAGCAAACGGTTAGCTTCGCCAGCCAACCTGAGCAGCCCGAATATGGCACTAGCCACATTAGTATTGTTGATGCCGAGGGCAACGCTATCGCCATGACGACGACGATTGAACAAGCCTTTGGCGCGCGGATACTGGCTGATGGTGGGACAGGGCTGCCCGGCGGCTATTTGCTCAATAACGAGCTAACTGACTTTTCATTTGTGCCTGAGATTGATGGAGAGCCAGTAGCAAACCGGGTCGAGCCGGGTAAGCGCCCCCGCTCTAGCATGGCCCCTACGCTGGTTTTCGACCAAGAGAGCGGCGAGTTAGTCGCCAGCTTAGGGTCACCCGGTGGGGCCGCTATTATCCACTATACAGCTCGCACGCTTGTGGCAATGCGCGACTGGGGGCAAAATGCTCAAGCCGCGCTGAATTTACCCCATGCGATTACCTTAGGCGGCGATGTATCTATTGAGAAAGGGCGCTTTCCTGAAGAGACGATAGAGGCCCTGCACGAGCGTGGGCATACCGTTACTGAGCGAGAGCTTACCAGTGGCCTGCAGGCGATTATGCGTTTAGAGGATGGTTCGTTGTTTGGCGGCGCGGACCCCCGCCGCGAGGGCGTGGTAATGGGCGATTAAGCTGAGGCTTGCCGACAAAACGGCGGCCATGTGGCCGCCGTTTTTGTTAGAGGACGTTGGTTGGAAATTTATCAGCAGCGGCTACTCTCGTAGCCAATTGCGGAGTTTCACCAGCATCAGGCTGCCATCGCTTAAGGTGCGGCGCTCTTCCACTAACGCCCGCAGCCGATCTGGGTAGTCGGTAATGATGGCATCAACGCCCAGGTCAATGAGGGTCGACATACGCGCTGTGTCGTTTACTGTCCACGCGTGTATCTCGTAACCATATAGTGCTGCTAGACGTATTTCCTGGCGATTTATTCGGTTATGCCTAAGCCCTAGTGCATCAAAGCTTCGGCGATCAAGGTTGCCGGGCAGTATCAGTTGGGCGAGCAGCGTGACACGTAGTTCGGGTGCCTGCTGCTTAATATAGTTAACGGTGTCTGGCGACATAGTGGCTATGCGCATATCCATAAAAGCATTAGGCAAGCCGCAGTTTGCGACTGCGGTTAGCGCACTCTCTTGACTGGCCCAGCAGCGGTAGCGAAGGTCACTTTCTGCGTCCAGCGTTTCCAATACAGCGCGGGCAAGCGCCCGCTCTTGGCCGGGTATGGGTTTCATATCAATCATCAACCCTGCCCGGCCGCGTACCAGGGCCAAGGTTTCATCTAGACCTGCAATTTTTTCATTTTGATAGGCATCGCCAAACCAACTGCCCACGTCGAAATGACTTAGCTCTTTTCGCGTTAGATCGCCAAATTCGCGGGAATCTCCGGTTAAGCGCGCTAGGGTGCGGTCATGGTAGAGCAGTACATGATTGTCAGCGCTCAGGCGTACATCAAGCTCCACATAGTCGGCGCGGTCTGTTAAGGCTTGCTCTACTGCCGCCAGGGTGTTTTCCGGGGCCACCATAGAGCTGCCACGATGGGCAATAACCGTTACTTTGTCGCGTATCTCGAAGCTATTGAGAATCCACCAAGCTTGAAGTGCCGCTATCATCAGTACACTGAGTTCAATTGCCCAGGCCCATCGTCCCGGATGGGCTTGTTCAGAGCGAGGTGATGGGCGCACTTCGCGATAGGCTAGCTGTAAATAGAGGCAGGCAGAAAGCAGTGCGTTGGCTGCGACACCCAAGAAAGTAAGGGTAAGTGTTACTAATATATAGCCTGTTAAATACGCAAACATCGCGGGAATGAGCACCGCGCTACGTTCAGGTAACCACCAAAGAAGAGGTGTGAAGACAAGATCGAACAGCCACGTTGCGATGAAAGGGAGGCCGATAATAATGACCAACAGCGCCAGTACTGCGACGCCTATAGAGCGGTGCCATCCACGGGTTAGCACCACGCTGCGCTTGAGTGCTAGATAGGGGTTATAACTCTCCAGAGCCACCAGCGGAAGAGCAAGCAACCACCGCAAGTAGAGCCATGCCGCAATGCTAGCCCAGGCTACTAAAAGGGGAAGGGCACTGGCAATAAAATACCAAAATACGGGTGGGCGCACGCGCTGCACATAGTAAGGGTCAAGTCCGCTTAGCCAAAAATCATATAGCCAAGCAAGTCCTACCATAAAGGGAGCCAGCAGCAGCAGGTGGGCGCCTACTTGCAAGACGACTAAGCCCGACAGGGCGGGCAAGCGCCGTGTGCTGCGCCATAGTGCTTCAAACGCTAACGCGTAGTGATTGTCCTTAGGCTTTACAGCCACCATTAGCATTCCTGCTTGCTGCCAATAGATCAGCATGAAGGTAAAACCAAGCCCTACTAACATGGCCATTAGGCCAAGAGGGCTAAACAGTAAGCTAATCAGCGCATCATTGGTAACCACCACGCGATTAAGTTGCGCCAGCACGGCCCGTGCCGCCCAGGCAATAAGGGGCACTAGCAGCGCGGTGGCGAGTATTGTGAAGAGCAGGTGATACGCAATCAGAGGGCGTAGATGATCACGAAGGGTTTTTAATAACGCGTAACCAAGTTGATTTAACGGCTGCATAGTCACGAAAATGTATGAGTGAAGCACCAGGGTGGCACTATCTGCCACGCCTGGCAAGATTGCACTATTTGGATACGTCGAGCGCCTTATCTGCGATGACAATGCCGTTATTATCAGCATATAGCCACTGGCCCGGGTGGAGAGTGGCGCCAGCAAAGGTAACCGGAATATCCCGTTGCCCTTCGCCATGCTTTTCGCTACGCCGGGGGTGGCTGCCTAGGGCCTGTACGCCTAGTGGTAGGGTCACTAGTATGTCTACATCCCGCACACAGCCAAACATGACGACGCCTGCCCAGCCGTTTTTAGCGGCTTGCTCGGCCAACATGTCACCCAGCATGGCGCAACGGTTAGAGCCGCCAGCATCAACAACCAGCACAGCGCCCTCGCCGGGTTCGGCAACCGCCTGTTTCACCATAGAGTTGTCTTCAAAGCATTTTGCCGTGCGAATAGGGCCGTAAAAGCTGTCAACGCCGCCGAAATTGGCAAACATCGGTTCCAGCACGGTCACCTCTGGGTAGGCATCGCATAAATCGGGGGTCACAATCGCGTTAGTTGTGGTCATAACATGCTCCTTTCTATTAATAGTTGGTTTGATTAACAGTTGGTTTGCCAACGGTTCGTTTGGCGACGATTAATGGGCACTGCTAACTATAAAAAACGCCCCGACCTGTAAACAGGGCGGGGCGTTCGGTCATCGACTCAGAAAAAGGTAGTGTTACCCGTTCTGTGATGGTGCGAGCATCGGCGATAGATCGATTGCAACAAGAGTCTTAAACTTCTTGTGCAACCGGAATCACGTTCGAGGCGATTTTTTGATACTCCTCGATTTCGTGGAAGTTCATGTAACGATATATCTCTCCCGCCATAGCGTCAAATTCGCTCATGTAGCGCTGGTACTCTTCAACGCTTGGCAGGCGGCCTTCTACAGCGGCGACCGCTGCCAATTCCGCTGAGGCGAGGTAGACATTGGCACCATCGCCTAAACGGTTCGGGAAGTTACGTGTAGACGTAGACACTACGGTGCTTTTCGCAGCAACGCGTGCCTGGTTACCCATACACAGTGAACATCCCGGCATTTCCATGCGGGCACCTGCACGGCCGTAAATGCCGTAGTAACCCTCTTCGGTCAGCTGGTGCTGGTCCATCTTGGTGGGTGGCGCCAGCCATAGACGGGTCTTCAGGCTGCCTGCGGGCTGTTTCTCAAGCAGCTTGCCGGCAGCGCGGAAGTGGCCGATGTTGGTCATGCACGAGCCGATGAACACTTCATCGATCTTCTGGCCTGCAACGTCAGACAGTAGGCGCGCATCGTCTGGGTCGTTCGGGGCGCAAAGCACCGGCTCTTTAATCTCGCTGAGATCAATTTCAATAACCTCGGCGTATTCTGCATCTTTATCAGCACGCATCAGGCTCGGGTTAGCAAGCCATGCTTCCATGCCTTCGATGCGGCGGCTAATGGTACGCTCGTCGCCGTAACCATTCGCAATCATCCACTTCAGCAGTGTGATGTTAGATTTTAAGTATTCAGTAACGCTCTCTTCAGACAGCGTGATGGTACAGCCAGCAGCGCTACGCTCAGCAGAGGCATCAGAAAGCTCGAAGGCTTGCTCAACCGTTAGCTCTTCAAGGCCTTCAATCTCTAATACGCGGCCGGAGAAGGCATTTTTCTTACCGGATTTCTCGACGGTGAGAAGACCTTTCTTGATCGCGTAAAGCGGAATAGCGTGAACCAGGTCGCGCAGGGTAACGCCAGGCTGACGAGTACCTTTAAAGCGCACCAGCACAGATTCCGGCATATCCAGCGGCATAACGCCGGTGGCTGCAGCAAACGCCACCAAGCCTGAACCGGCTGGGAACGAGATGCCCAGTGGGAAGCGGGTGTGGGAGTCGCCGCCGGTGCCTACGGTGTCAGGCAGCAGCATGCGGTTAAGCCAGCTGTGAATGATGCCGTCACCGGGGCGCAGTGAGACGCCGCCGCGGTTCATAATGAAGTCGGGTAGCGTGTGGTGCGTATCAACGTCAACCGGCTTCGGATATGCAGCAGTATGGCAGAAAGATTGCATAACCAGATCGGCTTGGAAGCCCAGGCACGCCAAGTCTTTCAGCTCATCACGGGTCATCGGGCCAGTGGTGTCCTGGGAGCCGACCGTGGTCATTTTGGGTTCGCAGTACATACCAGGGCGAACGCCGTCCAAGCCGCACGCTTTACCGACCATTTTCTGAGCGAGCGTAAAGCCCTTGCCCGTGTCTTTTGGCTGGTCAGGCAGGCGGAAAACGTCAGACTGTTCAAGGCCCAAAGATTCACGCGCTTTGCCGGTTAAGCCGCGGCCGATGATCAATGGAATGCGGCCACCCGCGCGTACTTCATCCAGAATCAGCTGAGTTTTTAGCTCGAAGGTGGAAACCACTTCGTCGGTGCCGTGCTTGCACACTTTGCCTTCATAGGGGTAGACGTCGATTACGTCGCCCATTGCTAAGTTGGCTACATCCATTTCAATCGGTAGCGCGCCAGAATCTTCCATCGTATTAAAGAAGATCGGAGCAATTTTGTTGCCAAAGCAGAAGCCGCCTGCGCGTTTGTTTGGCACATAGGGAAGATCATCGCCGAAGAACCACAGAACCGAGTTAGTGGCGGACTTGCGCGAAGAACCGGTACCTACCACGTCACCCACGTAAGCAACGGGGAAGCCTTTGGCTTTCACTTCTTCGATCTGTTTTAGCGGGCCAGTGGTGCCTTGTACTTCCGGCTCGATACCTTCGCGCTCATTTTTAAGCATGGCGTTGGCATGTAGCGGAATATCAGGACGTGACCAAGCATCAGGGGCAGGAGAGAGGTCATCGGTGTTGGTTTCGCCAGGCACTTTGAAGACCGTCAGCGTGATTTTCTCTTCCAGTGCAGGCTTGGAAAGGAACCACTCTGCGTCCGCCCAGGATTGAATGACATCTTTGGCGACGTTGTTGCCATTTTTAGCGCGCTCTTCAACATCGTGGAAAGCGTCAAACATCAACAGCGTGTGCTTCAGCTGTTCGCCAGCTTCACGGGCCAGCTCTTCATTGTCCAGCAGTTCAACCATAGAGACGATGTTGTAACCGCCTTGCATGGTGCCAAGCAGTTTGACGGCATGGATTTTGTCGATTAGCGGAGAGGTGGCTTCCCCTTTGGCAATCGCGGTTAAGAAACCTGCTTTAACATAAGCAGCTTCATCAACGCCTGGCGGTACACGGTTGGTGATTAAGTCAAGAATGACTTCTTCTTCACCCGCCGGCGGATTCTTCAGCAGCTCGATTACGGAAGCGACTTGCTCAGCATTTAGGGGCTTGGGCGGGACGCCCTCAGCAGCGCGTTCCTCGACATGTTGGCGGTAAGCTTCAAGCACGTTGGGGCCCTCTCATCTTCTAATGGTGGCGAACGCATGCCCACACGGTATTGAGTATGCGTCCGTACACGTTACATACGCTTGACAAACAGCGTCTGGTGGATGGTTGGGATTCTACGGCAAACTGTCGACAATGTTAAGGCGACAAGCGGTTGAGCGCGTTGTACTTTATGTTGATGAGTTGATATTTAGTTTCCTGAGCTAGCTTTTTTAAAATTTTTGGACGATACGCTGTAAGTTTTTTACCCAAGGAGGGTGATTAATGGTAAGTGCGGGTGTGATTATGGTGATGTCGCGTTACCATGCATTACGGTGATGGCATGAAGAACGTGCTGAAAAAGTCGTATTACTTGGTCGTAGAGTGTTTCAAGTAGGTGTGGTTTCAGGTCGGCTAATGAGGTGTTAAGAGCCTCTTTGTTTTACGTTACATGAAGTTAGATAGCGCAGGGTTTTAAAGGGAGCAAACGCCATAAGGCGTTTATATGTTGTACAATAATGAGATAAGCAATTGGTAATGGTGTTATGTCAATACAATTAAAAGCATTACAGCCGGTGGATCATGGGCTACAAGCTGATGATTTGTTACCGGAAAGTCTCGAAGCGTTTCTGGCGTGCCCAACGCCAGATGCTTGGTTGGAGTGGGCGTTAGCGAACCCCGAAACGCTGCTAATTGACCATGCGCAATGCGAAAAAAAAGCGGCTTCAACGGCGATGAGCTTGCTCTATCGCTATGTCGATCAGCCAGTTTTGCTGAGCAAAATGTCGCAACTTGCCCGTGAAGAGCTGCTGCACTTTGAGCAGGTAGTGGTCTTGATGGAGAAGCGGGGCGTGGCCTATCAGCACCTTACGGCCTCGCGTTATGCCGAGGGTTTGCGCAAGCATTTGCGTAGCAACGACCCTGAGCGGCTGATTGATGTGCTGATCATCGGTGCCTTAATAGAAGCACGTAGCTGCGAGCGTTTTGCACGTTTAATCCCTTATTTAGATGAAGAGCTGGCGCGCTTTTATCGCACGCTGGTGAAGTCTGAGGGGCGTCATTTTGAAGATTATTTATTGCTTGCACGGCAGCAAACAGATGATTCGTTGGATGACCGAATCACCTTTTTCGTGGCGCGTGAAGCGGAGCTGATCACTTCGCAAGATACGGCTTTTCGTTTTCATAGTGGCGTGCCAGCTTAAGCCACCGCTAGCCAAGGCAGGATGTGTATCATGCGCGATGCTCAACCGACAGACCAGCTGACCCTTTTTGGCCATTTTTCGCTAACTCAAGGCGAAGATGTGCTGACACATTTCAGTTACGACAAAGTCAAAGCCCTTTTGGTTTATTTGTTGTTGCACCGCCAGCCGGTAAATCGTGCCGCGCTTGCTGAGCTGCTCTGGCCAGACCAAGGCCTCTCATCTGGCAGGACTAACCTGCGCCACGCGCTGCACTGTCTGCGACAATCCATGGGCGATAACGCTGAGCACGTGCTGAACGTATCTCGCCAAACCATTGCATTTCAGTTGCCTAACCACTGGCAGGTGGATTTACATGAGCTGCAGCAATTGCTGGAAGGGCCGCGGGATTTAGCCACCCTTGAGGCGGTAATGGCCTGTTATCAAGGCGATTTGATTGAAGAGTTGCAGCTTTCTAATTGTAGTGAATTCCAGCGTTGGCTGGTTCAGGTAAGAAATGAATGGCGCCAACGCGTTATTCGTTTTGCTGAGCAGGTACTAGATGCCCATGCCGATGTGCCTGATCCCATGTTAGAGGGGTTGGTTAGCCATTTCTCAGGCTATGGCCCTTTTCATGAGCGTTTAGTTCGCCAGCTAGCTGAAAAGAACCAGATGGCGGCAGCCCATGAGCAGTTCAATAGTTATTTGCAGCTTTTGGCACTCTCTGGTCAACAGCCCGAGCCGAGCTTCTTACAGCTAGCAACTTACTGGTCAGACGGCCATCACGATCCGCGGGCGATGAGTCCGCAAGGGGCATTCTCCCGTGCGTTAGCCGCTGACAGTAAGCCGCTGCGTGAAGATGAAATTGAGCTACGTCAGCTCTCTGTTATGGCCATTCGCCTGAGGCTTCAGGGTGATTGGCAGGAGCGTGCTGCAACGCGCAACTGCTTGGCTCTTCAGTTAGAGCTACTGCGCTGGTTAGAGCAACAGTGCCACCATCTGGGGGGCTTTTGGTTACCGGGGGCTACTGGCGGCTTGGGGCTTGCCTGTTTTGGTACTCATGGGCCTGCGCACCAATTAGCGGAACTTGTGGCTCTATACGAGCACTGCCGTCAAGCGCTGCCTCAAGAGTCTGCACGGCATTGGACCGGGGAGGGCGAACCGCCAAAGTTTGAACTTGCTGCTGGGCTACATAGTGGGCGCGTCGTATATCTGCCTGAGCGCCAATTAGCAGACCCTCTTGGCCAGGTCACCCAGGTCTCCTTGGAGCTAATGAGCGCAGCAGAAGGCAGCGAGCTGGTTATCTCACAGGAGTCGAGCCAGCACATGCCGCCCGCGCTTGATCTTCAGCCGCGGCTAGTGTCGCGCCTGGTGGCCAGCGACGGTCGTGTGCGCCTACGCGCACTGGTATTAGGCCAAAACGAGGGTGGGCGTGATGCGTTACCGCCCAGTTTAGTGGGCCGTGAAACATCGCTGCGTACGTTGCGGGACGCTCTTGCCCGGGCGGGCATTGGGCTGCGTCAGAGCGTGTTGGTGCGCGGCGCTTCTGGTATGGGCAAATCCGCTCTGATGGTGGGGTTCCGCCAGTTAGAACTTAGCCGCGATGCGGCTATTTGCTGGCAGCCTACCACACGTCTTTCGGTATTAGAGCCTTATGGCGTCGCCCGTACTCTAGTAGCGTGGTTCTTGGAAGCAGCGCCCACCAGTGATGCTATTCATCAGCTACAGAATCTCTTAGAAATAGAGCCCCTGGACGAGCAGCGCCAGCAACTGCTTGAAGAAGCCCTGGGCGTTCGCGATGTTCAGGAGATTACCCAGCTAACCCAAAATGGCGAGGCCGTTGAGCTGGTAGTGCGCCTGCTGCACCGTTTAATAGATCAGCAGTCTGGTGATAAAACGCTGGTACTGATGATCGATGACCTGCAGTGGTTGGATGAGCCTTCTTTTAAGGTGTTAGCGGGACTCCAGGCACGCTTGCCAATTAACACTGCATTTATGTTAGTGGCTAGCCACCACGGCCGTGAACCGCTGCCTGTTAAGCTACATTGGGATCAGCAAATTAGCCTAAGTAAGCTGGATGCTTTGCAGTCCTCTCGCCTGCTGTCTCAGCTTTCAAGACGCTATAGAATTCATTTAAGCCCACGGTTGCGCAATCAAATCATTGAGCGTTGCGATGGGGTGCCGCTGTACCTGCAGGAGATTTGTCGCCGCTTGGATATGGATCGCCGAGAAGGGCGCACCGTGCAATTCGACGAACTTCCCAAAGGTTTATTAGGGCTATTGGCTAGCCGCATCGACCAACTTGAAACTGACCGCGAAATAGCCCACGTGGCGGCAGTGCTAGGTAAGCGTTTCAGGCTCGACTTTTTGCTCGAGTGCAGCGGTTGGGAAAAAGCCCGCCTTATCCAAGCGGTTGAGCATATGCGGCGGTTAGAGATTATCGAGCCAGTTGAAAAAGAGAGCGGCGAGCACGAGTTCCAGTTTAGTCACCAGCTTCTTCAGGAGGCCGCCTACCTTTCCTGCCCAAGAGATGTTCGGGTGAAGCTTCACCAGCAAGTGGTAACGCTGATCGAAGAGCGCTTTCCGGTGTGGATTAGTCGCCATCCAGGCGACTTTGCTACCCATCTTCGTCGCAGTGGTCACTACGCTCGGGGTGCCCGCTATTTCGAGCTGGCTGCCCGTGAGGCCCTAAAGGTTAGTGCCAACCGAACTGCGTTGCGCATGGCAGATTTTGGGTTGGCTAGCCTGCGCCATGTAGAACACCAAGTAGAGCGTGAGGTAAGCCTGCTTACGGTGCGTGGGCAAGCTGCCTTTGCCCTTGAAGGGCACGGTTCGCCAACGGCCCATGAAAGTTTCGTGCGTGCCCGAGAGCTATTGCGTCACCCATGTGGTGAGGCTTCGGATGAGCCAGAAGATCTCGAGCAAATTTTCTTGGTGAAGTGGGGGCTGTGGGTTGGCCGCAGCCAGCGCTATGCTCATGCGGACGCATTTGCATTGGCGTCTACCCTTTCCGATATTGCTGAGCGCTTGGAAGACCCGCGCTATCAGCGGCTGGCCGACTATGCTAGGGCGCAATGCGAGTATTGGGCGGGGCGTATTCAGCAGGCCCACGACCATCTCGATGAGATCGACCCACTTAACGCTCAGATGATGATTGAGTGGCTACCGTTCTCGGATCACCCGCAGGTAACGGCTGCTTGTTTCCAGGGTTGGGCGCTCTGTTTGCGGGGGGATTACCAGCGTGCCGAGCGGCACGTCTCGTCCGCTATTCGGTTGGCTGAAAAAATAGGTCACCCGGGCACCTTAGCCATGGCGTTAATGTTTGCTGCAGCGCTTTATCGTCAGCTGGGTCATGTGCATCTTGCTGCGCGCCATGCTGAACGCGCGGCGGCGATGACAGAAACCCCGGACTTGCAGCTTTGGCAAATTTCCGCTCAGGGCGTACTAGGTTGGCAACGTGCACTGGCAGGCGATCATGGCGGGTTAGTCCAGATGCGCGATAGCCTAGATCAAATGGCCGAGCTTAAAGGCCGCGATCATTTTCAACGGCCGGTACTCTGGTACTCTGATGCCTGTATCGAACTTGGTGAGTTAGCGGCAGCAGAAGATTACCTAGACCAGTGCTTAGTGATCGCTCGTGAGCGAACAACGCTGTTTTTACCCGAGCTTGCTACCCAACTTGCTAAAGTGCGCGACCTGCTTGGGCACCCAGCCAATGAGGTAAAAGCGCTAGCGGAAATGGCGATTCACCAGGCTCGCGAGCATGGTAATCGCCACCAGGAGTTGGCAGCACTGGAATTTTGGTTGACGCGCATTGCGCCTAACGATCAGCAGGCAAGAGAAGCATTTAGAGGCTTGCTGGGCGAAATCAGCCACAGTGATGCGCCTGTCTTAGTGCGTTGGATGAGCCTGCTAGACCGTCGTTCACAGGCAACAAGTATGGAGAGCTAATGCGGGCTCAAGCAGAGAGTAATGCGTTCTCTAGGCCGTCGTTTTTTCAAGCCATGTGAGTGTGGCGATTGCCTGTTCGCGGTCTTCGCCACACACATGGCTATCAAACTCAAACTGCTTGCACACGGCAGGGCGAGTAGGGTGGCCAAACAATTTGCATAGGTTGTCATCGCTTAATTGAGCGCACCTCACCCCCGCCGGTTTGCCATGGGGCATGCCTGGTATGGGGGAGGTTATGGATGGCGCTATACAGCATGCGCCACAGCCGACACGGCAAGCCGTTGGCTGTGGCGCAGTTATTCCACTGCTCATGTTAAGACGTCAGCCATTGCGCCTTTATTAATCCCTTCAAATGCCTGAACAGAGGACGATTTTCCGCTGTGCTCGGTTATGTTTTCAGCTAACCACGCAGCAATATTTTCAACGGTCGTCGGTTTAGGTAATACGCAGCAGCGAGCCTGGGGGATGGTGATTGAGAACTCTCCTTGTGCAGCTTCATAGCGACAGGTCAGGTTACCGTCATCTTGGTATGCGATATCCGCTTCTTCAAGTAAATAACGATTGTCTAACCAGTCAGCCCATTGTTGCTCAAGGGTAGTTTGCCTCTCACCTTCTTGCCATATATAGAGCCGTGAGCGGTGCCCATGGGCAATGCGTTGGCAGTTGCCCGTGTGGCGTTTCAGTCCATGACTGTAGCCGTAAGCTGCGCCTTCGATAGCTTCATCACTCAAGCTTAGCTTTACATAATGAACGTTGTCAGGCCGCTGTGTAGTGAGGGTATCGCTCAGTAGATCTGCAACATCCCCAATAGTAATTGTTTCCCATGGTAGCAGCGTAAATGCCTCGGCGGGGCCGCGTACTTCCATGGTGTAGGGTGTGTTGGTTCGAACGCAAATGCCTTCAGGGCAATCGCTGACTTCAATGCCTGGTGCTTTGAGGGGCACTAGCAGTGTATGGTCAAGGCCGCTGTCGAGGGTTCGTTTAATCCAGGGCTTTACTTCACCGAAGTCAAACAGCATGCCGTCTTCACCCAGCTCTCCGTCTAATAGGGCATCTACTTGCCAGCTGCACCCTTTTAAGCCTTTTTCCGGGCACCAAAGGGAAACATCAATATGGGTCAGGTGGTTAACAAATAGCGACATTAATCAAATCCTGCGATTTTGTGCGTTTGGAGCGATAGGCGCCACTGTGGGTTAGCCATGCAGTAAGCGGTCGTTGATTTAACCGTTTGCGTATTTATCTGCTCACTACCGCGATCCATGGGCTGTAAAAAAAAGTGGCTGAAATCTAGCGAGGCAAAATTTTCTGGTAGCGCGTCGGGTTGCGGGTAAACCAGCTTTAGCTCGTCCCCGTGGGTCACTGCAAGAGAGTTAGTGCCCTTTGGGCTAACGCACAACCAGTCAATACCTGGCGGTGGCAAAAGGGTGCCGTTGGTTTCCACTGCGACTTCAAACCCATGGCGGTGCAGTTCTGCCACCAGCTCGGCATTTAGCTGTAACAGCGGCTCGCCTCCTGTAAAAACCACATAGGGCGTCGCCCGGCTAGCGCTCTGGGGCCACAGCGCATGGATATGGTTGGCCAGCGCGGTTGCTGTAGCAAATTTGCCGCCATTGATACCGTCAGTGCCGATAAAATCGGTATCGCAAAACGTGCACTTGGCGCTAGCGCGGTCAATTTCTCGGCCTGACCAAAGATTACAGCCGCTGAAACGGCAGAATACGCTGGCACGGCCAGCTTGTGCACCTTCGCCTTGGAGCGTGTAAAACGCTTCTTTAACTTGGTACATCAGCGCATTCCCTGCAAAACGCCACTTTCATATGCGAGTGGGTCGATGGCTTGGTTAGCGCTAAAGGCGGCCAGGCGTTCTCGGCAGCTGCCACACTTGCCGCAGGCGAGTTCGCGCCCTTCATAGCAGGTCCAGGTGTCGCGATAGTCTAGACCCATGGCGAGCCCATCACGCAAAATCTCCGCCTTGGTAGATTGCAGGTAGGGGGCGTGGATCGTGACGGGGTCAAAATTAGCGATACCAGACACGTGGTTCATGGCTTGAACAAATTCAGGACGACAGTCAGGGTAGAGAATATGGTCGCCCCCATGGGCACCATAGTCGACGCGCTGGGCGCCAATGTTGACCGCCTTTGCAATCGCAAGTGAAAGCAGGATCATATTGCGGTTAGGTACTACGGTGGCGCGCAGGTTATCCGCCGCGTAGTCGCCTTCGGGCATGGCAATGGCATCGCTGGTTAATGCCGAGTTATCAATCAGGCCATGAATAGCACGTATATCAACTACCTGATGAGGCACCTGGAGCTGTTGGCAAACGTTGCGTGCCGTGATCAATTCTCGTGCGTGGCGCTGTCCATAATCAAACGAGAGCGCGTGAACGGTGAGGCCTTCGTTTAGCGCGCGGTGAAGTACTGTGTAGGAGTCCATGCCGCCGGAATAAATCACAACGGTGGAAGACGCGTTTGCGTCTGAAGTGGTGGTTAACGACATTATTAATACTCACTGTTCGGAGAATTTTTTAGGCGCGTTAGCGTCACGCTAAGCGATGATCCGGGGTCCGGTCCGGAAGGGCGGCAGTGTACGCAATGTGGGGTTATCTGACCAGAGGTAGTCACAGCCAGTGCCCCGCTTCGTTGTGTATGTCGGCATGGTTTGGCATGTTAAGCTGTTAATCCCAGCCGTAAGAGACAAGCTCATGGCCACCATAGAACATAGTGAAATTATTAAAGCGTCTCCAGAGCGCGTATTTGAGCTGTTGCGCCGCGTTGAAGATTTTGCGGACTATTCTGATTTAATTCGCTCGATCGATACGTTAGGCAATGACCGTTACCGTTGGCATGTACGGGCGGTGGGTATGGACTGGTCGTTCGATGTGGCAGTGACAGAAATTCAGCCCCCACACGTGTTGGCGTGGGAGTCGTTGGAAGGGGTGAAAAACCAGGGGCGCTATCAGTTGCGTGCAGTGCCTGAAGGAACAGAGGTTGAGTTAACCTTGCGCTATGATATTCGTAATCGCTTAATGGAAAAAGCGGTAAACAAAGCTGCCAAACCTTTAGTAGGTAAAGTCAGCCGCCAAATACTTGAACGGGTTGAAGCTCGGTTAAATGAATAATTTCACACGATACTCATGGCGTTGGGCCGCGGGCTTCGCGGTCGTGGCCATGCTTGCTTATGTTTGGTTATGGTACTCCCCTGATTTAATGGCGGTAAAGCGCTGGGCAGCCACGATGTCTCATCATCCAGTGGTGATCATTGGCGTAATGGTAACAATGGCGGTAACCCTTGCCATTGGTTTACCAGGCAGTATTGGCTTGTGGTTGATTGCCCCTTTTTATTCACCACTGATTGCGACGTTTATGTTGACCATTAGCAGTGTTGCAGGTGCGTGGGGCGCTTACCAGTTAGCGGCAAATGCGGGCGACCGCTGGAACCCTAAAGGGTTGACGCTTAAGGTCATGGAAACATTAGAGGCGCGTAGCGATCTTCTTACCCAATGCGCGTTACGTATCCTGCCGGGCTTTCCGCATTCGGTGATTAACTTTGCTGCCGGTCTTCGACGCATTTCGCTGGGCCGCTATTTAATCGCGGCGGCGCTTGGCTTGTCAGTAAAGTGGGCGGTCTATAGTAGTGCCATTTATGGCGCACTTGAGGCAATTGAAGAAGAAAATGCGCTTCAGTTTGAGGTTATATTCCCACTTTTAGCATTGGCATTACTGCTGCTTGTAGGCGGCTGGTATCGGCGCCGCGTTGAAGCGGCGCGTGATTTTTAGCAGTTATTTAAGAGCATTAATCGCCCTGGCTACTCTGCTCAGGGCATGTATTGCGGGTGGTTAGGCGGTCTTGTGCATTGATGCGTCAAGGTGGTCAACCACTTCTGCCCAGTCAGCATCTGCTTCAACGGCTTCGCGTAGAAACTCTGCTTGGCCTTCATTCCAGCAGGGAGCATCTGCTAGGGCCATCTCTTCGGGGAGCGGCGAGTTACGTTGTATAAAGCGCTCGATGGATTCTGAATCAGAGGGTAATCCAAGCTGCTCAAAAAGTTCGCTAAAATGGTGTACGGGTTGTTCCATATTTTACTTTCCTTTCCGTTGGTTAACGTACACTTAAACATAGCGTGAATGAGCGACTATGCCAGTCTCTTTTCTTAAAAGCGCGTTAGCATTCTCCGACGAGTGGTGTCAAAAAGCGGCGACGCTGGTCTTCGAAAGAGAGCGGTTGGGCGAGTAAGTGAACCAGCTTGGTATAGGCAGCTTCGGGCGTCATGTCATCGCCTGAGAGTACGCCAGCGTCGGCAAGGCCGTCGCCTGCCGCATAGGCACCTAAATGAATGCTACCCTGGGGGCATTGGCTAATCGCAGCAATGAGTTTGCCTTCACCGCTTGCCTTAGCAATGAGCGCGAGTAAGTCAGGGTTGCTAGGAAGGTTGCCCGCCCCCCATAGCTGTAACAGCGCACCTTTGATGCGTGAGTCGCCAAGTATGCTCTCCAATTGCCACGAGCTAATACTAGGCCAAAGGACTACCCTTGCCACTTCACCCTGGGCTACCGGAAGATAGTCGGCCAGCTCAAAGCGTGGGGCGCCTCGCTGTTGGCAGGCCAGTCCCCGGCTAGGATAGTGTATAAAGTCATCGCCTACGCGCTCCCCAATGACTGGGTAATTGGGAGAGGAGAACGCATCCACGGCGTCACTGTGCTGCTTAATGGAGCGAACGCCTCGTAACAACCGGTTTGCAAAATAGATAGCAACTTCTTGCAGCGCTGGTTGGGCGGCAAAGCGGAACGCGCCGTATAGATTATCCAGGGCGTCGCTATTCAGGGCCTCTAGCGGCTGCATGGCGCCTGTTAACACCACGGGACGATCTATTCCTTGTAACTGATAAGCAAGGCTGGCGGCTGTCCAGCTTAATGTGTCGGTGCCATGAATAATCACGAAGCCGCGATAGGCGGTTACGTTGTCGGCGATGTCTCTTGCTAACTGCTGCCAGTTAAGCGGTGTGGCAGCACTTGAGTCGATTAGCGACGCGTAGCTAATAACATCGTAAGCGGGCAGGCTTTGCCGTTGCGCCAGGGGCAGGTGGCTTAATGCTTGATGTAGGCGCTCACGAAAATTACCGCCCGGGGTTAGGCCATTCGCCTGTTGCAACATACCTATGGTGCCGCCGGTATAAATGACCAGCAGGCGCTCTTTAGTGGGAGCTGCAGATGTTAAAGGTGACGTCGTGCTCAAAGCATTATCCTAAAATAGTCGATGACTGCGTTAACAAGCCGCTTTACATCGGTAGCGTTAGTGTCACTAGTAATTTAGTTGTTATTTACTAGCAGTTCGCCTGACTGGTCATCTAGTCGACGTTTACGACCAGCTAGAAGCGCAAACCCGCAGCAGATTAGTATCAATAAAATAAGTAGCCAAGCGATGTCTTCAGTGCCAGCACCTGCTTGGAGCATCAGGCCCACGCCAAATGGCCCAAGGGCTGCAAGCGTGTAACCTCCACCCTGGACGAGGCCAGAGAGCTGACCGGCTAAACGGGAATTAGCGGTTCTCAATACCAGAAGGCTTAGTGCTAAGCTGAAGCTGCCGCCTTGGCCAATGCCAAGTAGTGCTGCCCCTGGCCACTTCCAGGCCAGGGGCGCGATTAGCAGCATCCAAAGACCTAGTGCAGTGCTGAACAGAACCAACAGCAGGGCGGGACGCTGGTCTTTGCCTAAGCGTGCCAGCCAAGGGGCGGATAGTGCAGCGCCTAGCTGGCACATGATTGAAATAGCCATTGTCCAGCCCGCGGCGGCCTCATTATATCCGCGATATACCAGCAGTGTGGGCAGCCAGCCGAACACGATATACGCCATTGAGGACTGGATGCCCATAAACAGCATGACATGCCAAGTCAGCGGTTTGCGTAGCAAATGTAAAAGCGGTGCTTTTGGTGAAGTGGGTAACTGAGATTGCTGGGTTTTGGGCGCTTTTGCGACCCATAGAAGTAATGCCACAAGCGCCAACAGTGACCAGCTCATTAAACTCAGTTGCCAGCTTCCCAGCCAATGCATTAATGGAACGCTAAGCCCCGCTCCCAGTGCGCCCCCAAGGCAGAGCGCCATGGTGTAAAGCCCGGTTAGTAAGTCGGCACTTCCAGGCAGCTCTCGTTTGACCAGGGCGGGCAGCAACGTACCACTAATCCCGATAGCCGTGCCGGCCATAGCAGAACCAATAAATAGGCTGCCGGGCAGCGGTAGCCCTCTAACTATTAGCCCACTAGCTAATAGTAAAAGCGCACCGCTTAGCGCACGTTCACTACCAAATCGGTGGGCCAGCAGTGGTGCAAGTGGGGCCGACAAGCCGAGGAAAAGAACCGGTAAGGTGGTGAGAATGCCTGCGGCAGCAGGTGATAATCCGGCGGTCTCTTGTAGGCGGTTCAGCAGTGGGGCAACCGATGACATAGCAGGGCGTAAATTAAGCCCTACTACGAACATCAGTAAGATGAAGGTGAATGCACGACGAGAGACCATGGCGGGCGCTTACGCTTATTTAAGGTGTGGACGTAAATCTCCACGCACCGCATCTAGCAGGGTAATAAAGTGGTAGTCCTGAGGAGTGTCCAAGCAGTCTACCCGTACCTGGGTGCGCATTCCTTTATTGATATCTAATTTATCATAGATTTCGAGGGTTAGCTTGCGCGCAGGTTTATCGCCAGGAGCGATAATGCCTTCTTCAAGGGTAAACGTTTCAAGCAAGGTTACGCGCACCCGTGTGCTGTTGCCTTCGCTGAGTACACGCCGCACGAAGAGCCAGCCTTCGCAGGGGAGTGCGTCATTGCTGTCGCGCTCGCGCAAAAAAAGCGTGCGGTAGCAGGCGCCTTCCACCGAAGCCTTTTCAGCCATGCTGCGATATGCTTGAAGCACTTGTCCTGAAGAAGCACGCGCATCTTCCAGGCGTTGTGAAATACCTTGATGTTCGCGACTCAGTTGCTCTTGATGCTGAAAGGCAAGCCACTGACGGTATTCATTAATTAGTTGCTTCGACGCCATAATCACTCCATGAATCAATTCAGCGGTAATGCCGGAATATGCAAGGCGCTAACCTTCGCATATTCCTTGTCGGCAGGCTAGCGGCGGGCGCGACGGCGTTCGCCGCCCGAAGGCGCAGATTGTCCGTCAGGCTTACGTTTGGCGCGGGGTTGCCGCTGGCCACGGCGCCCATTTTCAATTGGCTCGGGCTTGGCGTTGGGGTCAGGTTCGAAACCGGGCTCAATACGCTTGGGAAGTGTCTGCTTGATTAACCGTTCGATGCCGCTGAGTAAGCCATGCTCATCAACACATACCAGTGAGACGGCTTCACCGTTGCTGCCTGCACGACCTGTGCGGCCAATACGATGCACATAGTCTTCTGCTACATTAGGCAGGTCGAAGTTCACTACGTGGGGTAGTTCATTGATATCCAGCCCGCGTGCGGCGATATCGGTGGCCACCAATACCTGTAAATCGCCACTTTTGAAAGCCCCTAGCGCCCGAGTTCTGGCGCCTTGGCTCTTGTTGCCGTGGATTGCCATCGCAGGAATATCTTGCTTGGAGAGCTGTTCTGCTAGGCGGTTAGCGCCATGCTTGGTGCGTGTAAACACCAACACCTGAAACCAGCCATGCTGCTGGATCAAATGAGCGAGCAGTTCACGCTTTTTATCGCGATCTACGCGGTAAATGGCCTGCTCAATTCGTTCGGCTGTGGTGTTGCGCGGAGCAACTTCAATCAACGCAGGGTTGTCGAGCAGTTGCTGGGCGAGCGCTTGAATTTCATTTGAAAACGTCGCGGAAAATAGCAGGTTTTGACGCTGTTTTGGCACCAAGCGCAGCAGCCGCTTAATGTCATGAATAAAGCCCATATCGAGCATGCGATCCGCTTCATCGAGAACAAGAATTTCCACTGCGGATAAATCGACATGGCCTTGCTGATGAAGGTCAAGCAGCCGGCCTGGGGTGGCAACCAAGACATCAAGACCTGCTTTTAAGGCATCCACCTGGGGTTGCTGGCCAACACCACCAAAAATAATGTGAGAGCGTAGCGCAAGGTGTTGGCCGTAAGCGGCAACGCTTTCACCCACTTGGGCGGCCAGCTCACGGGTTGGGGTGAGGACGAGAGCTCTTACTTGGCGTTTGGCGGGACGCTTACCGTTAGCGAGCCGCTGCAGCATAGGTAGCGTAAAACCAGCTGTTTTACCTGTGCCGGTTTGGGCACTGGCGAGTAGGTCACGCCCCTCCAGTACAACGGGGATAGCCTTTAATTGAATAGGGGTTGGCTGGGTATAGCCTTGCGCGGTAACGGCGCGCAGTAAATCGTCGTGCAGACCAAGTTCAGAAAAGCTCATGCGTTCTCCGCAATCACCTAGCAAGTAACACCGACAGGCGGCAGTTTGCTAAGCGTAATGTTCAAAAAGCGAGGATGATACACCGTCGCGGCAGCGAAGTTTGCCAGATAAAGTGCGCAGCCGCGATGGACATTTATTAGCCGTAAAAGGCAAGTACGTATGACAAAGCCTTGTTCGGAAGTGACGGGGTAGTGCTGAAAAATAACTGTGATACACCGCTACAGTGTATCACGATTGCTAGCAGGCGACGCCTTTCAACGCGGTTATTGGTGGTCAACGTGCTGCGTATAAATGCTGGTAACCCGCGCATGACTGGCGGCAGGCAGTGGCAGCGAAGCTACTTCATCGGCGCTAAGCTCAAAGAGCTGGTTGGGGTGTGCTATGCCAGCATCAAATAGCTGCGCCGCCGTGGCAGGGCCAATGCCATCTAGTGCCATTAACGGGCGGGCAAAGCTTTCGAGAATATGTGCTTGCTGTTGAGCAGAGCTGGGGCCGCTGTATAGTTCAAGGGCTTGTTCAGCAACAAACTGTTCAATGCGCCCCAGCGTTTCAATAGCCTTTGCAGAGACTCCCTGGGTAGTCAGTATATCGATGAGAGCATCGTGGCTATTTAGGGCCGTCTCTAATAGGGAGAGTGATGTGTCGCCCTCAAGCCATGCTTCAAGAGAATGCGTTAGGCTTGCCAGGTGCTTGTGTAGCGCCTCAACGTCAAACGTATTGTCACTGTTCATATCGCGTCCTTGTCCGAGTCTCTGACGTAGCTTAGCCGTTAATAGGCAGGCCGACATGAGGTGCCTAAGCTAGCCTACTCAAAAAAGTTGCCTTGGCGTAGTTGATGTCCAATCTGGCCCGCAATGCTGGCCCAACTCTCGCCTAGTGAGCGTACCAATGCTGGGTAGCCATCTTCATTGAGTTCTGTTTCAGCAGTAAAACTTTTCATCGTCAACAGTTCATTGCTGGTGCTTCTAAGTTGCCACTGTCCGCTGGCCACAGCAATCCCATCATACCTTCCCTGGAACTGATCAATCTCAAGTTGCAGCGTTAGACCGCTGGGTGCATTGCTCTCTTCCCGGACTACTTGGATAGTGGGTAGCTCATGAGCAAGGTGCACCCGCAGTGAGCGCTCCAACTGGCGGCCTATGCTTTCCGCCCACTGATGCTCCCGCGCTTCGTTGAGGGCAATATCATCTAACTGCATAACAATGCCATCAACATCTAGATAATGTGCTAACCGTGGTGCGCTTACTTTAAGCGTGGCTTGGGGTTGAGCCGGAGCGTTAACCGCTGGGCTGCTAGGTAGCATGTAGCGTGCCGGGGGTGTAACGCTGTTTGCACAGGCCGACAGCAGAAGACTCAGGCTGAGCAACAGTAAAGCCTTAAGGGTCAGAAAGCGCATAGTCATTCCTTGTTAGCGTGGAGCACGGGGAATTGGATCCTGGGTATCCAGGTTATCAAATAGCAACGCCCTGGGGTTTTCGTTCAATGTGCGGGTAAGTGGCTGTAGGTCACGCATTAAACGGTCTAGGCGTTGAATCGCGGTAGTTAACTCCTGGTAAGCGGGCGAAGAGGGCGAAACACCTTGTAGTGTGCTGCGTAGCTCATCGAGTGTAGCGTTCAGGTTGCCGCCAATTGCTTGGGTGTTTGGGTCATTAAGAAGCTGGTTCATTGACGCGCTGACTTCACGAACTTCGTTGAGTACGCTCTCGGAAGCCTGCAAATTGCGATCCAGGCCGGCTAGCAGCGGCTCTACCTCTAATCCATTAAGTTTATCCAATAAATTGGTCACTTGTGCTTGGATTTGTGCAAACCCGCCAGCCACCGTGGGGAAAACGGTGCGTTCTGAAAAAGACTCAGCCAAATATTGATCGGCTAAATCACGCTGGAAATTCAGGTCTACAAAGAGGGCGCCAGTGAGCAGGTTGCCATTTTTTAGGGATGCGCGCAGGCCCATGCCAAACATGCGCTGAAAACGCTCTTCCCACATCTCTAAATCAATATCCTCATTTTCAATACCTAAACGTTGCGGCTCAATTCGGATCAATACTGGTATGGAAAACTGAGCCCGTGAATCAGGTTGTGGAGCGGTAAAGTTCCAGGGGACGGCGGCAACGGTGCCCAAGCGGACACCTCGAAACTCCACCGGCGCCCCTTTTGAGAGCCCGCGTACCGTATCCTCAACCAGTAGCACGTATTCGAGATGGCGGTTAAAGGTTCCTTCGCGGGCGCTATCTTCATCAGCATAGAGGCTAAAGCTGGCATTGGCTTCTACCGGGCGGCCCATGGGTAAATCCTCGGGTACGCCAAAGGTAACCCCGCCGCCTAGCAGCGCTTCCAGGGACTCCACATTGACACGGACGCCATCAGCGTCTAGACGAAAATCAACGCCGCTGGATGTCCAGAAACGGGTGCTGTCCGTTACGAGCTGTGCATAAGGATCTTCTATAAAGACGTGGTGATGCATGGTGCGAGATTCAGGCTCAAAACGCGTGTCTTCAACACGGCCAACGGTATAGCCTTGGAAGGATACAGGGTCCCCTACACGCAGTGAATTGCCCAGCTGGCTCACTAAGCTGATGTGCAGGCCCGCTTGGCCTGCAGGCGCGACCGGGGGGACGTCGCTGACCTGAAACTCACGGCGTGGCTCTTCAGACCTACCCGGCTCAAGCTGAATATAAGCACCTGAAAGCACGGTGCCAAGGCCGCTGATGCCTTCCCTTCCAATGCGTGGCTTGACGACCCAAAAGCGGCTGTCTTCGCGCAGCATAGTTTCAGCTTCAGGTTGAATGCGGGCAGTCAGTACCGCGTGGGAAAGATCGTCAGAAAGCTGCACGCTTTGTACCCGACCTATTTCAACGTTGCGGCTACGAATTAATGTGCTGCCTGCCTCTATGCCTTCAGCATTTTCCATATTGAGCGTTACCAGTGTGCCGCGGCTCGTATAGTTGTCGTATACCAGCCACATGCCAATGATGACGGCTACAATTGGCACAATCCAGATAGGCGAAAGCCTGGTCTGAGGCGATGTCTTCGCCCTGTGCAAGTCATTCTCTTCTGAAGGCGTTGGTTGTTGTTGCGGGGTTAAATCATTAGCCATCAACAGGTTCCTTGGTGGCCGTTTCACGGCGAGTAGAGCGTGTAGGTGGGGCGTCCCAAATCAAGCGTGGGTCAAAGGTTATGGCAGCAAGCATGGTGAACACTACCACGGCTCCAAATGCTAATGCAGCTGGGCCAGGAGTGATTGACATTAGAGAGCCGGCCCGTATGAGGGCAACTAAGATGGCAACAACAAACACATCGACCATTGACCAACGGCCGATAAACTCGGTGAGCCTGTAAAGCTTAGTGCGGCTTTGGGCGTTCAGTTCGTTACTGCGTTTTATGACGAGACAGAGCCACGCCAAGGCGACTAGCTTACCTACGGGTACGATGACACTCGCAATAAAGATAACTGCCGCTACCGGCCATGAACCCATTTGTAGGAGCTGCACGACCCCGCCAATGATGGTGGAAGGTGTTGTGTGTCCTAGGCTGGTAGTCGTCATGATGGGGTAGACGTTAGCCGGGATATACATAATGGTGGCTGCAAAGAGCAGTGCCCAAGTGCGCTGTAAGCTGTGGGGTAAGCGCTGATGGAGCTTCTCATGGCAGCGTATGCAGCGGTTTTGGCTTTGTTGAGGAGAAAGGCGATTCACTAAGCCGCAGGTTGGACACCCGGTCACCCCCTGGCTGGCGCCAGTGGTGCCAGTTTTGGTTCCTTCTGGCGCGAGGGGTTCGCCCTCCAGCGAGAACCACATCCAATCGGCGTCAAGAGACTGTGACGTCTTTAGCAATAACACTGCAAAAATACAAAACGACCAAAAAGAAATACCCAGTTCAATATGCGCCATACCGGCAATTTTAATTAAACTGACCAAGGCGCCAATGATAAAGACATCGGCCATCATCCAAGGGGTTAGGTGAGCTAAAGAGCGCGCGATATCACGGCTAAATGACATGTGTTTGCCGCGTAAAAGGCCGTACTGCAGCCAAATGACACCCACCAGATAAACCGCTGGCAGCACAATAATCGTCATGATGACCGCAATTGCGACAACAGGCTGGTGAAAGGCAATTAATGTAGTGGCTGTCTGCGAGAGCTCAATGCGGTTACCTACGCCACCTACGTTAAAACTGATAAACGGAAATGATACTGCAATAAGCAGGGCAATAAGCGAAGCGAGAGCAAGCGCCATGCTGCGTTGGGCTGGAAAGCGGTTACGCTTAACCAGGACGTGAGAGCAGCGTGGGCAAGAAGCTTTCTCCCCAGATTTAAGCGGGGGCAGTGCTGAAACCCAGTCGCACTCATGGCAGGCGCGTAGTCGCCTACGCTGAACGCGAAGCTCAGGTGGTAGGCGATCAACCAGCGGTGTATTAACCGGTAAGTGGCGTTTTTTAAGAGGGTAGTGGGGCAACAGCGAGCTCTCAATACATTAAGTAGTTAACACCAATACGGCGGGCGTGCTTGGCTGTCAAACCCGCAAATAAACTCTACTTGACTGATGTGAGGGGTTGGACAAGGATGCACCCGCGATAGTGCCTAACATTACGACATTAAGGAACTGAAATGTTGCTCGCTTATATAGCGGTGCTGGTGGGGCTAGCTTTACTTATTTGGAGCGCCGAAAAATTTATTGATGGTGCAGCGGCTACATCACGCTGGCTGGGGCTTTCACCCCTACTTATTGGCATGCTTGTGATCGGCTTTGGAACATCCGCACCCGAGATGACCGTATCGGTGTTAGCCGCCATGCAGGGAAATCCTGGTTTGGCGGTAGGTAATGCGTATGGGTCAAATATTGCCAATATCGGGCTAGTGTTAGGTTTTGTAGCGCTTATTGCGCCTTTGGCAGTGCATTCAGATGTTATTCGTAAAGAGATGCCGTTATTAGTCGCCGTTATGCTTTTAACCGGCTTTATGCTGTTTGATGGATGGATTTCACGCTGGGAGGCGGTTGTACTACTTGTCGCCTTGGTGCTCTTTATTGGCGTGAGCATCGTGCGCTCTCGCGGCCAAGCGGATGACCCGCTGGTAGATGAAGTTGCTCAGTCGCTAGACAGTAAACCCATGACCCGGGGCAAAGCTCTCATGTGGACACTCGTAGGTTTAGTGTTGCTGATTGTGAGTTCGCGTCTGTTGGTGTGGGGAGCGGTTGAAATAGCGGTTGGTTTTGGTGTTAGCGACCTGATTATTGGTTTGACCGTGGTTGCTATAGGTACTTCTTTGCCAGAACTGGCGTCCTCCATCAGTGCGCTGCGCCGTAAAGAGCACGATATGGTGCTGGGCAACGTGGTGGGCTCCAATTTATTCAATAGCCTGGCGGTGGTCGGCTTGGCAGGGGTTATTCATCCCATTGAAGCGGGCCGCGAGGTGCTGGTGCGCGATTGGAGTGTGATGACCTGCATGACGCTGCTGATGGTTCTATTCGCATTTTCCTGGCGAGGCCGACCGCGCCGGATTAATCGTGTTGAAGGCGGTATTTTGCTGGCGCTTTTTTTGGCTTATACCGGCTATATGGTGAGCATTGTAGTCGCCACCTAAAGTGCTTTTAACTCTGCGTCAATGCGACACAGTTTAGCGGCAAACTTTCTCTGTATAGCCATTGTCGAAGCTGTAAGATAACCGTTAGAGAAAGAATAAGCTTAGTGCTTATAACTAAAATGCAGTGCCACTAAGGCTCAACTAAGCTTGTGTGACCCATTGATGGGATATTTGTTCAGGTCTTAGGAGAGTGTGATGGAACTCGACCCCCTGGTGCTATCGCGAATACAGTTCGCGTTCGTTGTATCGTTTCACGCTATTTTTCCTGTTTTTACCATAGGTTTGGCATCTTATATTGCCCTGCTCCATGGCCTCTATTTTAAAACCAAAAACCCTGCTTGGGACCGTCTGTCGCTGTTTTGGACAAAGGTGTTCGCTGTGGTGTTTGGCATGGGGGTGGTGTCGGGCATTGTGATGTCGTTCCAGTTTGGTACGAATTGGAGCAACTTTTCCCAGGCAGCATCTAATTTTTTAGGACCTGTGCTTAGCTATGAAGTGGTTACCGCCTTCTTCTTAGAAGCGGCGTTTCTTGGGGTGCTGTTATTTGGCCGAGGAAAAGTACCGCAGGGCGTGCACTTATTTGCCGCTATCATGGTGGCCGTTGGTACGTTTATTTCCTCCTTCTGGATTCTCTCAGCCAACAGCTGGATGCATACGCCGGCAGGGGTCGAGCTGATTGACAATCGCTTCCATGTTGTTTCATGGATGGAAGCCATTTTTAACCCTTCCTTCCCGTACCGCTTTGCTCACATGGCGATGGCATCGTTTCTTACCGGTGGCTTTGTTGTAGCAGGGGTTAGCGCTTGGTTCTTACTGAGAGATCGCGATCCGGAGGCTAATCGCCGAGCACTCTCAATGTGCTTATGGTTATTGCTTTTCTTGGCGCCTGCTCAAGCAGTTGTCGGTGATTTTCATGGCTTGAATACCTTGGAATATCAGCCTACAAAGTTGGCGGCGATGGAAGGTAATTGGGAAACATCAACTAACGTACCGCTACTGCTGTTTGCAATTCCTGATCAAGAGGCGCAGACCAATCGTTTCGCTATTGGTGTTCCTAATTTAGCGAGCATCATTCTGACCCATTCAGCAGATGGGGAAATTCCTGGAATTTCAGAGGCTGCGCCGGATGAGCAACCGCCGGTTGCGATTGTTTTCTGGGCTTTCCGGGTGATGGTGGGCATTGGGCTGTTGATGATCGCAGTTGCCTTGACGGGGTTAATCCTGCGCCGTAAAGGACGTATCTACCATAACCCTCTCTTCCTGAAAGCACTGACTGGCATGATTGCTTTGCCTTTTGTGGCAGTACTGGCCGGATGGGTGGTTACTGAGACGGGCCGTGCTCCTTGGTTGGTATATGGGATGATGACCCATGCCGAAGGGGTCACGCCGTCGTTAACAGGGCCGATGGCGCTGTTTACTCTGGTTGGCTATGTGCTTGTCTATGGTGTGGTGTTTTATGCCGGTATTTACTACCTGACGCGCGTTGTGCGTAATGGCATGCTGCCAGAAGAAGAGCGGGAGACGGTGGGCGATAACTTCCATCGTCCCATGCGTCCGATGTCTGCTGCTCATACCCCCTTTGATGATGACGTTGATCCGGCTAGGAGCTAAACATGGAAATGTTTGATTTAACGCTAATATGGGCGTTCATCATCGGCTTTGGCATCATGATGTACGTATTGATGGATGGGTTCGATTTGGGGCTTGGGATTCTTTATCCCTTCGCCCCAGATGAAGATGCCCGCGACGTCATGATGAACTCTGTGGCGCCGGTTTGGGATGGTAACGAGACATGGCTAGTGCTAGGCGGTGCGGGTTTGCTAGGCGCCTTCCCGCTGGTCTATTCAGTGTTTTTACCCGCACTGTATATTGGCGTCTTTCTTATGTTGGCAGGGCTGATTTTCCGGGGTGTGGCGTTTGAACTTCGTTTTAAATCACGTCGTAATCGGCACTGGTGGAACCGAGCATTTTGCTGGGGCTCTTCTATTGCTGCCTTTGCGCAAGGAACTGTAGTGGGTGCCTATATCCAAGGTTTTCGAGTAGAAAATTTCGCCTTTGTTGGCGGGCCTTTTGATTGGCTTACCCCATTTTCGGTTTTAACCGGCTTAGGTTTAATGGCGGGCTATGCACTGCTGGGTGCAACATGGCTTATTCTTAAATCAGAAGGCCATATTCAGGATTGGGCATACAAAATTACGCCACTGCTGTTAGCAATAGTGCTGGGTGTGTTTGCCATTATCAGTCTCTGGACGCCGTTCGTGAATCCTGCTGTTTGGGAGCGTTGGTTTGGCCATCTTCAGGTCATCTGGATATTTCCGGCGCTAGCGCTGCTGTGTGCGTTCACTGTGTATAGGTCGGTCAAGCGGCGTAGAGAAGGTATTCCTTTTGTTGCGACGATAGGCATCTATGTATTTACCTATTTGGGCCTTATCGTTAGCAAATGGCCGGTGATTGTGCCTCCTAATTATACGCTTTGGGACGCTGCGTCCGCCCCTGAATCCCAGCTTTTCCTGCTAATTGGTGTGCTGTTCGTTATCCCGATTATTCTTACTTACACCGCGTGGACTTACTGGGTGTTCCGCGGCAAGGTACGAGTAGGTGACGGGTATCACTAACCCCATGTCCGGCCGGGATCAAAGCGGAGAGCCCCTCATTACGCCGCGCCTATGGCTTCAAATGCTTGCGCACAGAGAGCGAAATCGGTTGGTAGGTGCGGCAGCCTGCGGTGTCTTAGCCGGTGTTCAAACAGTGGTGCTGGTGGTGGGTCTTGCCTGGCTGATAGATCAGCTAGTGATTCATGGCCGTTCGCCTGCGCAGCTTTTGCCCCTCTTTGGCGGGCTGGCGCTAACGGTGGGGCTCCGCTCTCTTTTTCAGTGGGGGCAAGAAGTTTTAAGCGCCGAGGCGAGTCTTCGCATTCGCCAATTTGCCAGGGCCGAGTTGCTAGCGAAGATCGCTAAACTCGGCCCTGTTTGGTTGACCCAGCGGCAGAGTGGTGCGCTGGCCACCCAAGCTGTAGAGCATATTGATGCTCTGGATGGCTACTTTGCGCGTTTTTACCCCCAGCTACGTATCGTGGTGGCTTTGCCGCTGTTAATTGCCTGCGTGGTGGGGTGGCTCGATTATTTAGTCGCTATTTTTTTGCTCCTTTCTGCACCGCTTATTCCACTGTTTATGGCCCTGGTAGGGATGGGCGCTGAGCGTTTGAATCGAGATCAATTTGCAGCGGTTTCACGCTTATCCGCACATTTTATTGATCGCGTGCGGGGTATGACAACGTTGCAGCTTTTTGGCCACACCCGTTCCGCTCAACAGGAAGTTTGGTACGCCACCGACGAGTACCGCCGCTTGAGTATGCGTACCTTGCGACTGGCATTTTTATCCTCTGCTGTGCTCGAATTCTTTGCGTCTGTCGCTATTGCGGTTGTTGCCATGTATGTGGGTTTTGGCCTGCTAGGCTACATCGATTACGGCCCATCGCCATCTCTTACGCTATTCACTGGCTTGGCAGTGTTGCTGTTGGCGCCTGAATTTTTCCAGCCTTTACGTACGCTCTCTCAGCACTACCACGATCGTGCGGCGGCGTTAGGTGCTGCGGAGAGTATTGCTACAATTTTTAATGAGCCCGCATTGGTTCCCCATCATATAGCGTCACCGCAGACGCCAGGCGCCGAGTGTGAGTTAGCCAATATCAGTGTGGGCTATATTGGGCGGAAACCGGCGTTGCAGGCAGTAAGTATGACGGTTTTTGTCGGTGATGTTGTGGCTATTACAGGCGAGTCAGGTAGCGGAAAATCGTCGTTGTTAGCAGTTTTGGCGGGCTTTATGGCGCCATTAAGTGGTGAGTATCGCCGACGGTCATCAAAAGTGGCGTGGCTTGATCAAAGCCCGTGCCTTATTCAGGGCACAATGGCGGATAATCTTCGGTTAGCTAACCCAGAGGCGAATGAGGCAGCCATGACTGATGCCTTGCGCCGTGCCGGATTGGGGGCCTTGTTAGAAGCATTGCCCGCTGGGCTAGAGAGTGTTGTTGGCGAGCGCGGCGTTGGTCTTTCGGGTGGGCAGGCCCAGCGTCTTGCCCTTGCGCGTGTTTATTTAAGCACGGCGCCGCTAGTCGTGTTGGATGAGCCAACGGCTAGTCTGGACGCTTCCGCAGAACAAGCCGTTATTCAAGCGTTGCTGGAATGGGCTAAAGAGGGGCGAACGCTAGTGATTGCCACTCACCATCCCGCCATTGTTCATGTGGCTACTCGGCATTTTGTGTGCGAAGCGGGCAAACTCAACGAGGTAATCGTATGAGGCGTGTCTACCGTGAGTTCAAACCCTGGCTTGCTCTCTTACTGCGGCGTCGTCAACGCTTCTTAGTTGGCGCCTTTCTAGTTTGGGTTACGGTGCTGGCGGGGCTTTCTTTATTAGGTTTGTCCGGCTGGTTCATAGCCGCCTGTGCTCTTGCGGGTATTGCGTTAGCTGCAGGCCTGCCTTCTTCTTTGGATATTTATGTGCCTGGTGGAGGTATTCGTTTTTTTGCCTTGTTGCGAACGGTTGCACGTTACGTAGAGCGTCTTTATAACCACAATACGGTGTTAACGCTGCTGGCGGATCTACGCTTTCGTGTGTTCGGGTACTTAACGCGGCTTGATGATGCTAGCTTACGTCGTCGCAGGGCCAGTGACTGGCTAAGCCGCCTGACGGCGGATATTGATACGCTAGATAATTTTTACCTTCGCCTACTGATACCGCCCTTTGTTGCGTTGTTATGCCTGCTTGTTGCATCGGCATTTATCGCTATCTGGCTGCCTGGCGTTGCTCTCATGGTGGCTGTTTCATTAGGGTTGCTATGGCTAGTTATTACGCTTGGGTATGCTTGGCTTGGGTTTGCCAATAGCCACCAGCAGGCAACCGATCAAAGAGAACTGCGCCACTTAGTGCTTGATCAAGTACAAGCCTCCGCGGAGCTGATGAGCTACGGTACCAGTGCTTGGCATCAGCGAAAAATTTCCAGTCATGAAATGCATGCTGCGGTTAATCAACGACGCTTGACGCTTAAAGCAGCGCTAGGTAATGCACTGGTCTCCATTGTGACCGGCATGTTGGTGTTAGCCGTACTGTGGCTTGCTGGCATCGCCTTGGGAGAAGGGCGCGTAAACGGGCCAATTATGGTGATGGCCGTATTAATCATTTTGGGTATCAATGAAGCATTCAACCTATTGCCTTCAGCCTTTATTAAATTAGGGGCAAGCTATGCGGCGGTTCAGCGGTTGAATATTTTGTCGGTTAATGCGGTTAGCTCTGCTTCAGTGGTTCTTCCCCCCGAGAGCCAAACATATTCCCTTCGTTTAAATAACGTCTCATTTTGCTATCCAAACATGTTTGAGCCTGCACTAAGTAATGTTTCGTTTGTACTGCCAGCCGCTAAGCGAGCGGTGATAACAGGGGTCTCCGGCGCTGGTAAGTCGACACTTGCGCAACTGCTTATGGGGCGAGCTTCACCCTCTAGTGGTGATGTCAGCGTGGCAGGGTTTGCTCCGTTAAAATTGACAGAAGATAGCCGGGCAGCACATTTCGCTATGCTTACCCAGCAGGTGGATCTTTTCGATGGTTCATTGGCGGAAAACCTACGTATTGCAAAGCCTAGCGCTAGCAACAAGGAGCTATGGCGCGCCTTGGATCAAGTGGCGTTAAGTGATTGGGCGCAGCAGCAGCCATACAAACTGGACACGCCAGTTGGGGAGAAGGGACAGCAGCTATCCGGTGGGCAAGCAAGGCGCGTTGCCTTAGCGCGCTTATTTCTACGTAGTCCAAACGTGGTGTTGCTGGATGAGCCTTTTGCGGGTGTTGATGCGCAAACGGCACAGCATATAGCGTTTGCTTTAGATGACTGGCTGCAGGATAAAACAGTGATTTACTTTGTGCATCAAGTAGATGATGCGAATTTATTGCCCGGTGTTGAGCACTATTGGCGGCTTGCTGAGGGGCAGCTAATTGCTGATACTGGCATAGATAGCTAGTTACCTGAGCGAAAAAAGGAATTCGATATGCATGGGTTTTTACGTCGGCTGCCAAAAGTAGAGCTTCACTTGCATATTGAAGGCTCTCTTGAGCCGGAATTAATGTTTGAGCTTGCGAAACGCAATAACATTGAGCTTCCTTATGCAACGGCTGAAGATGCGAAAGCCGCCTATCAATTTGATGATCTACAAGGGTTTTTAAATCTCTATTACCAAGGCATGGATGTGCTGCGCACCAAGCAGGATTTTTATGATTTGGCGATGGATTACTTTAAACGAGCGCGAGGAGAGGGAGTGGTGCATATCGACATGCATTTTGACCCGCAAGCGCACTTGCAGCGTGGAGTGCCTCTTGAAGTTGTCATGGCGGGCTTGTTGCAAGCAAAAGAAGAGGCTGAAACATCGTTAGACTTGTCTGTTGGCATGATCATGGCATTCCTTCGTGATCGGCCAGCGGATGAGGCGTTGCATGTTTTTGAACAAGCGGCTCCTTATTGGAAGCTTCTTGATGCGATTGGTCTTGACAGTGCTGAACGTGATAACCCGCCCGCTAAATTTCAGGCACTGTTTGCACGTGCTAAAGATGTTGGCTTAGTGCGCGTGGCCCATGTTGGCGAAGAGGGACCCGCTGACTATATCGTTGAAGCGCTCGATGTGCTTGATGTGCAGCGTATTGATCACGGTGTGCGCTGCTTAGAGAGTAACGCTGTGATCCAGCGCCTTCGTGACCAGCAAACCGTATTAACCGTTTGCCCGCTTTCAAACGTTAGCTTAAAGGTGGTTGAGCAATTGAGCGACCATCCGCTCCCTATTCTGCTAGCGGAAGGACTAAAAGTCACGATCAGCTCAGATGATCCGGCGTACTTTGGGGGGGGCTTGCTTACAAATCACTTGGCGTGTGCAGAAGCATTTGGTTGGGATGAGGATGTTTTTCGCATGTTAAATCGCAATGCGATAGAAGAAGCATTCACTAGCGAGGGGCGCCGGGAAGAACTTAAGCAGCGTTTAGAGCGCGCTTAAGTTGAATGTATAAAAGAGAACTGCCGGCGCAAGGCCGGCAGTTTTAAAGCTAACTCAGATGTAATGACTACATCAGGGGAGTGCTGGAATTTCGAAATCAGGCATTTCGCCGGTGAGCGTATGCAGAAATGCAGTGATATCATTAATCATGGCATCATCAAATTCTCGGCCAAGCATCTCCTCGCCCATAATAGCGACCGCTTCCTCTAGCGTTTCGGTAGCGCCATTGTTCATATAGGGGTAGGTGACGGCTACGTTTCTAAGCGTAGGTGTTTTGAAGCGGTATTTGTCGCTCTCTTCACCGGTTACCAGGTAGCGGCCTAGGTCTGTTGAGCCTGGAACTTGGATCGCATGGAAGCGGCTATCTGTCAGCGCTGGCCCGCTGTGGCAAGCAATACAACCATTGTTAACAAAAGCAGCCATACCATCTTTAGCTTGTTCGCTGATGGCGCTTAGGTCACCGCGCAGGTAGCGGTCAAACGGTGAGTTTGGTGTATTAAGTGTGCGCTGGAAAGAAGCAAGTGCTTTGGCCAGGTTGTCAGCATTGATTGGATCTGCATCATCAGGATATGCTTTAGCAAATTTCTCCTGGTAGAGATCAAACTCCGTTAAGCGTTCCAGTGCCATTTCAAGGTCCATTGCCATTTCGACATCGGCTTCGATAGGCCCAAGTGCTTGCCCTTCTAGATCTGGTTCGCGGCCATCCCAGAACTGCGCTTCAAAAAAGCCACTGTTTAGGACCGTTGGGGTGTTGCGCTCACCTACTTGTCCGTCATGGCCCACTGCGCGAGGGATACGGTCAGCCCAACCCAATGCAGGGTTATGGCAGGTGGCGCAGCTGATGACACCGCTGGAAGAAATTCGCGGCTCGAAAAACAACATATTACCCAACTCAACTTTCTCTTTGGTAAGTGAGTTGTGCGCAGGAATAGGGGGTAAATATGGCAGCGCCTCAAAGCGGTCGCGGTAATCTTCAAAACCGTCTTCTGCTGCTATGGCCCCAGTAGATATTAATGCTGCGCCAGCAATAATGCCGGGCAGAATTTTTTTCGTCATTTTCATCGATGATCCCCTCGCATGAGTAGCACTCATAAATAGCACTTGCATCGGCTAGTCTTGCGGTTTGCTAATCTAGCCTTAACTAAGGTAGGTGCTTTTAATATTAGTTTTCAACCAAGTGTAATAGTCGGGTAATGGGGTGGCTTGCGCTGGGTCAAGTTTTCTTGCATTTTCTGTCTAAGCTTAGTGTTTATTCTATGCTTAGTGATTGTGGAGGAGGGGGGGTGAGGTACCCTGGCGCTAAAACATGCTTTAAGTCTTTAATAGTAAGGAGGTGATATGCCGCGTTACCGATACCCTGTTATTCCTGAATCGGAAGTGACGCCTAAGGCAGTATTCGACAATCGTCGTCACTTCTTGCGTCAGGGCTTTGCTGTTGGGGCTGCCGTCATGCTGGCCCCCAGCATGTTTTTGACAAAAAATGCGCATGCCTGGGCAGATGTACTTAAGCCCGCGCTTGAGAATGATTTGCCGAGTCAAGAATTGGCTGGCGGTGAAGCGCTTACCGACTTTCGAGATGCCACTACTTACAATAACTTCTATGAATTTGGGACAGGCAAACGAGACCCCGAAGTTTTTGCCCATAAATTGCCAGTTGATCCCTGGAGTATCACTCTAGAGGGGGAGTTGGACAAAACAGGGGCTATACCACTTGAAGATATTCTTAAACGCCACTCTTTAGAGGAGCGTATTTACCGGTTACGTTGCGTGGAAGCGTGGTCGATGGTAATTCCTTGGATTGGGATACCTCTGGCGGATCTGCTTAACCACCATGGGCTAACATCCCGGTCTAATTATGTTGAATTTGAGTCGCTATATGATCCAGATAATTTTAGAGGCCAGCGTCGTTCCATTATCGACTGGCCATACCGAGAAGCGCTGCGTATTGATGAGGCAATGCATCCTTTAACGCTGCTAGCCGTGGGCATGTATGGAGAAAAAATGCCTAATCAAAATGGTGCGCCCATTCGGTTAGTTGTGCCATGGAAGTACGGTTTTAAGAGTATTAAATCGATTACCAAAATACGTGTTCTTGAAGAGCCGCCCACTACTTCCTGGCAAGCGCGCAACTCTGAAGAGTATGGTTTTTACGCCAATGTAAACCCGGATGTTAATCATCCCCGCTGGTCGCAAGCAAGAGAGCGTAGGATTGGCGAGTCAGGCCGCCGAGAAACTCTGATGTTCAATGGTTATGGTGAGGAAGTTGCTCATCTTTATAAAGGCATGGATCTTCAAAAATATTATTGATTAGCAGTGAGTGACTTATGGCAGTTAAAGCAACGCCCGTATCTTTTTTCCGTTTATGTGTATTAGCGGCAGGTCTGCTGCCAGGCTTATGGCTAATATGGCAGTGGCATTACGGTGATCTTGGGGCTAATCCGGCGGAAGCCGTTGTTCATTTTTCTGGGAGGGTGGGGCTGTCACTGTTGTTAGCCACGATAGCGTTTAGCCCTGCGTTTCGGCTTACACGCTGGTTAGGGCTTATGAAAGCTCGTCGTCAAATAGGGCTGTGGTCTTTTTTTTGGCTAATTCTACATATGCTCTCATGGATGGGGTTGGAGCAGTACTGGGAGTGGCAGTGGATTTGGCATGAAATGGTTGCCCTTGAATACATACGCTATGGAGCTACTGCAGTGCTGCTGCTTATACCCTTAGCTTTGACCTCTTTTCAATGGGTACCCGCTAAAATGGGCTGGGAAGCTTGGCACTGGTTGCACAGGCTGGTCTATATCTCCGCAGGTCTTGGCGTATACCACCTGTGGGTTCTCACACGGGCTGACTATCTGCTACCTACTGTATTTGCTTTATTATTTGCCGGTTTGGTTGTTTTTCGGTTGGTTGATGCATGCATTTACCGCCAGTAAAAACTAACAGTAAAAAACTCGTGCTATGTGCTTGACCAGAAAAAAAATACCAGTATGATATGCACACATCGAACGGCAGCAACCTTCGATAGCTCTTTAACAATTTGATCAGGTAATTCATGTGGGCGTTTGCCGATGAGGGTGGTAAATCACCAAATATCAAGGCAAGCGGTCATGACAATGTAAATTGAAATGAATTCGTTTGAACCTTGCAAAGTTTGATGCGCTTTTGTTGTTCGTAAACATTACGTTTTCGAGTGACGAGTAAGCATCACAATGATTTTAAACTGAAGAGTTTGATCATGGCTCAGATTGAACGCTGGCGGCAGGCCTAACA
>NZ_JAFWFN010000085.1 GCF_017515565.1 Halomonas sp.
CCCAGGCGAGCGAGCTGTTCCATACAGGCATGGCTAACCTCCAATACACCGGCGACAAACTCCACCGACAGAGCGGCGACCGGGTGGGTAAGCCCCATGAGCACTTCAGTCTCAAAGCCTTCAACGTCAATTTTAATAAAGCTAGGCTCACCGTACGTCGCGATCAGTTGATCCAGCGTGGTGACCTCCACGCGCAGCTTCTCTTCCCACGCGATTTGACGAAAACCAGGGTTGCGCGCGCTTACTTGGCTGCGCCACTCGGTAGCAAGGGTCGACAGGGTAGGGTTACCAACACTAATAGCGATATCAGCAAAGCCAGGCTGTGGGCCTGCGGCTAACGGCAACAAGGTGACCCCTGGCCGGTTAACCAACCGCTTAAACCACTTGGCCAGTGTAGGTTGCGGTTCTAGCGCCACAACATGAGCCCCCAGTGCGTGAAACGCTGCGCTGCGGTCGCCTAAATGGGCGCCAATATCAAACGCTACCGTTCCCGGTTGAATAAAAGGGTGGTAGAGGCGCTGTAGGCCGCGCTGCCTGCCTGGGCGCCAGTAGATAAAAAGCGAACGCGCCACACCACTGGCACTGCGTAACCGTTGAAAAAAAGCGGAGGGCATTAGTAACGCTCCTTAGCCGAGGGGGAGGCTGCTTTCGCGGGCGGGAGACGGTGCTGGTAAAACGATTGACAGGGCATGTCGCCAGGTAACTCACTAGGCGGTGGTTTCAGTATGCCCGCGTCCACAGGGCGTTGACGAAGCGATTGATGACTGAGGGCGGTGAGTGCTACAAAATCTGCTAAGAGCGGCGGCTTGATAACAGCACTGGGGGTGCGGAGTAATCCTTTATGGCTCATCGCACTACCCCAGGTAGCGCTGCTGGTGTATTTGACGATGGGCACTGCCGCGATGAGCCCCAGCCAAGCGGGCGTTAGCCAGCCAAACGCGGAAGGCGAAAAAAGCACCAGCATGCCTGCCCAGGCAGCGCCACCAAGCGTCATCCAGCCTGCATGGTGCCAGCACTCTTTCCAGCTTAACGAGCGCTCGCCCCGGTGCTGGGTTTGCCAATCAATGGCCCGTCCTATCAAGACATTAATAATAAACAGGCTATGCCACGCCATCATTAGCGGGGCGATTAAGGCTGCAAACAGAATCTCTAACAAGGTGCTAGTAATAAGCCGCAGGCGCCCACCAAACCCGTGAGGACATTGCCAGCAGGTTAGCAAAAGGCCCAATAGCTTGGGGGCTACCAGCATGGCCAGCGTGACCGAGAGCAGCCCGAGGGAGAGCGCCTGGGGCAAGGGGTAATGAGGCTGAGAGTCCACAGCCTGATACCCCACCAGGATGCTGGTGCACACCAGAAGGCCAAGCCATATCAACGAAGAGAGGTAGGCAAATGCGCCAAAAAAGAAGTGCAAACGGCTAACGAGATGAAAGCCAGCGCCGTTAAGGAGCCGCAAATGCTGTAGGTTGCCTTGAAGCCAGCGGCGGTCGCGTTTGGCAAAGTCGAGCAGATTGCTGGGCATTGCCTCAAAGCTATTATGAGAGGCGCTAGCGTAAGGATCATGGCGTGATACGGCGGTGGTGGCCATTGTATCCAGCAGCACTTGCCAACCGCCGCGCTTAAGCAGCGCTGCCTCTACAAAATCGTGGCTGAGCAGCTCACCACCCAAGGGCGGCTTACCTGAGAGGGTGGGTAGCCCTGCGTGGGCCATAAAAGCACGGGTACGAATAATCGCATTGTGACCCCAGTAGTTAGCGGCATCGCCCTGCCAAAAACTTTGCCCGGCCGCCAGCATGGGGCTATAAAGCGCCGATGCCAATTGGCTAAAACGGCCGAAGAGGGTGCGCTGCCCTACCGGTATCGGTACGGTTTGAATCAGGCCCACCCTGGGCTGGCGCTGCATACGATCAATAAGATGTAAGAGCGTGGCGCCGCTCATCAGGCTGTCGGCATCCAGCACTACCAGGTAGTCGTAACGACGGCCCCAGCGGCGGCAAAATTCGGCAATATTGCCAGCTTTGCGACCATGGTTATTAGGGCGGCGGCGGTAGTGAACCTCTAGTTGTCCGTCAAGTCGCTGCTGTAGGGCAGCCACGTGGTTAGCCTCTTCCCGCGCTAGGGTCTTATCCTGGGTATCACTCAGAATAAACACCTCAACATGATCACGTATGACCGCTGCCGAGCCGAGGCTGTTGGCCTGTTGCAGCAGCGAACGGCAGGTAGCCTCTAACCCGGCAATGGTGGGTATGGGGGGCTCTGCATAGATCGGCATGACCAGCGCCGTTCGGCCTGTCAGCTGTTTTTCTCCCGAGGGAAATAAGGGAAAGCGGCGCAGGCTTAGCGGGTCAAGGCGCAGCATGCAGAGCACAAAACCACAGGCCGCACCCCAGAAGGCGAGGGCGACCCAGCTAAAGGTCAGCACAAATAGCGTGAGCATTACAATTTGCCAGCCCAGGGGCAGGTGAGTCACCACCTGCGCCATGGCAGCGCTGCCTGCAACACTGGTAGCGATGACTATGATCGCAAAAAAAGCGCGGCGGCATCTTAGCCAAGGTATAGAGAGCATGGCCTCGCGGTTTTCAGGCATCGGGGTACCATACGTAGTTCCAGGTTTCGCTGATAGGCTCGTCGTTCAGCAGTAGCCGGAGCCGGATATCATTAGGCGTGCTGTTAGCGGGAATCCTGAAACGGGCGCGCCAGCCACCTTCGGGTAGAGGGGTTACCTGGGGGAGCAGTATTTCTCCAGAAAGCGAGCTGATATCAAGCTCAACCGGCTGGTCAGGGGTGATCTCTTCAAGTACGCCGCCGTGGAAGTCGACAATAAACTGGCGCTGGTTGGCTGAGGGGGAGTCCTCTTGCCCCGGTACTGCGGCGTTGCCATGGCGGGTGCGCATGACCTGCCCTAGCGTGTGTTCATCCGGTTGAGTGTTCAGCGTATAGGTGCGGTAGTGCAGGCGGCGCGATTCACCAGCGTTTAACGTATCTTCAGCTACCCAGTAAGCGACAATGTTGTCGTGGGTTTCATCGGGGGTGGGTATTTCCACCAGCTCCACATGGCCTGCGCCCCAATTTTTCAGGGGTTCCACCCACTGGCTCGGGCGGCGGTGGTAGTGGGCTTCTAAATCCAGATAGCGGCTGAAATCCCTTTCCCGCTGCATTAAGCCAAACCCTGAAGGGGCGGTATCTAAAAAAGCAGAAACGCGCACGGCTGATGGGTTATCCAGCGGTCGCCATATCCATTCATCGGCGCCGGTGTGAACCAGCAGCCCATCGGAGTCGTGAACCTGAGGGCGAAAGTCATCTGGCTGTTCGGGGGTGATGTCACCAAAGGCAAACATACTGGTTAAGGGCGCAACGCCGAGCTTTTCTACATCTTCCCGCGCGAACAGTGTTGCTTCTATCTCTGCCTGGGTGTTTTCACCGGGTTGGATAACAAATCGGTAAGCGCCGCTGAGCGAAGGGCTATCCATTAGCGCGAGCAGCGTAAACGTACTGCTTTCTTGGTTGGGTTTGTAAAGCCAGAACTCGCGGAACGCCGGAAACTCTTCACCCTTGCTGGATACGGTATCAATCGCCAGCCCTCGGGTAGATAGGCCGTATGCCTGGTCACGGCCAATCAAGCGAAAGTAGCTGGCACCTAGAAAAACGGCGAATTCGTCGGCATAGTCGTCGCTGTTAATCGGGTAGTGCAAACGAAATCCCGCGTGGCCGCTGCCGGTTAGATCCTCTTCAAGCAGGCTGCTAGCTTGGCGGTCGTAGTTAAAGTCATCCGTTGAAAAGGGCAGAGGGGATATGTCGCCATTATCGACAATGTTAATGTTTACAGGGGTTTGGAATAAAAACCCGCTATGGAAAAGCTGAACTGAGAAAGGGCTTTCATCCCGCCAGTACGCCTGATCAGGGTTAAAGCGAATTTGCCGGAAGTCGTCATAGCTCAACTCCTTAAGCGCGCTGGGTAGAGATTCTTCAGGTGCTTGATAGGGCGCATAGGCGAGTGCTTGGGCGCGCTCGATAACGTGGTTGAACACCTCGTCATCGTTAGCGGTGGCAGGAAGAGCAATTAAGCAGCTTAACGACAGTATGCATCTTGCTGTAAAACGGCCACCCATGAGCGAGATCCTTTCGGTTATGTAAAAAGAGAGCCAGCAAAATCAGTATATGAAATATTTAAACGAAAACTATACGATTAGATAAATGAGTATATGTATTTTGCGATTTTCTAGCTTCACGTACCAGGGTGACAGTTAAAATAGTAATTATCTGCGCTGCGGTATTAGCAACATTCAACGCTACATTAATTTCGATGCCACGCCATGATGTGTCGGCGGAGAAATGATTATTCACAGGCGGCAGAGGTGCCAATGCTTCGTTTTTTATTCACGGCTCTTGCTCTTAACTGCCTGCTGGTAGTGCCATTATGGTGGCGCTTTGGTGACATAGGTTCGCCACTAATTGCCTGGGAAGCATGGGTAGTCGCGGCAGGCATACAGCTCGTTCCGCCAGGCATTGTTCGCCGCTGGCTCGTGGTTGTGGTTATCGCCTGGCTGGCGTTGGTAGTCGCCGCTAACCTTGGCGATGCCGCCACTCACACGGCCTTTGGCCGCTCGCTGAATCTCTACTTGGATTTACCCCTGGTGCGCTCTGTTTATCACCTGCTTGTAGGTAATGTAGGCCAACTAATGGCGGTTTTCCTGATGCTACTGGGGGGTATGCTGGTGCTGGGCACCCTGTGGGGTCTTGCCTGGTTACTGCTACCCAAGCGCTACTTAACGCTAAAGCAGCCGCAGGGTGTGGTGGTGGCGCTGCTCTTGGGAGTAGTGCTGCTCTTCGGCGTACTCGAAGCAAATGGCCACCGGTTAGTGCCTAAGTCCACTCTACCCGCTGTTAATACCACGCGCTTTCAGGGGGAGCAGGTCGTCGTCACCCACCAGGCACGGCAGGCATTTACCGAGCAGCTAGAGAGCTCACCCATTGAGACTCAACCGCTACCCGGTCTTGAGGGGCGGAATGTCCTTTTAACGTTCATCGAGTCTTACGGTGTCTCGGCGATTGATAATCCGCGCTATAGCGAACAGATTTTGCTGACGCTTGCGGAGATGGAGCAGCGGCTGGCAGACCAGAACCTTCACGTTGTTTCAGGGCTGCTAGATGCACCTATCCGTGGGGGCCAGTCGTGGCTCGCTCATGCCACTACGCTCAGCGGCCGCTGGATTGATAACCAGCTCTGGTATCGGTTAATGCTGGAGAGCGGCCACTCCACGTTGATTGATGATTTTCGTGCAACCGGGCAGCGCACGCTAACCGTGATGCCCGCCATTACGCTGGCATGGCCTGAAGGGGTGGCCTACGGTTTTGACGAAATAGCCGCGGCAAAGGATATTCCCTACGCAGGGCCACCGCTTCACTGGGTGACCATGCCGGACCAATTTACCCTCGACTACACCCAGCGCCACCTTCTGGGCGACAGCCCAGTGTTTGCTCAGATAGCGCTGATCTCAAGCCATGCACCCTGGACGCCTATTCTTCCGGTGCTAGAAAACTGGTCGATGATAGGGGATGGGCAGATTTTTGCCCCTTGGGAGCATGCAGGCGACCCGCCCGATGTGCTGTGGCGGGATATAGAGCGCATTCGTGACCATTACGCTTGGTCGGTAGACTATTCTGTAAAAGTGACTAGCCGTTGGGCTGAGCGGGTGGTGGATGATAATACGTTGTTAATTGTGCTTGGCGACCACCAGGCTGCACCGCTGATCACCGGTGAAAATGCTAGCGCTGCGGTGCCTGTGCATATTATTAGTGGGGATCCGGCGCTGCTGGCGCCGTTTCGTGAGCGTGGCTTTATTGAGGGCACTCTGCCCGCGCTGGAAAATGTCCCCGATACCTCAAAAATGAGCCAGTTACGCCACTGGCTGCAGGAAGATTTTGGCCCCTCGGCCTCGCAGACAAGGATGACACCATGATCCAGCCGGTAATTCTCAGCGGTGGAAGCGGCACGCGGCTGTGGCCGCTCTCACGGGAGCAGATGCCTAAACAGTTCCTGCGCTTAACCTCCCCCCAGAGCTTACTGCAGCAAACGTTGGCGCGTTTAGAAGGCTTGGTTACAGCGCCGCCTATTTTAATGGGCCACCATGCCCACCGATTTTTAATGGCCGAGCAACTTCGGGAAAGCGGCTATGCTGGCTCGCTGGTGCTAGAGCCTGAAGGACGCAATACCGCGCCTGCCATTGCGTGCGCTGCGCTAATCGCCCGTCAAGGGGGAGGCGACCCGCTACTTTTGGTGCTCCCTGCTGACCATGTCATCGGTGATCTGACAGCCTTTCAATCCAGCGTTAACGCCGCAGTGCCACTTGCCGAGGCGGGGCATCTGGTAACGTTTGGCGTTGTACCTACTTACCCGGAAACGGGCTATGGCTATATTGCCTGCGGCAGCCCGTTAGGTGAGGGGCACCGGGTAGCGTCGTTTATTGAAAAGCCCAGTCCCGAGCGAGCGAAGGCGCTTTTAGCGCAAGGCAACACCTTGTGGAATAGCGGCATGTTCTTACTGCGAGCGGGAAGCTACCTTGCCGAGTTAAAAGCCTTCCAGCCCGACATGTTAAACGCCTGTGAAGCGGCGGTTTCTGAGTCTCATCGGGATCTGGATTTTTTACGCTTGGGTGAGGAGGCTTTTCGCCGCTGCCCGTCGGACTCGATTGACTACGCGGTCATGGAGCAGAGTCAACAGGCGGCAGTCGTATCGCTGAACGCGCAGTGGAGCGATATTGGTAGCTTTGATGCGCTGTGGGCGGCCCAGCCTTCCGACGCGGCGGGTAACGTTGTGCAGGGTGATGGTGTGCTGCGTGATACCCATCGCTCTCTGGTGATTGCCGAACACCGTTTAGTGGCAACCCTTGGCGTAGAAGATTTAGTGGTGGTTGAAACGCCAGACAGTGTGCTGGTGGCGCATCGTGAGTATGCCCAGCAGGTGAAGCACTTGGTGGCGACGCTTACTGAGGCTGGGCGCAGTGAAGTGCGTACGGCGGCACAGGTGCATCGCCCGTGGGGGAGTTTTCAAGCGATGGATAGCGGTGAGCGTTATCAGGTAAAGCATATAACGGTAAAGCCTGGCGGGCGGCTGTCGTTACAGCGTCACCATCACCGAGCCGAGCATTGGGTCGTGGTCAGCGGCACTGCGCAAGTCACTGTTAATGAGCGAACCTTCTTGGTCAGTGAGAACCAGTCCACGTACATTCCTATTGGTGTGCCGCATCGATTGGAAAACCTGGGCAAGATTCCCTTAGAACTTATCGAAGTGCAGTCGGGCAGCTACCTAGGCGAAGATGACATCGAACGCTTAGACGACGTGTATGCTCGGCACAGTCATGAATAGACAGTCATGATGAGAGTGTTCTGACCCCCAGTCGCTACCTCAATCACGTATTACCAGAGCCAGCTGCCAGGGCGTGCGGGTGGTTCGCCTTTGCGCACGCTCAGCCAGCCAAGCACGCAGCGAACCCCTAGCCAAATCACCAGTAACGGCCACAGCAAGGCGCCCACCACGGTCAAGCTCAAGGTGAACGTGACAATAAAATAGAGGCTGCCGATCCAGAAGGTGCGAATCATATAGCGGTAGTGAGGCTGAAGCCACGGAGGCGCTTCTTTGCGGTAGACGTACGCAACAATGACCCCAATCAGCAGCGTGATATTGGCGGTTACCAAGCCCGCTAAATAGAGCGCATAAATAATTTGCGGTGGCCGCGTATCCTCTGTAGAGATATCACGCTGGGTCATATAGCTTACCTCGTTCAATAGAGCCGGAAGTCATTCGCGTTGGGGAGCCCTTGTTGCTCTTCGACCACCTTGCGGTAGCGCTTGTATTCCCACTGGTACTGGGCCGGCTCCAGGGCAATCGATGCTTCTACACTGGCGTTGACGCCGGTGGCAGAGGCGATGTCGTCGTCGCTATACACACGTTCATCGGCATCCAGGAAATGTATTTCAAACCCCTTTCCCGGTATCCGTAACGCCACCCCTGTCACTACGCGGGCTTGGGTGCGGGCCACTAGTTTGGGTAGCAGGGTGGCGGTGTAGGCCTTGCGCCCAAAAAAAGGCGCAAAAACACCGCTACCCCAGGCAGGCTCTTGGTCGGGCAGAATGCCAATGGCTTCGCTGCGTTTAAGTGCTTTGAGAAGCGCAGCGACCCCTCGAGGGTTAGTAGGCACTAAGCTTGCGCCCATGCGTTCACGGCCATGGCGAGTAATAGACTCTAAATCAGCAATTTTGGGCGGTTCGTACATGGCGGTGAAGGGGAAGTGACTGGATAGCCAGAAGTTCAGCACTTCCCAGTTGCCAAAATGGGGGGCTAACACAATGACACCACGCCCTTCCGCCCGGGCGCTGTCCAGTTTGTCACGGCCATGCACCGCGAGAATGCTCGCTTCTACCTTTTCCGGCGCTGCCATCCAGGCATGGCCTAGTTCCAGCATGGTGGCGGCAGAGTGTTTTAAGCTCTGCTTGGCGAGTGCTTTACGCTCGCTTGGCGTAGTGTCTGGGTAGACTACTTCCAGATTAATATCGGTTACCCGCCGCTCTCGCTTACTTAAGCGGTATACCTGAGGGCCGAGCAGAGTGGCGAAGCGCCAGAGCTTCGCCAGTGACCAGTGAGAGAGTGATTTCCACAGCCAAGCAATAGCACTTGCCTGGGAGAGACGCTTGCGTGTGGTGGGGGCTTCTTGGGTCATACCTTAAAGCAGCCAGCTGTCCACGTTAGACGGCGCGCGTTTTTCCTGAAGTCCCTTAAAGCCTTTTACACAGCGCACAATAAACCACACCGCCAGCGCTAGCAGCAGCGGAAAGCCCACCAGTACGAGGGTCAGGATGGTGGCTACGCTTGCGTAAAGTAGGCCGATCCAGAAAGTGCGCACTTGGTAGCGGTAGTGTTCATCCAGCCATGCTGGGCCTTTGCCACGATACACATAGGCAATAATCACGCCGATAATCGAGGTGAACCCCACCACAAA
>NZ_JAFWFN010000086.1 GCF_017515565.1 Halomonas sp.
GTGGGTCGCGTAGCCCCCGCGGCAATGATCTTTATTCCCTGCAAGGATGGCATTAGCCACAACGAGATAGAGAGCGCCACGCCGGAGCACGTTCATGCAGGCTGTAACGTACTACTCCACGCAATGCTAAACGCTGCTGGCATAGCGGAATAGGCTCCCAATAGGTTGCAACGCTAAACTGCAAAATTCACGTTTGCCCGCGCCAGCTCCGCAAACTGCTTGCGAGAGGGTTTAAAACCGACCCCTGACGGCCAGGCTAACCAGGCATCGGGCACCATAAAGCCGGGTAGCGCCTCGCGTACCCAGATGCTCAGCACCTGCTCCGATACGGCCTCGCCATGCCAATCGATAAACGCTACCGGGCGCTCCCCCCACTCGGGGTGGGGAACCGGCACCACTAGCGCCTGGGCAACGCCGGGGTGGTCGACCAAGCGTTGCTCGATAGCTTCCGGCTGAATATTCTCGCCGCCGGAGATAAAGCCGTTATCAAGCCGCCCTTCCACCACCAGTGCGCCTTCCTTGGTAAAGTGCCCTTTGTCACGGGTAGCAAACCAGCCCTCATCGTTGAGGACTGGGTCAATCTCGCCGTTATTCAAATAGCCACAGAACAGGGTCTCGCCGCGTACCTGTATCTCGCCCTCAACGACCCTCACTTCACGGCCTGGCAGCGGCCTACCGACGACGCCCGTCGCAGTGGGTATACCGGTACAGACCTGGCTGGCCATCTCGGACAGCCCATAGCTAACTTTCGGCGTTAGCCCCAGTGATGTCATCTTCGCCACCAGCGGCGCAGGAATCGCCGCGCCACCCAGCAGCAGCTCGCGCAACTGGGTGTGCTTGGGTGTAAATCCCGCTTTCAGCAGTCGCCAAAGCTGAGTAGGCACCAGGGAAAGGTGGGTAATCGACTGCTGTTCAAGGCGTGCTGACAGCGTTTGCGGATCGTCATCAAGAATCACCCGCCCACCGGCCATAAAAACGCGGAACGGGATAGCGTAGCCGCCGATATGAAACAGCGGCAGCGACAGCAGCCAGCCACTGTTTTGATCAACGGGAATCAACGACGCCGAACCGCGCGCAGAAGCCAAATGATTGGCCACGCGATGCAGCACCGCCTTCGGCGTGCCGCTGGAGCCAGAGGTAAAAATGGTGTTGCACAGCTGGCTGCCATCGAGCGCTGGCGGCTCACCTGCATCAGCTTCCGCCAGGAAATCGAGGGTGATCGGCGTTAGCAGTGAAGAGGTTAAGTGTGAAGAGTAATCATTGTCACTTTCCGTTTGGCAAACGCGACCAACCTGCAAGCGTTTGGCTAGGCCGAGCTGCTGGGCAACGGGAAACGCAGGGTTAAGCGGACAGAAAACAACCCCGGCCCGCAGGCAGGCCCACGCCAGCAGCAAGGATTCAAGCGAGCCTTTCGCGGGAACCACTAGCCGATCGCCTAGCACAAAACCTTTCCGAGCCAGTTGCTGCGCTAAAGACGCCACGCGACGATTAAGCGTCCGGTAACTAAGTTTTACCGAGCCCGCCTCTATGGCGATATGCTCGGGAGTCTCGTTAGCCCAGTAGTGAATGGGGCAGGTGTCTAGCACGCTGAGCGCTCCTGTTGATGACGACCGATATGTGTATGGCTATCGATAAATTTATTACGACGAGGCCAGATAAAGGCAGTGCAGCGAGTCAGTCTTCACTTCGCCCGCTGGGTTCATCATATGATCCGTAAGCCAATGGCCCGTATCCAGCCCCGGCGGCTCATTGGGCGCCCACTCGCTGGCCAAGCGAGCAAGCAACCCAAGGCCTAGATCGGATTCAAAGCTGGAGGAGATCACTACGCGAAGATTACACGCCCTTGCTCGTTGAACGAGTACCTCGCAGGCGCTTAGCGAGCCGATCAGCGTGGGTTTAATTACCAAGGCTTTGAGTTGCGGGTGGCTGCGCCATTCCTCCCCGCGCGATAGCGTTTCATCCAGAGCAATGGCTACTCCGGTGGCTTCTGCGACGGCGATGGTGTCAGCAAAGCCAGCGCAGGGCTCTTCCAGGTAGTCGATTTGCGCAAGGGGTAGGCGCTTACAGAAGCGATGGGCCTCTTCCTGCAACCAGCCGCCGTTGGCATCCAGAATCAGTTTGGTGTTGGGTAATTGGGCAGCAATCTGTTCGATCAGCGCCAACTCCTCTTCCATAGCGTAGCGCGCTACCTTTAGCTTAAGCCGAGACGGTGGCGGCACTTGCCAATCGGGAGTTGCAAGAGACGCTATCAACTCCGCAGGTGCTCCCTGGAGCAGCGGATAGGGCGCCAGGGAAGTAGGAAGATTTATTGGCCAAGAGCGCTGGGCGCAGTCGAACCCAAACTGCACCGACGGTAGCGCTGGGGAGAATTTCTCACCGCGTTCCAAAGCAGCTAGGTAGGCGAGACTTTCGGCTTCTGCTTCCGCCAGGGTTTCAGTCGAAAAGCCAATTAGTGGGGCAATTTCGCCCCACTGCCCGTTGATGCAGACCACAAGCCCTTCTCTATTTGACAGACGCTTCCCTTTAAACATCAGCGGCTGTCGAAATGGGAGGGAGTAGCGGTAGAGCGCTAACTCCATCAAGGGTTACGCGGATAGCGAGAAAAATCCGGGCGGCGTTTCTCATTAAAGGCGTTACGACCCTCCTGCCCCTCTTCGGTCATATAGAAGAGCATGGTGGCGTTGCCCGCCAGCTCCTGCAGGCCAGCCTGCCCGTCACAGTCAGCATTGAGGGCGGCTTTCAGGCAGCGCAGCGCCATGGGGCTATTCTGCAGCATCTCACGGCACCAGCGCACGCTCTCTTTTTCAAGCTCTGCCAGGGGAGCCACGTGGTTAACCAGCCCCATTTCCAGCGCTTGAGCGGCGCTGTACTGGCGGCACAGAAACCAGATTTCTCTGGCTTTTTTCTGGCCCACAATGCGCGCCATATAAGAAGCACCGTAGCCGCCATCAAAGGAGCCGACTTTGGGGCCGGTTTGGCCAAAAATAGCGTTATCAGCCGCAATGGTTAAGTCACACATTAGATGCAATACATGACCGCCACCGATGGCGTAGCCTGCCACCATGGCCACCACCGGTTTGGGGCAGGTGCGAATATCGCGCTGGAAATCCAACACGTTGAGATGGTGGGTGCCCTCTTCATCCTGGTAACCACCGTAGTCGCCGCGAACGCGCTGGTCGCCGCCAGAGCAAAATGCTTTTTCACCCGCGCCAGTAAGCAAAATGACGCCAATAGCACTGTCGTGTCGCGCACGACTCAGCGCTTGAGCCATCTCGCTAACCGTTAGTGGGCGAAAGGCATTGCGCACCTCGGGGCGGTTGATGGTGATGCGGGCAATGCCTTCGGCGGTAGTGTGGTACAAAATATCCTGGTAACCATCTGAGTGATCCTGCCACTCGATGGGGGCATAAAGTTCCGTTTCAGTGAGTCCGTTGATCATGCCAATCTCTTTATCCGGTTCTATTGGTTAGGGGTGTGATGCTTCACTGCGCTTAACCCAGCATACCTGCCACGACGATGCCTAGCGCCAGAATACTCAGCAGCGCAGCCCCGCCGTACATGAGTTTCTTATTAAGCGTATCGTTACCCACGCTTATATCAAATAGCCCATGGCGTAGGCGATGGGCGGCATGAAATAGCGGCAAGCAAACGACCGCGCCAACAAACAGAAAGCCCGGCACGCTAAACAGCAGCGCAGATGCCCGCTCATAGCTCAGTGCTTCAGCAGGCAGCAAGCCCAAGGGCAGTAGAACGGCGATAAAGAGAATAACGGCGGGCAGAATAACCGCGAAGCAGACGCCGCCCGCGCTAAACAGCCCCCACCAGAGCGGCTCATCAAAGGCTTGTTTATGCTGAGCACCCTGTTTGTTCATGCTGGGTCTATTTATGCTTAGCTTGCTCATCTTACGCCCTCCCGAATAGCCAGAAAAACAGCAGCGCAACGACCACTACGCCTACCCACTGCCCAGCAACAATGACATTGCCAGGCAGGCTGCGCCCGGCGATGCGCAGCGGCATTACCCGTGGAAACAGCACAAAGAAGGTGGCGGCGTGAAACAAGCTGGCGGCCAGTGCTAGAAGATTAAGCAGCAGTACGATGGGGGAGCCCATAAAAGCGATCCACCCCTGCCAGCTTTCCGCCCCCTGCAGCAGAGAGACCATACCGGCCAGTAAACAGAGCGTGAAAAACACCAGCGGCAGTACCGTGGTTTCGCGCAGCATGTAGAGCTTAAAAAAGCGATGTTTGAGCCACCAGTTGCGTTTCAGCGGCGGCAGGCGTTGCGATGATGATTTATGCATGATCTTTTCTCCCCTCACCCTTTAAACAGCGCAATGAGCGTGTGCTTGGCCGCTTCCACCTTGCCCTGATTGACCGCGGCGGCTGGGTCAACGTTTTTTGGGCATACCTGGGAGCAGAAGCCGACAAAGGTGCAGCTCCATACCCCTTCGTGACGGTTAAGCTCCGCCATGCGCTGCTTCTTGCCGTGGTCGCGGCTGTCCAGGTTGTAACGGTGGGCCAAGGTTAGCGCCGCCGGGCCGAGAAACTCTTGATTCAGCCCAAACTGCGGGCAAGCCGAGTAACAAAGGCCGCAGTTAATACAGTTGGCAAACTGCTTGTAGCGGGCGAGCTGCTTGGGGGACTGTCGATAGGTTTCCGGCGCGTTGGGATCAAAAGCTTTCACCGGGTTGTCATCAATTAAATAGGGCTTAACCGCCGCCAGGTGCTCAAGGAAAATCTCCATGTCCACCACTAGATCCCGCTGCACGGGGAAGTGAGACAGCGGCTCGATGCGTATTTCACCTTCATAATCGCGTAGGAAGGTTTTACAGCCGAGCTTGGGAATGCCGTTAACCATCACCCCGCAAGAGCCGCAAATCGCCATTCGGCACGACCAGCGGTAGCTCAGCGTGCTATCAAGCTGCTCTTTAATATGGTTAAGGGCATCTAACAGCGAGGTGCTATCGTCCACCGGCAGCTCATATTGCTGCCAATAGGGTTCAGCCGAGCTGTCGGGCAAGTAACGTTTGACGCTGACCTGCTTGGTGCGAATGTTATTAGTGCTAACACGCTTGGTGCTGATCTGCTCGGTGTTCATGCTTTTGCCCCCTTGCCCGCATCGCCATAGGCCCGCTCAGCCGGGGCGGAAAACCGTACATCCACATCCTGCCAGCGTAACTCGGCCGGTGCTTCGCCTTGGTAGAACACTTGGCTATGCTTGAGGTAGTTAACGTCGTCGCGTTTTTGCATGCCCTCATCCAAGCGCTGGTGGGCGCCGCGGGATTCACGGCGCTCAAGCGCGCCTAGGCAAGAGGCTTCGGCAATATCCAGACCACACTCTAGTTCAAGACACTCAAGCAACTCGGTATTGAAGATCTTGCTGGTATCGTTAACGCGAACCTTATTAAAGCGCGCCCGTAGCTGGCGCATGGTATCCAGCGAATGGCGCATGCCCTCTTCGGTGCGGTAAATGCCGCAGCCGCTCTCCATGGCCTGCACCATGGCGTGCTTGAGTTCTACCCAATTATCGCCACTTCCGGTTCCGTCACAGAGCCGCAGCAGCTTGGCTTGTTGACGGTCACCCTGAGCTTCTAGCAGGGGCATATCGGCCCATTCGGTTTGTGCTGCCCGCTGGCTAGCGCGCTCACCGGCCAAACGGCCAAACACCAGTAGCTCGGTCAGCGAGTTAGAGCCTAAGCGGTTAGCACCGTGTAAACCGACTGAGGCGCACTCCCCAGCAGCATAAAGCCCAGCAATAGACGTTTCGCACTGAGGATTGGTCTCGATCCCACCCATGGTGTAGTGAACCGCCGGGCGAATGGGGATCGGCTCTTTAACGGGGTCGACATTGATATAGGCTTTCGCCAGCTCGCAGATAAACGGCAGGCGCTCCAGAATGTTTTTTTCACCCAGGTGGCGCAGGTCGAGATAAACCACGTCGCTGTCGCCAAACTTGCCGGTGCGGCCTGCCTGCTGCTCCTGCCAAAACGCCTGGGAGAGCTTGTCCCGTGGCCCCAGCTCCATGTATTTGTTTTCCGGCTTGCCCAGCGGGGTTTCCGGGCCAAGGCCGTAATCCTGCAGGTAACGATAGCCATCTTTGTTGAGCAGAATACCGCCTTCGCCCCGGCACGCTTCGGTAATCAAAATACCGGAGCCTGGCAGGCCAGTGGGGTGGTATTGCACAAACTCCATATCCCGCAGCGCCACGCCGTGACGGTAAGCCATTGCCATGCCGTCGCCAGTGACAATGCCCGCGTTGGTATTGAAGCGGAACAATCGCCCCGCGCCACCGGTGGCCAGGATTACCGCCTTTGCGCGCAGCAGGGTCAGCTCACCAGTGGCAATCTGTAGCGCAATCACGCCAATCACCGCGCCCTCGTGAACGGCCAGATCGAGCACAAAGAACTCATCGAAACGCTCAATCTCAGGGTATTTCAGCGAAGTCTGAAACAGCGTGTGGAGCATATGAAAGCCGGTTTTGTCAGCCGCGAACCAGGTACGGGCGGTTTTCATGCCGCCAAAGCGGCGCACCTGTACGTGGCCATCGTCTTTGCGGCTCCAGGGGCAGCCCCAGCGCTCCATCTGCACCAGCTCTTGGTAAGCGTGATGAACAAAGTAGTCGGCGACGCCCTGCTCCACCAGCCAGTCACCGCCAGAAACGGTGTCATCAAAGTGGGCTTGATGAGAATCCTCCGCACTGGTAACCGCAGCAGCACCGCCTTCTGCGGCCACGGTGTGCGAGCGCATTGGGTAAACTTTAGACAGCAGCGCAATACGCTGGGGGGTGCCCTGGGCTTTGGCCTGCTCAGCCGCACCAATGGCAGCGCGCAAACCCGCTCCTCCCCCGCCCACAATGACGATATCGAAATCCCGCTGCTGCATGACACTTCCTTCCGTTAGCCAAGCAAAACTACATTAAGAGTGACACGCTTGGGCAATGTCTTCTTTACTTGAATTTACCATACCCACACGTTGCCCCTTACATAACTCTAAAGGGCTATTGACACATATCAACAAAGGCAGAAATAAGATTTATATCACTTTACCTTAGTGACACAGCATCTACTCTAGAAATAGTTAACTGTTATTCTCGAATGCTCAAAAAAACTTAAAAAGAAGATCTAAAATGCTGTTTTTAATACTTTTCATAAAAGCATTGAAAAACCAATCACTATCAACACTAAGAATTTGAGCTAGATAACTTAACTAATAAGGCAATTTTTTTAGCAATCCCTAATGAGCTACGTAACAGTAATGTTTTGGCTTGGTTTTCCTATCAAAAAATACCTAGAATAGACAAGAGAGGCAGCATGAACAGTGTTACTCACTCCACGCCTCGGTGGAAGCTATTCGCTCCGCTTATTATCGCCATTATTGTTGCGTTAATACCCACGCCTGATGGAGTCGCGCCACATGCGTGGTATTTCTTCGCTATCTTTCTTGGCTGTGTGGTGGGCTTGATTCTTGAACCCTTACCCGGGGCAGTCATTGGGTTAATAGGCGTTACCCTCATTGCATTGCTCTCGCGCTGGGTACTGTTCTCTCCAGAGCAGCTGGCCGCTGAGGGCTTTAATCCTGCTAACCAAGCGTTTGCCTGGGCGGTGTCGGGCTTTACCAACGCCACCGTCTGGCTGATATTCGGCGCCTTTATGTTTGCCTTGGGGTATGAAAAAACCGGCCTAGGCAGACGTATTTCTCTCTGGCTGGTACACGCCATGGGTAAGCGCACGCTAACGCTTGGCTACGCGGTGATGATCTCGGATACCATTCTTGCCCCCTTTACGCCATCCAACACGGCACGTAGTGCGGGCACCATTTATCCGGTGATTCGCAACCTTCCACCGCTGTATGATTCGCACCCCAACGACCCCAGCATGAAGCGTATGGGTAGCTTTTTAATGTGGACGGCGCTGGCTTCCACGTGTGTAACAAGCTCGCTATTTCTAACCGCGATGGCCCCCAACTTATTAGCCGTAGCCTTAACCGAAAGCACAACCGGCATCCAAATCAATTGGGGCCAGTGGTTTATGGCCATTGCCCCGGTAGGCATTTTGCTGCTGCTGTTGGTACCGCTACTGTGCTACTGGCTATGCGCCCCCGAGGTAAAAGCGGGCCATGAAATTTCTGATTGGGCCAGAGAAGAACTAAAGCAATTAGGCGCGCTTACCCGTAAAGAGATAGTGCTGGTAGTGATGGTGGTTGCTGCTCTGCTGCTGTGGATTTTTGGCGGCGGTATTATCTCTGCGTCACTAGTGGGGTTAATGGTGATCTGCGGCATGCTGCTAACCAGAATCGTCACCTGGGATGATATTCTGAATAACAATGCCGCCTGGAATACCTTTGTCTGGTTTGCCACCTTGGTGGCGTTAGCAGGCGGGCTAAGCCAAGTGGGCTTTGTGAGCTGGTTTGGGAATGTGGTCGGCGGGCAGGTAAGTCACTTTAACCCGATGGTCGCCATGGTGGCGCTGGTTGTGCTGTTTTATGCTTTGCACTACTTCTTTGCCAGCATTACGGCTCATGTTACCGCCCTGCTGCCGGTTATTTTAGCGGCGGCGATGGGCATACCCGGCCTAGACATGCAGCTTTTCGTGCTACTGCTGCTGCCCACGCTCGGTTTTATGGGCATTCTCACGCCCTACGGCACAGGGCCAAGCCCGGTTTACTACGGCAGCGGCTACTTGCCTAGTTCGCTCTTCTGGCGTCTGGGGGCAATTTTCGGGCTTATCTTCCTAGTGGCTTGGTTAGTCATAGGCCTACCCTGGCTGCTGCTATTTACCTAATAGCTGGTTACTCAAGGAGGCCATACCAAGCGCTAAGCTGCTGTGAAATAGCCTCTGGTTGCTCAGCATGAAGATTGTGGCCCCCGCTCAGCGTGATGTGTCGAAGGCGGGGAGCCGCAGAGGCTAAACGGCATGCTAAGTTATGAAACTTGGCATCCCTTAGGCCCGAAAAGTAGCTCACCAATAGCGACGTAGTTTCCAGCCACTGCCACTGCGATGGCTGCTTGCCTAGCGACGTTGCCCGCAACATCTTAGCAACGGCCGGCCCAACATTATTCAAGCGACGCTGAACCTGCCTAGCCTGCTGAAACTCGGTTAGATCGGCAAATACCGGCTGCTGATACCAATCATTAAGTACGCCTTCTAGTGGCTCCCTCTCAAAGCGTGCAGCCCAGCGGGCATCGTGGGCAATACGTGCAGCTCGCTCGTTGACAGGAAGCCCTGGATGGGCACTTTCCAGCCAGAGCGCTTCAAGGCCCAGTGGTTGACGGCTGGCATGGTAAAGCGCCAAGCGCCCGCCCAGGGAGTAACCCAGCAAACAGTAGCGATGAACATCGTGTGCTATCAGCGTATTGCTTAGCCATTCATGAAACGCCTCGAAAGAGCCTACCTGCACGTGATAATTCTGGCCGTGGCCTGGTAAATCGAGTGCCAGACAATTGATTCCTGTTAAGCCAGCTATGACCTCAGCCCAGTCGTGGCGGTTGCCCAACAGGCCGTGCAGCATGACGAGCGTCGGCGCCGCTTGAGTCACTTCACTGCTCATGGGGCTCCTCCCGAAGCGCTACTTCCAGGGCTGTCAGGTCATCCGCCACCTGCTGATGGGGTACATTAATCTCGATCAGTGTAACGCCCGACTGCAGGGCCTGAGTGTAGGACTTTGCGAAAGCATCCAGTGACTCTGGCGCTGAGTAGCCAAGCCCAAACATCTTCGCCGCATGCTCGAAGTTCAAACCGTGGGGCTGGCGGTAATAACGCTCCAGCAGCTCTCCCTCTGTAGGCACGGGCAACATGTGAAAAATACTGCCGCCATCGTTATTAAGAATGACCACCACTAGCGACTGAACCGCCCGCTTTAATAGCGCTAGGCTGTTGAGATCATGCAGTGTGCTGGTATCCCCCAGCAGAATGGTAGTGGGCTCTGAGCGTGTGCCACTGATCCCAAAAGCCGTGGCAATTAAGCCATCGATACCGGAAGCACCTCGATTGGCAAATATTCGCAGCGTTGTTCGACGAGGCCTTCCCAGCATATTCATTAGCCGCGCGGGCAAGCTATTGCCTATGAACAGCTGCCCTTGTGCCAACTGCGCTAGTTGGTGGCAAACACCCAGTTCTGAGAAAGCCCTACACCGCTCTTCTAGCAATTGGCTGGTGCGGCGCTGAAGGCTAGCTAACCGATGCCAAGGCGGCTGTTCAGGCACCTTCGGTAAATCAGCGATAAAGTCGGCCGGCAGACATATCAAGCGGCGCTTAACGCAGTAGTCGGGGTCTAGACGCTGAGGCTGCGGGTCCACTAACCAGGCATCCTGCCACGGTTGCTGAGCAATAAATTGGGTTAGCCGCTTGGAAATTAGCCTGCCACCAAACTGCAGTAGCACCTCTGCTTTGGCGAGTTCAGCGCTGAAACATTTGTCATGGAGCGCCAGATCAAAATGGACCAGGTTGTGAGGATCAAACCGCACCTGGCTCTGCACGTCCGCCAGCAACGGCCAGCCCAACCGCTTGGATAGCTCAACCACCTGCTGCGCCTGGTGAGGGGCCTCAACGCTGCCCATTACAATCAGGCCTCGCTGCTGGGCAAACCTCTCCCAATCACCCTTAGGCGCGGGAGTGACGGCGCTGGCCTGCCAATTACTCCACGGCTTTGAATCCGCTAGCCAGTGCCCCAGAGGGGCAAGATAGTCACTGGCATCCACCACGCAGTGCCCTGGATAAAGCGGTTCACGGTAACGGCAGTTAATGTGGATTGGCCCAGGGGAACGGCGCTGCTGGTCAATAGCTTGATCAAGGGTACTGAGTAGAAACGCTGCGTCTATTTCAGATCCCGGCGGCGGCAGGTCATGGTGAACAGTGGTGTGGCGGGAGAATATATCCCGCTGGTCGATCGCCTGATTGCTACCATTATCCAGAAGCTCAATGGGGCGGTCGGCGGAGAGCACAATAAGCGGCACGCCGAGCAGCTTGGCTTCCACCACCGCCGGGTAAAGGTTGGCCACGGCAGTGCCCGAGGTGGTGATAATCGCGACCGGCCGATGGCTGCCCCGCGCAATACCGAGCGCCATAAACCCCAGCCCACGCTCGTCAAAATGGCAGTGGCAGCGCAACCCAGCATGCTCGCTAGCGGCCATGGTCAAAGGCGATGAGCGCGAACCCGGCGCCAGCACCACATCGCGCACGCCTAAGCGGTAAAGCTCTTCCAGCATTAGCGCCGCCCAAACATGGTTAAAGGTGGCATGTTGGATGGCAAAATCGGTAGATACAGGTGCTGTCATATGCGTTAACCCATCCCTAGCAGCGACATAATGTCAGCAATTTTAGTATCCAATTCGTGCCACTCTTCTTCCGGCTGGGAGCCTGCCACAATACCTGCACCGGCGTAGAGCCGAATGGCTTCTGGGCCAATATGGGCGCAGCGAATGGCCACCGCCAATTCGCTACTGGCGTGACTGATTTTGCCAAATACGCCCGCATACCAGCCGCGCTGATGGCGCTCATGTTGACGAATAAACGCCAGCGCCGATTCACGGGGAACGCCACCTACCGCAGGCGTTGGGGGCAACACGGAAAGCAGCTGCTGGTCGGTAACGTGACGGTGAAGCTCAGCATGAATCAAGCGTCGGATATGCTGCACCGAGCGCAGCTTAACAATATGCGCTTCACCCATCTGGGCATGTTGAGAAAGAGGTTCAAGCTGGGCAAGTAGCTGCTGATATACGCACTGGTTTTCCAAGCTGTTTTTCTTATCGGCCAGCAACGCTGCGCCCAGCGCCTGGTCTTGTTGGGCATCACTCCCCCGGCGCGTGGTGCCGGCTAGCGCCTCGGTGATTAAGCGCCGGCCTTCACGCTTATAAAGCTGCTCCGGCGGGCAGCCGATAAACGCCTCATGAGCCGTAAATTGAATGCCCAGGTGAAAGCAGTCGGTTGCACCGGCCTGCCAGCGTGACAGCAGCGTCCAAGGGCTGGGGGTTTCCGGTGTTGTGAGGCACGTCTCTCTTGAGAGCACTATTTTGGGAGTGTGCTTCTGTTGTTCAGGGGCGGTGACCTGCTCGACCCACCCCGCCCACACCTTTTTCGAAGGACGGTCTTCACGCTGGTAAGCGTAGGCAGGCAAAATGGGCAGCGGTTGCTCGTTTTCCAGTGCCGCCAAACAGGCCCGAGCCTGGGCGATTTCGGCCTCGGGGCAACGCTCATCAAAACGCAGGTTGAGCAATAGCGTCGCTCCACCTTGGTGGCGTTTGAGCTCTATACGGGGCAGCAGAAAGTGGCAGCTGCCAAAGTGCCGCCACCCTGGCGTGCCTGGATCAAAGGCCATGCCCCCAAAGTAGTCCGGCTGCTCACTGCCAATAGCAGCCAACGCGGTAATATCATTCTCCACTGCCGCTAACGAATCAAACGCTTTAACGACCCCTAGCGCTGCATATTCAACCGCCCCTGTATCGCGCGTTTGCCAATAGAGACGAGGAAACAGGCATTGTGCGTTTAACCACCCCAATGGGTTATCTACCTGGCAGGGGGTAATTAGCCGGACGAAACCGATTTTAAGGGTTTCACAAAGCGTGTCCAACTGGTATTGAAGAGCATTAAAGGGGGTGATTGATTGCATAATTCGCTTATGGGTCGGCTAGCAGGCAAACGTTACTAACATTGTATATTTGGTTTGTCTAAATAAGTTGCCAATCATCACGTAAACTCCTGGTGCAGGGGAAGTGAAAGTGTGGGGTAAGGCTAGGCTGGCATTTTGACCCAGATCTGCTTTTTAGCGCTTAATTATACACCAATGAATGTTTAAAAATTGCCCCAAAACCATCTTTAAACGCAAATAGTAAACAGGAATGCCAACGCAATGGAACAGCTTGCTAAGCGCCGCCACTACCACGCCTGGGTGTTAGCTGCACGCCCGAGAACGCTACCACTGGCGTGTGCATCTATCCTGCTGGGCAGTGGGCTTGCGGCGCACGCACAGGCTTTCAATGCCACGGTGCTGGTGCTTGCGCTACTCACCGCAATCGCCCTTCAGGTGCTGTCTAATTTAGCTAACGACTATGGCGATGCCGCCTCGGGGGCTGACGACGAGAAACGTAGCGGCCCGGTAAGGGCTGTCTCTTCTGGCTTGCTAACGCCAAAAGCAATGCGCGGTGGAATGGTCGTTACGGCAACCGTTGCCGCGTTATTGGGGCTGCTGTTACTGGTCGCCGCTTTTGGGAATCAGTGGGGGCAGATTCTCACCTTCATATTGCTAGGAGCTGCCGCCCTATTGGCCGCGGTGACTTACACCGTGGGGCTAGGCGGTGCTCCTTATGGCTACCGAGGGTTTGGCGATGTTTCAGTGTTTATGTTTTTCGGGCTGCTCGGGGTATTAGGCACCTACTACCTGCATACCCATCAGCTAAACTGGCTGCCGTTTCTGCCTGCCGCTACCTGCGGGCTGTTGGCGACCGCCGTGCTCAATGTGAACAACGTGCGCGATATCGAAAGCGATGCACGCTGCGACAAGATCACTCTAGCGGTGCGGCTAGGCCGCGAAGGCGCGATTTTGTATCACTGGGCGTTGCTAGGTTTGGCGCTGCTGCTTACCTTGATCTACCTAGTGGCACTGCCAGTGCCACTGCTGGGGTGGAGCTGCCTGCTGGTGGCCAAGCCGCTCACTGATGCCGCCAGAATGTTACGCCATACCCGAGATGGCAAAATTCTGACCAACATGCTGAAGAAAACAGCCGTCTCAACGCTGCTCTATAGCGTGCTGCTTTCTGTTGGCTTGGCCTTTTTCTAGCCGGGCTATGGAGCGGCCCGCGTGTGTCAGGCTATGTAAGCGCTACCTCATAGCCTTCAAATTTAGGCGGCCCTAAGTAGATGCCCTCCGGCGCTTTCGCATTGGCGTGAGCTTTGCGGAACGCGTCTGATTTCGTCCAGGCGCGGAAAGCCTCTTCCGATTCCCACACGCTGTGAGAGATAAACACGGTGTGGTCTTCCTGGCTTTCGCCCTGCAGCATTTGAAACTGCTTGAAGCCCGGCACTTCGTCCAAGTGGGAATCGCGGTTGCGCCACACTTCTAAAAAATCCTCTTCGCGGCCTGGGGCAATCCGAAAACGGTTCATGGCGATATACATGCACTCTCTCCTATAGGGTTTTCTAAAACGACAGCGTAGCGACCTGCTGCTTACGATGACTATCGCTTGATGGTAACGTCATGGTTTAGCGGCGAATAGCCCTCAACCGCCAAGGTACGGTATGGGTAAGGCACACATCCAAGTCGTTTGGTTCAAACGCGATTTACGCATACACGATCACGCGCCGCTTTCTAACGCAGCCGCGGCAGGCCCCGTGCTGCCCGTATTCGCCATTGAACCGGGGCAGTGGCAGGCACCCGACAGCGCCCTGCGCCATTGGCAATTTGCCGCCGACTCACTGATTGATCTTTCCCACGCGCTGGAAACACGCGGCCTGCCGCTATGTATTTGGCAGGGTGATATTGTTGATTTGTTGAACGCCCTGAAAGCCCACTACGGCGAATTCACCCTGCACGCCCACCAGGAAACCGGCAACGCCTGGAGCTTTGAACGGGATAAACAGGTACATGCCTGGTGCAAAGCCAACGCTGTCACCTGGCAGGAAGCGCGCCAGCAAGGAGTAGTGCGGGGACTAAGCAGCCGAACGGGGCACCAAACCCGCTGGGAGGCCCACTGGGAAACAGTGATGGCCGCGCCCACCTGCCTGGCACCACCCAACGCCCAAGCGGCTGAGGGCTGGCAAGCGTTCCACCATATTCACGTTGATCATTTGCACACCTTAACGCTAGGGTTTGATACCACACCCTGCCCCCAGCGCCAGCAGGGCGGCCGCAGTGAAGGCCGCGCACTGTGGCGCAGCTTTGTAAGCCAGCGCGGGCGGCGCTATCGCGGCTCGCTCTCTAAACCGTTGCTGGCCTGGGAGTTTGGTTCGCGGCTTTCACCCCACTTGGCCTGGGGCACGCTCTCTATGCGTGAAGTGGTGCAATCACTGCGCCGCCAGCGGCAAAAGCATACTGAGGACACTGCCTGGGCGCGTTCACTACGGGCCTTTACCTCACGGCTTTACTGGCACTGCCACTTTATTCAAAAGCTTGAAAGTGAGCCGAGCATAGAGTCGCAAACGCTGCACCCGGCGCTACGCGGCCTACGTGAACGCGACCCCGAGCATCCCAACCTTATCGCTTGGAAAC
>NZ_JAFWFN010000012.1 GCF_017515565.1 Halomonas sp.
CCTCGCCATCGTGGTGTACCGTATCGGTGCCCACATTCCCGTTCCCGGTATCAATCCTGACCAGCTTGCTGCCTTGTTTAGGGAGCAACAGGGCACCATCTTGGGCATGTTTAACATGTTCTCGGGTGGCGCCCTGGAGCGTATGAGTGTCCTCGCCTTGGGCATTATGCCTTACATCTCGGCGTCGATTATCATGCAGCTCATGACTGCGGTCTCCCCTCATCTTGAACAGCTCAAGAAAGAGGGTGAGGCCGGCCGCCGCAAGATTAGCCAGTACACCCGCTACGGCACGGTGCTACTGGCATTTGTCCAGGCTACCGGTATGTCCGTCGGTCTGGCTAGCCAAGGCATCGCGTACAGCGCTGACTTCAGCTTCTATTTCACTGCCATCGTCACGTTTGTGTCGGGTGCGGTGTTTATGATGTGGCTAGGTGAGCAGATCACCGAGAAGGGCATCGGCAATGGCATTTCGTTGCTGATCTTCGCGGGTATCGTCGCCGGGCTGCCCAGTGCCGTGGGGCAAGCGTTCGAGCTTGCTCGTAACGAAGGGGCCTGGAATGTTCTTCCGCTGTTAGCGCTGTCAGTGCTAGGTATTGCCACTGTTGCCTTCGTGGTGTTCATTGAGCGCGGCCAACGCCGACTCAAGGTGAACTACCCACGGCGTCAGGTGGGCAATAAGATGTATGCAGGCCAAAGCAGCTATTTACCCTTGAAAGTGAATATGGCGGGTGTTATCCCGGCGATTTTTGCTTCCAGTATTCTACTTTTTCCGGCCTCTATTGGTCAGTGGGTAGGCGCTGGTGAAGGGATGGAGTGGTTGCAGCGTGCTTCACAAGCGTTGGGCCCTGGTCAACCGCTTTACATCTTGCTTTTTGGCGCGGCGGTGGTATTCTTCTGCTTCTTTTACACAGCGCTGGTCTTCAACCCCAAGGATGTGGCTGACAATCTTAAAAAGTCAGGCGCTTTCCTGCCGGGCATTCGCCCCGGCGAGCAGACCGCTCGCTATATCGACAAAGTGATGACACGTCTTACTTTGTTCGGTGCCTTGTATATCACTGCGGTTTCCTTGATGCCCCAGTTCTTGATCGTAGCGTGGAACGTACCGTTCTTCTTCGGCGGAACGTCGCTACTGATCGTAGTCGTGGTCATCATGGACTTCATGGCCCAGGTGCAGTCGCATCTCATGTCGCATCAATATGACTCAGTGATGAAGAAGTCCAACCTGAAAGGCTACGGTAGCGGCGGCATCATGCGCTGAGGCGCCGCCTTACTTATTGGCGTGTCGCGAGCCGTTTTTGGAGAAAGAACGATGAAAGTTCGAGCTTCCGTAAAGAAGATGTGCCGTAACTGTAAGATCATTCGTCGCAATGGCGCTGTCCGCGTTATTTGCATCGAACCGCGGCACAAACAGCGTCAGGGCTAATCCTGAGTTGTTTTAAGCGGGTGCCGGCATACCCCTTGCCTTAGGGCTTTTAAAGGGGTATGCTGTTGCGCCTTTTGTAGATGAATAAACGAGCAAGCCGCTCAAATTTCGGAGTAAGCTGATGGCCCGTATTGCAGGCGTCAATATCCCGGACAACAAGCATGCGGCGATCTCGCTGACCTATATCTTCGGGATTGGCCGTACTCGCGCACAGCACCTTTGTGCTGCTGCCGGTATTGCGCCGACTACCAAGATCCAGGAGCTGTCTAGCGAATAGCTGGATACCCTGCGTTCTGAAGTTGGTAAGTACACCGTAGAAGGCGACCTTCGTCGTGATGTTACGCTTAACATTAAGCGTCTCATGGACTTAGGCTGCTACCGTGGTCTGCGTCATCGTCGTAGTCTTCCGCTGCGTGGTCAGCGGACTAAGACTAACGCGCGTACCCGTAAGGGCCCGCGTAAGCCGATCCGCAAATAACACGCACGTTCTGGCGTAAAGACAGGAAGAAACATCAACATGGCTAACCCGCGTAGTAACCGTAAAAAGGTTAAAAAGCAGGTAGTGGACGCCGTAGCGCATATCCATGCCTCTTTTAACAACACGATCGTGACGATCACAGACCGCCAGGGCAACGCTCTTTCTTGGGCGACAGCCGGTGGTTCGGGTTTTCGTGGTTCTCGCAAGAGCACCCCGTTCGCTGCTCAAGTGGCAAGTGAACGTGCAGCAACTGCTGCAGCCGAGTATGGTGTGAAAAACGTAGACGTACTGGTTAAAGGCCCAGGTCCCGGTCGTGAATCCGCCGTGCGCGCACTGAATGCCGCCGGCTTCCGCGTGCAAAGCATCGTAGACGCGACGCCCATTCCCCATAATGGCTGCCGTCCGCCTAAGAAACGCCGCGTTTAAGGAGACAGATTCATGGCTCGTTATATTGGACCGAAGTGCAAACTGTCTCGTCGTGAAGGCACAGACCTCTTTCTAAAGAGTGGTGTGACTCCCTTCGAGAAAAAGTGTAAATCCGAACAGATTCCGGGTGTACACGGCCAGCGTCGTCAGCGTCTTTCCGACTACGGCTTGCAGCTTCGCGAGAAGCAAAAAGTACGCCGTATGTATGGCGTACTCGAAAAGCAGTTCCGCAACTACTACAAAGAAGCCGCTCGCCTGAAAGGTGCGACTGGTGAGGTATTGTTGCAGTTGCTTGAATCCCGACTGGATAACGTCGTCTACCGCATGGGCTTCGGTTCGACTCGCTCTGAAGCGCGTCAGCTGGTCAGCCACAAGGCGATTTCCGTGAATGGTCGCACCGTTAACGTAGCTTCTTACCAAGTGAAGCCAGGTGACGTTGTTTCTGTCCGCGAAAAGGCGAAGAATCAAGCGCGTATTCAACTCTCGTTGACCATTGCGGCCAACCGTGGCGACATCGCTTGGATCGAAATCGATCCCAAGAAGATGGAAGGCACTTTCAAGGCTCTGCCTGAACGCGGTGACCTGACTGCCGACATCAACGAAAACCTGATCGTCGAGCTGTACTCCAAGTAAGCAGTAAAAAGTTTTTTCTGCTTCTTGAGGCCTGGGCGGGATAGCAAAGCTAACCGCCCAGATGCTCTTGAGTATCGTGCTTTAGAGTACTCAGTATCCGTTTGGCAGCCTGAAGAAAGGTGTTCATATGCAGCGTTCAGTGACAGAGTTTCTTCGTCCTCGCGACATCAAGGTCGAAGAAATCAGCGCACATCATGCCAAGATCGTTCTCGAACCATTCGAGCGCGGCTTTGGTCACACCCTGGGGAATGCACTTCGTCGCATTCTGCTTTCGTCCATGCCCGGCGCTGCCGTGGTAGAGGCTGAAATCGCCGGTGTCGAGCACGAATATAGTGCGCTCGAAGGGGTGCAGGAAGATGTCATCGAAATCCTCCTGAACTTGAAAGATGTTGCGATTAAGATGCACAGCCGCGATGAGGCGGTGCTCTCGCTGAACAAGCAGGGCCCAGCCGTCGTTACCGCTGGCGACATTGCGCTTGATCATAGCGTCGAAATCGTCAACCCGGACCACATCATTGCGCATGTTAATGAAGGTGCCGAGCTGAAAATTCAGCTTAAGGTCGCGCTGGGTCGTGGTTACGAACCGGCTGACGCTCGTGGCTCTGATGAAGAGACACGTGCTATTGGCCGCCTGCAGCTGGATGCCACCTTCAGCCCTGTCCGCCGTGTTTCCTACTCGGTTGAGGCCGCTCGTGTAGAGCAGCGCACCGATCTCGATAAGTTAATTATCGATCTGGAAACCGACGGTACCTTGGATCCGGAAGAGGCTATCCGTCGCAGTGCGACCATTCTGCAAGAGCAGCTGGCCGCCTTCGTCGACTTGGAAGCTGATAAAGAGCAGGAAGTCGAAGAGGAAGAGGATCATGTTGATCCTATCCTATTGCGCCCCGTAGACGATCTTGAGTTGACCGTTCGCAGCGCTAACTGCCTAAAAGCCGAGAATATTTATTACATCGGAGATCTGATTCAGCGCACTGAAGTTGAGCTGCTGAAGACCCCGAACCTCGGTAAAAAGTCTTTGAATGAAATCAAAGATGTATTGGCGGCGCGCGGCCTGTCCCTCGGTATGCGGCTGGAAAATTGGCCACCCGCTAGCCTGAAGGACGACAAAGCCTCCGCGTAAGCGTCGACTTGAGTCCCAGTTTGGTAAGGAATTACAACCATGCGTCATCGTAAGAGTGGTCGTCATCTGAATCGTACCAGCTCGCATCGTCAGGCCATGTTCAAGAACATGTCTGTCTCGCTGGTCGAACATGAAGTCATTAAGACAACCCTGCCTAAGGCTAAGGAACTGCGTCGCGTTATCGAGCCGCTGATCACCCTAGCTAAGCAGGATAGCGTTGCAAACCGTCGTTTGGCGTTTTCCCGCACGCGCTCTAAAGAAGCCGTCGGCAAACTGTTCAACGAGCTAGGTCCGCGTTACGCCGAGCGTCCGGGTGGTTACATCCGTATTCTCAAGTGCGGTTTCCGCACCGGCGACAACGCGCCTATGGCGTACGTTGAGCTAGTTGATCGTCCGGTTGCTGAAGAAGAAGCGGTTGCAGAGTAAGTTTCTGCACTCTTTTTCGAGCAAAAATGAAAACCGACCCTACCGGGTCGGTTTTTTTATGTCTGCTGTTTTTATAGTTAACCTATATACTCTTTTTAGAAGCATCATTTTACTAAGCGAGCGTGCTAGCCTTTTGATGGGCAAGCGGGCTCCTATTGAGTGTTCACATACGTCTAATAAGCAAGGGGCATGTATGGCCACAATGGGAATATACGCAAGGGGTGTGGCGCTGTGGTGGGTGCCGCTCACGCTCTCTTTGCTGATGCTGGGGGCCTTTACCCAGGCTCAAGCCAATCCGCGCTACGCCGGTATTGTGGTTGATTTAGAAAATGGCGAAGTGCTGTATGCGGAAAATGCTGACGAAAGGCGCTACCCGGCATCACTGACCAAGATGATGACGCTTTACCTTGTGTTTGAAGCGCTTGAAAAGGGTGAACTTACTCTAGACCAGGCGTTGCCCGTTTCGGCGCAGGCTGCTGCGATGCCGGCCACTAAGCTCTGGCTGGCGGCGGGTAGCTCGATCCCTGTGGATAGCGCGATTCGTGCATTAGCTGTGCGTTCAGCTAACGATGTTGCGGTGGTAGTTGCTGAGGCACTTGGTGGTAGCGAGCAGCGCTTTGGTCATTTAATGACTGCAAAAGCCCGTGAGCTGGGTATGAATTCGACCACCTTTCGCAATGCTTCCGGTTTGCCGGACGACCAACAAATTACCACCGCGCGGGATATGGTGACGCTATCTGTGCGGGTAATGCAGGATTTTCCTCAGTATTACCACTATTTTGGTCTTCAAGAGTTTACTTACCGGGGAACGCGGCATGCCAGCCATAATCGGTTAGTGCGCAACTATCCCGGAGCCGATGGTCTTAAAACCGGATTTATTCGAGCCTCAGGCTTCAACGTGGCCACGACTGCCGTAAATAACAACCGTCGCTTGGTGGGCATCGTGATGGGCGGTTTTACGGGGGCGTCCCGTGATACCCATATGGCGAATCTGTTAGATCGCAGCTTTAGCCGTGCAGCGCTGCGTGATGATCGCACATGGTTAGCCAATACCGATATCTCCCGTGAGTTTATGGCGTTTCCTGGGTTAGCTCAGCCCATCAATCAGCCAGCAGCGCCTAGACAGCCTATGCTTGCTAACGTAGCGACGACGCTGTCTCCCGCGCGAACGGCAGCGGTGGCAGTAGAAGAGCAGCTTTCCCGTTCGTTAGAGCAGAGCCAAGAAGAATCCCCCGCTCCGGCACAGCCAGACCCATTGCAAGCGTTTATTGAACGAGAGCGAGTGATGGCTACGGTTGCACCGTCGGCAGAGCCCGCTTCAAGCGGTGTTTGGGGTATTCAAGTAGGGGCCTTTAGCCAAGCATCTCACGCTGAACAGCTTGCTCAGCAAGCGGCGCAGCGCTTGCCTAACAGCGTCGGTGGCCGTGTGTTAATTGACACCTTAGAGGGTCAGACACCGGTATTTCGTGCCCGTGTGGTGGCGTTAGATGAAGGCGGGGCAAGGCAAGCCTGTCAATCGCTTCAAGCTCAAGGCATGGACTGCATGGTGGTGAACGCTAGTTTGTAATCGCACTGACGACATACTGCCCCGCCAACCCTGTGTTGGCGGGTTTTTTTTTGGCTAGTGGCTACCCAGAGCCCGATGAACTGAGGAGGCGCGCATGACAACGTCGTTAAAAGGCATACTCTGCATGTGCCTGGGAGTACTGTTTTTGGCACTGGGCGATGCTGTCTCAAAATGGCTTGGCGAAGTGCACTCGCCGCTGCAGATTATTTTCTTTCGTACGCTGGTGTCATTACCGCTCATTGCACTGCTGGCGTATTTTGCTGGGGGGCTGCGCAAGTTACGCACCAAGCGCCCAGGCGTGCACTTGGTGCGGGGGCTTATCTACACCGCCACCATGGTCTGTTTTGTCTGGGGCCTAACGCTATTGCCGCTAGCGGAAGCCACGGCCATTGCGTTTGTAGCACCGCTATTTGTAACGCTGCTTTCGGTACCCCTGTTGGGTGAGCGTATCGACCCCCCTGTGTTGATAGCGTCGTTGATAGGCTTTGCGGGTGTGCTTATTGTGGTTCGCCCCGGGGGAGATGCGTTCCAGCTAGGTACGCTAACGCTATTGGGTGCGGCTTTTTTCTATGCTCTTATGATGATTACCGCACGTCGCTATGGCGCACGGGAGCACCTGTGGGCGATGGTGTTCTATATGACGCTAGTGCCCTTTATCGTCACTACGCTCAGCTTGCCCTGGGTGTGGCAGACACCGGAGCCCTGGCATTGGCTTGGGTTTTTAGCCGCGGGTGTTTTAGGCATTGGGGCTACCGCTTTTATTACTCTGGCGTTTCGCTTCGCGCCTGCAGCCATTGCCGCGCCGTTTGATTACACCGCTATGCTTTGGGCGGTAATGCTAGGCTGGTGGTTCTGGGGCGAGTTGCCGGATCTGTGGGTGTGGGTAGGCAGCGCGCTGATTATGGGCAGTGGTTTGGCAATTGCTTACCATGACCGACGCACGACGCTAAAGCGTCGTCCAAGCGCTTAAATAGCGCGAGTTACCGCTACTTTTTGATCCATGTCATCAAAGCAGAGAGCTGAACAAGACAGTACGTTTGGGCTGGTTATAATCCGGCCCTTTCAACCTGTGCGCTTTAGTGATTGCTGACGCGCCATGGGCCATCGTCCTGATAACGGTGACTGTTTATGCAAGCCCCAGAACTGCTTTCCCCTGCTGGTACCTTTAATAATATGCGTTACGCCTTCGCCTACGGGGCGGATGCGGTATACGCTGGCCAACCGCGCTATTCGCTGCGTGTGCGTAACAACGATTTTAAGGTCGATAATCTGCACCGTGGCATCGAATATGCCCATGCACGCGGTAAGCAGTTTTATGTGGCTTCTAACATTGCTCCCCATAACAGCAAGCTAAAAACCTACCTGCGGGATATGGAGCCGGTGATTGAAGCGCGGCCAGATGCGCTGATTATGTCGGATCCAGGCTTGATCATGATGGTACGTGATCGCTGGCCGGAACAAGAGATCCATCTCTCAGTACAATCCAATGTTGTAAACTGGGCGGCCGCTAAGTTTTGGCAGCGTCAGGGTATTAGCCGGATTATTTTATCCCGCGAGCTCTCCCTTGAAGAGATTGGTGAAATACGTGCCGAGTGCCCGGACCTAGAGATTGAAACCTTTGTCCATGGGGCGCTCTGTATTGTTTATTCAGGCCGCTGCCTGCTCTCAGGTTATTTTAATCACCGTGACCCCAACCAAGGCACCTGCACCAATGCGTGTCGCTGGAAATACAATACCGTAGCAGCCACTCACGACGAGACGGGTGATTTGGTGCCTGCCAATCAGGGGATGACAGCAACGGCTAATGATCAAGATGAGCTGTCGGCGTTGATTGAAGATGTGACTCGCCCAGGCAAGCTGATGCCCGTTTATGAAGATGAGCACGGCACGTACATTATGAACTCGAAAGACCTGCGCGCCGTTCAGCACGTAGCGCGGCTAGCAGAGATGGGTGTCTCATCGCTCAAGATTGAAGGGCGCACCAAATCTTACTATTACGTAGCGCGGACGGCCCAGGTCTACCGTCAGGCAATTGATGACGCAGTGGCCGGGCGGCCCTTTAATATGGGGCTAATGGATGAACTTGAGAACCTAGCCAACCGGGGCTACACCGAGGGATTCTATCGCCGCCATGTACACGATGAGTTCCAGAGCTATGAACAAGGCAGTTCCATCGGTGTGCATCAGCAGTTTGTCGGCGATGTCCTCGGCTACGATGCATCACGGGAAATGCTTGATATAGAGGTTAAGAACCGCTTTGAAGTGGGCGATAGCATGGAGCTAATGCTGCCCGGCGGAAACCGCCGCTTTGCGCTTGAGTACATCGAGAACCCACGGGGCGAAGGCTTGTCTGCCGCCCCCGGCTCCGGGCACCGGGTTCGTATCCCAGTGCCGGGTGCTAACATTCACCCTGAGCAGCTTGAGTTTGCCTTGCTAATGCGCGATCTCAAGCCAGCGGCGTCTATTCCCGCTGTTCAGCTAGGAATGCCTGCTTCCTGAGTCTGCCCCACCGCTGAAAACGCCCGCGCCGCCTGGCGCGGGTCTGGCTGGCCACAGATGGCTGAAATCACCGCAAGGCCATTGGCGCCTGCCGTTTTAACGTGCGCTGCGTGTTCAACCTTTAGACCACCAATCGCCACGCAGGGCAGCGGGCAAATCTCAGCCAACTGTGCCAGTCCATCAAAGCCAATTGGTTGGGCGTGGTCTTGCTTACTGCCCGTGGCGAATACGGGCCCTAAGCCCACGTAGTCCAGTAGTTCAACCGGCGCGGCCTGCAGTTGGGAGAGCGTATTAATGGAAAGGCCGATAATGGCGTTAGGGCCTAGCGCTTGGCGGGCTTCCTGCACCGCTGTATCGCTTTGGCCCACATGCAGGCCATCGGCGTTACTTTCCAGGGCCACGTGTAGGCGGTCGTTAATAATCAGTGGCACGCCGCTTCCCGCGAGTAGCGTTTTCAAGCGTTTCGCCTGGGCAATCATCTGCGCGTCGCTGGCGTGCTTGTCGCGTAGCTGCACTATCGTGACACCGCCCTGCACCGCGGCCGCTACTGTCTGCTCTAGGCCAAAAGGGGCGCAAAGGTTCGCGTCGGTTACCAAGTAAAGCGAGAGATCAAACGGCATGCACTGCCTCCAGTTGGGCAAGGGTAGAGAGGTCATTGGGGGTGAGTTGATACAGCGCATCTAATAGCGCGACTTGAAAGCTGCCAGGGCCAGTGGCATGTTCTCCCGCTCGGCTACCTGCCAGGGCAAAGCAGGCTAGCGCGGCGATGCTTGCTTCAAAAGGGCACTCACGATTTGACGCTACAAAACCTGCTACTAAGGCGCTTAGGCCACACCCTAGCGTGGTGACGTTAGGCATCAGCGCATGGCCACCTGTGAGGCGATAGTGGTAGCGGCCGTTGGTAACAAAGTCCTCTTGGCCGGTCATCGCCACGACACAGCCATGGCGTTGGGCAAGCGCAATAGCCCCGGTAAAAGCATCTTGGGTAGAGGCGGTGGCATCTACCCCGCGCCCTTGGCCAGCTAACCCTCCAAGCGCCAGGATCTCTGAGGCATTGCCACGAATCACCGTCGGCTGGTAAGTGAGTAACTCAGCGCATAGCGTTTGGCGAAAGCCTGTGGCGCCCACAGCAACCGGATCTAATACCCACGGGATGCCTTGTCGATGGGCCGTTTTCGCAGCCATTAGCATGGCTTCTGCCCAGGGAGAAGAGATAGTGCCTATATTAATTGATAGCGCGCCCGCAATCGCCGTAAAGTCGGCGACTTCTTCGATGGCGTGAAGCATTGCAGGTGATGCGCCGGCGGCGAGTAGCACGTTGGCGGTGCTGTTCATTGCCACATAGTTGGTTATGCAGTGCACCAGCGGTGTAGAGGAACGCAGCGCTTCAAGATAACCGCCTAGAGGGTAATCGCTTAAAGAGCGTGGGGTCATAGCATCCTCCCGGCAGGGAGGTGGTGGAGAGGCACCACGACTCCCTACGCCGGTGTTATCCGGTTCAGGTTCAAAGGGTGCTTCTCAGCCGTCATAACGGCGCCCCTGTCGTGGGGCCTACTATCCTTGGCTTAGGTGGATCTGTAAAGCCTTGGGTTGCCGGAAGTGTTTTCCAAAACGGGCAGCTACGAGACTACCGAAAGGAGATACGCGTTCCATAGGTAAGCATCTCGTCCGGCGTTATCGCTTTACCCTCTACACCGATCATCTCATCGCCGCACTGGTCGGCAAAGGTAAGCACACCGTGTTTTAGCCCCAGTTGACCAAGGGCATCGCGTATTTCACCAGTACCCATAAAAGTGCTGACGTGTCCTTCACTGTTGCATAAATCAGAGACGCCGTTAGCGTGATGAAAGCGGACTTTGTAGATACCGTCCATCGATTCGACTTCCACTATCGGTGAAAAGCCATTCTGCAGCGCATGAGACAGCTGCTTCAGCGTAAGTCGGTCGCCCAGGGTCATATCGATTGCAGTCATGACAAGCTCCAGATTGACCCCGTTCGCGGGTCATCTAACGGATGTTAAAAAGAAAGTTAGCCGTTTCTAAAGAGACCGGTTTAGAATCGTTTTGTAAAGCATTTGATAAGCAAGTGTAGAAGGTTTGCATAAAATTTCCAGTAGCGATATGTATGATGTACGGCCTTGTGGTTAATGCACTGCGTCCAGAGCATGCTGCTGAAGCTTAATCAGCGGAATAATTTCTAGCGTCCGCTCATGGGTGCTCGAAAGAATCACCGGTGGCGCAAGACCCACCTGAGCGGCTTCGGCCCAGCGGTGGGCACAGAGGCACCAGCGGTCGCCAGGTGTTAAACCAGGAAATTTATGCTCAGGACGAGGGGTGATTAAGTCGTTACCCTGGGCGCGTGAGAAAGCTAAAAACTCTTCTGTCACCATGGCGCACACTGAGTGAACGCCTACATCATCGGCTCCCACACGGCAAAAACCATCGCGGTAGAAACCGGTTTTAAGAGAGTGGCAGCAGGGGGTTAGCGGCTCACCCAGTACATTACGGTCACGGGACATGCGGTCTCCTTTGGCAAAGGCTAGAATTCGCTAAACGCTGCCCTCATAAAGTATCGTTCAGGGTAGAAAAGCGCTTTATGAGGTGAAGATGTTTAGCACTCTAAAGCCTTGTGCAAAGTAACCGCTTCGTCAAAGTATTTACGCCCTTCTAGGGTATTTTGTATTGGTTAATTCAGCAGCAGGAGAGACCCATGTCGTTTCAAGGTGAACAGCACCCAGGGGTTGCCCCCGTCGCACCGCAAACCCAAGGGTTTTGCTTAAACCACACCATGCTGCGGGTGAAAGACCCCGAGCGTGCTCTGGCGTTCTACTCTAAGGTATTTGGTATGCAGGTATTAAGGCGCCTGGATTTTGAGGAGATGCAGTTTTCGCTCTATTTTCTGGGTAATGTGGACGCGGGGGACAACGTACCCGAAGAGACCCAGGCGCGTACCGCCTGGACATTCAGCCAAAAAGGGCTGCTAGAGCTGACCCATAACTGGGGCACTGAAAACCAGCAAGATTTTGCTTATCACGATGGCAATGCAGAGCCGCAAGGCTTTGGGCATATCTGCTTTAACGTACCGGATTTGGAAGCCGCCCAGGCATGGTTTGACGAGCATAACGTTACCTTTGTTAAGCGCGCCGAGCAGGGCAAAATGAAGGACGTTATTTTCGTCAAAGACGCAGATGGCTACTGGATTGAAGTGATTCAGGCAGACCGCATGGCGGCGATGGGCGACTAATATGGCCCATTTGTTATTTCGGCTACGTCACGTCACAGATGAAGAGGCGCTTGAAGTTCGCCAACTGCTGGATGAACGCGGCTTTGATATATACGAAACCCAGGCGGGCTTTTTTCGCCTGGGGGTAGATGCCATCTGGCTACGCAACCCCCACCAACGTGAGGCGGCAGAGGCAGCGTTGGCAGAGTACCAGGCTGAACGCCAAGCGAAGGCTCGGCAAGCGTACGATGATGCCGCCGCCAGGGGAGAAGCGCCAACGCTATGGCGGCGCTTGGCCGCGCATCCGCTTCAAGTGTTGTTGGTTATGGTGGCCGTTGTGATGATTATCTTGATCACGCTACTGCCATTTATAGGTCTGATAGATTAACGGCTGCCAAATGGCCGCGTTTTAAATAAAGCTGTGCACCACTGCCGCCTGCTTGAAGTTGAAGTGCGGCGCCAGCGGGGTAGCGGCACCAACTGCCTGCAGGGTACTCGGTGCTGCTTTCCCACAGCGACCCTTCCAGTACAAAGAGCTCTAACCCGCCGCTAAGAGTAGGGTAGGAGACCTTTACGTCGGCTTCCCAGCGCTCCAGGCTTACCCGCTCTGGGCCATACTGTTCTGAGCGATAGGTATGCAGCATTTTGTAAGTAAGGCCAGCGCGGCGGTCGGGCTGCCAGGGCAGGCGGTGGGCGGGGATGGCAAGTTGCAGAAGGTCATCTGCATCAAATTGGTGCAGCTTGACCAGAATCAGAGCACCTTCGTTGCCAATCTGGGGGGTATGCCCAGTACCAATCGGATTACGCAAGTAGCTGCCTGCCGGGTAGCGGCCATGCTCATCGGCAAATACCCCCTCAAGCACCAAGATTTCTTCACCGCCGCCATGGGTGTGATGGCTAAACTGGCTGTTGGGTGCGTAGCGCACGAGGCTGGTGGCCCTGGCAACTTCATCGCCAACGCGGTCTAGCATCATCCGTTCCACGCCCGCGCTGGGAGAATCAATCCAGCGATATTTTTCCGGCGTAACACAGGCAAAGTGGCTAAAATCGGCGTTCAGGCGCATGGTAGGGGCTCTTTGCTGGGGTGAAAACGAGGGATTACTGACAAGTCTCCTTATCCCAGGGCTAAAATGCAATGCAAAAAAAACCGCCTGTTCGGCGGTTTTAAACGTGTGCAGTGACGTTTAGTGACTATGACCATGATGGTCGTGGTCGTGGTCGTGGTCGTCATGATCCGGCTCGGCCAGCGCATCGTGTAGCACGCGCGCATTGTGGCGCATCATGCCTAGGTAAGTACTGGCCTCACCTTCCGCCGCCAACGCATCGGCATAGAGCGTGCCGGCTATGGGCAGGCCAGTCTCTTCGGCTAGCTGAACAATGATCGACTGATTGGTCATGTTCTCGTGGAACAACGCTTTAACATTCTCCTGTTCAATCACGTCCACCAGCGCCGCCATGCTGGCACCGCTTGGGTCAGCTTCGGTGGAAAGTCCTACTGGGGAAAGGAAGCTCACTCCATAAGCGCTAGAGAAGTAACCAAACGAGTCGTGACCGGTAATCACACTGGCAGAGGCGGGTATTTCACTAATCAGAGCACGAATCTCAGCATCTGCTTCTGCCATTTCAGCGAGGTACTGTTCGGCATTGGCCTGATAAGTATCGGCGTTAGCGCTATCGGCTTCCATTAAGGCATCACGAATGTTCGCTATATACACCTTAGCTTGCTGTAGATCCTGCCACGCGTGGGGGTCATTATCGCCGTGGTCGTGGTCATCATGGCCTGCGTGGTCGTCATGACCGCGCCCATGATCATCGTGTCCGTGATCGTCGTGACCATGCTCATGATCGTCGTGTCCGTGATCGTCGTGACCATGACCATGCCCATGATCGTCATGACCGTGCTCATCGTGCTCGTTATATGCAAGGGCGTTAATACCCTCGGTGGCGGTTACCAAAACCCCCGAGTAGTCGCTTGCGTCGATCAATCGCTCCATCCAGCCTTCAAACAGCAGGCCATTAAAAACCACCACATCCGCTTCGGCTAACGCGCGGGCATCGCCAGGCCGAGGGGAGTAAACATGGGCATCGCCATCGGGGCCGACCAACGAGGTAACGTTAACGTGCTCGCCACCGACATTTTCGACCATGTCAGCCAAAATAGAGAAACTGGCGACAACATTAACCCGCTCGTCAGCAATGGCCGCAGGCAGTGCCAGCATGGCAGAGACACCTACGAGCCAGCGCGAGGAAGAGGAAAGCGACATACAACACTCCTTACCAATTTAAGTAATAAACGTGATGGCACCTATTCAAGCGCAAGCGGCGTTGTTTTACGCCGCAGCTTAGCGGCTAAGCTGTGGTAGCGGCCGAACAGTGCCGACAGTAGATAGCCCACCCCTGCCAGCAAAATAATGCTCGGCCCAGAGGGAATATCCAGGTGAAACGAGAGCAGCAGCCCGCCTGTGCTCGCGATCATTGCCAACACAATGGCAATGCCGATCAAGCCCTCTAGGCGCTTGCTCCAAAAACGTGCCGATGTCGCGGGCAGCATCATTAGCCCCACGGCCATCAATGTGCCTAGGGTTTGAAAGCCGGCGGTTAAATTCAGTACCAGCAGCCCCAAGAACACGCTGTGTACCCAGCCGCTGCGGCCGCTTTGCCCACGTAGGAACAGAGGGTCCAAGCACTCCACCACCAGCGCGCGGAAAATCACCGCCAAGGTCAGCACAATTAGCGTGCTGATCGAAGCAATCAGCACCAGCGCCGTGGAGTTAATCGCCAAAATCGAGCCAAACAGCACGTGGGTTAAATCCACGCTACTGCCGCCAATCGAGATCAGCATGACGCCTGCGGCCAGCGAGATAATAAAGAAGCTCGCCATGGCAGCGTCTTCGCGCTGCCCGCCCATCTTGGAAACCGCCCCCGCCAGCAGCGCCACCAGCAGCCCAAATAGCACGCCCCCAACGCTCATAATGGGGAGCGAAAAGCCCGCCAGCAGAAAACCCAGCGCCACGCCGGGCAAAATGGCATGGGCCATGGCATCGCCAATCAAGCTCATGCCGCGCAGCACCAAGAACACCCCAAGGGGCGGGGCAGCTAATGAAAGCGCTAAGCCGCCAACCACAGCACGGCGCATAAAACCGTAATCGAAGGGAGCAATAAACCACGCATCAAGCAGTGCCAGCATGACGCCCCCCCAAAGGTAAATGGCACCACCTGTGCTGGCGCATGCTGGTGGTTAAGCGCACTTGGCGCCATCCAGCGCGCGTGTCCACCGTTTAGCATCAGCACCTCATCTGCCAAACGGCGCAGATGATCCATATCGTGCAGCACCACGATAATCGTGGCGCCGTCGTCGGCCATTTGGCGCAAAATGCGAATCAAAATATCCACCGTATCGCTATCCACGTTGGCAAACGGTTCATCAAGCAGTAGCAGCTCGGCTTCCTGCATCAGGGTGCGGCCAATCAGGGCCCGCTGGCGCTGGCCACCGGAAAGCTCGCCTAACGGCCGGTGGGCCAAGTGGGAAATACCCAGCCGCGCCATAATTTCGCGGCCCTTACGGTAATGCGCCGCGCAGTAGCCTGTTAGCGCCCCGTGGCTTGGCCAACTGCCGGTCATTACCAGCTCTTCCACACTCATGGGGAAGGTCAGGTCTAGCGCTAACTGCTGAGGCAGCCACGCCCGGCGGGCTTTATCAACCGTACATACCACTTTGCCGCTGGTAGGCCGTAACTCGCCCATAATGGCTTGAATCAGCGTGCTTTTGCCGGCGCCATTGGCGCCAATCAAGGCGCTAATCGCGCCGGGTTTAAAGTCGCCGTCTACATGCTCAAGTACGGTGCGCCCGCCTTGGGCAAGGTGCAGGTCATGCAGTTGCAAGCGTGAAAGGGTGGGCTTGCTCATAATGGCCACCCGCCCGCCCAGACCACCAACCCCCACAGCACCAGCAACGGCAGAACCACTAAGCCAAGCCGTTTGGTGGCGGAAAGTGACATCAGTGAAAAGTGGCAGGGCCCTTCGCGATTATGGCGATGCGTTCGCTCGCTCATGGATGACTCCGTCTACGATTAATAAGTTATAACATAACATTTAGAAAAACAAAAAAGTTTGCAGCGTATTTTACGCGCCCCCACCGTACTGACAATGGCAAATGTGGTGTGAAAAAAGCACTAACGGTAGAGAAGTGCTTGTAGAAAGGTGCTAATAGCGCCATGTGGCGCCAATTTGCTGCGGGGAGATAAGCAGCGCGTACTCGCCATTTAGCGTGACAGGCCCCAACGACATGCGGGCAGGCTGAAAGCGGTTAATCGCGCTTGATGCTTGGTTGGGTTGAGTCCAGATTTGCAGCTCGTTGATCAACATGCCGGTAGCAAAGTTCACCGCACCGTCCCGCTCGCGGCCATCGGCGGCAATCACGGCCCCAGCAAGGGTGTTGACTACTAGCGAGCTAACGCGCGCCTCAACGCCGCGGCGTGTCCGTTCAGCTTGAGCAAGTTCCAACCCTAACGCCTGTACACCGCTTAGCTCACCACGTGCCTTTAAACGCTCATACTCAACTAGCGCCGCCTGGTGTGGCTGGCGGTTAGTCAACATCCCACCCAGTGCCAAGGCAGACTTTATAGTGCCCACCCGCGCATCAAAGCGGTCGTCGCGGTTATTCGCTTCGCTGGACTGGTAAGCATTGACCACTAAGCTCGTCGCGTAAATACCCGTCCAGCCCGCATCCCACCACGTTGCGTGGCGCGCCCCGTTTTCAAACACCTCGTCATAGACCGCCCAATCTGCCTGGGTTTGTGAATGCGCAGGCAGAGCGATCACCAAGGTGGTAACCAAGGTGGCAATAAGTCGAAAAGCATGCATGGCGAAAGCCTATAAAGGGGAGCAGTAGCGCTAAGCGTAGCACGGTGTAAGCGAAAAATTAGCGTGCAAATAGGGGCGGCTAAGTATGACGAGGATCAGTAGTGTTTAAGTATGAAGAATGGTTAGATGGAGAAAAACGACAATCAGGAGCGCCGCATGGATGATTTTTCCCCCAGTGACCTAAAAACCATTCTTCATTCCAAGCGGGCTAACCTCTATTACCTGCAACATTGCCGGGTGCTGGTGAATGGTGGCCGAGTAGAATACGTCACCGATGAGGGCAGCAAATCCCGCTATTGGAATATCCCCATTGCCAACACCACCTCGATACTGCTGGGCACCGGCACCTCGATTACCCAAGCGGCCATGCGTGAGCTTGCTAAAGCAGGCGTATTAGTCGGATTTTGTGGCGGCGGCGGTACGCCGCTATTTGCCGCCAATGAGGTGGATGTGGATGTCGCCTGGCTGACCTCAAAGCGAATACCGGCCCACGGAGTATCTACAATACTGGGTGCGCTTCTGGTTTGATGATGCAAAACGCCTGGATGCCGCTCGCGCATTTCAGCAGGCGCGCCTAGCCCGTATCGAATCGCTGTGGACAAGCCGTGTAATGAAAGACGCAGGCTTTACTATTTCCACCGATCACCTGCATAGCGCGCTTACCCACCACCTGGGTATTAGGTATTCCCCATGGACTTGCGGTACTTCATGGTAAAACCCGCCCAGGCAGCTCAGAAAAGCCGATTAAAATGGCTGTAATAAGTCTTGTGTTACCAAGCAGTGCTAGACGTAGACACACTAAGTGCGCCACCACTGTAAAGCGCTCATTGCTCGTAGCGAGGTGATGTTAAGTGCATGGCTGCACGTAGTGCTGTGCAGCCTATTAAAAGTTAGTCGGCCTCTTTTTCATCCTTTTCTTTTTCTTCCTTCTCTTTTTCTTTCCAGTGTTCCATGGCGCGTTTGTCATCGGGGAGTCTTACCATATCTCCGATATCGAGTTTTTGGTGTGACTGAACATGGGCTCCATACTGGTTGAGTATCGCTGCGACGCTGCCAATGCTGACAGCATCTTCTTCTCGATAAGCCTCTACTTTTACGCGGACGATTTTGCCCATGTAGCGAGCGGATAAAACGGCACCTGGGTAAGGGGGCCTATAGTCAGGATTGTTTTTAAAGTGCTCCAAGACACTGGCGTTACCCGGATCATCCCATTCGATATGTTTATGCATCGCAGTATCCTTAGTGGTAAGAAAAAGTAGATAGAAACTAACCGCCTACCTTCAGTGTAGGTAATGTTGGCGTGGTTTTGCCAATCCGGTTTTTTGTGTGCGAGCGCGTCGTCGGAGAGAGTGCTTTCCTCCTCATTCTGCCTTTTATGGAAATCGCAGAGGGCGGAACTTTGCAGTGTGTTACTCGGGTAGTGCCTTGGGGTGCCCCATATGCTGAAACATGAAGTTGAGCGCTGCTGGCAGGCTAGCTCGCCATACGCGCCAAGTATGGCCGCCTGGGTATAAGTCGAGCCGCACGTAGCCTGGCTGAATACGTTCCATCGCTTGGCGTAGTACCCGAGCGTGATACTCCGCGTCGAATACATCACGGCGCCCCGCGCTTATGTAAAGCGGTACGGGGGGGATATCGCTGGTAGTCGCACTTGGCCGTGGTGTAACGTGAAAACGGTACTCTTCCAGGTGAGCGGTATAGTTGAGCTGCTTCCACAGGTCTTGGTCGAACTGCCCCTGTTCATTCTGAAAAGCGGGATGTCGATTGGCTGAGGAGTTTGCGGGCGGCGTGGGCACGTAGCTTGCCGGGCTTAATGCCGCTACAGCCGCGAACATATCGGGCCGCTCTAGGGCGAAGTTCAGTGCGCCGTAACCACCGGCCGATAGCCCGGCAACCCCACGTAGTTGGCGAGTGTTGCCAACGTTATAAGTGCTTTCGATATGCGGTAACAGGTCATTGAAAAAGGCGCTGCGGGCGGGTTCGTTATATCCATCTACCCACCAGCTGCGGCTGCCCGGCATTACAAATACTGTTGGGGGTATGTGGCCAGCACTTATTAGTCGGTCGGCTATTTGGGGGAGGTTACCTTGGGTGGCCCAGTCAAGCTCATTACCAAACGAGCCGTGGAGTAGATAGATAACGGGGTAGGGGGCTTGTGCATCTTTGTCATACCCACGGGGTAAATAAATTGTATAAGGGTAGTCGTGACCTAGCGTGGGTGAGGAGAATTGCTCGCGGGATATATCGCTAGCCATCGCGTAACTGCTTATCGCCAAACCGATGGTAAAAGCAATTAAACAGCGCCAAACGCGCTTAAAAAAATACGCTAAAGAAGGGATGAGCACGTGGCCTCCAGGAATTAAATGACATTACAAACGTCGTACGCCATAGCATTAGGGTTATGCAGCATATCTTAGCCTAGCAGGGTGTTTTCTCGTTGGGAGGGTGGATGCAGAAGGTTGAGGAAATTTACTGGTTGCGTGCTTATGGGTGTATCGCTGTTTTCTTATTTCACTGGCTCGACCATATAAATCAGCGTGTTGATAATGTAGTTACCGATCTAATGCGTATTCCGCTGGTGCTCGGCACGCCTATTTTTTTGTTTATTTCGATATTTGTGTTTGCCGTTCGGTACAACAAGCAAGTGCCGTCGGGGTTCCTGGGGCAGCGGGTTAAGTACGTCATGCTGCCCTATCTGGTATATGGATTAATTTATTCGACGGCTGAATGGGTACGATTACAAAACAGCGATGAGCCGGTTGGCTTTATTAGCAATGCAACGGAGTATTTTGTTTTTGCAGGTTGGCATGGGTACTTCTTGATTATTGCCATGCAGTTTTACACGGCCTACTGGCTGTTCACCCGCTGGCAGCTGTGGCGCTTTGACCCAATGCCCTGGCTGTGGGGAAGTTGCATCGTCAGCATGGCTTACTGGGGGTTAGCTTATTGGCTAGAGGTAGCGCCGCCTGGCTATTTGCTGTGGATCGCCCCGTTGGGCTGGGTGTATCTCTTCTTTTTGGCGCTTGCGCTGGTGCGCTACTACCTTTTAATGCCTTCTGCAGTGTCTCAAACGGAAGCGGTTCAGTTGCCCGCCTGGATACGTGTGTTGGCTCGGCCAGGATGGCTGATGGGGCTAGTTGTTGGCATTGTGATGGCCACCTTCGCGGGATGGTTGGCCTTTTCATCCAAAGAGGTATGGGTGATTCCTTTTTTTGTGTTGTTCACGCTGTGGGCAATGCGCCACTTAAAGGGGCGCCGAGCGCCGCCCTGGGTACGCTATATCAATGCGTATTCGTTCGGTATCTACCTTGCCCACCCGATGTTTTTTGCAATCACAGATTTTTTTGTCGGGCCTACAGCGCTTCCCCTGGCTATATATGCTGTGCTGCTGATTGTAGTAGGGGGTGTCGGCTCTATAGCACTCAACAAAATGGCGAATACGACTACCTGGGGCGCCATGCTTTTTGGCAAGCGTTTAAAAGTATAAATGCGTGAATTAAGGGGTTGGGTGTGAAGCGTGGTGTGGGTAAATTGCATCGCCTTTGGCAAATAGGCCGTGCTGTGAGCACAGGGTTTTGCTACTGATGGTTTTTAGGCGTGTTGGGCAGGCATAAAGGCGCTGCAGTAAATCTATCAGTGCTTGCTCATCCAGTTCGGGGTCAAACCCGCCTAAGCGCTCTAACCATGCGCGTCGAATCGCAATGTAAGGTGGCACCGTAATAGCAGAGCCCATAAAGCGTTGTAGCAGGCGCGAAGAAAAGCGAGGCGGTGCACTCACAATGATCAATGCGTCGAGTGAAGAAGTGTCTAGCTGGGGAATAATCTCGTCCCACTGCTCTGGGGCGATGTTCTTTTTCTTTAGCGCGATAACCAGCCACTCTGCTTGGCTGATATAGGCGGCTTGGTTTAGGCGTGCACCTAGTGGGCGCAAGGGTGTAATTACGCAGTGCACTTGGTAGCGCTGCTCCAAGTCCGCCAAGCGATTATCAGCACGGGTATGAGTGACAATAATGGGCACTAGATGGTCTGAATGGCCGGACTGCCGAATGGAGTGGAGGTGGCGTGGTAAACGGGCACCCGTTACCAGCGCATCAACAATAAAGCAGACCGTACCCATGAAAGCGGCTTCCCATGTTATGAAACCTATAAAGTTTGTAATTTATTGTAGTTCTTGGTTTCTTTTAGTAGCAAGCGAAAGTTGCTTAACACAAATGAAGGTTATGGGTTTTTTATGCACCAAGTTGATGCAATCGGGTGTTTGGCTGTTTGTTTTTGGTGCGTTTTTCTGGATTGATGGCAAAGCAGGGCTACTCTTATAGACTTCGTGCCACATGAAGAGGCATGGTTAAAGAGGTTTTAAGTTAATAAATACAATGGCTTGCTATTTTTTAATGCCATATTGGTGCAGAGTTGGCATGCTCTGTGCTTTATATTATGGAAACAGTTGTTCAGCGGCTAGCGTGTCGTAGGCAGAAGTCCTGTGTCGTGCTACAACCATAGCCGGTTTGGAATATCGCTGGACGTTTTGCTCTCTATAGCCAGACAAACGTTGAGCGAAGAAGAATGACAAACGTGACACATGCCCTTAGCGTGTTGGATGTTTTGTCGAATAACATTTTTATCGATAGCTTTCTGTTTTACGCTTTAAGCCACGCTCATACCGGAGGACACTATGTCAGCCAAGACTCTCGCGTTAATTGAAGAACATGATGTTAAGTGGGTAGACCTGCGTTTCACCGACACCCGCGGTAAAGAGCAGCACGTGACTGTTCCTGCTCGGGATGTGAACGAGGAGTTTTTTGAAAACGGCCAGATGTTTGATGGTTCTTCCATCAACGGCTGGAAGGGCATCAATGAATCCGACATGATTCTGCGCCCAGAAGACGGTACTGGTTTTCTGGACCCCTTCACCGAAGACGCTACCCTGATCCTGCGTTGCGACATTATCGAGCCGGCTACTATGCAGGGCTACGACCGCGACCCACGTTCTATCGCTAAGCGTGCAGAAGCCTACCTGCAGTCTACCGGCTTGGGCGACACGGCTTTCTTCGGCCCTGAGCCTGAGTTCTTTATTTTTGATGAAGTGCACTGGAAGTCCGATATCCAGGGCTCTATGTACAAAATCACCTCTGACGAAGGCGCCTGGGCCACCGACAACGTTGTTGAAGGCGGCAACCTGGGTCACCGCCCGCGCTTGAAAGGCGGCTACTTCCCGGTTCCCCCGGTAGATAGCTTCCATGACATTCGTGGCGCTATGTGTAACACCCTGGAAGCGATTGGCCAGACCGTGGAAGTTCACCACCACGAGGTTGCCAACGCGGGTCAGAACGAAATCGGCGTTAAGTTCAACACGCTGGTGAAGAAGGCTGACGAAGTTCAGGAAATGAAGTACGTGATCCATAACGTGGCTCACGCTTACGGCAAAACGGCGACCTTTATGCCGAAGCCGCTGGTGGGCGATAACGGTTCGGGTATGCATATCCACCAGTCCTTCTGGAAAGATGGTCAGAACCAGTTCGCCGGTGACGAGTACGCTGGCCTGTCTGAAATGGCGCTTTATTACATTGGCGGCATCATCAAGCACGCCCGCGCCCTGAACGCCTTCACCAACGCGTCGACTAACTCCTACAAGCGCTTGGTGCCTGGTTTTGAAGCGCCGGTAATGCTGGCCTACAGTGCCCGCAACCGTTCTGCTTCTATCCGTATTCCGTACACTGCTAGCCCGAAAGGCAAGCGTGTCGAAACGCGCTTCCCTGATCCGACGGCCAACCCCTACCTGGCGTTTGCTGCCATGCTGATGGCGGGTATCGACGGTATCAAGAACAAGATCCACCCTGGCGATGCGATGGATAAGAACCTGTACGACCTGCCGCCAGAAGAAGGCAAGTCAGTACCGACCGTTGCAAACAGCCTGGATCAAGCGCTGGAAGCACTCGATGTTGACCGCGCGTTCCTAACCGAAGGTGGCGTGTTCACCGACGAAATGATCGACGCCTA
>NZ_JAFWFN010000013.1 GCF_017515565.1 Halomonas sp.
GATGGCGTTGATTACGTGATCCCGGGTAACGATGACTCCATCCGCGCTATTCAGATCTACGTGAAAGCAATTGCTGACGCCTGTAACCGCGCGAAAGAAGGTCGTCCGGACGAGTTCGTTGAAGTGACTGAAGAAGCCGCTTCCGCCGATACTAACGCTGCTGCCGAGTAATGCGGGTAGTAGGTGCGGCGGGCAGTTAGGCCGCATCGCGTTAAGAGGGGGCCTTATGCCCCCTTTTTCCCGCTTTGGGTACGCTCGGGCGGGCCGAACACGCCGGTCACTTATCGCCGGCAAGCGCACTGCACAGTAAGTCGCGGTGGTCATCAACCGCGCTTATACTCTGTAGCGCGTTTAACTCTCAGCTAGAACCATTTCCGAGGTGAATTCTCATGGCAGCTATCAGCGCCTCCCAGGTTAAGGAACTGCGCGAACGTACCGGTCTTGGCATGATGGAGTGTAAAAAAGCACTCACTGAAACCGACGGTGATATCGAAGTCGCAATCGAGAATCTACGTAAAAGCTCTGGTCTTAAAGCCGCGAAGAAAGCGGGCCGCACTGCAGCAGAAGGCGCAGTGGTTACCCGTGTAGCCGAAGACGGCAGCTACGGCGTGATGGTTGAAATTAACTCCGAGACCGATTTCGTTGCCCGTGACGACAACTTCATCGCGTTCACCAACAAGATCGCTGAAGCGTTCTTTGCGGCGAAAAGTGAAGATGTAGCGGCTGTTATGGCTGGCGACCTTGAGTCTGCCCGCGAGCAGCTCGTTCAGAAAATCGGTGAAAACATCGGTGTGCGTCGTGCCGTTGTGGTAAACGCGGTTGAAGGTGGTCTGGTGGGCGAATACGTTCACGGTGGCCGCATTGGCGTGTTGACCGTTCTGACCGGTGGTAGCAGCGAAGCCGCTAAAGACGTGGCGATGCACGTTGCCGCGATCAACCCAGCGGTAGCCCTTCCGGCAGATATGCCCCAGGAAGAGCTGGATAAAGAGAAAGCGATCATCATGGCCCAGCCAGACATGGCCGGTAAGCCAGAGCAGATCGCTGAGAAAATGGTTGAAGGCCGCTTGAAGAAGTACCTGGCCGAAAACAGCCTGACCGAGCAGCCGTTTGTTAAAGACCCGAACCAGTCCGTTGCTGAGTTCGTGAAGGCGGCCGGTGGTGAAGTGGTTAGCTTTACCCGCTTTGAAGTGGGCGAAGGCATCGAGAAAGAAGAAGTCGACTTTGCTAAAGAAGTCATGGAACAGGCTGGCCGTCGCTAAGGTCAGAGGTTCTAGTAAAAAGATGGCGTGCGCGCGAGCGCACGCCTTCGTGTATCCGGCCCCTACTAAATTGGGCTGCCCCGCCCACCGGTGCCTAGTTCTGCCTCAGGAGAGATGCCATGTCACATGATATTCAAGAGTCTACCCCCGCTGCTGCCTCTAAAATTGATAAGTCGAAGTCAAAGTACAAGCGTATTTTGCTGAAGCTTTCAGGCGAAGCGCTAATGGGTGAACACGAATTTGGTATCGATCCGAAAGTGTTGGATCGCATGGCGCTTGAGATTGGCCAATTGGTGGGTATTGGTGTTCAGGTGGGGATCGTGATTGGGGGTGGTAACCTGTTCCGTGGCGCAGCGCTCAATGAAGCGGGCATGGACCGGGTGACGGGTGACCATATGGGAATGCTGGCAACGGTGATGAATGCACTGGCCATGCGGGATGCCCTGGAGCGCTCAAATATTCGTTCGCGGGTCATGTCAGCGATTCCCATGAGCGGTGTGGTGGAGCATTATGACCGCCGCACGGCCATCCGCTATTTAACGTCCGGCGATGTTGTTCTGTTTTCTGCCGGTACGGGTAATCCTTTCTTCACTACCGATTCTGCTGCCTGCCTGCGTGGCATTGAAGTGGATGTCGATGTGGTGATCAAGGCTACTAAGGTCGACGGCGTGTACAATAAGGATCCTGTTAAGTATCCAGACGCCGTGAAATACGACCAGCTATCTTATGACGACGCTCTGGCGCAAAAGCTGGGAGTGATGGATTTGACCGCTATCTGCCTGGTACGTGACCATAATATGCCAGTGCGGGTATTCGACATGAACAAGCCTGGCGCCCTGCTGAATTTGGTAGTAGGGGGCAAGGAAGGCACGCTGATAGACAGAGGGTAACAACGTGATCAACGACATTAAGAAAGATGCAGATTCCCGCATGAAAAAAAGTGTTGAAGCGCTGAATGGCAACTTCAACAAAATTCGTACGGGGCGTGCTCATCCCAGTATTCTGGACGCCGTTAGCGTCGAATATTACGGTAGCCAAGTGCCGTTAAGCCAAGTGGCTTCCGTTAACGTGGAAGACGCGCGTACGCTGGCGGTAGTTCCCTGGGAGCAGGGCATGGTGCCTAAAATTGAGAAGGCCATTATGACCTCTGACCTGGGGCTTAATCCTTCAAGTGCCGGTACCGTTATTCGCGTGCCGATGCCGATGCTGACTGAAGAGACGCGTAAAGGCTATATCAAGCAAGCCCGCAGCGAAGCAGAACACGCCCGTGTAGCAGTGCGCAACGTGCGCCGCGATGCCAACGGCGATTTCAAATCCTTGCTCAAGGATAAAGAAATCACCGAAGACGATCAGCGCCAGGGCGAAGATGAAATCCAGAAGCTGACCGACAAGTACATCGCCGAGATCGACAAGGCACTTGCCGCAAAAGAACAAGATCTCATGCAGGTATAATTACCTGTTTTCACTTAGCCGCGGGCAGCCAAGTGCTGCCCGTTGGGCCATCGCTTGGCTTACTTATGACTGATCTTTGGTGAGAGACCCCATGACGTCACCGCAGCTTCCTGAAAAGCAGCCGGGCGGCGCAACGCCTTCTCACTCCGAGGAGGCATTGCCGCTGCACGTTGCTATCATTATGGATGGCAACAACCGCTGGGCGCGAGCTCGTGGGCTTTCTGGTGTGCGCGGCCATCGCGCGGGGGTTGAAACCGTTAGAGCCGTGATTCAGCGCGCCGCCGAGCGTGGTGTGAAAACCTTAAGCTTGTTCGCCTTTTCCAGCGAAAACTGGAAGCGTCCTGCGAATGAGGTCAATGCGCTTATGGAGCTTTTTTTAATGGCGCTTAAGCGCGAGGTTAAAAAACTCAACGAGCGTAATGTTCGCCTTTCCATTATTGGCGAGCAACGCGGCTTCTCCCACGCTATTCAAAAGCATATCCAGCGCGCTGAAGCGCTTACCGCTGCAAATACGGGAATGCATCTGGTGATTGCGGCCAACTATGGTGGCCAGTGGGATATTGCACGCGCTGCCAGGCAGTTGGCTGAGCAGGTTGCCGCTGGGGAACTGGCGCCAGCTGATATCGATGAAGCGCGCCTCGATGTTGCGATGAACACCCACCAGGTACCGCCGGTGGATTTGTGTATTCGTACCAGCGGCGAGCAGCGGCTTTCCAACTTTATGCTGTGGCAGCTGGCGTATGCTGAGCTGTATTTTTCCCCTCTGTTGTGGCCTGACTTTGACGCAGCGGCGTTCGATACGGCGCTGGATGATTTTTGCCAGCGTCGCCGCCGCTTTGGTATGACTGATGAACAAATAGAGGCGCAAGGTGCTTAAACAGCGGATTATCACCGCAGCCTGGTTGGCTCCCCTAACGCTGATCGGCCTGTTCGGACTTCAAGGCGGCGCCTTTGCGCTATTTACAGCATGTATTGTACTGCTGGGTGCGTGGGAGTGGACAAACTTAGCTGGCATTACCCGTCAACGCTCGCGTATGCAGTGTGTCGCGGGGCTGGCGCTGCTCATGGTTATCATGTGGCTGAGCGGCGCAGTATTGGCCGTTTGGCCTTTATGGATTGCGGCGTTTGGGTGGCTGTTGAATCTCTACTGGGTCTCCCGCTACCCGGAAGCTGGCAAGCAGTGGCAGGCTTCCTCCCGCCGCTTGGTGATGGGGCTCTGGGTGTTGTTGCCGTGCTGGGTTGGCTTCAACGTTCTCCGCGATAGCGGGGCAGTGTGGCTACTGTTTGTACTGCTGCTAGTGTGGTGCGCGGATATTGGCGCCTATTTTTCCGGTCGCCGCTGGGGCAAGCGCAAGCTGGCACCGAGGGTGAGCCCGGGTAAATCCTGGGAGGGGGTTGTTGGAGGATTGGTTGTCACCTCGCTGTTAGCCATAGGGTTTGCATTTTGGCAGGCGCTGGGCGTTGCCGGTGGGTTAACGCTGATTATCATTACCGCACTGGTAACACTTATCTCGGTGCTGGGTGATTTGCTGGAAAGCATGCTGAAGCGCTATCGCAATATTAAAGACTCAAGCCAGTTATTGCCCGGCCATGGTGGCGTGCTGGATCGTATTGATAGTTTAACGGCGGCTATCCCGATCTTTGCGCTGTTCTACTTGCAGGTACTTCATCTACAGGTGAGCGCATTATGAGTCGGCCGCCGCTTCAGCACGTAACGGTGCTTGGCTCTACCGGCTCAATTGGCAATAGCACGCTTAATGTGATTGCCCGACACCCTGACCGCTACCGGGTATATGCGTTAACGGCCCATACCTCGAAAGAGGCCTTGTTGGATCAGTGCAAAACGCACCAGCCTAGCGTGGCGGTACTTAACGACCCGCGTGACGCGCAGTGGCTGCGTGATGCGTTAGCTGAGGCAGGCATCCCCACCCAGGTGCAGGCGGGGCCAGAGGCGCTCTGCGACGTCGCCCGCGAGGCTCAAGTCGATACGGTGATGGCGGCTATCGTTGGGGCTGCAGGGTTACTGCCTGCGCTGGCGGCGGCAGAATCGGGTAAACGTGTACTGCTTGCCAATAAAGAAGCGCTGGTAATGAGCGGAGCGCTGTTTATGGATGCCGTGGCGCGTTCCGGTGCAACGCTCTTGCCGATTGATTCTGAACATAATGCTATTTATCAGTGTCTACCAGCTCAGCACCGAGGTGGCCTTGCGCGTCACGGCGTCCGGCAACTGCTTTTGACTGCCTCTGGTGGTCCATTTCGTACGTGGCGCCCAGAGGACATCGCCACGGTGACGCCCGAGCAGGCCTGCGCTCACCCTAACTGGTCGATGGGGCGTAAAATTTCGGTGGATAGTGCCACCCTGATGAATAAAGGGCTAGAGCTGATAGAGGCATGTTGGCTGTTCGATGCTACCCCTGAACAAATTCAAGTGGTCGTGCACCCCCAAAGCGTGATCCACTCCATGGCGGCTTACGATGACGGCTCGGTCATAGCGCAATTGGGCAACCCTGATATGCGTACGCCGATTGCTTATGGGCTGGCTTGGCCTGAGAGAATTGATGCGGGCGTGGAGACATTAGATCTTTTTCAGGTTGCCAGGCTCGACTTTGAAGCGCCGGATGAAACGCGCTTTCCGTGCCTGCGTCTAGCCCGAGAGGCGATGGTAAAAGGTGGGGCAGCACCGGCGATTCTCAACGCTGCTAATGAAGTCGCGGTAGACGCCTTTTTGGAAGGGCAGCTTGGTTTTAGCGCTATTGCAGAGGTGGTTGCTGAGGTCATGAGCCAGCCTTTTGAGGGTAACGCTGATTCGCTTGAGCAAATTTTAGCGGCTGATAAGTGGGCTCGAGAACAGGCGGCATTGAAAATACAGCGATAAAACATGCAGGGCGCGTAGGCTTCAGCCATTCGCTGAGCAGCGTGTAAAGGAGCGAAGTGTGGGCCTGATACAAAATATTTTAGCGGTAATCGTGGTGCTTGGGTTGCTGGTGACCTTCCACGAATTCGGCCATTTCTGGGTCGCTCGGCGCTGTGGAGTCAAGGTGCTGCGCTTTTCAGTCGGCTTTGGTAAGCCGCTTTGGTCGACCGTAGACCGGCATGGCACAGAGTTCGCCGTGGCGGCAATACCGCTAGGCGGCTACGTAAAAATGCTTGATGAGCGTGAAGCGCCCGTGCCGGACGAGCAGCTTGATCAGGCGTTTAACCGCAAAAATGTTTGGCAGCGAATTGCCATTGTTGCCGCTGGCCCCCTGGCTAATTTTTTACTGGCTATCGTCGCCTACTGGGCGTTGTTTGTAGCAGGCACTACAACGGTAATGCCTATCGTAGGTGAAGTTGAGCCAGATTCGCCTGCCGCCGAAGCAGGCCTTGCCCATGGCAGCGAGATTACCTCTATCCAGGGCGACGCGATGCGCTCCTGGGAAGAGATAAATCTTAAGCTGGTTTCCATCATTGGCTTTAGCGGGGAGTTGACCGTTGAAGCATTGCCAGAGGGGGCGAACACTCCTCGGGTATACCAACTGCCGGTCAATAATTATCTGGTTCGCCAAGACCCACCACAGCCGCTGCAAAGCTTAGGCATTACCCCGTGGCGCCCTGATTTGCCAGCCGTACTGGGTCAAGTGGTAGATGGCCAAGCTGCCGCTCAGGCAGGGCTTCAGCCGGGTGATCGCATTCTTTCCTTAAACGGTGAGGCGGTTGGCGACTGGATGCAGTTTGTCGCCATGATCCGTGATAGCGCAGGCCAAACCTTAGACGTTAGCTATCAGCGCGGCGAAGAGCAGAGTACGCTGTCGCTCACGCCGGGCAGTAATACCGTCGAGGGGGATAGAGAGATTGGCTACATTGGTGCCGGTGTACAGCAGGTCTCCTGGCCTGACGAGTTGCAGCGAGAAATTCGTTACGGGCCAGTAGAGGCTGTTGGACAAGCGGTATCTCGCACCGGTGAAATGACGCTGCTTACGGTAGACGCCATTCGTAAAATGTTTGTGGGACTGATTTCGCCCTCTAATTTATCTGGGCCTATCACGATTGCACAAATTTCTGGCGACTCTGCCCGTGCAGGGATGGAAGCGTTTGTTGGCTTTCTAGCGTATCTTTCCATTAGTCTGGCGGTGCTCAATTTACTGCCAATCCCGGTGCTCGATGGCGGGCACCTGCTTTATTATTTTATAGAGGTCGTGCGTGGCCGGCCGGTCTCTGAACAAACTCAAGCGGTAGGGCTACGCATCGGGCTTGCCATGGTAGGTACCCTTATGTTGATGGCTCTCTATTTTGATCTGATGCGCCTGTGGTAATGACGCGTGTAGCGCGCTGGATGCCTTGTCATCTGCCTGCACAAATGTATATGGTGCCTGTCTGGAACGACAGGCAGACCAACGCGAGCGAACTGACTGCATGAAAATCAAGACCCTTGGAATGGCGGCACTTTTGCTGGCAGGCGCCAGCAGCGCCCAAGCACAATCCTTTGATGTTTCGGACATTCGTGTGGAAGGACTACAGCGGGTATCCGCCGCCTCGGTCTTTAATGCGTTTCCCGTGAGTGCAAATGACCGCGTAAGCGAGCAGCAACTATCTGCTGCTGCACGCGACCTGTTTGCAACGGGCCTGTTCGAGGATGTTTCTCTCGCACGAGAGGGCGATGTCCTCATTGTTCAGTTGGTCGAGCGCCCCACGATTGCGCGGCTGAACATCAATGGCAACCGGCAAATTTCTGAAGAAGATTTACGCAACGGGCTACGCCAATCAGGTTTATCCGAAGGCCAGGTGCTGCAGCTTTCCACGTTGGAAGAGATTCAGCGCGAGTTGGAAGGCGTCTATCAATCTCAGGGGCGCTACAGTGCAGGTATCAATGTCGACGTTGATGAAATTGATGAGGGCCGAGTTCAGGTCAACATTAATATCAATGAAGGTGAAGTAGCGAAAATTCGTCAAATCAATATTGTTGGTAACGAAGATTTTGACGATGACACGCTGCGCGCTGTATTTGAACTCAATGATCGTCCAGGGCGAGTGTTTGGCTGGTTCTCGCGGGATGAGTACTCCCGAGAAGCGCTCTCCGGCGATATTGAGCGTCTGCGCTCTTTCTACCTGGATCGTGGTTACGTGAATTTTGATGTCACCTCTACCCAGGTATCTATTGGTCCAGAGAAGTCTGAAATATTTATTACGCTCAATATTGATGAGGGTAGTCAGTATCGCGTGGGTGATATCCGTTTTGCTGGCGACCTGCAGATTAGTGAAGACGAGGCCCGTCAACTGCTGGAAATTAGTAGTGGGGATACCTTCTCTCGTGGGCAGGTGAATGCCTCCACCGAAGCGTTGCGCCAGCGCCTGGGTGCCGAAGGGTTTGCGTTTGCAGAGATTCAGGGCGTGCCTGAAATGGCGGGCGATGGTGAAACCGTTGACCTAGTGATTGCAGTTAACTCAGGGCAGCGCGCTTACGTGCGTCGAATTGAGTTTTTCGGTAACACCACGACTCAGGACGAGGTGCTGCGTCGTGAAATGATTCAGTTGGAAGGCGCGCCTGCGTCCACTGAGTCGATTACCCGGTCTCGTCAGCGGCTTGAGCGCCTTGGCTTCTTTAGCCAAGTTGAAGTCGATACTCAGCCTGTGCCAGGCCAGCCTGATCTGCTTGACGTTACCTACAACGTAGAAGAGCAGCCCTCTGGCTCGGTTTCTGCCAGCGTCGGCTTCTCGCAAAGTGCCGGTGTGATTTATGGCGTTGGTTTGGCTCAGAATAACTTTTTGGGCACGGGTAACCGCGTCAATCTTGGCGCGCAGCGCAGCGATACATTTACCAGCGTCAACTTCGCGTTTACCGACCCCTACTGGACACTAGACGGTATCTCCCGCGGCTATAACCTTTTCTACCGGGAGACTGACTACGCTGATTCGGATATTTCGACGTTCTCAACGGACGCTTATGGTGCGGGGATTAACTTTGGCTACCCAATAAGCGAGCTTTCGCGGCTCAATTTCGGTGCCAGCATCGAAGACTTAACGGTGAAGACCTATTTCGACACAGCGTCAGAAATTCGTCGCTACGTGGAAGACCAAGGTGAAGATGCGCAAAGCCTTAAACTAACGGCCAGCTGGACGCGCAATAATCTGAACCGCGGCATTATGCCCACGGCCGGTAATTACCAGCGGGTCTCCGCGGAAACCGGCGTGCCGGGAAGCGATGCCGAGTACTACAAGCTGCAAGCGCGTGGTCAGCAGCTCTTCCCGATTAACGATGATCAAACCTGGGCGCTTAAATTTAGCGGTCACCTGGGCTATGCCGACACCCTTGGTAGCAACGACCCTTACCCCTTCTATGAGAACTTCTACGCAGGTGGCTTAGGCTCTGTGCGTGGCTTTACCTCAAACACGCTAGGCCAGCGTACGACGCCAGCGCGTGAAGGCGGTCGTGATCGTACAATGGGGGGTAACGTCTTGGTTCAGGGTAGCGCCGAAGTGCTCTTCCCGCTGCCATTTATTGAAAATCAGCGGTCGCTGCAAACATCGCTGTTTGTGGATGCAGGTAATACCTACCTGACATCTTGTTACGACGTCATGGAAGAAGATGTCGGACGCCAACAGTGCAGTTCAGGCGTTGACCTTAGCGATCTGCGCTACAGTGTGGGTATTGGTCTGTCCTGGCTAACACCGGTAGGCCCGCTAACGTTCAGTATTGCCGAGCCGCTGAACGAAGAAAGCGGAGATGACACTCAGTTCTTCCAGTTCTCGCTGGGTCAAACGTTCTAATCTAAGGAGTTATACGATGCGTAAATTGGCAGCAGCTGTGTGTCTATTCGGAGCGATGGTGCTACCCGCCCACGCCGCCGAGGTTGCAGTACTTGATTGGCGCGCCGCGTTGATGAACACCCAGTCGGCCCAGTCCTCGCTAAGCCAGCTAGAGCAACAAATTGGCGGCCAGCAGCGCGAAGCGCAGTCGCTAGGCAATGAGCTTCAGCAACTGCAAGAGCGGCTGCAGCGCGAAGGCGAAACCATGTCGCAAGGCCAGCGTGATTCGTTAATTGCCGAGCTGCAAGAGAAGGGCAGTCGTTTTGAACAACTGCGCCGTGAAGTGCTGCAAGCTCAGCAGCGCTCTGAACAGCAGTTTTTGGATGGCGCAGAGTCTAAGCTTGAGCGCGCCGTTGAGCAGGTGCTGCAACGCCACAATATTGATGTGTTGGTAGAGCCTCAAGGCGTGCTGCACTCATCAACAGACTTGCCTAACGTGACCAATGAGGTCACACAGATTTTCGATTCGTTAAACTAATTTCATGACTGCTGGTGCGGGCTTGCTCGCACCATAGCTTTTCTGGGCTCCCATGACGCACGCTTCTCAACACCTCACCCTAGCCGACATCGCACGTCACTTGGACGTTGACTTTAAGGGCAAAGCTGACCAGCCTATTCGTGGTCTGGCTACGCTCAAGGAAGCAACACCCGATCAGGTCGCGTTTCTTGCCAATCGTGCGTACCTCAAAGACCTCGCCACGACCCGTGCCGCCGCGGTTTTGCTGCATCCTGAGCACGGCAAAAACTGCCCGGTTCCTCGCTTAGAGATGGAAAACCCTTACTTGGGCTATGCCAAGCTGTCGCAGCTGTTCGACCCGCTTCCTGCACGGGATGTGCCCGGCATCCATCCTTCGGCAGTCGTCGCAGACGGCATTACGCTAGGGAAAGATGTGTCCATTCAAGCCCATGCGGTGATTGAAGCCGGCGTAGTACTAGGCGACCGTGTGGTGGTGGGGGCGGGCAGTGTGGTTGGCGCAGATAGCATCATTGGTGAAGGCACACGATTGCATCCCAATGTCACCGTGTGCCACGGTGTTGTTATTGGTAAGCGTGGCATTTTGCAAAGTGGCTGCGTCATTGGTGGTGATGGATTTGGCTTTGCTCATGACGGTGCTGGCTGGCATAAGATTGCTCAGCTGGGCGGCGTTGTGCTGGGTGATGATGTTGAAGTAGGTAGTTGCTCAAGCATTGACCGCGGTGCGCTTGGCGATACGGTGATTGGCAACGACGTAAAAATCGATGGGCAGGTGCAAATCGCACATAATGTGACGATTGGGGATCATAGCGCGCTGGCAGGCTGTGTGGGCATTGCTGGTTCAACCAAAGTCGGCAAGCACTGTATGCTGGGCGGTGGCGTGGGGCTCTCAGGCCATCTCACCATTTGTGACGGCGTACAAGTCACTGGCATGAGCCTTGTTACCAATTCAATTCACGAGCCGGGTGTTTACTCCTCAGGCACTGGGGCGATGAGTAATGCGCAGTGGCGAAAAAATGCCGTGCGTTTTAAGCAGCTCGATGATATTGCCAAGCGATTGTTGCGGATGGAAAAAAGTCAGCGTTCAGAATAGTGGTCGCTTGAATTTCTTAGGCAGTGGCTTGAGGCTTGTTTTCAGCAGGTTATAATCCACTGCCTTTTAACCAGCCGCTGAGCTGGTGAGCGCCTGATTTTTTCAGGCCTTTTGTCATTTTAGAGGTCGTTACGATGGTTATGGATATTAACGAAATTCGCGAATACTTGCCGCACCGCTACCCGTTTTTACTGGTAGACCGTGTGACGCAATTAACCATTGGCGAATCCATCGTTGCGTTCAAAAATGTTAGTATTAATGAGCCGTTTTTCAATGGCCACTTTCCCCATCACCCGATTATGCCCGGTGTGCTGGTGGTTGAAGCCTTGGCCCAAGTATGCGGTATTTTAGGTTTCAAAACAGTTAATAAACTGCCCGCTGATGGCTACGTCTATTATTTGGTAGGAAGTGATAAAGTACGTTTTAAGCGCCCCGTGATGCCTGGCGACCAATTGGTATTGGAAGCAAATGTGATTCGTGGGAAGCGGGGAATTTGGAAATTTGCTTGCCGCGCGACGGTTGACGGTGAACTGGCGTGCGAAGCTGAAATTATTTGTGCCGAGAGGAAGGTGGCTTGATACATCCTACTGCACTGGTTGACCCGACGGCGCAGCTTGCTGACGACGTCGAGGTGGGCCCTTTTAGCGTTATTGGGGCAAACGTTACGATTGGCGCCGGCTCAATCATTGGCCCCCATGTGGTGATCAAAGGGCCAACGGTGCTGGGTGAGCGTACGCGCATTTTTCAGTTCGCCTCGGTGGGCGAGGATTGCCAGGACAAGAAGTACGCTGGTGAACCAACGCGTTTGGTGATGGGCGATGATAACGTGATCCGTGAAGGCGTTACCCTCCATCGCGGAACGGTACAGGATCGTGGCGAGACCACTATTGGTTCGCGTAACTTATTTATGGCCTACGTCCATGTCGGGCACGACTGCGTGATTGGTAGCGACTGTATTTTGGCTAATCAGGTAACGTTGGCCGGCCATGTCACTCTTGGCAACTTCGCTATACTTGGCGGTTTGTCGGCGGTTCACCAGTTTTGTCACTTTGGCGAGCACGCGATGGCGGGAGGCGGCTCGATTATCACTAAAGATACCCCTGCCTATGTGATGATTAACGGCAACCCCGCTGAAGCCCGAGGCCTTAATTTGGTGGGGTTGAAGCGACGTGGATTTAGTCGTGACGCTATCAATGCGCTAAGCACCGCTTATAAAATGGTGTATCGCCAAGGGCTGACTGTAGAGCAGGCGGTGAGTGAAATGCGTAGCCGCTTCGAGTTACCGGAAGTTGTTCTTTTTGCTGACTCCATTGATCGCTCCACCCGTGGCATTGTGCGCTAACACTCACCTCCAATCGGTTTTTCCGTCCTTATGACCCTTGAGCGCGTATACCTTGTGGCTGGCGAGCTTTCCGGCGATATTTTAGGTGCTGGATTGATGCGTGAGTTAAGCGCTCGTCATCCTGGCGTCGAGTTTCGCGGTATGGGTGGGCCACGCATGGAAGCGCAAGGGCTTGCCAGCCGCTTTCCCCTTGAAACGCTATCCGTCATGGGGTTGGTCGAGGTGGTTAAGCATCTACCTGAGCTGTTACGCGTGCGCCGCACGCTGCGCGAAGAAGCGCTCGTCTGGCAGCCCGATATCATGATTGGTATTGACGCCCCCGACTTCAATATTGGTCTAGAAAAACAGCTACGCGATGCCGGACTTACAACTGCCCACTACGTTAGCCCCTCGGTATGGGCGTGGCGGCAGGGGCGAGTCAAAAAGATCGCTAAGGCCGTTGATGGCATGTTAACCCTGCTGCCTTTTGAAGCCGATTTTTACCATCGCCATCATGTGCCCGTTGCCTTTGTGGGTCACCCTTTGGCCGATGAGCTGCCCCTTGAGAACGACCGTCACGCTACTCGCCAAGCGCTTGGGCTTCCCTCTGAGGCTTCAATTGTCGCGTTGCTACCCGGCTCCCGGGGCAATGAAATTCGTTTTTTAGGCGCGACTTTTCTACGCGCCGCAGAGCTGCTCTGCCAGCGTCATGAGACGCTTCACGTAGTTATTCCTGCGGCAACCCCGCAGCGGTATCAGGAGATCAGCCAGCTACTGGTAGGCTATCCCTCATTACGCGAGCGCGTCTCGCTACTGGATGGCCAGGCCCGCGAAGCCATGGTGGCAAGCGATGCCGTGCTGCTGGCTTCTGGCACCGCCGCCCTTGAAGCGATGCTTTGCCATCGTGCGATGTTAGTGGCCTATAAAATGGCCCCGGCTACTCACTGGCTGGCAAAACGATTGGTGAAAACCCAGTGGATTTCACTGCCCAACTTGATCGCTCAAGAGAGCCTGGTGCCTGAGTTGATTCAGGAGGCTGCTACATCGGAAGCGATTGCCGATCAGCTTGACCAGCTGTTGGCGGATGAGACGACGCGGCATGCTCTGGAAGCACGTTTTGCACGCATGCATCAAACTCTTCAGCGCAACGCCAGTCAGCGTGCCGCCCAGGCAATCACCTCGCTGGTGGCGGGCGAACCTTTAGATAACGATGACATAGCGGGCCAAGAAGGGCGTCATCATGGCCGTTAAACGTGCTGACTATCCAGCACTGGTCATTGATTACCAGGGTGATCGTCTGGCCGGCGTGGATGAAGTCGGTCGCGGCCCGCTGATTGGTAGCGTGGTGGCCGCGGCGGTGATTCTTGATCCCTCCCAGCCTATTGAAGGTTTAACGGATTCAAAAAAACTCACTGCCCGTAAGCGAGAAGCGCTGGATGTGCAGATACGCGAACGGGTGCTGGCGTTCGCTGTTGCCGAGGCAAGTGCTGCTGAGGTGGATCAGCTCAATATTTACCATGCGACCCATCTGGCAATGTGTCGGGCAGTAGATGCCTTGGCCCCTGAAGCAGAGTATCTGCTGGTAGATGGCAACCGCTTGCCGGGGCACGCGCTGCCGGGCCAGGCGGTGGTAAAGGGCGATGCCCGTCATCCGGCGATTGCCGCCGCGTCTATTTTAGCC
>NZ_JAFWFN010000014.1 GCF_017515565.1 Halomonas sp.
CTGGCTCTGGCTCTGGCTCTGAAGAGAGCATAGCGGCGCTTTCTACTTCATCAAGCGACCAGGGCGGGGCTTGCTCACTTTTCTCAACGGGGGGGGCAGGCGTGGGCGCCTCCTGCACAACGGCCTGAGCAGGCGGACTAGCCTGCACTACTGCCGGTGCAGGTTCAGGCTTTTTTGGCGATGCTGGCTCACCCATTGACGCTGGTTGCGATGCTGCCCCATCAATGTCTTCTGCTGGCTCTGGGCGTAGCGGCAACGGCGTACGGGGAGGCTTAGGCACTCCTTGGGGGCGAAACGCCAGCATACGCAGCAGCGTCATTTCTAAGGCACTGCGCAAGTCAGGGGCATGCACCATATCGCCCCGTCCTTGAATGCCAATTTGGTAATAGAGCTGAATATCTTCAGCGGTAAAGCGGCCTGCCAACTGCTGAATAAGCGCGCGGTCACCGTGGCTGTTATCCACCGCATCGGGCACCATTTGCGCCACCGCCAAGCGGTGCAAAATGGCGCTCAACTCATCAAGCACTGCCGCGAAGTCAGGCCCTTGCTCTGAAAGCTGCGCGACTTCTGCCAGCAACCGCTGTACATCTACATCCGCCAGCGCCTCTACCAATGCTAGAATATGCCGGTGATCCAGCGTACCCAGCATGGCGGCTACATCAGCATGACGCACCGCACCTTGACCAAAGGCAATGGCTTGATCCGTCAGGCTCATAGCATCACGCATTGAGCCCTCGGCCGCCTTGCCTAACAGCCACAACGCGCTCTCATCAAACGCTACGTCCTCTTCACCCAGCACATAGGTTAAATGCTCAACCACACGCTCGGGGGGCATATGCTTCAAGGTAAACTGCAAGCAGCGCGAGAGCACAGTGGCAGGTAATTTTTGCGGGTCGGTAGTCGCCAGTAAAAACTTGACGTGGGGCGGTGGCTCTTCAAGTGTTTTCAGCAGTGCATTAAAGCTACTGGTAGAAAGCATGTGTACTTCATCAATTAAGTACACCTTATAGCGCCCTTGGGTGGGCGCGTACTGAACGTTATCCAGCAGTTCGCGGGTGTCTTCAACTTTCGTGCGTGACGCTGCATCGACTTCAATTAGGTCAACAAAGCGGCCTTCGTCAATCGCTTTGCAGCTGTCGCACTGGCCACAAGGTGTTGAAGTGATACCTTCATCACCTCGCCCATTAGCAGTGCAATTAAGGCACTTAGCCAAGATACGCGCCAATGTGGTTTTACCCACACCGCGAGTACCTGTAAATAGGTAGGCATGATGTAAGCGGCCTTGATCAAGGGCATTAACCAAGGCGCGTTGAACATGGGCCTGGCCCACCAGCTCGTGGAATGTACGCGGCCGCCATTTGCGGGCCAGAACCTGATAGCTCATTGAGCAAAACTTCCTTTGGCGGGCTGACTGTCTATGCGTGACAAAACACCATTCTAGCGGCTGGGCTTACGCCCGCCAACCGCACAGCCCTTAGACACGGCATTACATTATGCGTTATCGCCACTCTCGGCAGCACCCGCACGCTGGGCAGCCTCTTTCACCAACTTCTCAAGCTCGCCATTTTGATGCATCTCGATGACGATATCGCAGCCGCCCACAAGCTCACCTTCCACCCACAACTGCGGAAACGTCGGCCAGTTGGCGATTTTTGGCAGCTCGGCGCGAATATCTGGGTTATCCAGTATATTTACAAACGCAAAACGCTCGCCACAGCTCATCAGTGCCTGAACAGTTTGCGCGGAAAAACCGCACTGGGGTAGCTGCGGAGAACCTTTCATATAGATAAGAATCGGGTTTTCGCTAATTTGGCGCTGAATATTTTCGGCAGTCGTGCTCATCGTATGCTCCTAAAAATAATAATGTGATCCAAGCCAGTTTACGCAATTCGTTCACCGGCTTTAACCCTACGGCCAAGTGTTGCTCCTATTGCTGTGCTAGCCAATACCTGAGCAAACTACTCAGTCATATCTTGTAGAGGCCATTCTACGCATGCTGCTCGCGTTGCGCATCCCCTGCCGCATCGCTAGGATAGGGTTTTTGCGCGGAGAGAAGCCACCATGGCGACACGCCATTTCCTTACCCTGCTGGATTTATCACCCGATGAGTTGGCGTATTTGATTCAGCGTGCCATCAAAATCAAAACCGACTTGAAAGCCAACGGCCCTGTTTATACGCCGTTGCCTAACCGCACGCTGGCGATGATTTTCGAAAAATCGTCCACCCGTACCCGCGTATCGTTTGAAACTGGCATGGCACAATTTGGTGGCCACGCGCTCTTCCTTTCTCCCCGCGACACCCAATTGGGTCGTGGCGAGCCAATTGAAGACACGGCTCGGGTTCTTTCAGAGATGGTCGATGCGGTCATGATCCGTACATTCTCTCACGCAGGCTTGGAAACATACGCCAGCGCCAGCAGCGTGCCGGTTATCAACGCATTAAGCGACGACTACCACCCCTGTCAGCTATTAGCAGATGTGATGACCTGGACGGAACTGCGCGGCAGCGTGCATGGCCGCACAGCGGTATGGGTAGGTGATGGCAATAATATGTGCCATTCATGGATTAACGCGGCACGCCAATTTGGCTTTAAACTGCGCATTTGCTGCCCTAAAGGGTATGAACCCCGCGCCGATATTATGGCCGCCGCGGGTGACTGCATCACACTGTTTCACGACCCACAAGCCGCCGCCAAAGATGCTGACCTAATCACCACCGATGTGTGGGCTTCCATGGGACAAGAGGAAGAACAGGCCAAACGCGAAGCAGATTTTGCTGGCTTCCAGGTCACCGAGGCAATGCTCGACAGCGCCAAACCTGATGCACTGTTTTTACACTGCTTGCCCGCTCACCGGGGTGAAGAGATTAGCCACACGCTGCTTGATGATCCACGCGCCGTGGTTTGGCAAGAGGCGGGGAACCGCTTGCACGCTCAAAAAGCACTGATAGAGTTCTTGCTACTTGGCAAAGTTAACGATTAGCAAACAAGCTGCCGTAAGCCTGCAGTGATGGTTTAACCAAGTAAAGGGTTTTAAACCAATAAAAAAACAGGCATAAAAAAACGCCTCGCTAACATTAGCGAGGCGTTTTTCATGAATCTTGGTGGAGCCTAGCGGGATCGAACCGCTGACCTCAACACTGCCAGTGTTGCGCTCTCCCAGCTGAGCTAAGGCCCCACATGCTGCCGTTGCAGCAGCGGTGCAGATACTAGGCTAGAAGTTGCCTATCGTCAAGACAAAGCTTAGACAATCATGTTCTAATTCTCCTTTGCCAGGAGCTGTGGCACTCTATGCTTCAACATACAGGGCGAGCGCCCATGTCCATGAAGATTTCATGCAGGAGACTGCCTTTTGATCAACGTTTTAATTGCCGATGATCACCACCTGGTGAGGACCAGTATTGCGCACCTGCTGAACGAAGAGGCCGACATTAAGGTCGTCGGCGAAGTTGTCGATGGCGAAAATGCCGTTACTCAGTGTCGCGTACTGAAACCCGATATTGTACTCATGGATATACGCATGCCAGGCATTGGCGGGCTAGAAGCCACGCGGCGTATCCATCGCACCTTAGTAGACATAAAAGTTATTATCCTGACCGCCCACATGGAAGATAGCGTGCTACGGCGAATGCTAGAGGCAGGCGCTTCGGGCTTTTTGAGCAAAGGTGCTGATGCGGAAGAAATGACTGACGCCATTCGCCAGGTTTTTCACGGGCGCCGCTATGTGAGCCAAGAGATTGCCCAGCGCCTGGCGCTATCTCATTTTACGGACGAAGATAATCCGTTTAGCCAGCTATCGCACCGCGAGTTACAAATCGCGCTGATGATCGTTAATTGCCAGCGCGTTCAGGACATCTCCGATAGGCTACATTTAAGCCCTAAAACCGTTAATACTTACCGGTATCGGCTGTTTGATAAGCTACAGGTTGCCACTGACGTTGAGCTAACCCACCTCGCTCTGCGCCATGGGCTAGTCGAGGGCTTTGACCCCAGCCTGGGATAGCCCTACCATCGCAGCTTCTGCCGTTTTGAAGCGCCGACACCCAGCTATGACTTTTGATGCCAAGCAGTTTCTGAGCTCTGTAAGTACCTCTCCGGGCGTTTACAGAATGCTAGATGAGGAGCATAACACCCTCTATGTCGGCAAAGCCAAGCGTTTAAAAGCACGTCTTGCCAGCTATTTTCGTGGACAGCTGAACACCAAAACTCAGGCAATGGTCGGACGAATTGCCGATATTCAAATTACCGTTACTCGCAGCGAAACCGAAGCACTACTGCTTGAACAAACGCTGATAAAAGAGCTGCGGCCGCCCTATAACATCCTGTTAAGGGATGATAAGTCCTACCCCTTTGTGTTTGTGACTGACCGCCACTCTTATCCTGCGCTTGAGTATAAGCGGGCACGCCAGCGCCGTGACGATGGCCGCTATTTAGGCCCCTACCCGAGCAGTGGCGCGGTGCGAGAAAGCCTAGCGTTAATGCAGAAAATTTTTCGCATACGTAACTGCGAGGATAGTGTTTTTGCCCATCGGTCACGTCCCTGCCTCCAGTTCCAAATCCAGCGCTGCAGCGCCCCCTGTGTAGGCTACATTTCTCAGGAAGAGTACCGCCGCGACGTCGAGCACGCGGTTATGTGCCTTGAAGGCAAAAGCGAGCACGTCACCCAAGCGCTCACTGCCGAAATGGAAGCTGCCAGCCACGCACTAAATTTTGAAGAAGCTGCCCGCCTACGTGATCAAATACAGCAGCTTAGGCAACTGCAGCAGCGTCAGTTTGTCGATAATGAAAGCGGCGATGCCGATATCTTTGCGCTGGCCCAGCGGCCAGGTGCACTGGGAGTATCCGTGCTTAGCGTGCGGGATGGGCGCCTGCTTGGCGCACGCCACCACATGCCTAAAAATGACCTGGATCTGCCACCGGAAATACTACTCACCGAAGTCGTTAGCCAATACTATTTTGGCCAACCCCACAATGTGCCCAGCGAAGTGATCACTAGCCACCCACTTGAAGACAGCAGCCTGATCGCAAGCGCCTTATCCCAGCAAGCAGGTAAGCGCATTCGCGTTGCCAGCCAGGTACGCGGCCATCGCGCCCAGTGGCAACATCTGGCCATGACTAACGCCGAGCAGCAGCTTGCTTCCCAGTTGGCTAACAGAACTCAGCTCACCCAGCGCTTTGAAGCACTGCAAAAAGCGTTAGAGCTCGATAAAATTCCCGAGCGTCTTGAGTGCTTCGATATTAGCCACAGCCACGGCGAAGCGACGGTCGCCTCCTGCGTGGTATTCGACCATCAAGGGCCGCGCAAAAGCGATTACCGCCATTTCCGCATCGAAGGGGTGGCAGCAGGCGATGACTACGCCGCCATGCAGCAGGCACTAACCCGGCGCCTTAAACGCGTAAAAAGCGGCGAAGCCATTGCCCCAGATATTTTGATTGTCGATGGCGGCAAAGGGCAGCTAAACATGGCACGCGGCGTGCTAACCGACCTCGAAGTAACGGATATTATTATACTCGGCGTTGCCAAAGGCACTACTCGCAAAGCGGGGCTTGAAACTCTGTTTTTAGAAACCACCGACAACCCTTTACCGCTGGACCCCGCCTCGCCCGCCCTGCATTTGATCCAGCACATTCGAGACGAGTCACACCGCTTTGCCATCGCCGGACACCGCGCTCAGCGGGATAAAGCGCGACGCACCTCGACGCTACAAGACATCCCTGGCATTGGCCCTAAGCGCAGGCGTGAGCTACTGCGGTTTTTTGGTGGTCTACAGGGCGTACAGAAGGCTAGCCGCGATGAACTATCCCGAGTGCCCGGCATCAACGCTGCTCTTGCAGAAACAATTTACAATGCGCTTAATGGATAAACCGACTCTTAACATGGATGCTGTTAGCCAAGGGAGATAGAATACTCCCTCAGCAAACACTCCGTCTTTCATGACTCTCCGGCAAGGATCGCGCCCTGCGATGAATATACCCAACATACTGACTCTGGCAAGAATCGTCTTCATCCCGCTAATGGTGATACTTTTTTATCTACCGTTCAGCTGGAGCATGCCGCTTGCAGCAGGACTGTTTGCTTTGGCAGCAGTAACTGACTGGCTAGATGGCTACCTAGCCCGACGCTGGAACCAGTCAACGCCGTTTGGCGCTTTCCTGGACCCCGTGGCCGACAAGCTCATGGTGGCGGTGGCATTAGCACTGCTTATCGAACGCTTCGACACCTTGATATTAACCTTGCCTGCGCTGGTCATCATTGGCCGCGAGATCGTCATTTCAGCACTACGTGAATGGATGGCGGAAATGGGCAAACGCGGCATGGTGGCCGTTTCCTGGATCGGAAAGCTCAAAACCACATTGCAAATGGTGGCCATCCTTATTTTATTAGCCTTTCCGCCAGGGCACGAGATTGCCTTATTTGGCGTCGTAGTGCTTTATGCAGCGGCTATTTTGACCCTTTGGTCGATGATTCAGTATCTGAAATCTGCATGGCCACACCTCAGCCGCTCAATGTAAAAAAGAGAGTATCTGTTTGTGCTTGCTGATAAATTCATTGATTGACAAGCTCGCCCTGGTGCGTATAATTCGCCCTCGAGTCGAGCGGGAATAGCTCAGTGGTAGAGCATCGCCTTGCCAAGGCGAGGGTCGGGAGTTCGAATCTCCTTTCCCGCTCCAACTTGGATAGCGTGGTAAAGCAAGAGAGGGTCGTGAGCTGGAACGCCAGTCCGATCGAATCTCCTTTCCCGCTCCAACGACTTGTTAGGCTGGATGGCAGAGTGGTTATGCAGCGGACTGCAACTCCGTGTACGCCGGTTCGATTCCGACTCCAGCCTCCATTTTCAGTGTAGCGGCAGACTTCGTCTACGATACACTGCCCGGATGGCGAAATTGGTAGACGCAAGAGACTTAAAATCTCTCGGAGGTAACTCCGTGCCGGTTCAAGTCCGGCTCCGGGCACCATTTATTAGCTGAACGAACTAAGCCGCGAGATCAATTGATCTACGCGGCTTTTTTGTTTGCGCAACACTTATCTATCCCGAGACTAGCTTGCGATTTTTTATCCGCACGCATCGCCAAGCGATTATGGTCACGCTATGATGCCTGCCTTATACCGCACAGCGCTTGATCGTGAAAAAAAGGAGCGGGCCCATGAGCACGCCAACATCCGACGTACTAATCATCGGCGGCGGCGTCGCCGGTTTAACCCTGGCGCTTGAGGTTGCAGACCACCTCTCAGTAACGCTAGTGCGCCCAGCGGTTGATGACCAAGGTGCCAGCCGATGGGCACAAGGGGGTATTGCTGCCGTATTATCCCCCGACGACGATCTTGAAGCCCATGTGCGTGATACGTTAATTGCTGGCGATGGGCTATGCGATGAAGAGGCGGTAAGGCACACGGTTACCCACGGCCCAGGCGCTATTCAATGGCTAATTGATAACGGCGTACCGTTTACCCCCGATCCCGACCCCGCCGCTCGCTACCCTTACCATCTTACTAGAGAGGGTGGCCACAATGCCCGGCGCATTATCCATGCAGATGACGCCACGGGACGCGCTGTTGTCGATACGCTGCTAAACAAAGTCAGCGCCCACCCGAACATTACCCAACGCAGCGACCTAACGGTTTTAAACCTGCTCAGCAATGAAGCAGGCCAATGCATTGGCGCCACAGGGACAGACACTCAGCAGCGCTATAAAACTCTCCTAGCACGGCACACAGTGTTAGCTACTGGCGGCTCTAGCGGGCTTTACAGACACACAACCACGCCCTCTCCGAGCAGCGGTGAAGGCATGATAATGGCAGCCGAGCTCGGCGCCGTACTAATGAACCTAGAGTTCCAGCAGTTTCACCCTACCTGTTTATTCGACCCAGAAGGCCCCGCTTTTTTAATCAGCGAAGCTGTGCGCGGTGAAGGTGGCCATTTATTAAATGAAGCGGGGCATCGGTTCATGCCCGATATTGACCCACGCGCAGAACTTGCCCCTCGCGATGTAGTGGCACGGGCGATAGACGCAGAAATTCAGCAAAGCGGCCAAGGGCATGTATGGCTCGATATTCGTCATCTTGGGGAGGCGGCTATTGCTCATCACTTCCCGACGATTTTAGCCCATTGCACCACCCGTGGCATGGACATTACCCGCCAACCGATCCCCGTTGTACCAGCTGCGCACTACAGCTGTGGTGGCGTCGCAACCGATTACAAAGGCGCCACCCACGTAGCGAACCTGTATGCCATAGGCGAAACCGCCTGCACTGGCCTTCACGGCGCGAACCGCATGGCAAGCAATTCACTCTTAGAGTGCTTAGTATACGCGCGAAGCTGTGCACAGCATTTACTTGCTCAGCCCAACACCCCCCTACCGAGTGATAAAGGCAACGTTGCACAGCCCAGCCACAAAGCTGGCGTTATTGATGTTGAAAAACTTCATATGCTGCGCAGTGCCATGCGCGAAGTGATGAGCCACTACGTATCAATTGTGCGTAGCAATCAAAGCCTTGCTACAGCGCAGGAAAAACTCGTCGAAATTGAGATAGAACTAGAAGACTTTCTTGCCAGCACGCTAGGCAATGAGGACGAGAGGCGTGGGCACCCTGAGAGTGTACGCTTCAAGCAGTCTTTGAAGCTTGCCCAGCTAACCGTATTAGCTGCACTACAACGTCAGGAGTCTCGAGGGCTACACTACTCAACAGACTGGCCTGGTCAGCAGAGCAATGCCACTGCATCTAGGCTCACGTTACAGCAGTTAACGACCTGCCCGGTGACATAACCGGCGCAGCTCCCGGTGGCTATGGGCTGGCAAGCTATCAGGCCATAGCCACACCCTCTGCGGCCCTAAGTGAAGTCCAAGCAACCACGGGCCAATATAATCACAGCGTACCGGCCGCTCATCACCCAGCTCTCCATTTGCAAGCAGCCAACGCCCAGAAAACTGAGCACCCTTCTTTACCAACTGCAAATCACCGCTGGGCTGCGCCTGATACTGGCGCCAAACCACATACGCTGTGCATAGCACCAATACAGCCACTAACCATACTGGCACTAACCAGCTCATTACCATACAAAGCCCTAACGCCAACGTTGCATGACATGCGCTTTGACACTTAGAGCGTGCGATAGGCAGAATTATCGGTGGTTTCAGCATGTTCAACAATCATTTGTACCAATCGACGCAGCGCAGGATCATCAGGCCATTCACGGTGCATCAACCACACAAACAGGTCTTGATCCTCTTCTTCGATTAGCCGCTCATACGCTAATTGATCTTCCTCACTTAGCGTATCAAAGCGTTTTTCAAGGAAAGGAATAAGTAGCAAATCCAGCTCCCACATACCGCGGCGAGAGTGCCAGTAAAGTCGCTTGCGCAGTATTGCTGCTGGTGAAGTATCGTCGCTCAACGTCAGCCTCTCGGGATAGATGAAATGAAATACCAGTATACCTAAGCCACAGGGTCGCGCCAGCGGCAACCTTCGCCTATGCTGTAATTCAGTTACACACTAATTTACCTAGTACCTTGTTTTATCTGAATTGTTTTATATCGGCATGCGCAGTATGCTGGATTCGATGTTATCGAGGTCGCAAGCATCAACGCGCCATATAAGTTCGCAGGGAGCCAACCGATGACCAAATCTGAATTGATCGAACAAATCGCAATGCGGCAACCGGAGCTATCCGCTAAAGAAGTAGAAACGGCGGTGCGTATTATCTTGGATGATATGACGGACGCCTTAGCTAGTGGCGGACGTGTGGAGATTCGCGGTTTTGGCAGCTTTTCGCTGCATTACCGGGAACCACGCATAGGGCGTAACCCTAAAACCGGCGACCCCGTCGATTTAGAGGGTAAATATGTCCCCCACTTCAAACCGGGTAAGGAGCTACGCGAGCAGGTAGATGCAAGCCGTGCACTGGGCTACTAGCCGAGCATCGCGTGCTCTTACATGCATATCAGACCTTCTGCGGGATGACGTCGCTTCCAGACTCAGACACAATAGTGTCACCGTGAACGTCACTGACTAGGAAACTCTCATGCGTTGGATAAAAGGGCTGATTCTGGCCGTCATTTTGCTGGTTGTGCTGCTGATCGGCATTCTGTTTGCCGTCAACAATCAGCAAACCGTAGCCTTAAACCTGATTTGGGTCGAACTGCCTCCCGTTTCTCTCTCTGTATGGCTGTTGGCCACATTAGCCTTTGGCGTTATTTTAGGCATGCTCGCAATGCTGGGTGTTTATGTACGGCTGAAAGCGCGGCTGGCGCGCAGCGAGCGCCACAGTAAACAGCAGCGCAAAGAGCTTGATCGTTTACGCACCCAGGAGCTAAAGGAAGTGGCGTAAATGCATGATCTCGCGCTGCTGGGTGTACTATTGGTAGCCATCGCCATTGGTTTTGGCCTGGGATACCGACACGCTTCCCTCCGCAAGCAGCGCACGCCAGCCTCGCGCACCACAGATATATCGCGCGAGTACTTCGTCGGGCTGAACTATCTCCTGAATGAACAGCCTGACGAAGCAATCAATACCTTTATCCATGCACTGGAAGTTAACAGCGATACCGTGGGCACTCACATTGCCTTGGGCAAGCTGTTTCGGGCACGCGGCGAAGCCGACAAAGCCGTCAGTATTCACCAAAACTTACTTGCTCGCCCAGCGCTCTCTACGTCTACCAACCAACATATTCAACTCGAACTAGCCCGTGATTTTATGGCGCTAGGCGTCCATGACCGCGCGCAGCGTTTGCTACGCGACCTTTTAGAACACGCTGTTAATTCCCCTTACCATCAAGAAGCCAAACGCTTATTGATCGATATACTGGAGCGTGAAAAAGAGTGGCAGTCTGCCCTGGATGTTGCTCAGCCTCTCCTAAAACAGCAGCCCGGCATGCGCCGACCGGCAGCCCACTGGCTATGTGAACTGGCTTTAGAAGAAATTCAACAGTCCAGTCGTGCGCTGGCTCGAAAACACTTGAAAAAGGCGCTGCAGCTAGACGAGCGCTGCGTTCGCGCTACTCTGCTTCTAGCTGAGTTAGAAATGGAAAACGGTCACTACCGTCGCGCCATTGACAGCCTTGAACGCATACCTCGCCAAGATATTGCTCATATCCCCACGATGCTGCCGGCCCTCCAGCGCGCCTATGAGCGCAATAACGACTTACATGGCTTTGAGACCCAGCTCTACCAACTGCTTGGCCACGCACCTTATACCAGTGTGATTATCACGTTGGGCGAGCTAGTTCATCACCGCGACGGTGTTGATAGCGCGATAGAGCGCACCGGAGAATGGCTTCGTGAAGCCCCTAGCCTGGGCGGGCTTGATTACCTGATCGACCTCTATTCGGAAAGCCAGCGCCTTAGCGGCAAAACCCCACCCGATACGCGGCTACTGCTCTTAAAGCATCATACCAAGGCACTTATGGAAGGCAGGCCTCGTCACCGCTGCCGTCGCTGTGGATTTACCAGCGACAGCCTAGCATGGCAGTGCCCCAGCTGCCGACGCTGGGGCACTATCAAGCCTATTACTGGCGTCGAAGGCGAATAGCGCAAGACTCAAAAAAGCATCAAGAAACCGCTAACTCCGCTTCAATGGCCGCCAGCGCTGCCATAGGGTCCTCGGCTTGGGTAACTGGCCGCCCCACTACCAGATGGGTGCTGCCTGCCCGCATCGCCTCAGAAGGCGTCATAATCCGCTGTTGATCGTTCGCCGCAGCAAAGCTTGGTCGAATACCGGGGGTTACTTTCAAAAACTCAGCGCCACACTGCGCTTTAATCTGAGCAGCCTCCTGTGCAGAACAGACCACCCCGTTCAAACCGCTTTGCTGGGTTAGCGCTGCTAATCGCATAACCTGATCCTGCGGCGTGGCCGCCACACTCGCCTCATGTAAATCCTCAGCCTGCATACTGGTCAATACAGTCACTGCAATAAGATGTGTTGATAGGTTGTGGTCTATTAAGCGTTTAGCAGCGGCCTCCATCATGCGGCGACCCCCTGAGGCATGCACATTAACCATCCAAACACCCTGCTCAGCCGCCGCCTGAACCGCGCCTGCTACCGTATTAGGGATATCGTGAAATTTCAGGTCAAGAAAAACCTCGAACCCACGTCCATGCAGCGCTTCCAGCACAGCCGGGCCACTGCGCGTAAATAATTCTTTACCCACTTTTACACGGCAGCGCGAAGGATCTAGCTGATCGGCCATGCATAAAGCAGCATCTAGGGAGGGGTAATCAAGGGCGATAATCAATGGGGAATCGGTAGCCACGGGCGTACTCCATGTTCATTTTGGCGCATTGTAACAGCCCAACCAGCCTTCCTGTGTAAGTGATTTGCTCATAACCTGTAGCAAAATGCTTACAAAAACAGTCGCACATGGCTTACAGCATTTTCATGGCGAAGCGCTTAAGTTTACCAAGGCGGTGTCTTAATAAAACCTCGCCGCTTAAAACACATGGTCGCAATGCTACTTCCCGGCAAATAGCACGCCGTCGTGAAAAGCGCATAGGCGGCCCAATCAACAAATCAAAGGATGTTAACCCATGCAAACAACGTTAAAAGGATTGCTAACGGCACTGCTGCTTAGCCTCAGTTTAGGCCTATCAGGAGCCGCCCTAGCGCAAGCAGTGGCACCCATCAATGTCAATACCGCAGATGAAGAGCTACTGGCTGAACTTCCGGGCGTAGGCCCAAGCCGTGCTGCTGCCATTATTGAAGAGCGGGAAACCAACGGCGCATTTGAAAACGCGGATGACCTAACGCGCGTTAGCGGCATCGGCCCCGCCACTGTTGATCGTATGCGTGACCAAGTAGCCTTTGACGAATAAAGCAGCCACTTTCAACCGCTTGACGGCCATCGTCGAGCGGTTGAAAGTAATAACATCAACGGCGTAAAAAGTTTCTGATCAACACCGTGATGAATCAGTGGCTTTTAAAACGTATCGCCGGGGATACGCACATTGCCTTCCATTAATACCCGCGCGCTACGGCTCATAACGGCTTGGTCAATCTGCCATCGCCCTTCAACTAAGCTTGCCTTTGCGCCAACTCGCAAGGAACCAGATGGGTGCCCGAATGTGACCGCCTCCCGCTCAGTGCCGCCTGCCGCCAGATTCACCAACGTCCCCTGAATAGCCGCCGCCGCGCCAATCGCCACCGCTGCTGTGCCCATCATCGCGTGATGCAATTTACCCATTGAAAGCGCTCGCACCACTAAATCAATATTTTTCGCATCGACGGCTTTACCGCTAGAAGCCGTATAGCTGGCGGCGGGAGCAACAAACGCCACTTTCGGCGTATGCTGCCGGCTTGCCGCTTCATCAACGTGCTTAATCAATCCCATACGTACCGCACCGTGAGCACGAATAGTCTCAAACATAGAAAGCGCATTGGCATCGCTGTTAATCGCTTCCTGCAGTTCACAGCCGGTATAGCCAATATCCTGAGCGTTGATAAACACCGTCGGAATACCTGCATTAATCAGCGTTGCCTTTAGAACGCCTACCCCTGGCACTTCCAAGTCGTCGACTAGATTACCCGTTGGAAAAATCGCTCCTTCACCGTCAGCGGGATCCATAAAGGCCACGGGGATTTCAGCGGCGGGAAAAGTGACGCCATCTAACTCAAAATCACCGGTTTCCTGTACCTGGCCATTAACAATCGGCACTTGAGATACAATCGTTTTACCGATGTTAACCTGCCAAATACGCACTTCAGCCATACCATTTTCTGGCACCCTGGCAGGGTCTACCAAACCGTTAGCTATCGCGTATGGACCAACGGCTGCGGATAAGTTTCCGCAGTTGCCGCTCCAATCTACAAAGGGTTTATCAATAGAGACTTGGCCAAACAGATAATCTACATCATGATCCGACGACTCACTTTTGGAAAGAATTACGGTCTTACTCGTGCTGGACGTCGCCCCGCCCATTCCATCGATCTGTTTTTCGTAGGGGTCTGGGCTACCGATCACACGCAATAACAGCTTATCTCGGGCTTCACCGGGAACCTGGGCTGCTTCAGGCAAATCGCTCAGCGTGAAAAAAACCCCTTTACTGGTACCACCACGCATATAGGTGGCGGGAATACTGATTTGTGCAACATGAGACATAAATAACACTCCCTAACCTTTCTCAATGATTATTCTTAATGACTGCGCTCAATAACCATGTTCAGTAACCATACTCAATAACAACATGCCGAAAAAAGAGCCCGGCGCTTAGCGTCGGGCTCTTTGGGTGCTCGCCTTGGCGCTAAAGGTTAACGCCTGGTTGGCTACGCCGTGGTGGATTCAAGAAAATCCTGGGCGAAACGCTGCAACACCCCACCGGCAGAGTAAATGGTGACCTCTTCCGCGGTATCAATCCGGCAAATCACCGGCACGCTCTCAGTCGTCCCGCTCTGACGATGAATAATCAGCGTCAGCTTAGCGCCCGGCTGCGGTGCGCCTTCCACATCGAAGACTTCCGTGCCGTCTAGCTCAAGGGTTTTACGGCTAGTACCCTCTTCAAACTGCAGCGGCATCACCCCCATACCAATTAAGTTGGTACGGTGAATGCGCTCAAAGCCTTCGGCAACAATCGCCTCAACACCCGCCAGCGCAACGCCTTTCGCCGCCCAGTCACGGGAGGAGCCTTGACCATAATCAGCACCGGCAATGATGATTAGCGGCTGCTTACGCGCCATGTAGGCTTCAATCGCTTCCCACATGCGCGTTACAGTGCCTTCCGGCTCAACACGCGCCAACGACCCCTGCAGAACAGTGCCCTGCTCGTCATGCACCATTTCATTAAACAGCTTGGGGTTCGCCAAGGTCGCCCGCTGGGCGGTTAAATGGTCGCCGCGATGGGTCGCGTAGGAGTTAAAGTCCTCCTCTGGCAGGCCCATTTTGTGCAGGTACTCGCCTGCCGCACTGTCCATCATGATTGCGTTAGAAGGCGACAAATGATCCGTGGTGATGTTGTCCGGCAAAATCGCCAGTGGACGCATGCCTTTCAAGCCACGCTCGGCAGCCATGTTGCCTTCCCAGTAGGGTGGGCGGCGAATATAGGTACTCTGGGGCCTCCAGTCATATAGCGGGCTCACCTGGGCGCGGGCACTCTTATCGAGATCAAACATCGGAATATAGGTTTGACGGAACTGTTCCGGCTTCACCGAGGCTTTAACGATGGCGTCGATTTCACTATCGTCGGGCCAGATATCTTTCAGCGTGACGGGGTTGCCGTCTTGGTCGGTACCCAGCACGTCTTTCTCGATATCAAAACGGATAGTCCCCGCAATCGCGTAGGCCACCACGAGGGGCGGTGAGGCCAAAAACGCCTGCTTGGCGTAGGGGTGAATGCGCCCGTCAAAGTTACGGTTACCGGAAAGCACCGCCGTGGCATAAAGATCCCGGTCGATAATCTCTTCCTGAATCGTCGGATCTAAAGCGCCAGACATACCGTTACAGGTCGTACAAGCGTAACCCACCACACCAAAGCCAAGGTTTTCCAGCTCATCCATCAGTTTGGCTTCTTCAAGATACATCTTGACGGTTTTCGAACCCGGCGCCAGCGACGACTTCACCCACGGCTTGCGGGTTAACCCTAAGCGGTTGGCATTGCGGGCGATTAAGCCTGCTGCCACCATATTCCGCGGGTTAGAGGTATTCGTGCAACTGGTAATAGCGGCAATAATGACCGCGCCATCGGGCATTTTACCCGCCTGCTCGTCAGCCCGCGCTTTATCCAGGTCAATCGCAATACCACGCTGAGCAAGCTCCGAGGTAGGCAAATGCGCGTGAGGGTTTGACGGCCCTGCTAAGGTGCGGGTAACGCTTGAAAGATCAAAGCGCAGTATCCGCCCATACTCGGCCGTTTTTAAGCTGTCTGCCCACAGCCCCGTATGTTTGGCGTAGGCTTCGACCAGGGCTACCTGTTCATCTTCACGCCCCGTGAGCTTGAGGTATTCAATGGTTTGGTTGTCGATGTAGAACATCGCCGCCGTCGCACCGTACTCAGGCGTCATGTTGGAAATGGTCGCTCGATCACCAACAGTTAACGCGTCGGCACCTTCACCGTAAAATTCAAGGTAGGCACCTACCACGCGCTCTTTACGCAGAAATTCAGTAATCGCAAGCACCATATCGGTGCTGGTGATGCCGGGCTGCAGTTTGCCGGAGAGTTCCACACCGACGATATCCGGTAGGCGCATCATTGAGGCACGCCCCAACATGACGCTTTCCGCCTCAAGGCCGCCAACGCCGACGGAAATGACACCTAATGCATCAACCATGGGCGTATGGCTATCGGTGCCTACGCAGGTATCTGGGTAAGCTATACCATCACGGCACTGCACTACCGGCGACATTTTCTCCAGATTGATCTGGTGCATAATGCCGTTGCCCGGAGGAATCACATCGACGTTCTCAAAAGCCACTTTGGTCCAGTTAATGAAATGGAAGCGGTCGTCGTTGCGGCGATCTTCTACCTGGCGATTTTTGTCGAAGGCATCTTTCTCAAAACCAGCGTGTTCAACAGCCAGTGAGTGGTCAACGATCAGCTGTGTGGGCACTACTGGGTTCACTTTAGCGGGGTCGCCGCCTTTTTCAGCGATGGCATCGCGCAGGCCAGCGAGGTCAACCAGTGCCGTTTGGCCAAGAATGTCGTGACACACTACCCGCGCCGGATACCAGGGGAAATCCAGGTCTTGTTTACGCTCAATGAGCTGCTTCAGCGCATCGGTGAGCAGCGCTGGGTCACAGCGGCGCACCAACTGCTCGGCCAACACCCTGGAGGTATAGGGCAGCGTTACATAGGCACCGGGCTTGATGTCTTCAACGGCTTGACGCGCATCGAAGAAATCTACCGGAGCACCTTCTGCCGTCACGCCCGGCAGCGGCTTGCGATAATTCGTGTTCATAGCGTTTCTCACTTAGTCACGGCCCGCAAACGTTAGTCACGCGCTTCGATGGGTACCCACTCGCTCTTCTCAGGGCCAGTGTAATCGGCGCTGGAGCGAATAATACGGTTGTTAGCACGCTGCTCGAACACGTGCGCCGCCCAACCTGTTAGACGAGACATCACGAAAATGGGCGTAAACAGTTTGGTTGGAATATCCATGAAGTGGTAAGCACTGGCGTGGAAGAAGTCCGCGTTACAGAAGAGCTTCTTCTCGCGCCACATGACTTCTTCACAGCGCACAGAAACGGGGTAAAGCACGCTGTCGCCTACGTCGTCAGCGAGCTTCTTCGACCACTCTTTGATGATTTCATTACGCGGGTCAGACTCGCGATAAATCGCATGGCCAAAGCCCATGATTTTCTCTTTGCGCTCAAGCATCCCGAGCATTTCGCGCTCAGCTTCTTCCGGCGAGGTCCAGTTCTCGATCATCGCCATGGCCGCTTCATTGGCACCGCCGTGCAGCGGGCCTCGCAGTGAGCCAATCGCGCCAGTCACGCAGGAATGCATGTCCGAAAGCGTGGATGCGCAGACACGAGCGGTAAAGGTTGATGCGTTAAATTCGTGCTCTGCATAAAGAATCAGCGAGACATTCATAACCCGCGCATGCAACTCAGAGGCAGGCTCACCGCGCAGCATATGCAGGAAGTGTCCGCCTACCGAGGCATCGTCGGTCTCAGTCTCAATGCGCACGCCGTCGTGGCTAAAGCGATACCAGTAACAAATAATCGAGGGCAGCACCGCCAGCAGACGATCAGAGACATCCTGCTGCTGGTCAAAGCTCTCCTCTGTTTCCAGGTTACCCAGCATGGAAGCGCCAGTGCGCATTACATCCATTGGGTGGGCATCTTTAGGAATTTGCTCTAGCACGGTTTTTAGCGCATCTGGCAAGCCACGCAGGCTTTTCAGCTTAGTAATGTAGTGATCCAGCTCCGCCTGATTGGGCAACTTGCCTTTCAACAGCAGGTAGGCCACTTCTTCAAATTTCGCCTTCTCAGCCAGTTCTTTGATGTCAAAACCACGATAGGTTAACCCAGAACCTGTTTTACCCACCGTACACAGCGCGGTACTACCGGCACTTTGACCACGGAGCCCTGCACTGTTTTGCGGTTTATCAGCCATGTCGTGTCTCCTGTTAACTCTTTTATATGTTTTAAATTTGAATAGGTGCGTTAACGGCTATTACGCGTCTTTTTGCTCGGCGAATAGCGCGTCGAGCTTCTGCTCGAAATCGTGGTAATTCAAAAAGTCGTACAGCTCATCACGGGTTTGCATGATGTCGACCACCTCTTTTTGATGGCCGTTATCCAGAATGCTCTGGTAAACCTGCAGGGCGGCAGCATTCATCGCTCGGAAGGCGGAAAGCGGATAGAGCACCATGCGGCAGCCTACGTCACCCAGCTCCTGCTGAGAGAACAGCGGCGTCGCGCCGAATTCAGTGATATTGGCCAGAATCGGGGCGTTGACCTGCGAACAGAAGGCACGATAGTCATCCAGCGTGTGCACGGCTTCAGCGAAGATGGCATCTGCCCCCGCTTCCACGCAGGCGTTGGCACGCTCGATGGCAGCGTCTAGGCCATCTTTCTGAAACGCATCGGTACGGGCAATCAGATAAAAATCGGGGTCTAGCTTGGCATCAGCGGCGGCCTTGATCCGGTCAACCATCTCCTGTTGGGACACAATGGCTTTATTGGGGCGGTGACCGCAGCGCTTTTGAGCCACTTGATCTTCCAGGTGAACAGCAGCTACGCCTGCGCGCTGCATCTCTTTAACGGTACGCGAAATATTAAAAGCGCCGCCCCAGCCGGTGTCGATATCCACCAGTAGTGGAAGGTCAGTAGCACCGCAGATACGGTGTGCATCTTCCACCACGTCATTCATGCTGGTCATTCCCAAATCCGGCAAGCCAAAAGAAGCGTTAGCCACACCACCGCCCGAGAGATAAATCGCTTGATGCCCTACCCGCTCGGCCATCATCGCGGTATACGCGTTAATCGTGCCTAGAATCGGTAGTGGGCGGTTCGCTTCTAGTGCAGCACGAAAGCGAGCTCCGGGTGACAGGGTAGACGGAGTAGAACCAGAGAGAGAATGAGACATGGGCGTTGTTTCCTTTAGCATTCGACCCCAAAGGCTTAGCTAGCCTGCGCGTCGTTGGTTTTTATCAAAACAGTGATCAAGACTGCTGTTCAAGAATGGCTGCGTAGCGGTCAGCGACATTGGCGCGTGAGGCGCTGACATGGCGACGCATGAGCAGCTCGGCAAGCTCGGCATCCCCCGCTTCAATGGCATCCACAATACGGTGGTGCTCCACAAAGGCGCGCTGAGGACGCGTGCCGCTTGCGCTAAACTGAGTGCGGTAAAGACGAACCAAATAGTAGAGATCATCACAGAGCAGGTTCATCAGCATCTTATTGTGGCTGCCCTGAACAATGCAGTAATGGAAATCAAGGTCACCTTCACGCTGGTAGTAAGCCTCGCCTCGTTTGAGATCAGCCTGGCCTTCATGGAGGGCTAACACTTCGCGCAGCCCCTTGATCTCTTCGGCAGACATATGCTCAGCGGCCAAACGTGCCGCCATGCTTTCTAGGGCTTCGCGCACGTCAAACAGCTCTAAAAGCTCTTTCATGGAAAGCTTAACAACCCGCGCACCTACATGGGGCACGCGCTCAATTAGGCGGTGCGCTTCTAAGCGGCGCATGGCTTCACGCAGCGGCCCACGTGAAATGCCGTAGGTTTTAGACAGCCCCGGCTCGGTAATTTTGCTTCCCGGCGCCAGCTCACCACGCACAATAGCGTCTTGTAGCTGATGGAAAACCCGCTCAGCCAAGGTACGCACTTCCGGCGACACTTGCTCAGCGGGTTTATCAGCAAGCTGATGTGAAGGAGAAACGAATAGGGTCATGTGTAATTGTCGACAATTAGTGAATAGGAGAACTTTAGCTCGTCATTTTTGTGCCGTCAACTAGGCAAAATGCTCGACGTTATTCGTCTTTCGTTGTAATCGACGAGCAAAATACATTTAAGCTGTCAACAATCATACAGGAATCCCAATGCCTTTAAATGAAAGCGTGAGAAAGGCGTCGACGCATTTAACTGGTGTGCATGATTAACGACCTCTAAAATATGTCGCCCTTGTACCGGCCTGGCGTTTGCACCATGACAACGGCGTTAACCATCACAGCCCTGCCCTATTCACCTGACCCGCTGGCGCTGTTTGCTCGTTTGCGAAAGCGCCCCGGCGCAGTGCTGCTAGATAGCGGCCGCCCGATAGCCACCGGGCGCTATGACATACTGAGCAGCGACCCGCTGGCAACGCTTGAAATCACGCCAAGCGGCCATTCGTTGTTCAACTCTACCCAGCTCCAACTGCCCGCCACGTTTAACGACATGAATAGCAATACGGCAGGCAGCTACACCGCCCTGCAAGAGTGGATGCTAGCGCAGCTGCCTGGCACCCATGAAGAGAGCGAGCTGCCCTTCTTAGGCGGGCTGATAGGCTACTGGAGCTACGATTTAGGCCGTAACAACCTAGCCACCCCCAGCCAGCATGCTAGTGCCACCGCGCTACCTTTGGCACGTCTTGGCCTATACGACTGGTGCATAACCATTGATCATGAGCGCCAGCAAACATGGCTGGTTGCTCCCCCATTACGGCAACAGCAGGTCACCGAATGGCTCGCACAACCCCTCGTAGAGCAAGATGAACACTTTTATTTAACCAGCCCTTTTCAAGCAGAGCTCAGCCAAGCTGATTACACCGAACGCTTTCATGCCGTTCAGCGCTATATACGCGCAGGGGATTGCTATCAAATCAACTTGGCCCAGCGCTTTTCAGCCAACTACCAAGGGGATGAGTGGCAGGCTTACCTGCGGCTGAGAAAAGCTACGCCTACGCCCTTCTCGGGATTTATGGCGTGGAAAAACCAAGCGGTGCTTTCACTCTCGCCAGAGCGCTTTATTCAGTGTAAAGACGGTCTAGTAGAAACTCGCCCGATTAAAGGCACGCGCCCCCGAGGCAGTACGCAAGAGAAAGACCGGGCGCTGGCTGAAGAGCTACTCAGCAGCAGCAAAGACCGCGCCGAAAACGTCATGATTGTGGATTTATTGCGCAACGACTTAGGCCGCGTGTGCACCCCTGGCACTATCCGCGTACCGCAACTCTGCAAGCTAGAGAGCTACCCTAACGTGCACCACCTGGTTAGCGTGGTGCAGGGTCAGCTTGCCGAAAATCACTCGCCATTATCACTACTTACGGCGGCGTCTCCAGGCGGTTCGATTACCGGCGCCCCTAAAATACGTGCCATGCAGATTATCGACGAGCTTGAACCCTGCCAGCGCAGCGTCTATTGCGGCAGCTTAGGTTATTTAGACACCCGGGGCAGCATGGATACCTCTATTGCGATACGCACGATGGTGGCAGACGCCGGTACGCTACACGTATGGGCAGGCGGCGGCCTAGTGGCCGATTCGAAAGCCGAGGAGGAGTACACAGAAACGCTGGATAAAATTCGTCACCTGATAGGCGCCTTGGAATAAAAGCCCAGCCTTTTAAATCAAAAAGGAATATAAAAGCCTAACCAAACGGTATTGGGGAGGAAGGCCCGCCCTTTGTTAGTCTAGCGCTAACAGCAGAGGTTTAATGGCACGTTTTTACAGATCATTTATTAAAGGGAGGCTGCATGTCCTCAGCACTTGACGACATTAACCGCGATTTTGCCAATAACCCTCAGGGCCTAATTGAGTGGGCCTTTAGCCAAGGCAGTCGCCCCATTTGCACCACCAATTTCCGCCCGTTCGAAGCGGTCATTTTGCACATGGTGACCCAAGTGCGCCCCGACACCCCGATTGTATGGATGGACAGCGGCTACAACACCGATGCCACCTATCAATTTGCTGATGCGTTAATCCAGCGTCTCAGCCTGAATATGGTGAGCTTTTTACCGAAACGTACCCGCGCCCACCGGGAAGCGTTAGAAGGGCCAATGCCCGGCATTGACGACCCACGCCATGCAGGCTTCACCCAAGAAGTGAAGATTGAGCCGTTTAAGCGCGCTCTGAGAGAAATGCAGCCAGACGTGTGGTTCACCGCGCTGCGGGCCGAAGACACCCCTGAGCGCGCTAAAATGCAGGTCGCTAGTCGCAACAGCGATGGCCTATTAAAAGTCGCTCCGCTGCTTCAGTGGACTGCAAAAGATATGTATGAATATTTACAAGCCCATGATTTACCAAACAACTTCGACTATTTCGATCCCACCAAGGTGGAAGAGAAACGTGAATGTGGCCTGCATCTACAGCATTAACGTTAAAGTACGTCTGCAATAGTAGATAGCGAATAAAATGAGTGCGCCCAGGCTAAAAGCCTGGGCGCACTTACTTCACTAGGCCTAATGTTCTGGAAGCTCGACACCTTCAAACAGCGCCTGCTCGTAGCGGGGGCCCGCCAGTAGCGCCTCATCCACTCGCTCGCGGGTTAAGTGCGGTGCAAACCGCGCCAAAAAATCATACATATAGCCGCGCATAAAGGTGCCACGACGTATACCAATTTTAGTGGTTGAACTAGCAAATAGATGGCTGGCATCCAGGGCTACTAGGTCACTATCCAACGCCGAGTCAACCGCCATATGGGCGACAATACCCACTCCCATTCCCAGGCGCACATAGGTTTTTATAACATCCGCATCTGCTGCGGTAAGGACCACGTTAGGCGTTAAGCCCTTTGCTTTAAAGGCGTCATCCAATTGCGAGCGGCCGGTAAAACCAAAGACATAAGTAACCAGCGGATGCTCTGCCAAGGCTTCCAAAGTAAGCGGCCCTTTAAGCGAGGCAAGAGGATGCTCTTTTGGCACCAGCACACAGCGATTCCAACGATAGCAAGGTAGCAGCACCAAATCGGTGAAAAGCTCCAGCGACTCTGTCGCTATGGCAAAATCTGCAAGCCCTTCGCTCACCATCTGGGCAATTTGCTTAGGCGTACCCTGCTGCATGTGTAGGGCAACTTCCGGATACTTTTGGGTAAACTCGCTAATGATGGGCGGCAATGCATAGCGCGCCTGGGTATGCGTTGTGGCAATGGCTAAACTACCACGGCGCTCGTCGCTATGCTCTTGCGCTACCTGCTTAATATTCTCACTTAGCTTAAGCACTTGCCCGGCAAGCTCAATAATCGACTGACCGGCGGGCGTGACGCGGGTTAAGTGTTTACCGCTGCGGGCAAAAATCTCAACGCCCAACTCATCCTCTAACAAACGTATTTGTTTGGAAATACCCGGCTGAGAGGTAAACAGACTCTGGGCAGTGGCCGAAACGTTCAGATTGTGTCGGTTGACTTCCCAGATATAGCGAAGTTGCTGTAGCTTCATATCCTCACCTGATTATCTATGCAGGAAGCACGCTAAAGCGCATCCTCGCGCCGCTAGGGGTTTGTGCTTTTCTCGAAGCGTTTTTACCCATTCGCTTCAAGAGCACTAATATGAATAAAAAAACATTCTATAATTCACTTATAGTATAAAAAATAGCGTCCATGAGCATCTTTTAATTTTCCCTACCCCACGTAGAGCCATCGTAGTAAATTTGCCAGTATCCTCCGCGCCCGCTAACATCTGCCCACTTGGCGCGGTGAGAGTGCGCTAATAAACCGCGTAAAGACCGTTGCTCCACTTGAGGCAACGTAACAGCAAGAGCAACGCAAACGGGAGAATCAAATGGCTACTAATGTTGATGTCACCAACGCCAATTTCGAGCAAGAAGTTCTTAACGCCGAACAGCCTGTCCTGCTGAAATTCTGGGCCCCCTGGTGCGGCCCCTGTAAAGTAATGGCGCCTGTCGTTGATGAAGTGGCTGCTGAGCGTGGCGACAATATTAAAGTGGTAAGCGTGAACGTAGACGACGCACCAGAAATTGCCGCCGAGCAAGGCGTGCGCGGCGTACCAACGGTAATGCTGTTTAAGTCAGGCACCAAAGTGGCTTCCCTCGTGGGCGCTCAGTCCAAGTCACAGCTGACTCAATTCATCGACCAAAACGCCTAATCTTGCTAAAAACGGCGTTTCATCACTAGGAACGACGTTTTATGCGTAGATTACGTTTAGCTACCGTCGACCTTGTTGACGGTAGCTAAACTTCGCGTTTGGAAGGTGGTTTACGCGCATCTTCCGGATGCTTATCTTTTATTCGACGCTTTCCCGGCCCTAAAAGATGCGCAATCCAGCGTGTTTGTGGGTGGCTGTCGAGCGCAATTTTAAGCGTCATGGTTAATACCACCGATAACAGCATACCGGCAGCGCCAAAGATCCACCCCCACACCACCAGTGAAAGAAACGCCACAAACGTCGAAAGCCCTAACGCTTGGCCCATTACCCGGGGTTCAATCAGGTTACCTAGAATAAAGTTAATCGCTAAGTAAGCCGAGGCTAGCAATAGCGCCTGAAAGACGCCGCCATCCTGTGCGACCAGCAACAGAAGTACTGGCGGAATAGCCGCTAATGCCGAGCCAATGTTAGGAATAAAGTTAAGCGCAAAGGCCAGCACGCCCCACAGCAGCGGAAAATCTACGCCCACTAATAAACAGGAGAGCCACACTAGTACTGCTGTGGCCAAACTAATCATCGTTTTAACCGCCAGATAGCGCTTCAGCGTTAAGCTAAACTCGCTAAAACGCTTCAAGCTCGGCGCCGGATTTTCCAGTGCCCGCGACACTTTATCTCGAAAGTTTAGCGTCTCAAAGAGCATAAAAATGACCAGCAGTGCGACAATACTGGCTTGCATAAATAGGTTACCGAGCTCGCCCAGTACCTTAGGTACCCAAGAATCACCCTCTTCCATGTTGAATAGCTGGCCAAGTTGATCAGGGTTAATCGCCATACCATGGGCAGCCAATGTATTTAGCAGATCCCAATAGTGCTCATTAAGACGTTCCTGAATCTCCGGCATCGCCTCCACAAAGGTGCCGAAGCTATTGACAACCAGCAGGCCAATGAGCGAAATAAACGCCAACAGCACCAACAGAATAATGCACGCCGCAGCGCGCACATTAACCCCCCAACGGTTTAGCCACTGCACAGGCGACGTACACACTACGGCAATGAATACCGCTAGCAAGAGGGGCACCAGCAGGTCTGCACCCACCTTCATACCTGCAATAATGACCACCAACGCCGCAATAGCTAAGGTAGCGTTTAAAGGGATACTGCGATAATCCTCATCCGACAACTTCGACATAACTCTATCCTTAGCGTGTTATCCCTACATAATGGCTGCTAGCGGCATATTGCACAAACTGCCCCACACCTAAACAGTGCAAACAATAAGCAACTGTTTTGTGGCAACTCTTAGTCAGTGAACTTTATCCCGTCACCTACTTCCAACCAGCGTCACATTTGCTTTTATTTTCATACCGCTAGGCGAATGCCTCGCTCGCAAGGAAGTTAGCTATGAATAACCTATCAAACCACCTGCAACGGCTGCGCTACGGCGTTCTCGGCAGCGCATTACTCGCACTGCTCGCAGCCCCAGCGGCTCAAGCAGCGCCACCGGCACCCCCTAGCCTGCTTGTTCAGGCCCAGTCGTGGGTTGAGGTAGCACCTGATAAAGCAACGCTTAACGCGCGCCTGTGGGAAAACACCCCTGCGGTCTCTTCACTTGAAGAGACCGACAGTGACGCGCTAAGCGAGGCCCGCGAACGGCTGGAAAAGCGCGCCAGTCAGTTAATTGAAACCATGGAAGCGATCGGCATTGAACAGCGCGCCATCAACGCAGGCTCGCTTAATGTTTATCCAGATCGCGTTGCTGGCCCACGCAATGAGAATGGTGAACACGACACGCTGACGCGCACGCGCTTAGAGCGCCCGTTTAGCGTTGAGCTGACCGAATTGGACCAGTTAGGCGAGGTCTTTGACGCGCTGATTGGCGCAGGCGTGAATGCTCTGGATGGCGTTCAGTTTGATCTGCAAGACCGCGATGCTGCCACCGATGAAGCGCTGACCAAAGCACTGGAAAAGGCCCGCCACAAAGCAGAATTGATGGCGAGCACCCTAGATACCGAACTGGGTCACGTACAGCGTATTGAAGAGACCCAGTCGCCTGTCTTCCAACCCCGCATGATGGCCATGCGTGCCGAAAGCGACGCGATGGGCAGCGGTTCAGCCAGCGACTACCGCCCCGGCACCATTCGTATTGATGCCGAGGTTAACGTCCAGTGGTTGCTTATAGCGCAAGACGCTCAAGACCACCCAGATAGGGCTGAAGCGGCGCAGGAATAGTCACCGAGCCATCTGCCTGCTGGTGGTTTTCAAGCACCGCCAGCAGGCATCGGCCTACCGCTAAACCTGAACCATTCAAGGTATGTAGCAACTGCGGCTTTTTAGCATCCGCATGACGGAAACGCGCTTGCATACGACGCGCCTGGAAATCTCCACAGTTAGAAACCGAAGAGATCTCCCGATACGTCTCCTGGCTGGGCAGCCACACTTCCAAGTCGTAGGTTTTGGTAGCCCCAAAGCCCATATCACCAGTACACAGCGTCACCACGCGATACGGTAATTCCAGCGCCTGCAGGATTGCTTCAGCATGGCCGCGCATCTCTTCCAGAGCCTCAAAGCTCTTCTCTGGCTCAACAATTTGCACCATTTCAACTTTATCGAACTGGTGCTGGCGGATCATGCCGCGGGTATCGCGCCCATGGGAACCTGCCTCACTACGGAAGCATGGTGTATGCGCGGTAAGCTTCATCGGCAGTGCTGCCAGCTCAACGATTTCATCGCGCACAAAGTTAGTTAACGGCACTTCTGAAGTGGGAATTAGATGATATTCACGCTCGTCATTAAGCTTGAACAGATCTTCGCCAAACTTCGGTAACTGGCCAGTACCCATTAACGAATCGCGATTCACCATGTAGGGCACATAGCACTCTTCATAGCCGTGCTGCTGGGTTTGGATATCCAACATAAACTGCGCCAGCGCCCGGTGCAGGCGCGCAATCGGCCCACGCATTACCGCGAAACGTGCGCCAGTTAGCTTAGCGGCCAACTCAAAATCGAGATAGCCTGATTTCTTGCCAAGATCTACGTGATCCAGCACCTCAAAATCAAACGCCCGGGGCGTACCCCAGCGGTGTAATTCGACATTATCGTTTTCGTTTTTACCTTCCGGCACGCTTTCATGGGGCAGGTTGGGAATGCCACTAATGGCGTCATCCCACTCTTCCTGCACCTCCGCAAGCTCGCGTTTAGCAGTATCCAAGCGCTCGCCTAAATCGCTAACCTCATCCAGCAACGGCTGAATATCTTCACCGTTAGCCTTCGCCTTACCAATCGCCTTGGAGCGCATGTTGCGCTCGTTTTGCAGTTGCTCGGTCTGGGTTTGCAACTCACGGCGTCGGGACTCCAGCGCCTGCAATGCCGCTTTATCGAGTACGAAGCCCCGCCGGGCCAGTTGTTGCGCAGTTGCATCAAGATCACCGCGCAGCAGTTTCGGATCGAGCATGAGTTATCCCTTGGCCAGAAATCAGTGAAACACGGCGCACACCGCCCGTGATAAAGGGGCCTATTGTAGGCAAAAGCGCGGCGGGGAGCCATGGGGGGACGACAGTCGGTTTCCGCTTAGCCACGCTAGAAATTTGAAACAAGCCGATATTCCAAGCCTAACGTTTTAGGCCAAACGCTTAGCGCAGGGGTAGCCCAAACCAATAAAGGGGTAACTAAAGAGCCAATGGGGCTCTGCCTTGGGCTGCACCTATTCATGCACCACCACAGTCAGCACCACGACGAATGAGTAGCCCGCGGTAGCTACTACATACCTACAACCTTGAAAAGGGCAAGAAAAATTGCCCTGGATCAATATAACCCAGGCCACAGCGAGGCAAGCTGAAGGCCTGACTCAACGGAGTTCATCATGCGCCAGATCACTCGGACATCATCAACACAACGCATGGGAGGCCGCTGGCTGGCGCTCCTGCTTGCGCTGTTGTTGGCGATGGTCACCCTGTCGAGTCACGGCGCCATAGAGTCCCACCCAGGCGATTGTGGGGTAGCCGTTGAGTGGATGGCCGATGATGGCCAAAGCGCCGAGCATGACGCCCCTTCTTGTGCTACCTGCACCACTGCCTCGGACCAGTTACGATTGATCGTGCTTGGTCCGGATCGCTTGGCTAAGTCGCTGGCCATGGCGGTATTTCCTCAAATACCGCTTACCCCTGAACGCCCTCCTAGAGCCTGATCGAACGCAGACGGTAGCGCCGTCGAATCGCGATACACCTTGCGTCAAACATTACGTTCATCAGGAGTTTCTCATGTCTACTCATTTCTCATCGCCTTCATCAGCGCGTCAGGCTCTCATGCCTACGTCCAATCTACTCAGCAGGAAACATCGGCTCCTAGGCTGGCTCATGGCTGCCGGGCTGGTCCTTTCTACTACGCAAACGTTAGCCGACGCTATTCCCTCAGGAGAGGTCATTACCGCTAACGAGCGTGGCACTTCCCTCACTCGCATCAACTTAACAAGCGGTGATGCCACAACCCAATCCATTGGTATTGCTCCTCATAACATTCAGGTCAGCGCTTACGGGCGGTACCTGATGGCCGTAGGGGAAGCCACTTCCGGGGGGGATAACCATGGCAGCGGGCACGCTCACGGTGAAGCACCCGGTAAGCTCAAGCTCTACACGGCCGATGACCCAACCGGTGCTCCCGTAGCCAGTATTGAGGTAGGCAGTCATCCAGCCCATGTGGTCAGTGACCTAGAGGGCCGTTTCGCCTTTGTTACCAATGCCGGAGGTGATAGCGTCTCGGTCGTCGACCTTGAGACCAAAGAGGCCGTGAACACGGTTACCACCGGAAAATCCCCCCACGGCCTGCGCCTAAGCCCCGATGGACGGGAACTCTATGTGGCTAACGTACTGGACGGCAGTGTCTCGGTGATCGATGTGGCATCACAAAATGAGGTTGCTCGCCTAGCGGTAGGCCAAGCCCCGGTTCAGGTGGGCTTTACACCGGACGGCACTTGGGTTTTTGTCTCGCTGCGCGATGAGAATCGCGTTGCCGTCATCGACACGGCCAGCCGCGAGGTTGTTGAGCGCATCGAAGTAGGACGCCTGCCAATCCAGGTACATGCCACTGCAGATGGCCAGTTTATGCTGGTAGCCAACGAAGGCACCGAAGCCGAGCCCGACAACCGGGTCTCGGTCATCGATCTCGATAGCCGGACGGTGGTGGCAACCTATGGGGTCGGCGCTGGCGCCCACGGTATCAGCGTCGACGACACCGGCCGTTTCGCCTTTATCACCAGCCTCTATAACGACAGCCTGTCCGTTATCGACCTGGAAGCTGGTGCCGTCATTAGCCGCTACGACACCGGCAAGGGACCCAACGGCATAACTTGGGTAAACCACTGAGGAGTTAAAACCATGACTGAACATTGCACAGCTCTGATGGGTTCCCTGGGCTGGATTATACCCATCGCTATGCTCACCCTACTCGGCCTCGGCATTGCCGCCCTTACCAAGTACCTATTTACGTCCCAACGTACTTCCCGTGGCCTGCCGGAGGATCGCTCATGAAACGTCTGAGCCCCTCTCTCCTGCTCTCTGCCGCCCTGCTGCTAGGCGCTGGCACGACCCAGGCTGCCTTGCCCGACAAAGCGACCATGTTCAAGAACCCACAGTGCGGCTGTTGTGACGAGTACGCCCGCCAGCTTGGTACCCGCGGAGTCGAGGTGGCGATCGTCGACGATGTCGAAGTGGGCAACATCAAGCAGCGCGCCGGCCTGCCCTATGGTCTAGGCTCCTGTCACACTATTCAGATGGGTGGCTACGCCATCGAGGGCCACGTGCCCTTCGAAGCGGTGGAACATCTCTTCGAGGAGCACCTAGACACCCGTGGAATAGGTCTAGCAGGGATGCCTATCGGCACACCCGGCATGCCAGGACCCAAGCAAGGGGAGTGGGACATCTACCAGTTCCGAGACGGCGAAGCCATGCCGTTCATGACTCTCTGATCCATACTAGGAATCTCACTAACTAGAATTGCCGCTTCTTTCTACAACGAAGCGGCACTTTTAGAGCCACAAATGCAGCGCATAGTGTTAGAGGAAAATCTTCGAGCAGTTGAGATTGCCGCTTTTTATCGGCAACCTAGTGATAACATTATCGACAGAGCACTACGGCCATGTTGACTGCTTTTGACCAAACACTCGCCGCCATCGATGCCTTGCATGGTGAAGACCCTCGTACTACGACAATGGCCGATGGCACTTCATTGCCCCAGGAGCTTGCCTATGCCCAGCGTATGAGCGGCTGGCTAGATAGAGTGCACAACGCCCCCAATGACGTATTGCGCCTTGCAGTACGCGCGCAGCACTTACAGCGCTGGCTAGTTCCGCGCGAGGAGTATCCTGAAGGGCGCATAGGGTATTTAACCTGGCGGCGCGACCAGGGCGAGCGCGCAGGCGATACCACGGCTAAGCTAATGCGTGAGGTAGGCTATAGCGACGCAGACGCCGAACGCGCAACAGCGATTATTCGCAAGCAAGGCCTCGGCCGCGACCCAGATGTCCAGGCGCTGGAAGATTGCGCTTGCCTCGTGTTTCTAGAAAACTACTTTGCCGATTTCTCACGCAAAATTGACCATGACCACATGGTACGCATTGTGCAAAAAACATGGGGCAAGATGTCACCCGAGGCCCACAAACTTGCCCTTACGCTGCCAATGTCTGACACCTCCGCCGCACTGGTGAAAGAAGCGCTAGAAAGCGCATAAACCGTACCACCAAGATGCAGAGTAGCGGTGGCTGCGGTAAAGTAGCGCTATTTCCACTCCGCTTCCAGCAGTGACGGCCTGACCAACTATGATTGCATCCTTGGATACGCGCACGGCTCCTTTTAAGCGCTTGAGCAGCCATTACGTGCGTTTTCTTGAAGCCCTGCGCGCACGCGGCTTTGAAGGCGAGATTACTCCCGACTATGCCAACCGCACCGTGCTGGCAACGGATAACTCGATATACCAGCGCCTGCCCCAAGCGGCGGTATTCCCCAAGAATGCTGAAGACCTAGAGCGCCTAGCCAAGCTGGTGGCTGAGCTGCCTCACCGCGACATCGTATTAACGCCTCGGGGCGGCGGCACCGGCACCAACGGTCAGTCGTTAACTGACGGTATCGTGGTGGACGTTTCCCGCCATATGAATCAGATTTTAGAGATTGACGTGAACGCTAGGCGGGTACGCGTTCAAGCGGGCGTGGTGAAAGATCAACTCAATGCAGCGCTTAAGCCGCATGGATTGTTTTTTGCCCCAGAACTTTCAACCTCTAACCGTGCCACCATCGGCGGCATGATCTCCACCGATGCCAGCGGCCAGGGGAGCTGCGAGTATGGCAAAACCCGCGATCACGTGTTGGAACTGGATACGATTCTGCTGGGTGGGCAACACCTACACAGCCGCCCGTTAACCTCGAATGAAGAGCAGAATGGCTGCCAGCAGCAGGGTATTATCGGCCGCGTGCATACCACTGCGGCCACGATTATCGACCAACAGCGCGAGCTGATTGAGGCGAAATTTCCGCCGCTCAACCGCTGCTTAACTGGCTACGATTTGGCCCATCTGCGGGAAGCGGAAGGCCAGTTAAACTTAAACAGCTTGCTGTGTGGATCGGAAGGCTCACTAGGCTTTTTGAATGAAGCGGTACTCAACGTGCTGCCGATTCCCAAGTATTCCACGCTGGTGAATGTGCGCTACCCAGGCTTTATGGATGCGCTGCGAGATGCCAAAGCGTTAATGAGCGCCAGCGCACGCCCCACCTCGATCGAAACTATCGACGACACCGTTCTGCAGTTGGCTATGGAGGACTTTGTATGGGACAGCGTGGCAGAGTTCTTCCCCGCCACCGGCAGTACGCCGATTCGCGGTATTAACCTGATTGAGTTTAACGACGACGATGAAAGTGCCCTTGCAGCGCGTGTGCAGGCGTTCACTGAACATTTGAGTCAAGACCCTACCGTAGCGCGCTTAGGCTACACCCTGGCTGAGGGCCGAGCGCAGATCCAAAAAGTTTACGCGATGCGCAAACGCTCGGTAGGCTTGTTGGGGAACGTGCAGGGTGAAAAACGCCCGATTGCGTTTGTGGAAGATACTGCCGTGCCACCAGAGCACCTGGCAGACTTTATCACTGAGTTCCGCGCTGCGCTGGACGCCAGAAAGCTCTCTTACGGGATGTTTGGCCATGTGGACGCGGGCGTGCTGCACGTACGTCCGGCGCTGGATATGAAAGACCCCGCACAGGAGGCGCTGATTCGTGAAATTTCCGATGAAGTAGCCGCGCTTACCCAGAAGTACGGCGGGCTTTTGTGGGGGGAACACGGTAAAGGCGTCCGCTCTGAATACGGCCCCAAATTCTTTGGCGAGCTTTACCCCAGCCTGCAGCGAGTAAAAGCGGCCTTTGACCCGCATAACCAACTGAACCCAGGCAAAATTGCCTCCCCCGCTGATGGCAATAAACTAATCGCTAAAGACAGCGACCCTGAACTGTTAACGGTCAATGGCGTCCCCATGCGTGGCCAGCTTGATCGCACCATTGATGAGCGCGCATGGCAGGCCTATGACGCGGCGGTTTACTGCAACGGCAATGGCGCTTGTTACAACTACGATGTTGATGACCCCATGTGCCCTTCCTGGAAGGCCACCCGCGACCGCGTTCACTCGCCCAAAGGCCGCGCCAGTTTGATTCGTGAGTGGCTACGCTTGCAGTCCCAGGCGGGCATTGATGTAGTGGAAGAGTCGCGCAAGAAAAAGGCCGAACGCAGTTGGGGCTATATCAAAAGCTTCCCGCGTAGGGTAATGAACACTTTCAGCAAGCAGCAACATCACGACTACTCCCACCAAGTGTACGACGCGATGGCGGGCTGCTTGGCGTGTAAATCCTGCGCCGGCCAGTGCCCGATCAAAGTCAACGTGCCGCAGTTCCGTTCGCAGTTTTTAGAGGTCTACCACGGCCGCTACCTGCGCCCACTGCGGGACTACGTGATTGGCGGTACCGAGTTTATGCTGCCGACGCTAGCCAACGCCGCGCCGCTCTATAACGCCATGCTCGGTCAGCGCTGGGTGGAAAAGCTAATGAGCAAAGGGCTGGGGATCAGCGACTCACCTCAGCTCTCTCGCGCCAGCTTGAAAAAGCAGCTGCGCGCCTGGGGCATCGCTGAGGCTACCCCGACGTCGCTTGCACTGCTTACTGAGCAGCAGCGGGCCAACAGCGTCGTCATTGTGCAGGACGCTTTCACCAGCCATTTTGAAGCCCAGTTGGTAATGGACGTAGTCGAGTTGCTATCGCGGCTTGATCTGCGGGTATTTGTGATGCCGTATTCTGCTAACGGCAAGCCGCTGCACGTACAGGGCTTTTTAGGCGCATTTGAGCGCACGGCAGAAAAACAGGCCAAACGCTTGCGGGCGATAGCAGAATTTGAGGTGCCCATGGTGGGTATAGACCCTGCCATGACACTGACCTACCGCCAAGAGTATGTGAAAGCACTTGGCAATGAACAAGTGCCCAACGTGCTGATGCTACAAGAGTGGCTGGCAACGCGTATCAACACGTTAGCGCCTAGCCAACTTACGCTAACCGATCCTGGCTATAAGTTGCTTTCCCACTGCACCGAAAAAACCAACGCACCGGGCAGCCCCAAAGCCTGGCAGCAGGTGTTCGCAGCGTTTGGCTTAAAACTTGAGCTGGCCAATACCGGCTGCTGCGGTATGTCCGGTACCTACGGGCATGAAACCCGCAATGTGGCAACGTCAAAAACCATTTACGCCCAATCCTGGCAGCCCCAAGTGGAGGCCGACGAAAACGCAGGCAAGCTGCTAGCAACAGGCTACTCCTGCCGCAGCCAGGTAAAGCGCTACTCGGCGCAAACGTTACCCCATCCGCTTCAGGCGCTGCTTAGGTGCCTGCGCAGCCATTAAGCTTGCATACGCGAACAAAAGGGGCTTACACCGGGTGTAAGCCCCTTTTTTTATTACAATGCATTTTCTATTTCACGGATTAAGCAACTAGCCAGTTGTTACTCCGTGAAAGGCAGCGAGGAGTGGTGCAGCACAATGCGTAGCTCGCCTTCATCGTCTAGTTGATAGCCCCAGCTCTTATCTACTGTGGTGGTGTTGCCATCGCTATCCAGGATAGAAACATTACCCACCGTCATCGCTGTATCACCACTAATAAAGATAGCGGCGTTATCAATGGTCACCTCCTGCCAGCCGTTCAGCGCGAAGCCACTATCGTTGGGGAATTCATCGCTATGCCCAACAAAATAAGCCAGCGCGCCTTCAGGCGTAGTGCGGAACGTTTGCGGCGCGGCTGCTAAAGTGGGTTTAAACAGTACCGGCCCTATCTCATAGCCATAAGCGCTTTCAATAACCGATTGGGCCAGTTCACTGGCGGCCTCAATGCCGTCGTTTTCATAGGTGTTTGAGATATTTACCAGCGCGTCACCCCACGCTTTTTGCGCTTCGATCACCTGCTCTTCAGTAATGTCTCCGCCTAAATGGGTTACCTCATGTGCGCCCGCTAAAGAGGCAGCACCAATACCCAAACCCAGCACGGCGCTGGTAAAAAGTACTTTAATCATTACTATTGATCTCCTAATTACATATTAAAAGGCAGTGAACATTTTGCTTCACTGCACTACTTAGCAAGCCGCTATACCTTCGTGCTAAGAAACCTGCTAGTAAACGCAGGTGCTTTCCATCAATCAGACTGATGCCCCTTAACAGTGAACAAAGGAGCGAACGTAAGAAGCTCTTTAAAAAAACAGTCTTTTTAACGCTAACCCAGGATCCTCTTCACGCATAAAGGCTTCGCCGACCAAAAAGCCGTTTACATCATGGTCGCGCATTAGCTCTACGTCGTCGCTGGTATGGATACCAGACTCGGTAATTACCGTGACGCCTGCAGGAATGCGTGGCAGCAGGTCAAGAGTGGTATTCAGGCTGGTATCAAAGGTGTGTAAGTTGCGGTTGTTGATGCCCACAAGTTTCAGGTTCAGCGCCAAGGCGCGCTCTAGCTCAGTGGCGTCGTGGACTTCTACCAATACATCCATCCCCAAAGCGTTAGCCTGCTGATGCAGGTCGCGCAGTTGAGAGTCGTCCAAGGCAGCTACAATCAGCAAGATGCAGTCTGCGCCAATAGCCCGGGCTTCAGTCACTTGGTAACCATGGGTAATAAAGTCTTTACGAATCACCGGCAGCTCACACGCGTCACGGGCGGCGATCAAGTAATCTTCATGGCCTTGAAAAAAATCCGCATCGGTCAGCACCGAGAGGCACGCAGCTCCCCCTTGGGCATAACTTTGTGCAATATCCGCAGGGTGAAAATCCTCACGCATTACCCCTTTAGAGGGCGAAGCTTTTTTTACCTCGGCGATCACCGCCGCATCACCCGCGGCAATACGGGCATTCAGCGCGTCGATAAAGCCACGGGGAGCGCTCTGCTTTTCAGCCAGCGCCAGCAAATCCGCTTCACTTACCGCTTGGCGGCGCTCAGCCACTTCTTGGTCTTTACGGGCCAAAATACGCGTTAAAATTGTCGGTGTTGCCTGGTCACTCATTGAATTATTTATCCTTTAAAAACGCTGGTAAAGTGCGAAAGCTCTTTTAACTTTTCAAGCGGCAGCTTGGAGGCTTGAGCATCCTGAGCCACCATCACACCCTCTTTTAAGCTATCGGCAACGCCCGCACAGTAAAGCGCCGCACCCGCATTAAGGGCAACCATATCCGCCGCCGCGCCTTCGCCGCTTAACGCCGCTTTTACTAGCCGCAGGCTGTCTTCGGCGCTAGCCGCTTTCAGCGTTGCTAAGCTTTGGCGTTCAATACCCAGCGCTTCCGGGGTAATGGTGTACTGGGTAATTTCGCCCTCTTTGAGTTCCGCCACCTGCGTAGGTGCCGCCAGGGAAATTTCATCTAGGCCATCTTCTGAATGCACCACCATTACATGGCGGCTGCCTAGCTTTTTGAGCACTTCAGCCATGAGTGGCACGAGCTCGGGGGCATAGACCCCCAGCACTTGGTTTGGTGCGCTGGCAGGGTTAGTCAGCGGGCCAAGAATGTTAAACAGCGTGCGCACACCCATTTCACGGCGCGGGCCAATAGCGTAACGCATTGCTGGGTGGTGGTTGGGAGCAAACATAAAGCCAACCCCTACCTGCTCGATACAGCGAGTTACCTCTTCCGGCTTAAGATCCAGATAAATACCGGCTATATCAAATAAATCTGCACTGCCTGACGAGGAAGAGACGCTGCGGTTACCGTGCTTAGCCACATGAGCGCCACCCGCAGCAGCCACAAAGCTGGCGGCTGTCGAGACGTTAAACAGATTAGCGCCATCACCCCCGGTACCAACAATATCTACCACGTTGTCGGTATTAAGCGTCACCCGCTTCATCAGTTCCCGCATTACCTGAGCGGCAGCGCTAATTTCCACGGCGCTTTCGCCTTTCATGGCCAGTCCCACCAGCAGGCCACCAATTTGCGCATCAGAGGCTTCGCCGGTCATGATCTGGCGCATCAGCGCGTGCATCGCATCGAAAGAGAGGTCTTCGCGGCGCATTACCGCGTTAATTGCATCTCGCATTTGCATGAACAGGAAAGCCCCTAAAGCGTATGAATTTGGCGATCAGCCGCGTTGTAAAAAATTGGCCAATAACGCATGACCTTGGCGCGTGAGTATCGACTCAGGATGAAACTGTACCCCTTCAATATCCAAGTTACGATGGCGAAAACCCATTATCAGCCTAGGCGTTACGTCATCGCTTGCCGTTAAGGCGGTAACGTCTAAACAGTCGGGTAAGCTTGCTTCATCCACAACGAGTGAATGGTAGCGAGTTACCTCAAGCGGGTTTTCAAGGCCGTTAAATACTCCTTGCCCGCAGTGAACCACGGCAGACGTCTTGCCATGCATAACCTCTGGCGCACGCACTACCTTACCACCGTATACCTGACCAATCGCCTGGTGCCCAAGGCAGACACCCAAAATAGGCAGTTTACCGGCAAAATGGGCAATAGCCGCCAATGAAATACCCGCTTCGTTAGGCGTACAGGGCCCCGGCGAAATCACCAAATGGGTAGGCGCTATGGCCTCGATTTGTTCAAGGGTAAGCTCATCGTTGCGGTAGGTCATTACCTCCGCACCAAGCTCACTCAGGTACTGAACGATATTGAAGGTAAAACTATCGTAATTATCGATCATCAATACTTTAGGCTTGCTAAACAACTGATTAACGTCAACATTAGCCATCTATCTACTCGCAGTTACCCAGGCTAGTACCCAGGCTCATCCTTTAACATCGATCATAGATTGTACCGCCCTACCCATGCATCCGCCACGCGCTATCGCTAGGCCAGAAGCCCAGGCCTGTAGTTATAAAACAAACAGATGGCAACCTTAAGCTGGCGGGAGGCTAACCGGTTATTAGGTAGTAACGGCTATAGCTAGAGTGGTGAAAAGCACCGCACAACGGCGTGCCGTGCGATGCTTTGATTTGCTTCGATAAGCTTAGGCGGGAGATTTCGCGTGCTTAGGGCTATGGGCTGCGTGCAGGCGGGCAATTAACTGGTCTTCCAGCGCAAAGCGCTCAGTAAGGCCTTTTGCCAGTCGGTCAATCCATGCAGGTAAGCGCACCAGGTTTTGTTGGCAACGCACCGGCGAAGCAAAGTCTTCGTCAAACTCCAGCACCATCGCGGTAGACATTTCTAGCCGCTCTAGCAGCTGCGAGGCGATTAGCAAAGCGCTTTCGTCGTTGAACGCTTTGGCCTCTTCCGCTAGCTGGGGATAGATTTCGAAATGGCCGGCGCTGATATAGTCCATTAACAGCTCACTAAAGACATCAACACGCGCTTTGCTAACCGCTTCTAATTCGGAATCGCAGGCTTCTTTCAGTTCGATAAAGCTAACCAAAAGCGCGCGACGTTGATCTAGCCAACGGTCAATCAAACTGTGCACGCCCCCCCAGCGCTCCAGGGCATTTTTGCAATCTTCGAGCATGGGGTTTTCTCCTTGCAGATAACCACCTTTGATAAGGCTAGACTCGCCTTTCCATCTAACCCTGTCAATCCCGGCGGGTACGGTTTCCATGATACTAAAGGCCAGCCTATAGGCTGGCCCTGTGTGAATGCTTACCTAGCGCTTGATGGCCAACCACAAAATACGCAGCGGCGCGATAGCCAGTATTAAAAAGCCCACCAAGGTCCACGCGGGTAGCGAAAGGCCTAACAGCATAAAGTCAATTTCGGCGCACTCCCCAGAACCAGTGAGCACCATGGCGACTACTTCCTGCATAGGCAGGATATCCATCATGTAATCCAGGCCAGGGCCGCATGAGGGTACTTGGTCAGCGGGCAGGCTCTGCAACCAAACGTGACGCCCGGCAATAAAAGCGCCGACACCTACAGCGATTAACCCCAGCACGCCATAAACGCTCTTACCTATACGACCACGGGGGTTGTGCATAGCGGCGACGGCCAGCACTAGCCCGGCGGCTATCACCGCCACACGCTGAAAAATGCACAATGGGCAGGGGGCAAGCCCGGCAATATGCTCAAGGGCCAGGGCGACCGCCATCATCACAACGCAGAATGCAACACCGGCTAGCGCAGCGGGGCGAATAGCAGCGGCGCTCATTGGCTATCCTCTGGTGAGATAGCCGAAAGCGCACGGGACTCACGCGCTTTGGCAAAGTAGCTGCTTAGAAACTCGCTAAAACTTTCTTGATCAGCGGCTTCAATATCCCGCTGCTGCTGGTGGGAGGTGTCAATGAGCTGTGCTAACAGCGCCTCACGGGAGCGCAGCATCGGCGTGGCTTTAAGCTTATCCGCTTGCTCTTTAGCTAGGCTTAATAACGTATCGCTCAGTGAGCCATTACCCTCTTGTAGACGAGCCAGCACCTGCGCTGACGGCGTCAGTGATGGATCCTTCAGTCGTGGCGCTAACGCCTCTAGCGCGGCGGCATGGGGGGTGCCCTCTTCCACTGCATCCAGCAGGCGGGCGACTTCGACTAATTCTGCAAATATCTGTTCGCCCCACGCTCGCACGGTGGTGGTTTCACAGTTATGTATTAGCGTTAGCGCCGGGTCGCGGCCGCGCTCTACCACCAAACGGCGGTTGTCATCCAGGCGGTCGCACTCCTCATCGGAGATCCAGGGGCTATCGCTCAGCAGGCACCACATCAAAAAAGTGTCGACAAAACGCATCTGCGTTTCGGTAACGCCCAGGGGATCGAAGGGGTTTAAATCCAGGCAGCGCACTTCTATGTACTCAACCCCACGCGCTTCAAGCGCTTGACTGGGCGTTTCATTGTGCTTGGCTACCCGTTTGGGACGAATATCGCTGTAATACTCGTTCTCAATTTGCAGAATATTGGCGTTTAGCTGATGCCACTCTTCGCCGGTTTTTACGCCTAGCTTTTCATAGTCAGGCCACGGAGAAGAGATCGCATGACGCAGCGTGTTAACGTAGTTAGACAGTGAGTTAAAGCAAATTTTTAGCTGCGATTGTACTTTATTCTGGTAGCCCAAATCCGACATCCGCAGGGTCGTCGCATACGGCGCAAAGTAGGTATCGTCGCTGAGTGACTGTAGCTTTTCAGGCACTTTACCTTCAGGTAAAAAGCTCTTATCAATGGCCGGTGAGGCACCAAACAGATAGAGCAGCAGCCAGCTATGGCGCCGAAAATGCCGAATCATGCCGAAATAACGGGTGGAGCGATAATCGTTAAAGGGAATGTTAGTGGCTTTTTCCATCTCTCGCAGAGCGTGCCACATATCTTCTGGCAGCGAGACATTGTAATGAACGCCTGCAATTGCCTGCATGATACGCCCGTAGCGCACATCCAACCCTTTACGGTAAACATGCTTCATGGTGCCAACATTCGAGCTGCCGTAGTCGGCTATCGGCACACTTCCATTGCCCGACAGCCGCGAAGGCATGCTGCCTGGCCATATCCACTCATTGTCTAGGTGATGATAGGTAAAGGTGTGCAGGTCGGATAAGAATGCCAACGCTTCACGTGGCTCTGAGTAAACCGGCGTAATGTACTCAAGCAGTGCTTCTGAGTAGTCGGTAGTGATATGCGGATGAGTTAATTTAGAGCCTAACGCCTGGGGATGCGGCGTTTGGGCAATATGACCATTGGCATCAACCCGCAGCCCTTCTTTTTCCAGCCCGCGACGCAGGCGACCTAACCGCCCTAGCCGAGCGCTAGGCAGCAAACGCTCAACCTGGGCAGTTAGCGAAGATGGCACAGTGAGAGGTTCAGGCAAGGTGAACACTCCTTGTCAGTAAGGCCCGCCATAAGCAGGCCTTGGTGAAATCAGCTGGCATTGCCATGGTCGTTTTCCTGCTTTTCAGCGAAAACAGAAAGCAGGATATGGCGGCAACCCTGTTTTTTTCAAGACACGCGACTATTTGCCCTGCTTAGCTTTAAGCAGCGCTGCGCCTAATGCTCCCATGGCAGCGGGTGCCTCATTTGGCTTGGGCTTACTGCCCTGTTGCTGGCCACCCTGTCGACTACTGCGCGGTGGTTTGCGTGGTTCGTGGTTAGCCGTGCCACTGGCCGCGGCTGGGGCTTGCTGTTCTGGCTCGTCGTCCAAGCGCATGGAAAGCCCTACCCGCTTGCGGGAAATATCCACGCTCATTACTTTGACGCTGACAATATCGCCCGCCTTAACCACACTGCGCGGATCGTCGATAAAGCGGTCAGAGAGCGCTGAAATATGCACCAGTCCGTCTTGGTGAATGCCCACATCTACAAAGGCGCCGAAGTGCGTCACGTTGGTCACAGTGCCTTCTAACACCATTCCCAATTTTAAATCTTTCAGGGTTTCAACGCCTTCGCGGAACTCAGCGGCTTTAAACTCAGGCCGCGGGTCGCGTCCCGGCTTATCCAGCTCTTTTAGAATATCGCTCACCGTGGGCACGCCAAAACGCTCATCGGCAAAATCAGCGGGCTTAAGCGCTTTTAAGGTAGCGCTGTCACCAATCAAGCCTTTTACATCCCGGCGATTCTGCTTGGCAATGCGCTCCACCAGGGTATAAGCCTCTGGGTGAACAGCGCTGGCATCCAATGGGTTTTCGGCATTGCTGATGCGCAAGAAGCCAGCACACTGCTCAAAGGTTTTTGGCCCCAACCGGCTAACCTCTAACAGCTCTTTACGGCTTTTGAACGCACCTTGGACATTGCGCTGGGCCACGATATTTTCGGCAATCGCCGCACTCAGGCCTGCCACGCGAGAAAGCAGTGCGCTAGACGCAGTGTTGAGATCCACACCAACCGCGTTAACGCAGTCTTCTATGACAACTTCCAGGCTGCGTGACAGCTGCACTTGAGAAACGTCATGTTGATACTGGCCTACACCAATGGATTTAGGCTCAATTTTAACCAGCTCTGCGAGTGGATCTTGCAAACGGCGGGCTATAGAGACAGCCCCCCGAACGGTCACATCGAGATCAGGCAGCTCACGGGAGGCATATTCCGACGCAGAGTAAACCGAAGCGCCCGCTTCAGACACCATCACTTTGCTCAAACGATATTCCGGCGCTAACGCTTTTAGTAGCTCGCCCGCCAGCTTGTCGGTTTCGCGGCTTGCGGTGCCGTTACCCACGGCAATCAGCTGAACACCGTACTGTTTCACCAGCTTAGCCAAGACACCTAGCGACTCATCCCAGCGGCTTTGCGGCGCATGGGGATAAATAGTGGCTTGATCAACGAACTGCCCCGTCGCATCAACCACCGCTACCTTACAGCCAGTCCTTAACCCTGGATCAATGGCAAGTGTGACTTTTTGGCCTGCTGGTGCAGCCAGAAGCAGGTCTTTAAGATTAGCGGCGAATACCTCAATGGCGGTGAGTTCCGCCTGTTCCCGCAAGCGCCCTAACAGCTCGGTTTCAAGCGCAGTATAGAGCTTCACTCGCCAGGTCCAGCGCACTACTTCCGCTAACCACTTATCCGCCGGGCGGCTTTGATCACTAATGCCAAACTGCTTGGCGATGGCGACCTGGGCAGGGTGTATCGGGGCTTCCTCTTCGCCTGGAAGACGTATCGACAGGCTTAGCACCCCTTCATTACGCGCTCTGAACATCGCCAAGGCGCGGTGAGATGGCGCTTTGGCGAGTTTTTCATCGTGCTCGAAATAGTCGGAGAACTTGGCGCCCTCCTGCTGCTTGCCATCTAAAACCCGGGCGCTTAGCTCGCCCTCTTGCCAGAGGCGTTCGCGTAGTTGGCCAATCAGCTCGGGGTCTTCTGCAAAGCGCTCCATCAAAATCTGCTTGGCACCATCAAGCGCAGCCTTAGCATCCTCAATGGCAGGAATATCGCCCTCTGCGGGACGCAGATAGTGGGCTGCTTCGCTTTCTGGGTTGAGGGATGGATTAGCAAGCAGCGCATCCGCCAACGGCTCAAGGCCTGCTTCGCGAGCAATTTGCGCTTTGGTGCGGCGCTTTTTCTTAAACGGTAGGTATAGATCTTCTAGGCGCTGTTTGGTCTCAGCAGCGTCAATGCTGGCTTTCAGCGTGGTATCAAGCTTGCCCTGCTCATCGATGGCAGAGAGTATCGCCGTGCGGCGCTCTTCAAGCTCGCGCAGATAGCGCAGACGCTCATCGAGTTGGCGAAGCTGGATATCGTCTAATGCGCCGGTGACTTCTTTACGGTAGCGGGCAATGAAAGGCACGGTAGCGCCGCCATCTAAAAGCGCGACCGTCGCGGATACTTGCTCAAGACGTACGCTTAGCTCAGTCGCTAGGCGGGAAATAATACGCTGATTGACATCCATAAATTGCAACTAACTCATGCAGCATTTTTAAGTGCCAACAAGGTATCACAAACGCACCGCGGCTGGCATGGATTGGCCACGAGTGACGCCACTTTAAGGCAAGCATCAAGCCTTTAAGTGGGCACAAACCGAAGGGCTACGCCGTTGTTACACCAGCGTAAGCCTGTAGGCTCTGGTCCGTCATTAAACACGTGTCCCTGATGGCCTTCGCAGCGGGCGCAGTGATATTCGGTTCTGGGCCATATCATCTTGAAATCTAGTTTAGAGAGAAGATGACCTTCTATATGGGTGTAAAAACTCGGCCAACCCGTGCCTGAATCGTATTTCATGGCGCTGGTAAAAAGCGGCAAATCACACCCAGCGCAGCGGTACTCCCCATCTCTCACTTCGCTATCCAATGGGCTAGAGAAAGAGGGCTCAGTGCCCTCTTTACGAAGCACATAAAAGGCATCGTCGGAAAGACGCTCACGCCAGGCCTCTTCGCTCAGCGTCAGCTTTTCAATACTAGGGGCTGCCTCAAGATTCAAACGTGGAAAACCATACGATACACCAGGAAGTGCACCCGCTAATCCGGTTAGGCCAGCTAAACCTAAAAATTGACGCCGTTTCATAAGCGCAACTCCCATCGAAGACGTAAAGGAATAAACCACAAAAAAAGGGGCAGTGCCTCAGCACTGCCCCTTTTACGACCGTTTAGTTATCCAAACGTTCGACAAGCCAGATATTTATGCAAACCTTAGGTCAGCTGCGGACCGGCTTTCAGAATCGCGTCGTTAACGCCTTCAAACTTTTTGAAGTTATCGACGAACTTGGTCGCCAAATCGCGCAGGTGACGATCATACGCATCACGATCGGACCAGGTTTCACGGGGGTCGAGCAGGCTAGAATCTACGCCCGGCACGGCAACCGGAACCTGCAGGTTCAAACCATCAATGTGCTTGGTTTCCACATCGCGCAGGATACCCGACTGAATCGCGCTGATAATCGCGCGGGTTGTCGGAATCGAGAAGCGCGAGCCGCCCTCTCCGTAAGCACCGCCAGTCCAGCCGGTGTTGACCAGATAGACCTGAGCATCTTTCTTTTCAACGCGCTTAATCAGAAGATCAGCGTATTCACGCGCAGGACGCGGGAAGAAAGGCGCGCCGAAACAGGTAGAGAAAGTGGCAGCTAGGCCCTCAGAAGAGCCCATTTCTGTAGAACCCACCTTCGCGGTGTAGCCCGAAAGGAAGTGGTACGCTGCCGCTTCTTTGGAAAGAATCGACACCGGCGGCAGCACGCCCGACATATCGCACGTCAGGAAGACAATTGCGTTAGGCTCGCCGGCCAGATTTTCCGGTACGCGTTTTTCAACGTGCTCCAGCGGGTAAGCGGCACGGGAGTTCTGGGTCAGGCTGTCGTCAGCGTAAGCCGGCTCACGGCGGTCGTTGAGTACAACGTTTTCCAGTACGGTGCCGAACTTAATGGCGTTCCAAATAACCGGCTCGTTCTTCTCGGAAAGGTCGATACACTTAGCGTAGCAACCGCCTTCCATGTTGAAGACGATACCATCGCCCCAAGCGTGCTCGTCGTCACCAATCAGGTAGCGAGCCTGGTCGGCAGACAGCGTAGTTTTACCCGTACCAGAAAGGCCGAAGAACAAGCAGGTTTCGCCATCTTCCCCAACGTTGGCAGAGCAGTGCATCGGCAGCACGTCTGCAGCAGGCAGCAGGAAGTTCTGCACCGAGAACATCGCTTTTTTCATTTCTCCGGCGTAACGCATACCGGCAATTAGCACTTTGCGCTCGGCAAAGTTGATGATTACACAGCCGTCTGAGTTAGTACCATCACGGCTGGGGTCACACTCAAAGCCCGCGGCGTTAAGAATTGTCCACTCATCTTTGGCCGCTTGGTTGTATGCCTGAGGACGCACGAACATGGTGCGACCAAACAGGTTTTGCCAAGCGGTCTCAGTGGAAACCCGCACTGGCAGGTAGTGAGTAGCGTCACTACCAACGTGTAGCTCAGCAACGAAATGCTCACGGCTACCCAGGTAGTCTTCTACGCGCGCCCAGAGCGCTGAGAATTTTTCAGCGTCGAACGGACGGTTAACGCTACCCCAGTCAATGCTGTCGCGGGTAGAAGGTTCATCGACGATAAAGCGGTCTTTCGGTGAACGCCCTGTACGCAGGCCGGTGTTAACCACCAGGGCACCGTTAGCCGACAGGCGGCCTTCACCACGGGCCACGGCGCGCTCGATCAGTTCGGCGCTGCTGAGATTGACGTGGGCTTGGGGAGCGGCTTGAGTCGTGGTCATGTCGATTCCTGGGCCTTAAGGCCGTTTCTCTCGTTTACCGGGCGTCACCGACGCCTTAAATGGTCAGCCCAGCCACGATAAAGAGGGCTGGACGCGCTTAAGTCCGGCGCATTATGGCAAAAAGAAAGCCCCCGGGAAACGGGGGTTTTGAGCAAATGCCTTGTAGTTAAACTACTACATTTGCGTACTATTTTGTGCTGCGCCGCACCATTTATTCAAACAACCGTTTAGCAGGCTTGCTATATCCATTGCTATGCCTAGCATGGCAGTTAAACAGCTTTTGCGCACCTATCTCCCGGGGCGACTACATAACTAGTGAATCACCGGGGGTGGTGCACCTGGGTCATCTAACAAAATTTCAATATCCGCTGCCGTGTAGTGATATTTCGTGTGGCAAAAGTGGCATTGGGTATCAATTACGCCCTGCTCGCGCAAAATATCACGCAACTCTTCTTGTCCTAATGTGTAAAGCGCGTGACTCATCCGCTCTCGAGAGCAGGTGCAACCAAAGCGTAGCGCTTTAGGCTCGAAGACCCGTACGATCTCTTCATGGTAGAGCCGATATAGCACTTCGCGCTGTTCAAGGCCAAGCAACTCATCAGACTTAATCGTGTCGGCCAACACAACGCTGCGCTCCCAGGCATCCACGTCTTGATTCTGCGAAGCATCCGGCAAGCGCTGAAGTAACAGCCCCCCAGCCCGCTTGCCGTCCGCCGCAAGCCATAATCGCGTCGGCAGCTGCTCCGACTGACCAAAGTAAGCCTCAAGACAGCCGCCCAAAGTACCGTGGTCTAGCGCGACAATGCCCTGGTAGCGATGCCCTTCTCGTGGGTCGAGGGTAATCACGATTTGGCCTTCACCCACCAGTTCACGAAAGCTTGCGTATTCACTCGGCAGCACCGCGTCTTCTGCAATACGGGCAATGGCGCGCAGTTCACCACCAGGGTTAGATTCCGCCATTAACAACGCCAACGCCCCTTGGCCGCGCACTTCAATGCTAAGCGTGCCATCTAGCTTAATGGTATCGGTTAACAGCGCCACGGCAGCCAACAGTTCGCCGAGTAGCTCATTAACTGCGGGAGGGTAAGCGTGGCGGTCAAGCACCTCTTGGTAGGCCTCGGAAAGCGTAACAATTTCGCCACGCACGTTGGTTTGGTCAAACAGGAAACGCTGGATTTGATCAGACATAAAAAACCGTATGAAGGAGTAAGAAAAAATAAAAGCGCGTGAGGAAATCAGCGTATCGGCTGAACCTCTCAGTCACTCCCTTGACGCTGAAAGCGTTGAATATCACGACGCTGCTTTTTATCAGGGCGCTTAAGAGGGTGCTGCATGGCTTCGTTGGTTAAGCGTCGTGCTTCGGCTTCTTTAGCCCGGCGCTGAGCACTCTCTTCAGTTTCTGCATAGAGCTTGCGCGCCTCAGGGGCACCACGACGCTGATCGGATAACGAAGTCACTTCTACCTCATAGATATCCCACCCTTGGGGCACGCGTATTAAAGCGCCTAGCTCTACGGTTTTACTGGTTTTCACCCGTGCGCCGTCATAATGTACCTTACCGCCTTCAATCGCTTTTTTAGCGAGGGCACGGGTCTTGAAAAAACGGGCGGCCCACAGCCACTTATCCAAGCGAACGCTATCACTCATTAACGCTCTCCTAAGGTTTATGAGCCCTACCCCGGCAAGTTATTTGGCAGTAGTTGGGCAAATCGGTCTAGGGCGATAAATTCCTGTAGTTCTTTTTCAGGTCGCCGACTATCGGGCTGCTTTATACCTAACAGGTGCTTAATACCAAACTCACGGGCGCTTTCCAGTACGCTTGCATTGTCATCGATAAACAGTGTGCGCGACGGATTAAAAGGCTCGCGCTCTTGAAGGGCAAACCAAAATGCCTGTTCCTCTTTGGCAGCCCCCACATCTTCTGAGGAGATGATGGCGTCTAAGTAGCTTTCCAACCCCGTGAGCGGTAGTTTTAAGGCTAAACTGGCGCGGTCAGCGTTGGTGGCCAGCACCACGCGTGGATGGGCTTTCTTTAGCCATTTTAGAAAGTCTAGTGCGTCACTGCGTAGGCCTATCAAATGCTGCACCTCCTGCTTTAACGCTACAATATCTACCCCTAGCTCACGACTCCAATACGCTAGGCTGTACCAATTAAGCGTGCCCTGCTCACCAATGATGCGTGCCCGCAGCTCCTCTTGGCTGGCGATATCAAGCTGGTGAAGCTCCACATAGCGCCGGGGCAAATGTTCCAGCCAGAAATGGCTGTCGAAATGCAGATCCAGCAGGGTGCCGTCCATATCGAGTAGGACAGTATCGATCCCGCGCCAATCAATCATTGCCGCTCCAGTCTTAAAGAGTAAGCATGCTATTGTAGCGTAACCCGTTTTTTGCAGCCACGGAGGCACGATGTCTAATAGCGATCAATCGTCAGGCGAGACCCACACCGGCTACCCGCGCAAGCCACAGATCTTGGCCCGCCAGAGCGTGGCGAGAAGCCGTTTATTTCATATTGAATCTCTCGACTTACGCTTCTCAAATGGTGAAGAGCGTCAGTTTGAACGCTTGACCGGCGCTGACCGTGGCGCCGTTATGATTATTGCCATGCCCGACCCAGAGCACGTGCTGCTTATTCGTGAATACGCCGCCGGGTTTGAAGATTATGTTCTGACGCTACCTAAGGGGTTGGTAGATCCTGGCGAAGATATTGTCACTGCGGCCAACCGCGAACTTATGGAAGAGTGCGGGTTCGGTGCCCACTGCATTGAACCGTTGGTAGAGCTTTCCTTAGCGCCTAATTATATGCGTCACCGCATGCAGGTACTGCTCGCCACTGACCTATACCCTAAACGACTACCGGGGGATGAACCCGAGCCGCTCATTGTCGAAACCCATGCCATTGAAGAGTTACCCGCGCTGCTGCTCCGGGAGGATTTCCATGAGGCCCGTGCCATCGCTGCGCTGTACATCGCTAGAGACAAACTGCGCGAAGAGAAGCGCGACAGTGCGATGGATTTACTCTGAAGGTGAAAAGGGAATTAAAACAAGGGCGCCATCGGCACCCCTGAGCTTTTCACAAACGCTTTTCTACAAATGGTGTTTAAGCGCTATCCAACGCCGTTGCCGATGGCTGTCCAGGCCCGCTTCTAGCAGCATCATACTGCGCAGGGCATCGTCTATATTTATCGGCAACGGGACGTTATCGCGTAGGGCTGCAGCAATGCCTTCGTAGTAAGCAAGGTAATTACCCGGCAGCGTTGGGTGTTCGCGGTGCTGTATAGAAGCAGACTCGCTGTCACTTTCGCGAAGCGTCAACGTGCCGGAAGCAGCCTCACCCCAGTGCGAGGCAGGTGTTTCGCCCGCTTTTAAGCGCGCTTCTTGAGGATCAAGGCCAAGTTTTAGGTAGCTTCCCTGGGCACCATAGATGCGAAAACGCGGGGTTGGCTCAGCGATTAACGTGCCAGCACTGAGACTTACACGAAAACCGTCATACTCCAACAGCGCCAAAAAATCATCGTCGGCGCTTGCCCCTTCTCGTCGCACACCCAGGTCGAGCAGTATTGCATTAGGTATGCCAAACAGATCACTGGCTTGATCAAGTAAGTGTGGCCCTACGTCATACCAAATGCCGCTCCCTGGCGTGGCTTTTTCCTGCCAACCATCGCGCACGTCTGGCTGGAAACGATCAAAGCGCGACTCAAAACCGGCAATCCGCCCTAACGTGCCAGCCTTCAGCAAGGCTTTCACGGTTAAAAAATCGCCATCCCAACGGCGGTTATGAAATACCGAGACTAGCCGCTCTTTATCCAGCGCCAGCGCTTTGAGCTGCTTTGCTTCAAAGTGCGTCACAGTAAAAGGCGTATCGACTACCACGTGTTTGCCCGCCATCAGTGCTGCCTTGGCAAGTGGAAAGTGCGTATCGTTGGGCGTAGAAATGACGATAAGGTCAATATCTTTACGCTGGCACAAGGAAAGCGCTTGGCTCTCGACTTCAACCTCTAAATCAGCGGGCACTTTGGCGGCATCACTGGTGGACACCGCGACCAGGTCCAGCCCCTCCGTCGCCTGAATAAGCGGTGCATGAAACGTTTTACTCGAGTAACCATAGCCCACTAGGCCAACGTTGATAGGCGCCTTCATTACAATCCTTAGTCAATTTGACGGTTCACGTAGAGCAAAAAAACAGCCCGCATCAGCGGGCTGAGTTACACACGATTTAGTCAAGTTTAGAGAGGTCGCGAACGGCACCTTTATCCGCGGAGGTAGCCAATAGTGCATAGGCTTTAAGCGCAGGGGTTACTTTACGCGGGCGCTGCTCCACAGGCTTCCATGCGTCTTTGCCTTTGGCTTCCATAGCTTCACGACGCTTAGCAAGTTCGGCGTCGGTCAGTTTGACGTTAATAGAGCGGTTAGGGATATCGATCAAAATGGTATCGCCTTGCTCCACCAAGCCAATGGCGCCGCCCGCGGCGGCTTCGGGAGAAACGTGACCAATAGAGAGCCCAGAGGTTCCACCAGAGAAGCGGCCATCAGTGAGCAGTGCACAGGCCTTTCCCAGCCCTTTCGATTTAAGGTAGGAGGTCGGATAGAGCATCTCTTGCATGCCCGGGCCGCCTTTAGGGCCTTCGTAGCGGATCACCACGACGTCTCCCTCTTTAACCTTGCCATCCAACACATTAGCAACCGCTTGGTCTTGAGACTCAACTACATGGGCTTTGCCCTCGAACACCAGAATGGAATCATCAACGCCTGCAGTTTTTACCACGCAGCCATTGAGTGCGATGTTGCCGTAGAGCACAGCCAAGCCGCCCTCTTTAGAGAACGCATGCTCAAGGTCACGGATACAGCCAGTGGCACGGTCACCGTCCAGGCTTGGCCAGCGGGTGCTTTGCGAAAAGGCGGTTTGGGTGGGTACGCCTCCGGGGCCTGCTTTGAAGAACTCCACTACCTCTGCGCTTGGTGAGCGCATGATATCCCACTCATCCAATGCCGCTTTCAGACTGTCGCCGTAAACAGTAGGAACCGAGGTATCCAATACCCCCGCACGGTCGAGCTCGCCCAGAATCGCCATGATGCCCCCGGCGCGGTGGACATCTTCAATATGATATTTCTGGGTATTGGGCGCCACTTTACACAGTTGCGGCACTTCGCGAGAAAGACGGTCGATATCTGCCATGGAGAAATCTACCTCTGCCTCTTGGGCAGCGGCCAGAAGATGCAGAATGGTGTTCGTGGAGCCACCCATAGCGATATCCAGCGTCATGGCATTTCTAAAGGCGGCTTTGTTACCTATGGCACGGGGCAACAGGTGGGCTTCTTCGCCTTCATAGAAACGCTTAGCCAGCTCCACAATCCGGTGACCCGCGTTTTCAAACAAGCGGCGGCGATCTGAGTGAGTCGCCAGCACCGTGCCGTTCCCAGGTAGCGCTAAGCCCAACGCTTCCATTAAGCAGTTCATGGAGTTAGCGGTAAACATACCTGAGCAACTGCCACAGGTAGGGCATGCGCTGCGCTCTACTTCAGCGAGGGTCTCATCATCCACGCTGTCGTCAGCCGCCATTACCATCGCATCAACCAGATCAAGGCCGTGATCTAGCAGCTTGGTTTTACCCGCTTCCATGGGGCCGCCGGAAACAAAAATGACCGGAATATTCAGGCGCATGGCGGCCATCAGCATTCCGGGTGTGATTTTGTCGCAGTTGGAAATACACACCAGGGCATCGGCACAGTGTGCGTTGCACATGTACTCAACGCTGTCGGCAATAATATCCCGACTTGGCAGCGAATAGAGCATGCCATCGTGGCCCATGGCAATGCCGTCATCCACCGCAATGGTATTGAACTCTTTGGCAACACCACCCGCTTTTTCTATCTCACGGGCAACTAACTGTCCCATGTCTTTTAAGTGAACATGGCCCGGTACAAACTGAGTAAACGAGTTAGCCACTGCAATAATTGGCTTATGGAAGTCGTCATCCTTCATACCCGTGGCACGCCAAAGGGCACGGGCACCGGCCATATTACGGCCAGCAGTGGTAGTACGGGAGCGATACTCGGGCATGGTGTCCTCTACATCTTTATCATGGCCTGCCACATTCTTGGCAGCAGGCAAGTGAATCCAGCGGCTTTGAATTGTGGCATGAGCGAACCGTAGAGACTAGATGGTGAGGGTGACCAACACCCACTTTTACACACCTTCGGCCTAGCACCCCGCATAAAACATGCCACCCGAAGGTGGCATGAACGTAGTCGATCTTCTAAGCACAAAGTACCACCGCCAAGCTACTCGTCCAGGCGTCTCCTATGAGCTTTGAATGGCATATTCATTGATTAAAATTCGTCCCAGTCCTGAGCACCACTTGAGCGGGCGGGCGCAGCCGAGGATTTAGCGGCAGGCAAGTTGAGAGAGGCTTTGCGCAGCGCTTGGTTAACTTGGTTAAGCTTTTCACGTGCGGCTTGAATGCTTTCCTCCTGGGCACCTTCTAACCGGAACGCGTCAACAACGTTTGCCAACTCGAAGGCTTCTATCGCTAAGTTATCCGCGGAGGCGGCAATGCTCTGTACCTTGGTCGCGTTTTGCTGAGTGACGTTGTCCATTTCGGCAATTGCTGTATTAATCTGACCAATACCGCTGCTCTGCTCACTGGAAGCGGTGCTAATCGACTCCATCAACTCACTAACGCGACTTACCTGCTGCATAACGTTTTCGATCGCTTTTTCCGCCTGCTCAACGGCGCTGCGTCCACCGCTTACCTCTTGAGTGGTGCTATCAATCATCTTACGAATTTCTTGAGAGGCGCCTGCGCTTCGGCTTGCTAGATTACGCACTTCGCTGGCGACTACCGCAAACCCTCGGCCATGCTCACCCGCACGGGCTGCTTCAACGGAAGCATTAAGTGCCAAAATATTAGTCTGGAAGGCAATACCATCGATCACCCCGATCATTTCGGTCATTTTTTCGGCGCGCTGGGCAATTCGCTGCATACGTTCAACGAGCCGCTCCATTTGCGCCTGGGTATCACGGGTACTCACAGCGTTCTGCGCGGCAAGCTCGGTGGCCTGGCGAGCATTTTCGGTGTTCTGCTGCACCGTTGAGGTCATCTCCTCCATGCTTGAAGCAGTTTGCTGAAGCGATGAAGCCTGCTGCTCGGTGCGCGACGCAAGCTCTTCGTTTTCAACGGCTATTTGTTGCACGGCAGGAGTCACCACAGAAACGCGGTTTTCTACATCGCCTACGATGCTCGCTAAGCTAAAGCGCATAGTGTCTAGGGAATAAAGTAGCTCACCTAGCTCATCATTCGTTCGGCGGCGCTCCCGTGCCGCGAGATTGCCCGCTGCAATTTGGAAGGTCATATGCCGCGCCCCCGCCAAACTACGAAATACCGATTTTAAAATGACATAGCTTAGCCCTACCATCACTAACAGCCCCACCACAATCAGCACCAACTGAGCGATGAGCATTTGCTGACGCCCCTGCTTCGCTTCAGCCACTAGCGCTTCGGCATTATCACGCTCTTGGCTAACGAGCTGGCTACTCGCCTCGCGAAGTATTTCGGTGGCTGGCTGTACGCTGTCGTTGAAAGCTTCAAACGCTGCAAACCCATTGGCTTCCATGACAGCAACGAGCGCTCTATCAATACCGCTGTGCCAAGTGACCAACGCAGCATCAAACGCTTCTACACTCTCCTCACCCGAATCATTGTCGGCCCGGTACTCACCCCACAGCGTTTCAATGACTTGAGTATGCCCACCCATTGTGTCGCCAACAGCCTCTAAATCAACACGTCTTGGATTGCGAATAGCAGGCTCAATCACTTCAATCGCCTGCCCTACATGCCGCTCGATACGCTGAAGATTCGCCACGGCTTCGAGGCCAGAACGGTTCAGTGTTTCCAAGCGTTCCCCTGATTGCACCAAACCTAAAACCCCTAGCCCACCAGCCAACGCCAGCAGTACCAGCGCGGCAATGACCATGCCGGTGAGCTTGGCTTTTAAGCTGGTTAGCTGAAAACGAGCAAAAAAACCGCCAATCCCACGGCGTTTTAGCTGACCCTCTGAAAGCACATAGCGGCGGGACTTTCCTTTCTCACGTATTTCGGCATATACCTTATCGGCCAGCGCCACCTGGTTAGGCGTGGCCTTTCGGCGAAGGGAGGTATAGCCGACAATGCGATCACCATCCCTTAGCGGTGCGACGGTGGCATTCACCCAGTAATGATCGCCGTTTTGGCGACGATTTTTGACCGTTCCCTGCCAAGTGCCGCCCGCCTGTATGGTTTTCCAAAAATCTGCATAAGCGGCTTCTGGCATATCAGGGTGGCGAATTAGGCTGTGGGGAGCGCCCATCAACTCATCCCGCGTATAGCCGCTTACTTTCACAAAAGCAGCGTTGGCGTAGGTCACATTGCCTTTTAAATCTGAGCGAGAAATTAAAACAGTTTCGTCGTCCAGCGCATATTCACGTTGGGTAATGGGTTGGTTATTGCGCATTCAGGGTTCCCAGGGTAGTTATTTAGAGACTGCTGATAGCTATATCGCTAATCTGGAGCTCTTTTCTATTTGTAGCTATTATCCTGTTTAATCACTCAACTTAACCAGTAAAAAGATATAAAAAAAGCGCCGTTCTTTGTAGAGCGGCGCTTTAATTAAACAAACAAATTACAACGTCACGCGGGGGCTAGCTAAACACCACGTTAGCGACATCACGATAACGGTTGGCAAAATGCACCGTCATGCCCTCTTTTAAATAGTCGGGTAACTCGTCATAGTCCCGGCGGTTAGCGTCAGGCAAAATCACCTCGAAAATATCGCTACGCCGTGCGGCAATGATTTTTTCACGGATTCCTCCTACGGGTAGCACCTGCCCAGTGAGCGTCAGCTCCCCAGTCATCGCCAAGGGCCGCTCAATCGCCTGGTGCTTGGCCAGAGAAAGTAGCGCGGTAGTCATCGTTACCCCGGCAGAGGGGCCATCTTTGGGCGTGGCGCCTTCTGGTACGTGAAGATGCACAAAGGCGGAGTCGAAAAAGTCCGCATCCGCGCCGTACTCGGCCAAATGGCCCAGGGTGTAACTGTAGGCGATATTAGCAGACTCTTTCATCACATCACCCAGTTTACCAGTGAGTTTAAACCCACGGTCTAGGGCGTGTACTTTACCGGCTTCAATAGGCAGTGTGGCACCTCCCATAGAAGTCCAGGCAAGCCCGGTTACCACCCCCTCACCTTTAAGCACTTTCTCTTTACGGAACAGCGGAGCACCTAAAAACTCTTCCAGGTTTTTAACCGAAATCTTTACCGTCTCTAGCTTCTCTTCTAACAGCTTAACTGCTGCCTTACGCACAATACGGTGTAGCTGTTTTTCTAACTGACGAACACCGGCTTCTCGGGCGTAGCCGTCAATCACCTGTTTAAGCGCAGCGTCGGTTAGGTTAATGCGCTTTTTCGGCAAATTGTCGCGCTTAAGCAGCTTGGGCCAGAGGTGGTGTTTAGCAATCTGCAGCTTCTCTTCAGCGATATAGCCTGACAAGCGTATCTGCTCCATCCGGTCTAGCAGCGGTGCAGGAATGTTGTCTAGGGTATTGGCCGTACAGACAAACAACACTTTGGAAAGATCCATTCGCACGTCAAGATAGTGATCAAGAAAGTCGACGTTTTGCTCAGGGTCTAGCACTTCAAGCAACGCAGAGGCAGGATCACCCTGGAACGACTGGCCGAGCTTGTCGATCTCATCCAGCATAATCACTGGGTTTTCAACTTCGACTTCTTTAAAGGCCTGCACCAGCTTGCCCGGCATGGCACCTACATAGGTGCGTCGGTGGCCCTTAATTTCAGCTTCATCGCGCATACCACCCACTGAAAAACGATAAAACTCACGGCCCAACGCTTCGGCAATCGAGCGCCCTATCGACGTTTTACCCACCCCAGGCGGGCCGACCAACAGCACAATAGAGCCGCCTACATCGCCTTTAAAAGTACCTTCCGCGAGGAATTCGATAATTCGCTCTTTAACATCTTTCAAACCATCGTGGTCACGGTCTAGCACCTCACGGGCTGTAGCAAGGTCTAGCTTATCCTGGCTGGTGACACCCCAAGGTAGTGACGTTAGCCAGTCCAAGTAGTTACGCGTTGTGCCGTACTCAGGGGAGCCGGTCTCCAGCACGCTGAGCTTATTCAGCTCATCATCAATGCGACTTTGAACGCGTTCAGGCACAACCAGTGACTCCAGGCGCTGCTTGAAGGTATCAACATCGTTTTCGCGGTCGTCTTTTGAGATGCCCAGCTCACGCTGAATGACCTTCAGCTGCTCACGCAGGAAGAACTCTCGCTGGCGCTCCTGCATCTGGGCATTCACCTGCTCACTGATCTCGCCCTGCAAGAGCGCCACATCAATCTCTTTACGCAGCAACGGCAACACTTTCTGCATCCGCTCTTCCACCGACAGGGTGGCCAGCACATCCTGAAGCTCGGGGCCTTTAGCGGAGGTAATGGCAGCGGCAAAATCTGTCAATGGCCCCGGCTGATGGGGGCTGAAGCGGTTGAGATAGTGTTTTAACTCTTCGCCATAGAGCGGGTTAATCGGCAGCAGCTCTTTAATGCCGTTGATAATCGCCATGGCATAAGCGCGGGTCTCTTCGTTTTCCGCGTCAACCGGCTCTTTAGGGTAGGTCACCTCGACTAAATAGGGCGGTTCCTTGGAGAGCCAACGGGTAATTTTAAAGCGCTGTAACCCTTGGGCGATAAACTGGATCTGCTGATCCTCGCTCTTGAGCTTATGTACTTTGACGGCGGTGCCAATCGCAGGGAAGCTTTCATGGTCAAGCGAATTCACGCCTTGCTCGCCGACAAACGCTACCCCAATGGTGTGGTGCGGTGTGTTGCCCACTCGACGCATGGTCTCTTCCCAGCGCTCACGGTTAATAACCAACGGCTGGACTTGGGCAGGAAAGAAAGGACGATTGTGAATCGGTAGCAGATAAATACGCTCTGGCAACATTTCGCTGGCAGGCACCAGCGAATTTACCCGTTCGCCGTCGGAACGGTGCTCTTTATTTTCAGAGAACGTTTCACTTCCAGAGGGCTCTTGGTGGGACTCTTGTGGCTCGCCATCGGTTAGCCAATCAAGATCTTCGTGATCGCGGTCGTAATCTTGGTCGCTCATGCGCCCTCCAATCCACAGTAACCAGCAACAGTCATTAGCAACTGTCGCTGCTTGGTATAACCCATGGAATGCGGGCACAGAGCCAAAACTTCAACCCTTTACGACGGCTTAAGGCAATACAGTTACGGCCATAAAGCTGGCATCGGCCGACCGTTTACCCGCCACACGCCGCGCACCACGTCAAACTGCAGTTCTCGGGTACCCAGCGGCAGTCCTAACCATAGCGCAGCCACGGTAGGGGCATCATGCCAAATAAAATCGCCGTCGACACGCTCAAGCCAGCGTGCTCGCTCTTCGGGCTTTTCTAAGGCCGCAACACTTAGCTCGTTAAGATGCCGAGCATCGAAAAACAGCGCACCATCCGCCTCAACGCTCAGCCCCAGTAACGGGCTGTCAATGGTGACGGTAGGCACATCCAAGCGAGGCGAATCGCTTAATACTTGCAGCAAGTCTGGCTCCAAACGGGCCAGTAATCCTTCTGCCATCGGCAAGCTGGTATCTCCCCAGGCAGCCTCTTGGCGTAACCGCCGAATCGTTTGCCGCACGGCATCCGCGTTAAGACGAGAGAGCTCTGCTTCCACTCTGCCGCTAAACAGGGGGGTTTCGGGGGCCTCGCTGGGCACACGCACTTCACCCACGATAAGCTCGCCTTTAAGGCGCAGCTCACTCTCATCAAGCACCATATAGCTGTGCACATCCAGAGGCGCTACCTGGACATCAAAAGCGGGATACCGCAGCGCTAGGTTTTCGATATGCAGATGGTCGCGCTGGGCAAAATGGTAGGCATCTTCAATGTAGGTATAACGGCTTTCCAATACGCTAGGGCCAAGGGTTAGCTGGGCCAGCCCATCAGTTAAGGTTAATTGATCTAGCAGCACGCGGGTATGCCAATCACCAAATACGCCCTCAAGGCGTATGCGCGCACCGCGCACGTCTAGCTCTCGGCCATTTTGTTGAATAACGAACGGGGCCAGTGCTAGCCGCAGCTCGCTATAACCGCTGAGCGTATGATAACGGCCCTGCCAGCGAGGCACTGAAGGCGCTGATACTTCACCCACCGCTTTTTGCAGAACGCTATCTAAACGCGGCAGTATTGTACCTTCCACATCGGTACTTAAAATTCCGTGGCGCGCACGGTAATTAAGCTCTAGTCGCCAAGGACGACCAAGCAGCGGCGAAAGCAGCAAACTTCCCTGTGATGTTAACCATCCTTGGCGGCTTTCCGTACGGCTAACCCGCCACTCTCCCCGTGCCTCCAGGTCTTCAAGCGCTTGGCGAAGGCTGCGCTCAAACAGTACGCTCGACAGCAGTTGCGCCACCATCCATGCAACGGCGATGACGGCGAGAATGGGAGCGATCAGACGTTCCTTGCGCATGCCCTCTCCTTTAACAGCCCAAAATGGCGAGCAGAGCCAACGTTACCTATCTGTTCAGGCCAGCACAGTCGAAACATGCAACCCGAAAGGTATAACCGAACCTAGTGCAGCCAAACCTAGTGCAGCCAAAACCAGAGGTGCATGGTACTCCAGGCGTAAATCCCTGCCATTACGTCATCAATCATAATGCCAAAACCGCCCGCCACCCGCCGGTCTGCCCAACGGATAGGCCAAGGCTTAAAGACATCAAAAATGCGAAAGACGATAAAGCCCCACAGCGCGGCTTCCCAGGAAAAAGGCACCGCTGCCATGGTAATCCAGTAACCAACAAACTCATCCCACACAATGCCCGAGTGGTCATGTACCCCTAAGTCTTGCGACGTTTTCTCACAGAGCCAAACGCCTACAATAAAGGCGGCCATCACCAGGCTTAGGTACCATACCAGAGGTAGGTCAGCCATCATCCAGTAAAAAGGAATTGCTGCTAAAGTACCAAAGGTACCGGGCGCCCAAGGTGCAGCGCCACTCCCCAGGCCGAAAGCAAAGAAGTGGGTTGGCCTTCGCCAAACACTGGCGGGCGCACGGTTCATACCTCACCCCCACTAAAGTGCTGCCAGCCTGCATAGTCGGCGGCATCAATTCCGCTCACCCCTAGCGCTTCACAACAGCGCCCTATCACGGTAAGCGGCAGGCCTATACTGGCAAGGCTTGCCTGGGCACGTGTTACGTCATCAGGGGCAAGCGTTACCAGCAGCTCATAGTCGTCGCCGCCTGAAAGGGCCGCTTGACGAGCAGCATTAAGCCCACACTGCTCTACCAGCCCTTCCGCTAACGGAATCGCCTCTAAATCAAGTACCGCACCCACCTTTGAGGCCGTACGCAGGTGGGCGAGATCTGCCAGCAGCCCATCGGAGATATCCATTGCCGCAGTGGCGATGTCCCGCAACGCAACACCCGCCTCAAGCCGGGGTTCAGGCAGCAAATAGCGTTTAAGCAGCGGGTGCGATACATCACGCTCCCCCTGCTGCCAGAGTGCTAGCCCACCTGCTCCGCCGCCTAGCGCGCCGGTTACCGCAATCACATCACCCGGCTTAGCACCGGCGCGGGTCATCGCTTTACCTGCGGGCACTTCACCCATCACGGTAACTCCGATGGTAAGCGCCCCAGAGGTAACATCGCCCCCCACCAGCGTTGTAGCGTGCTGGTGGCAAAGGTTATGAAACCCGTTTGCATAGTCCGATAGCCACTGTTCGGCGGCGGCATGCTCTGCAAATACCCGCTGATCGAGAGTTAGCGCCATCAGGCACCAGCGTGAGGTCGCCCCCATCGCGGCCAAATCGCTTAACGCAACGGCAAGCGCACGGTGCCCCACCGCATAGGCGGGGGCATCGCTGGGAAAGTGGACATCGATAACGGACGTATCGACGCTGACCGCCAGTTGATGCCCTGCCTTGGGCACCAATAGCGTGGCATCGTCGCCATTTCCTAGGGCAACGCCATCAGTCGCATGCGCCTCCTGCGGCGACATAAAATAGCGTCGAATCAGTTCAAATTCGGCAAGCACAAAGGCCCCTTAAACGCTTGATCAGGCCGCTCGCTTATAAACGACGAGCGCTGACTTCGGCACTACGTAAGCGGTTTGCCAGCTTATCGAGAATGCCATTCACGTACTTATGGCCGTCGGTGGCGCCAAATGATTTAGCCAGCTCAACGCCTTCATTGATGACTACACGGTACGGCACTTCCATTCGACGGGAAAGCTCGTAAGCACCCAAACGTAGAATCGCTAGCTCCACCGAGTCCAGATCCTCTAAACGGCGATCCAGCAACGGGGATATTTCACGATCAAGCTCTGCCTTGAAACGCACCGTATTGTGCAAAAGTTCATGGAAAAGCGCTTTGTCGGCAATTTCCATCACCTTAACCCAGTTTTCGTGATCTTCCAGATCATCATCAGCCACTTGGCTACGGAACTCAGCTTCAATAGTGGTGATGGATTTACCGGTCATTTGCCACTGGTAGAGCCCTTGAACCGCCAACTCTCGTGCGGCGTGGCGCCCTTGCTGCGCTGCAGAGGGCTTACGCTCACGACGTTCGCTCATTGGTTGTCTCCTAACGGCAACGCGCGCAGCAGCGAGACCATTTCCATCGCTGCCATGGCCGCTTCGGTACCTTTGTTGCCAGCTTTGGTACCCGCACGCTCGATGGCCTGCTCGATAGACTCAACCGTCAATACGCCGTTTGCCACAGGTGTATCAAACTCAAGCTGGAGATGGTTCATCGCTGTGTTGCAGCCACCCGCTACGTATTCAAAGTGGGGCGTTCCACCACGAATCACCGCGCCCAAGGCAATCACCGCGTCAGGCTGCATGACTTTAAGCACGCGCTTTACCGCCAGCGGCAGTTCCCAGGCGCCGGGCACGTGAACAATATGGATGTTTTCAGCATCAACACCGTGGCGAGTCAGGCTATCGACCGCACCCTCAACCAGGCTATCCACCACGTGGTGGTTAAACCGCCCAACGACGATGACATAGCGGCCATCAACATCTACAAAGGTGCCTTCAACTTGCGAAAGGGATTGCATCAATTTATTCCTGCTGAGAAGTTGGCTCATACGCCGTGTCATTAGGCCCCAGACGCTCGACAACTTCGAGATCAAACCCGGAGAGGGCCGAGAACTTCCACGGGGAGCTAAGTAGCCGCATTTTACCCACGCCCAAATGGCGCAGAATTTGCGAGCCGGTACCAATCGTTAAATAGTTGCCGGAGCCGTCTGAATCGCTGGTGCGCGGTTGACGCACGCGATCGAGGAAAATATCCAGCTGATTTTTTAAATCCTGATGCGGGCGTCCATCGTCGATCAGTACGAACACCCCGGCGGATGCCTGGGCGATTTCGCTAATCGCACGCTGAGCGTCCCAGCGGCACTGCTCACCTTTCAGCAAGCCGAGCACATCGCGCAGCGTATCGGCCAAATGCACGCGAACCGTGGTCGCTTGCTCTGGGGTGGGCTGCCCTTTCACCAGTGCTAAGTGGTGCGCGCCTTGGATACGGTCGCGGAATACATGCAGCGCCAGCTTGCCGTGGGCAGTATTAACGCTTGAGGTTTCGATCAGGTCAATGGTTTGCTCATTGACGATACGGTAGTGAATTAAATCAGCAATCGTGCCGATTTTAATACCGTGCTTCTTGGCAAACACTTCTAACTCTGGGCGGCGCGCCATACTGCCATCATCATTCATGATTTCGCAGATAACCCCACTGGGATCACAGCCTGCCAAGGCCGCAAGATCACAAGCCGCTTCAGTATGACCAGCGCGGCGTAAAACCCCACCCGGTTCGGCCATCAGCGGAAAAATATGCCCTGGCTGTACGATATCGGTCGGCTTGGCGTGGGGTGCAACCGCCGCTTGCACGGTGCGAGCGCGATCCGCCGCAGAGATGCCCGTTGTTACGCCTTCCGTTGCCTCGATAGAGAGCGTGAATTTGGTCCCGAAACCGGAACCATTGTCCCGCACCATGAGTGGCAAATTAAGCTGTTCGCAACGCTCGCGGGTCATGGGCATGCAGATAAGGCCACACGCATAACGCGCCATGAAGTTGATATGCTCGGCCTGGACTTTTTCGGCCGCCATAATGATATCACCTTCGTTTTCGCGATCCTCATCATCCATGAGAATCACCATTTTGCCCTGGCGAATGTCTTCCACCAGCTCAGCGATAGGGGATAGCCCCTCAGAAGAGAAGTGCGCCATGGAATCTCCAAAATAAAGTGGTCGCATTGCATGCGATTTCGCGCGTCAGGGTACCTTGCTATGCATTCTTGCGCTAGTCAGCATCAGGTTCAGCAATAATGTGCCAGTCACGCCCAACGGCGCGTATCTCTTTAATCGTCAGCCGCTTTTGGTCTGCCATGCGGGTTAAACCCGGCAGGGCAAACAGCGGCCTGGCTTCACCACCGAGCAGCGTGGGGGCGACAAATAACTGCAGTTCGTTGACTAAATTGGCATCTAACAGCGCGCCAGCCAGCGTTGCGCCGGTTTCCACGAGCAGCTCATTAACCTGCTCATTATCGGCTAGCCAGTGCAGCATGTCAGCCAGGGCTACGCGCCCCCCTTGGTCGGCGGGAAACACCACTATTTCAGCGCCCGCCGCTTCTAGCTTGTGGCGTTTCTCTTCACTGTGCTGTTCGGTGGTAATCAACAGCGTGCGCCCCGGCTCGCGTAAACAAGCGGCGGCAAGCGGCAAGCGCAGTCGGGAGTCTAAAATAACGCGCAGAGGCTGGCGTTTAACCACCTCATCAGCATTCGCCAGCGCCAGCTGGTCGGCCCGCAAGGTTAACCGTGAATCGTCCATAATCAACGACTCAACACCGCTTAAAATAGCGCTGGAACGCGCCCGCAACCGCTGCACCTGGCTACGTGCTTCAGGGCCGGTAATCCATTGGGACTCACCTGACCCCATCGCCGTGCGCCCATCAAGGCTCATCGCCATTTTCAGCCGCACAAAGGGGCGCTTATGCTGCATACGGGAAATAAAACCAGGGTTTAGCGCGCGGGCATCAGCTTCCAAAAGGCCTACATCAACTGCCACCCCATCGGCTTGTAGCCGCTTAATACCTTGCCCACTTACCTGTGGATTGGGGTCGACCATCGCGACAACCACACGGGAGACCTTGGCCTCTGCCAACGCTACCGCGCATGGCCCGGTGCGGCCGGTATGGGAGCAAGGTTCAAGCGTGACGTATGCAGTTGCCCCGCTGGCCAATCCAGCCGCTGCGTTAAGTGCGTGTATTTCAGCGTGAGGGCCGCCCGCGCTGATGTGAAAGCCTTCACCTACTATTCGCCCCTCATCGCTTTCATCATAGCGAACGATTACGCAGCCAACGCGGGGGTTTGGGTCGGTGGTATAGAGCCCTTGCTTGGCGAGCTGAAGCGCCCGCGCCATGTACTTATGATCTTGCAGGGAGAACGCGGCGTGGCGTGGCTCAGCACCCATTACTGCTTACCGCCAGCAGGGGGCGTGACGACCGCTCGCTCTTGATCAGGCTCCTGGGAAAGCCGATCTATTTCAGCGCGAAATTCGTCTAAATCCTGGAATTTACGGTACACCGAGGCAAAACGAATATAGGCAACTTGATCTAGATTGCTTAGCGCCTGCATAACGGCCTCGCCAATCTCTCGGGCGTTGACTTCACGGTCCCCTTTGGCACGCAGCGATTGGCGAATACGCTCAACCGCCGCCTCAATCGCTTCGGCACTCACGGGACGTTTTTCCAGCGCGCGCAGCATGCCTGCCCGTAATTTGGCTTCGTTAAAACTCTCCCGAGACCCGTCAGATTTCACCACTCGCGGCATGATGAGCTCGGCGGTTTCATACGTCGTAAAGCGCTCATGGCAGCTGGCACACTGGCGACGCCGACGCACCTGATCACCCTCGGCTACCAGCCGAGAATCGGACACTCGAGTATCATTAGCACCACAAAAAGGGCAATGCATGGCAGTCAACCTATTGTCAGTACGTGCAGATTGTCAGTACGTGCAGCTAACAGCACAAAAAAGCATATTTATTCAACGCGGCGTTAACCTAGCATTGTAACGATTTGGCACACAAGCTGCAGCGTTTGTCGTAAGTTGTTTAGGAGAGCATCCGCATGACCCCTTTCGACAAGACAGTACATCACTACTTAACGCACCTTTACGGCCCGCGGGCAGGCGAAGTTCAGCGGCGCTTAGAGCAGCATCTTGCGCATTTTCGACCTAGGCTACCAGCGGTGCTGCCGACAGCAACAGCCGCTCCCGACGCACCAACGTGGAGCGAGAAAGACCAGTGGGTGATCAGTTACGGCGACACAATTGTAGCTGAAGACGCCCCACCCCTTGCGGTGCTGAGTGAATTTCTCCAACGCTATCTGGGCGAGCGGATTAGCGGGGTGCACGTTTTGCCCTTTTTCCCCTGGAGCAGCGATGACGGCTTCTCAGTGATCCATTATCGGGAAGTAGAGCCGACGCTGGGCGACTGGGCACATATTCGCGAGCTGGCCAGCCACTATGACCTGATGGCAGATTTGGTGCTTAACCATGTTTCACGGGAATCTCTCTGGTTTGTGGACTACTTAGCCGGCAGCCTACCCGGGCGGGACTACTTTATTGAAGTAGACCCGGAAACCGACGTTACTCAAGTCACACGACCGCGTAGCAGCCCGCTTTTAGTGCCCGTTTCTACGCGGCGGGGAACCCGCCACCTATGGGCAACCTTCTCGGAAGATCAAATCGACTTAAACTTCGAGAACCCCGATGTATTACTCGAGCTTGTCGGCATCCTGCTTTTTTATCTTCAGCAAGGCGTGCGTATTATTCGCTTAGACGCGGTAGCATTTTTATGGAAGCGGCTGGGCACCTCCTGCATTCACCTGCCGGAAACCCATACGGTAGTGCGCCTGCTGCGAGCCATTGTGGATGAGATAGCACCGGGCACCCTGCTGATTACCGAAACCAACGTGCCCCATGCAGAAAATATCAGCTACTTTGGCCTAGAGCGCTTGCCTGAGGGGGCGCCCGACGAAGCTCATATGGTGTATCAGTTCGCCCTGCCGCCACTGCTGCTGCACACATTAACCCGTGGTGAAGCCTCCACTCTCCAAAACTGGCTCACCAACCTGCCAGTGCTGCCCAAGCAGTGCACCTACTTAAACTTTACTGCCAGCCATGATGGTATTGGCGTACGCCCGTTGGAAGGCCTGCTGCCTGACCATGAACGAGATGCCCTGCTGGAACTGATGCACCGCTTTGGCGGCTTCGTCAGCATGCGCAGCAACCCCGACGGCAGCGATACCCCCTATGAAATTAACATTACCTGGTTTGAAGCCATGCGCGGCACGCGGCGGGGGCCAGACCCATGGCAAGTTGCCCGCTTTATATGCAGCCAAGCCATTATGCTGAGCCTGCAGGGCATTCCCGCGCTCTACCTGCATACGCTGACCGGCACGCTTAATGACGTAGAAGGCGTGGAACGCAGCGGGCGTCTTCGCTCGATTAATCGGCGGCGCTGGAAGCGTGATGAGCTGGCGCTGCTACTTGAAAACCCTTCTACACCAACTCATAAAGTTTTCAATACGCTTAACCACTTGCTGAAACTACGCCGCTGCGAGCCCTGCTTCCATCCGCATGCTGCCCAGCGCGTACTGCCAAGCCCGCCTAACTTATTAGCGATTGAGCGTGGCCCGCTTAGCGACGGCCGCCGTTTGCTAGCACTCTTCAACGTTACCGACGCACAGCTTCCACTAGAGAGCGCGGGTGAAGCGGTTAACCAAGCGCTCAACCTGCACGACTGGCAAGACTTAAATACTAATAGCCGAGGAGAAGAAGCCGCCGCTTTACCCCCTTATGCGGTACGCTGGCAGGTGGCTATTAACTGACCAAGGCCAATTAATAAAACAAAATCGGACTTGGATAGAAATTTTCAAACTTGCGTTGCGGCATAACGCCTCAGTGCAGCAAAACATAATCGCCAAATAATCGCGCAGTGACACACTGTGGCACGGATCATTACTAAGGATTGTAGTTAATTATGCTGCAGCAAAGCATTGCGATTGGCCCTATGGGGTTTAGCCTTCATCAACTCGTCATTGGGTTGGCCTTTTTGCTCGCGCTTCTGGCGGGGGCACTCATCGGCCAGCGACACCGCGTCGCGGTGAGCGATACGCTATTTACCGTGCTGTTTGTCGCGATTATTGCCGCGCGGGGCGTTTTTGTTATTCGCTATTGGGGAGAGTACGACGGCCTTCTAGCCCGTCTGGACATTCGCGACGGTGGCTTTGATATTTTGGGAGGCCTCGTCGCTGCGCTAGGCTATGCGGGCTGGGCGCTGTGGCGCTCCCCTCGCCAGCGCATCCCGCTTGGCGGCGCGTTAATGGTGGGCGGCCTCACCTGGGGCCTAATTGCGGGAGGGTCGACCCTGATTGAGCAGCAGTCCCGCCCCTTACCCGACATTGCTTTAACCACTGAGGAAGGTATCACGACCAGCCTTCCCCACTTTGCAGAGCAAGAGCAGCAGCCAATGGTGGTGAATCTCTGGGCAAGTTGGTGCCCCCCCTGCATCCGTGAAATGCCGGTATTTGAGCAAGCCCAACAAGCTGAACAGGACATTACCTTTGTGTTTGTAAACCAAGGGGAAAGCGCCCAGCAAATAGAATCATTCATGAACCAACATGCGTTTTCGTTGGAAAATGTTTGGCAAGACCCAGCGAATGCACTGGGTCAAGCTACTGGTGCCCATGCTATGCCCACCACGCTTTACTACAATGCCGAAGGCCAACTGGTGAATACCCACTTCGGTGAGCTTTCCCGCGCCACCCTAGAACAAGGGTTAGAGCGTTTAAGATAGCGTTTTTCAGCGCCACGATGCTGAACATTAATTAAGGATACGGTTATGCAACGTTTTACTCTTTCCCACCTAAGGCTTCCCTACCTTGGCCGCTTCGTGATGTTAGCGGGTCTTGGCGCTGCCCCGCTAAGCTATGCCGAAGACCTTCCCGCGCCGGTTCAGGCGTTGAGCAATCAAGGGCTAACTATTCACGGTCAGTTCGAGGCGCCTGGCGGAATAAGGGGCTATGGCGCCAGCGTACAGGGCCAGGACATGGCGATCTACTTAACACCCGACGGCGAGCACGCGATCGTGGGTACGTTAATGGATAGCGACGGTAATGACCTCACCGAAGCCCAGCTTGATGAGCACGTCCGTGTTCCTTTGGAAGCTGAGACGTGGCAACTGCTGGAAGAGAGCCACTGGATACAAGATGGCGACACCGCGGCACCGCGCATTGTTTACACGTTTACAGACGCCAACTGCCCTTACTGCCACCAGCTTTGGGAGCAAGCACGCCCGTGGGTAGAGGCTGGCAAAGTCCAACTGCGCCATATTATGGTCGGCATTTTAGCCACCAACAGCCCTGCATTAGCGGCCACAATGCTAGGTGCAGACGACCCCAGCGCCGCGCTTAATGCCCACAGTAAAGGTGCGCGCGTCAGCGCCAGCGCTCAGCCGCGAGATATTGAAGAGCAGGTCTATGCCAATAACCAGCTGTTTGAAGAGTTAGGCTTATACGCCACGCCTACCAGCGCTTTTCAGCGCGAAACAGAGAGCGGTAGCATTCGTATTGACCGCATTCAAGGAATGCCTAACGAAGAACGCCTGATTGAGATGATGGGCAGCGAAGCACCCTAACAGATGAACAAGTAGGGGCAACCACTTGGCTGCCCCTACTTACGATGCATGTTACTAGGATTATCACTGTGCTTGACGGTTTACTCCTCAGAAAGCTGCTCAAAGCGAGGCATACCTACATTCCAAGGGATAACGTCGCCTTTCTCGCCCATGTTAGCGTGATCGCCCAGCACGTGGCCGTCGTGCTCGCGGGTTTGCCCATAAAGCGAGCGATTATGGAAAGTGGGCCCAAAGCGCTCTAATGTTTCGGCCACATCGCCCGTATAGCGCGGGTCTTGGGGCCGCTCTTGGCTGCTCATGTAGTACGCGATGTCCCATGCGTCTTGTTCATTAAGCGAGCGGGGCTGCCCCAGAGGCATGTTGTTGTAGATAAAGCCTGCGGCCGTATCGACCCGCACCAAGCCTGCCCCCCAGTTATTCGAGCCATCGCCCCACGGCGCGGGGAATACGTACTCACCGTTCTCATAATGCCCCGAACCATCGTCGCGGTGGCAAATGGCACACTGCTCCTGATAGGCCGCTTCGCCCCGGGCGTAATCGGGTTCTTGTGCTGGCTCATCCGGCGCCGGGAAACCGCGCCCATAAATTGGTTGGCTGGGGTACATGGGCGCCCCTTTCGCTAACCACTGGTGGTAAGCGCTTAGCGCCAGCATCTCATCGCTACCGTACTCAGGCGGTGTGCCGTTCATCGAGTAAGCAAAGCAGCCTGCAATACGCTCTTCAAGGTTGTTGACGTGCTGATTTTTACCTCGAAAATCCGGCAAAGTGATGGCAGCGGCCCACACGGGGGCACTAAATGGCTGGCGCCCTTCACCTAGGTGGCAGCTAGAGCAGTTCATGTCGTTATAAACATACTCGTCACGCAGCTGCTGGGTATCGGTAAATAGCTCGTAGCCGTAGCGAATGACTTTTTTCAGCTCGGGATGAATATCCGCAGTGTCAAGGTCTTCCATGGTAGGCGGCACATGCACAAGCTCACCTTCTTGAGGGGCTGGGAAGCCTAGCTCAACCAAACCTTGGTAAGGCGCTTCATCTGCCTGGGTGGCATCACTATCAGCAAAGGCGTTAATCACTAACCCTGTCGCTAACGAACTACCGACTAGCGCTAACACGAGACGCTTTTTATGAAACATCATTGTGCTGCCTCCCCTGCTGAATTATCCGATTGTTCACTGACCGTTTGCGTGGCGTACCATGCGGATACCGCCTGGATATCCTCATCGCTCATGCGTTTGGCAATGGCGCCCATTAAGTTTTGCGGGTCGTTGCTGCGCTCGTCATTCTTCCAAGCAAGCAGCTGGCTGCTGATATAACCCGCATGCTGGCTGGCAATAGCGGGGAAGTCGCTGCCTGCGCCATTTCCCCCTGGGCCATGGCAACTTTTACACGACACGATATAAGCATCCCAATCGCCGCGCTCGGCCAATTGCTGACCACGGGCTAGCAACTCTTCGCTAGCGCTCTCGCCCCCCTGGGCAGGCGTAATGGGCATTTGGCTGTAGTAAGCCGCCACATCGGCAATTTGCTCGTCATTGAGCATATTGGCAAACGGCATCATCGAGGCGCTTTGTCGGCGCCCCTCTTTAAAATCGTGCAGCTGCTTGACGATATAGCCCGCATCTAACCCTGCCAAACGTGGCCAGGACTCACCGCCGGGAATATTCATGCCACCGCCATTTGCCTGGTGGCATGCGGTACAGGTTGCCGCTGCGGCCTGGCCACGCTGCGCATCGCCCTCTTGTGCCTGAGCAAACGCGGCCCCTGATACTAGGCAAGCGCTCATCAGCAAACTCACCTTGCCCCACTGTTTTTTATTCATGACTCCCCCGATCGCTTGGTCATTACTGCTTTTTCATTACCACTGTTTTATTAAGGGTCTCGCCTTCCATTTTTCTGCGTATTTAGCGTTACCGTGGGCACCGTTAAGTGCGCGCTAAAACCGCCTGCTTCAGCATTTTCAAACGCCACACTGCCGCCAAACCGCTCAGCAATGGCTGCCACAATGGCAAGCCCTAAGCCGCTTCCCTGCTGCTTGCTGGCTCGCCAAAAACGCTGGGTGAGCTGCTTCAGCGTTGCCTCATCTACCCCGGGCCCTTGGTCATGCACACTGAAGGTCGCTTGGCCGTCAACGCACTGCACAACCAAGGAGACCGCTGCGCCGCGTGGGCCGTGATGCAACGCGTTATCCAGCAAGTTTCGTAGTGCTGTGATCGCAAGCTCTCGGGGCATAGCAAGGCATACATTGGGAAGCGCCTCAGGCGGTTGGCACTGCCCCGGCGCTGCCACGCTGTCGGCTATCGCATACCCAACAATGTCGGCCACCTGACTCGGCTCGCCATCGTCAAAGCGCATTCGTCCTTCCACTCGGGCCAGGGTGAGCAACTGATCTAACGTATGCGCTAGCCGCACAACCCCTGCTTCGGCATGGTGCAGCGACGCTTCAGCCGCGGCCCCTTGGGCACGCTGGGCGACTTGAAGGTGGGTTTTAATCGCCGTGAGCGGGGTACGCAGCTCGTGGGCTGCATCATTAGTGAAGCGCTGCTCACGAACGAGGGTGTGCTGCACGCGGGTGAGCAACCCATTGAGGGTCTCAATAAGCGGTTTGATCTCTTTGGGCACGCCGTAGGTTGAAACTGGCGCTAACGCTTCAGGATGGCGGCTAGCCAATGCCGCTCGCAGGCGCGCTAAAGGCAACAATCCACGCCATACCCCCACCCACAGAGCAATAAAGCTGCCCACGGATGCAACGACAAAAGGCACCACAGCCACACGAATCACATCGCTTAGCAGCTTATCGCGCTCATCCATACGGTCGGCGGTGGTAATCACCAAATCACCACGCTCATAGGTAAACACGCGCCAGGTGGTATCGCCCTCTTGGCGGTAGGTGTGCCCCCTAGCACCGGGGGAGAGTACCGCTTCAAGGTTGGCATGGGTGCGGGCAATGATGTTGCCTTGAGGAGAGTGAACTTGGCAGGCCAAGCCTTCAATCGGAGGAATTGAGAGCGCCGCTGCTGCGCTCTGCTCCCATACCTCTTCGGGTAACTGAAGCACTAGCCCAGCGACCATGCGCGCCGACTGGGCTAAGCGCTGATCGAGGGTTTCTACAAACTTTTTTTCCAGGTCATTAAGTAACCAAGCCGCCGCCACACCCCATAACACCACCAGGGTTAAGCCTAGCGTTAGCAGTAGGCGGGCACGCAAGCTCATTGCTGACCCTTGTAAGGCGTGCCAGGCAAATGCACTGCTTCGGGCTTACCAAGCCGGTACCCAAGGCCACGTACTGTCTCGATCACCCCGCTGCCGAGTTTGCGTCGCAGGTGGTGGATATGCACATTTAACGCATTACTCTCTACTTCGTCATTTAAGCCGTACAGGCTATCTTTCAACTGATCCGCCGACAGCACGCTGCGTGGCGCATGTAGAAACGCTTCCAACAGCACTAGCTCGCGTCGTGACAACGCCACTAACTGCCCGGCAACGTTTACCTCACGTGACGCTGGGTCTAAGGTCAGCGCCCCATGAACCGTAAGCCCCTGGCTACGGCCCGACACGCGACGCAGCAGCGCATGTAAGCGCGCAACCAGCTCATCAAGATCAAACGGCTTTATCAGATAGTCGTCGGCACCGCATTGAAGCCCATCCACGCGATCACGAACCGCGTCCCGGGCGGTTAGCATCAGTACCGGCGTGGCGATCCCTTGCTCGCGCCATGACTGAAGTAGTTGTAAACCATCGCCATCAGGCAACCCGCGGTCAAGTATCACCACATCGCTCGCCACTGACTGCATGGCTTGCCGCGCGGCCTTAATCGAGGAGACGTGATCGACGACAAAATCGTACATCATCAGACCTGAGCGAATACCCGAGGCCACCAGCGGGTCATCTTCAATGAGTAAGACGTGCATAGCGGTTTCCTTCTATAGTCTGTCCAGCATGGCAAACGCGCATTAACCTAGCGTTAAGCATCCAAGCAATGTCCATACGTCCTATTAATTCCCCCTATCAATAAAAACACCCCTGCTGATTTCAGCAAGGGTGATAATCTTGGTCATCAAGCGGGTGATGTAAGCCGGATTAAAGCAATGCGCTAAACTCGTTTAGCCAAAAACCATCCCACCACCATTGCCACTAACATGGCTAACAGCGGTAACGATAAGCCCCCAACAGAGGCAATAGCCGGACCAGGGCAGTAGCCAGAAAGCCCCCAACCAATACCGAATAGCGCCGCACCGCCTAAAAGCTTAGCGTCTAAATCCTGCTTATTTGGCAGTTGGAAGCTGTTACCGAACAACGGAGTTCCACGGGCATAAACGAGCCGGTAGCCAATAAAGGTTGTGACTACTGCGCCGCCTAATACAAACATTAAGGTGGGATCCCAGGCGCCCGCGATATCCAAAAAACCCAATACCCGTGCCGGGTCGGTCATGCCTGATACTGCCAGCCCAAGCCCAAAGATGAGCCCAGCCAGATAGCCAGCCGCTGTTTTAAGCGTATTTGAATGACTAAGACGGCTCATGCACTACCTCCTAACACGTGGCGCACCACGTACACGGTCACAATAGCGGCTACTAGAAACATTGCCGTAGCCGCCATCGAGCGCGGCGCCAAGCGCGCTAAACCGCATACGCCGTGCCCGCTCGTACAGCCGCTGCCAATGCCGGTTCCTAGCCCAACTAACAGCCCAGCCAGCAACATTAACGGTATACCGCCCGCTGGCTCGCCAATGACCGCACCGGGGGCATCCGCCACATTGCCAAGCCCACCACCTAATGCCATCACGACTAACGGGCCACTTACCAACCCCGCCAGGAATGCCAGCCGCCAGGCGCTATCACCCTTGGGGCGCTGAGTAATTAACGTGCCAACAATGCCGCTAATGCCAGCAATGCGCCCAAGTGACCCCATTAGCCACACAGCAGAGAGCCCGATCAATACGCCCCCCACCAATCCTTGCAGACTCGCTGTCCAGTCCACGGAGTACTCCTGAAAAGTGCTTGTAACGTTGTTTACACAACTAGCTTACGAGGCTAGTGATCGTTTTAACGCTTGGTTTTACACGTTGAAATACCCAGCAGCGGGTAAAGCGGGCAAAAGTTAAAAAGCCCAGTTGCCAAAGGCACAATACCTATCCACCCCCAGGCACCTACTGTTCCGGTCAACGCCAACCCAATCAGCACCGCACCTACCACGATGCGCGCTACTTTATCGATACCACCTACGTTAGTTTTCATACAGCGCTCCTTGATTAAGCTAGAAATCGGTTAAAAACGATTAATCGGCACTTTTAGATACACTTGTCCATTATCTTCAGCGGGAGGCATCTCCCCGGCCCGCATATTGACCTGCACCGACGGTATAATTAGCTTTGGCATGCCCAGCGTGGCGTCGCGCTCGGAGCGCATTTTCACGAACTCATCTTCGCTAATACCTTCGTGCACATGGACGTTAGAGGTGCGCTGTTCCGCCACACTGGTTTCATGTTGGTAAGTCTCACGTCCTGGGGCTTTGTAGTCGTGACATAAAAACAGCCGCGTTTGCTCTGGCAGAGCCAACACTTTTTGTATTGAGCGGTAAAGCGTGCGGGCATCACCACCGGGGAAATCACACCGTGCGGTGCCGTAATCCGGCATAAAAAGCGTATCGCCTACGAAGGCAGCATCGCCGACGACATACGTTAGGCAAGCGGGGGTATGCCCAGGGGTGTGCACGACACGGCCTTGCAGTTTGCCAACCGTAAAAGTGTCGTCTTCATTGAACAGCGCATCAAACTGGCTGCCATCCCGGGCAAATTCGGTTCCCGCATTAAACGCTTTACCAAAAATTTCCTGCACGTCAACGATATGCGCGCCAATACCGGTTTTTCCGCCTAGTTGCTGATGTAAATAAGGCGCCGCGGAAAGATGGTCTGCATGTACGTGGGTTTCCAGAATCCACTCCACGGTTAAGTCGTTATCACGAATAAAGCTAATGATTGCATTAGCAGAGCGCACATCCGTTTGCCCAGCGGCATAATCAAAATCCAGTACTGAATCAACAATAGCGCAGGCATGGCTATCGGGGTCTTGCACCACGTAGCTAAACGTATTGGTGGGCTCATCGAAGAAAGGGGTGACGATTGGGCGTTGCATACAGTGCCTCCACTAGGTGGCTTTTAGCGTTGCTATGCACCCACTATAAACCATATATGGTTATATGTTTATACCTTTATGGAATTTAAAGCCATTTATTAAATACATTCTTTAACCGATACAGTATGGTCAGTATTTAAGGTACGAACCAAAGACACGCATAAAAAAACCCTGCTAGGCGCAGGGTTCAAAAAAGCGATTGGTCTACACCTTCCCTTGGTTATCTAGCTCCACCGCGTCATTCATGCGGGCCAGCAAATCGGGCACGGCGGCTTGAACTCGGTTCCAGCTGGGGATGAACGGACGCTCGCGGGGGTTATCCAAAAACAGGTTACCTGCCTCTAACAGGTTGCTGGCAAACAGCTCTACTGCCTGTTCTTCGCAATGCCGGTCCAAGCTGAGCCCGTTCATCGTGGCATCGTGATCGTAAGCTTCAATCAGGTCTAAGGCATAGCGGTAATAGGTCGCTTTTAGCGTGCGGAAGTCCTCGCTGCTAAAGCTCACGCCTTGGGTGGCGAGCTTGCGATACAGCGCCTTGGCGATATCCAGGCTCATACGATTAAGGCCGCCATTAGGGTCGTCTTCGCTCACCGGCTGGTGCTTGTGATCATAGGCATCGGCAATATCGACCTGGCACAGCTGCCTTGGCGCGTAGTTGCGCTGCAACTCGGAAAGCACGCCAATTTCAAGACCCCAATCTGCCGGTATACGTATGCCTTCCAGCACCTCACTGCGCATCGCAAACTCGCCGGAAAGCGGATAACGAAAGCTATCCAAATAATCTAAGTAAGGAAGTGACCCACACACAGTTTTAAGAGCGCGTATGAGCGGCGTTACCATCAGCCGTGACACGCGTCCGTTTAATTTCCCCTCTGCAATGCGGGGGTAATAGCCCTTACAAAAACTATAGTTGAACCGCGGGTGGGCAACGGGGTACATAAGGCGCGCCAATAACCCACGCTCGTAGGTGAGAATATCGCAGTCATGTAACCCCACCACCGATGACCGTCCTGAGGATAGAATATAGCCTGCGCAGTACCATACGTTGCGTCCTTTACCCGGCTCCAGCGCGCCTAGCCCATGGCTTTCCAATTCGGCATCTAGCGCCTTTAACCGAGGGCCGTCGTTCCATAAAATACGAGTGTGCTGGGGTAAGCGTGAAAAAAACTCTCGGGCATATAAAAATTGGTCGCGGTCAGCGCGATCCAGCCCAATCACCACTTCATTGAGATAGGGCACTTTAACTAATTCATCGACAATGGCAGAAAGCGCTGGCCCCTCTAGCTCTGAAAACAGCGAGGGCAAGATCAACCCCATGGGGCGCCGCTTGGCAAATTGGCAGAGCTCTTGCTCAAGCGCGTCAACTGAACGGCGCGTTAAGTTGTGGAAATCGGTAATCACGCCATTTTGATGGAAATCACTCATGCAGTATGTCTCCTTGGCTCACTGGCCATACGCGTTGACATAGATATGCTCACATAACGGCAGCATGACAGGCTGGCGCCGCCGCTAAACGGCGGTCGTCTCGCCCCCACCAATGGGCTACCCCCTCAGCCCAGCCTAATGGCCCGGTTGCCTCGGTACGATATAAAGCAGCACTACGTGGCGCTATCTCCAGCCCATGACACCCCTTGATGACCACGGCTTGATCCACCGCTTCCAGCATGGTGATATCGTTAGGGCCATCACCTAACCCCAATGAAATAGGCGGGCTGCCCCTAAGCGCGCTAAAGCGCTTAATTAACCACTCTACGGCACTGCCTTTATCCGAGGCGCGCCCCATGACGTGCCAAAAACGCCCTCCTTGGGTCAGCTCAAGGCCATCCCCCGCTAGCGCAAGGCGAAACGCCTCAAGCGCTTTTTCATCATCGTGCCAAATGAGCGGTTCGCTCCCCTCTCGCTGCCGAGCAGCCCTTGCACGCCCCTCGTCTAATCCGGTGAGCTCCATAATTTGTGGGGTGTTCAGCTCTCCCATGCGGGTAAACCGAATACCAAGTCGTTCGCGCCATATTTTTAGCCGAGCACGAATAAAACCCACATCAACCCCTGTGTGCTTAACAACGACTCCATCCCGAGCACTGCCTGGACGGTCTAAACGGGCATGGCACCAACCAGGAGGCAAACCAATAACGGCGCCGTTTTCGGCAACAAAAGGCGTCGCGGTGAGGCCAAGTGATTCGCGAAGAGGGATCAGCTCAGCACGGGTTTTACTGGTCACAGGAATAACCGGCACGCCAAGTTTTTTTAGGCGCGCGAGCCAAGGGGCTGCGGGGGCAAAATCGTAGGTATGGTGATCAAGCAACGAACCATCAAGATCCGTCACCACCAAGCGCGGCTGCAAAGCAGGGTCAATCGCGCTCGCTGCCACTGGTTGGGGCAATGTCTTCGATATTGGAAGAGCGCTGGCATGTTCAGACATAGCATCACCTATTTACCATCTTAAAAGCGTTTGTACACTTTTGTATTAAGACCTCACTCAACACGTCGTCTTCATACACAGATAAGCAAACAAGCAGATTATATGCCAATGAAAAATAGACTATAGATAACAATGAGATAAGAAAAAAAATGATGCGTGTTTATTTTGAGCACCAAAAAGGAGCAAAAGAGATGCACCCAAAAAGTGCAAAAAATCACTGAAGCAGAGTGCTGACCAGGGACGTGCGGACTGAATCAATCATAGGTTACGAGCAGCAAGGCTAAAATATTTGCACAAACCCTTGGCAAATTCTCTCAAATAGCTATACTGACATTGTACTCACTGGCAGTCTTGTACACCCCCTCACCTGATGCCAGTGAGCTGCAGTGAGCCAAGCCCTTTAATGCCCGCCTCCCCCGGCGGGCTTTTTTTTGCGCTGTAGGTTTTCTCAATTGCTACTTCTGCAAACGTCACTGTTGTACACGGCTTGCAATGACTCAGTTTCAATTACTCAACGTGAATCACAACCTCAACGCGCCGATTGCGCGCTCGCCCTTCCGCAGTACTGTTATCTTCTAACGGTCGAGTAGCCGCCAGCCCTACTGCGCGCAAACGCTGCGGTTCTACGCCTGCCGCTTCAAGCGCTTCCACAATGGCAATAGCGCGTGCGCTGGAGAGTGCCCAGTTGGATGAAAACTCAGGGGTATTAATCGACTGACTGTCAGAGTGCCCCTCTACCCACACCTCGCCCTCGTAGCGCTGAATTGTTTCCATCAAACTACTGACAAGCGAAGAGCCACCCTCCGAAAGGTCAGCCGCCGCTGATGGGAACAGCAACTGATCCTGCACACGCAGGCTAATGCCTTCGGCAACCCGCGACACCTCAACCCCCTCAAGATTGGGTAGGTAAGGTGATGCTTCAACGCGCTCTAGCAGTGTTTCATCGAGGGCCAAAGTGCTGCTGGCAACCTCATCTTCCACCTCCTGCACATTGACGGGTGGACGGTCAGTCAGCAGCACCATGTAGTCAGCCAGCGGCGACACCAACTGACGTTCACTCGTAGGCAGCAGCGGCCGCGGCAGCACCACATCGAAAGTGAGCACCTCTGGGGTAGGTGGTTCCTCCTCCACCCGTGCCAATAAAGGCGGAACGCTTACTGTTGGACGGCGCTGGGGTAGCCCAGCCACACCTAACGCGGCACTTATAGCCATCTGGCTTAGCTCACCAGGGATTGTGGAGGGTAAAAAAATCCCCTCGCGCTGCTTACGCACGCTGGCAAGCTCGAGAGGTAACGGTATGTCGAGCGTGGACAAGACATCATAACGGGTCTCTGGCTCTGCTTCTTGGGGCTTCCACGTTGGGCTAGTGACCCCAGCGGCGGCAATAATAATCACAAAGAGCGCCACTAAGAGCGTCATAATATCGATATAGCTAATCATCCAACCGCTATTGCTATCATCATCTGAATAGGCAGTCAGCAGCGAATCATGACGCGGCCCAGCGCGGTGATCTTCAAGCATGGGAGCAATTACTCATTCAAGTTTTTAACCTCATGGCCGATATAAGCTAAGCGTGGCAAACTAGTCTATCAAAAGCCGTTTTGTAGCGAGAAGGAACTATCAGGTGCGTATTCGTTTTATTTCATCCTCTAAAGTTCGTTTTTTACGCCCTGTTAGCTTAGGGCTTGCAAGCCTAATGCTAAGTGGTTGCTTTTATGCCAATACCTCACAGGCACCGGTGGCAACGACGTACCCTTACACAGAACAGCAGCGGATGCAGGCTGCCCAGCACTGGGGAGTTCTGGCCCAGCACGAGGCTGCCGGCATCTTACGCAGTGAACGCGTACGCTTTAGGGATTTACATATTCCGGCAGAAGAGCATGCCTACCTCAGCGCCTACAGCGGCGGCGAATTTGAACGCGGCTTCCGCACCCTGCTAACCAGTGAACTGGTTTCTAGGGGAGGCAGCGTAACTACCCAACCTCGCTCAGGCGGCGCAACGGTTCAGATCGATGTAGAAGTCGTTGAACACCGGGATCGTGGTTACATACGTCCGCCCTTTGGCACTTACACAGCACTTGCCAGCGGCATTGCGGTTGCCACTATGCCACTACGCAACTGGAGTGAACCTGCTCTGGCATTAATTCCTGCCGCCATGCTAGCCGACACAACGACCGGTAGCTGGACGCATACGGGCAATGAGGAAATCATCGTCACCACGCAAATAATTGAGGAAGATCGTATTCTTTACTCATCTTCCAACATTTATTACATCAACGGGGGAGATCGTCGCCACTATGCCCCGCATCGCGTTCCCCAAGCACCTACTACGCCCACTGTTTCCATCACTGATACCTGGTAACGCTATGTTTTCTAGTAACACTATGTCTTCCAATAACGCTATGTCTTCTAGTAACGCTACATTTTTATCTTTTACTTATTACTGTCGCTTTTTAGCGCGTAAAGCCAGCTTTTTACCACTGGTGTTAATGGCGCTGACACTGGCAGGATGCGGCACCTTTGGCAACACAAACACCCAAACGGCGGAGCCTGAGCCCGACCTTTCCGATTTAGCCCACGCGGCTGCCAGTCAGATGGTAGCGAGCAACCCAGACATAACACGTTATAGCCCGATGATAGCGGCTACGTTTGTCAGCATCGACAATCTTAGCCAATCCTCAACGTTTGGCCGTATTAGCTCTGAGCTTATGGCCTCTGCCTTAGCACGGGAAGGCATGCAGGTACGTGAAGTAAAAATGCGCGACAGCATGTTCATCGAAGAGAGCGTAGGCGAGCTGATTTTATCTCGCCAAGTACAGCGATTAAGCGCCCAACACGATGCACGCTCTATCTTGATGGGCACTTATGCCCAAGGGCAAGACTACCTTTATGTCAGCGCACGGGTAGTTAGGACGGGTGATGCCATGGTGCTGGGTAGCGCCGACTTTAGAGTACACCTCAATAACAACACACGAAGTTTGTTAGAAGGCCAAGGCGGCTGGTAATCAGCGAACAGTCATGCAACGTATAGTGATGTAAAACTTGCGTGTCAGAAACCAAAAAAAAGCGCTAACCCTATGGGCTAGCGCTTTTTGATTAGAGGCGGTCAGACAAAACTGTCAGACAAAACTACTTGATAGACGGCCTACATTATTTATAAACCGGGTAGCGACCACATACTGCAGCGACTTTATCCAGCACCTGGGCTTCTACGCCGCTAGTGTCTTCACCTTTCGCCAATACATCCAGAATGTCGCAGATCCAGCCAGCCAGTTGGGTACATTCGTCTTCACCGAAACCACGGGTAGTGACAGCGGGCGTGCCAATACGCAGGCCAGAGGTAACGAATGGGCTTTGCGGGTCGTTTGGAACGGCATTCTTATTCACCGTGATGTGGGCACGGCCTAAGGCGGCGTCCGCATCTTTACCGGTCACACCCTGCTTGATGAGCGAGAGCAGGAAAAGGTGATCTTCGGTGCCGCCGGATACGATGTCGTAACCACGGTCGATAAATACCTTAGCCATTGCCTGGGCATTTTTAACGACCTGCTGCTGGTAGGTTTTGAAACCTGGCTCCATGGCTTCTTTGAAGCAGATCGCTTTAGCCGCAATCACGTGCATCAAGGGGCCACCCTGGCCACCGGGGAATACCGCTGACTGGAGCTTTTTCTCGATGTCAGCGTTGTTTTCCGCCGACAGAATCACACCGCTGCGGGGGCCGCGCAGGGTTTTGTGGGTCGTGGAGGTGACCACGTGCGCATGGGGCAGCGGGCTTGGGTAAACACCCGCCGCGACCAAGCCAGAGACGTGGGCCATATCCACCAGTAAGTAAGCGCCTACTTCGTCGGCAATTTCACGGAATTTGGCCCAATCAACAATTTGTGAATAGGCTGAAAAACCGGCGATGATCATTTTTGGCTTGTGCTCACGGGCAAGCGCAGCCACTTGGTCGTAGTCGATCAGACCTTGCTCATTCAAGCCATACTGAATAGCGTTGTAGTGCTTGCCAGAGAAGTTAGGCTTGGCACCGTGCGTTAGGTGACCACCCGCATCAAGGCTCATGCCCAAAATGGTATCGCCAGGCGTTACCAGCGCTTGGAATACCGCGCTGTTTGCCTGGGAGCCAGAGTGGGGCTGGACGTTAACGTAGGTGGCACCAAACAGCTCTTTGGCGTAGTCGATGGCGAGATTTTCGGCGATATCGACGAATTCACAGCCGCCATAGTAGCGCTTGCCGGGGTAGCCTTCGGCGTATTTGTTGGTCAGCTGGCTGCCCTGGGCTTCCAGTACGCGGGGGCTAGCGTAGTTTTCAGAAGCAATCAGTTCGATATGGGCTTCTTGGCGTGCAACTTCTTTCTGCATCGCATCAAAAAGCGCGTCATCGAATCCGGCAATTGTCATGTCGCGGCTGAACATCGGCGAGAACCTCGTAACGAAACGATCATCATGGGAGAAGCGAGGGCGCTATCATAACGCAGCCTGACGCGACTTTCATCGCATCCGCGTCAGGTGTTGCATGAGTATGTTTCATGTTGCTGGCGCCCTTCAAAGGCTGACCAAGTGGACAGCCACGCTACTCGGCTAGCTTCCAACCTCGCTACGCCTCACCCAACAGCCCAAGGCTGGCGGCTGGGGCTTGGCGCCTCAAACTATAAGAAAGCGCATGGCCGATAATCCCAATCAGCAGCGCGCCACCTAGCGGCAATATAAACCAAAGCCCTACGTGCAGGCGTGGCGTTAAATCCAGCCAGTACAGGTACAGCGCGGCGGTGGCTAGCTCCGCTAGCGCTGCTCCCATCAAACCGCTGGCAAACCCAAGTAGCGCATACTCTGCGCCTTGCACGCGGGAAATCATCTTAGTGCCTGCCCCAAACACGCGCAGTAAGCCGCTTTCATGGGCGCGCACTGGCCTACTTGCAGTCAGGGCTGCGTAGAGCACACTAATCCCTGCTAGCAGCACCAAGGCTAATACCAGCTCTACTGCCCGAGTAACCTGCGTTAGCACTTCGCGCACCTGGCCTAAAATAGCATCCACGTTGAGTAGCGAAACGCCTGGGAAATCGCTTACCAACTGGCGAATTAACCCTTGCTCCGCTTCGGGCAAGTGAAACGCGGTGATATAACTATGCCCAAACGACTCCAGCACACCCGGCGGGAAAATAACGAAGAAGTTGGGCGTAAAGCTATCCCAGTTAAGGCTGCGTAAGCTTTCGATACGAGTCGCAATGGTATCCCCCCCCACCGAAAACGTTAGCTCGTCGCCAACACCCAACCCTAACCGCTGTGCGAGCCCGTCCTCCATGGATATGGGCGTAATGCCACTTCTATCAGTGGGGGTTGCGTCTACCTCACCCATAAAGCCTTGGGGCTCGGCCTCCGGTGTAAACCACTGCCCGGCGACGACTTGGTTACCTTGGGGTACTTCGGCTTGCCAAGTGAGGTTTAGCTCACGGCGCAGAGAGTTGTCCCCCCTGGCGTCGGGCGGCACCGCATCCCGTGGCGATTGCCCATTAATGCCGGTAATACGCCCGCGCACCATCGGGTAAAGTGTGCTCTGGGTGTCTACCCGTGGCGCAACAGCTTGTTCAAAGGCATCGCGCTCGCCGGGCTGTATGTTGATAGCAAAGTAGTTGGGGGTGTCATCCGGCAGTTGGTCTTGCCAGGTAGTCAGCAGATCGCCGCGCACCAATACAATCATCGCCATAGCGAAGAACGTCACCGAAAAGGCCAACAACTGCCCTAATCCCGCCTGTTTGCGTCGTGCTAACTGCCGTCCTCCCAAGCGAAACGCCTGTGACCATACACTTTTCCCTGACAGCCGCTGCACAACTTTTAGCAAGCCATTGAGTAGCAGTGAACTCAATAACCACAGCACGCCCAACAGCACGGCGCCGCCAATCAGCAGCGCAACCGCCAACGGCAAACTGCCCGAGTAGAGCCACAGCAGGCCGCCAAACACAATGCTGGCTACCCCAACCACCACCCATGCTGACGGTGGTAACGGGTCCAGCTCGCGGCGCAGTACTTTAAGCGCACTCACTTGCTTAATGCGCAGTAGCGTTGGTCCAGCAAAGCCCACTAACACCGCTAAGGCAGTAAAAATTCCCAGCCAAAGCGGCATGATGCCGGGGGGCGGCAGCGTCATGGGTAAAAAGCTGGTGAGCAGCCAGAGAAGCACCGCCTGCCCCACCAACCCCAGCAGCGCGCCTACCACCGATGCTGCCAGCGCTAACCCCAGCAACTGCAGGGAAAAAATCGTCACTAGCTGGTACTGGCTAGCTCCAAAGCAGCGCAGCAGTGCAGCCGTGTCCAAGTGGCGCTCCACATAGCGCCGGGTGGACATAGCGACCGCCACCCCCGCCAGCAGCACCGCAGCTAAACCCGCAAGCCCCAGGTAGCTTTCGGCACGCTCTAGGGCATTACCTAACTGAGGGCGGTCTACCCTCACATCGCGCACGTCCACACCATCTCTTCTTAGCTCGGCCAGTAGCGCCTGCACTTGCTCTAACGCTGCAGGCGGGCCTGCTGCCAACAAACTAAACTCAATACGCGAGCCTGGTTGCATCAAGCCGGTGGCCTCTAAGTCGGCAGTATTGAGCATTAAGCGAGGGTTGAAGTTGCCAAAACCACCCGACTGGTCGGCTTCGCGCTCAATAATACCGCTGATGGTCAGTTCGGTTTGCCCTACCTGCACACGATCGCCCAGCTCAAGTTCAATCAACTGGATAAGCCTTGGGTCTGCCCATGCCTCCCCCGCCGATGGGCCAGAGGCTATTTGCTCCGTGCCACTGCCAAGATCAACATGGGATTCGCCATAATGCGGGTAAATATCATCGACCGCTTTGAGGCTAGCAGGCTGAAAACGCTCGCCTCGACTAATCATTGAGACCAGTTCAACTTGATCGCTCAACTCAAGTCCTGCCTGCTCTAAGGTGCCGCGCAGCTCATCGGAAAACGGCTCGCGCTGCTCAAGCACCAAATCGCCGCCCAGCATTTGGCCCGCCTGACGCTCCAAACCACGCTCTAGTCGGTCGAGAAAAAAAGCAATCATAGTGGAGGCGGCCACCGCCAGCATGAGTGCAATAAACAGCGCCCGCACGTCGGATGCTCGCAGGTCACGCTTCAAGCTGCGGGCGGCAAGGCGCCAGTTAATATCACTCATTACTACCCCCGTTAATAGACGCCGGTTCAAAGGGTTCTAGTTTGCCATTTGCAAGGCGCAGGCAGCGGTCGCAGCGGCGGGCAAGGGCGTGGTCATGGGTCACCAGAATCAGCGTGGTACCCGCCTCACGATTCAGGGTAAATAGTAAGTCAATAATTTGTGCGCCTGTGTCTGGGTCAAGGTTGCCGGTAGGCTCATCGGCAAATACCAGTTCCGGGTCGGTGACGAAAGCCCGGGCAATGGCCACCCGCTGCTGCTCGCCGCCGGAGAGCTGTTTAGGTAGGTGGCCTGTGCGCTCGCCAAGCCCCACCCGCTCAAGCCATTGGGCAGCTGAATGATCTTCCCCACCCCGAGGTGAAAGTTCCAGGGGCAAGAGTACGTTTTCAAGCGCGCTCAATGTGGGCAGCAGTTGGAAATTCTGAAACACAAACCCTACTCGCCCCGCACGCAGCGCTGCCCTGCCATCTTCATCCAAACGGCTCAAGGGCTGCCCAAATAGGGTTAATTCACCATCGCTGGGAGTGTCTAAGCCTGCTAAAAGCCCTAAAAGCGTCGATTTACCGGCACCACTTTTACCCAGAATGGCCACGCTCTCACCTGCGGCCACGCTTAAGGAGAGGTCGTGTAAGATATGTAGTGAGCGCTCACCGCTGGTTACCTGTTTTGAAAGCTTTTCAGCCAGCAGCACAGGCGTACCCATCCCGACATTAGGAACCTTATGGGCAGAAGCAGTGTCGGTGGATGATTGGTTTGCAGGCGCGTCATCGGCTGGCAACGTAGACATTGGGTCAGAGGAGTAAGGCATGAAGCGTGGCATCCCTGTAGCGTGGCAAAAACTGGATTGGCAGAAACTATTTCGTCAGAAGCTAAGCTTTCAAAAGCCAAGTCATCTAAAACCCTATCATCAAAAACTGAACCGTATGGTAACCGGTGGGGTGCTGGCACTGGTAGTCACCTTCGGTACTTCATCGATCAACGCAGGCCAAGGCCCTACTCTGCTAGTCATGGGTGACAGCTTAAGTGCCGCTTACGGCATTGAGCAGGAAGAGGGCTGGGTAACACTGCTGGAAGAGCGCCTTGAAGGCCAGGCAACGGTGGTCAATGCCAGCATTAGCGGCGAAACCACTTCCGGCGGAGCGCAGCGATTTACCGATATTATCGGACAGCGACAGCCGGATATCGTTCTGCTAGAACTAGGGGGTAACGATGGCCTACGCGGTTTAGATCCGAATCAAATGCGTGCCAACCTTGCCCGCATGATTGAACAAAGCCAGGAAGTAGACGCTGATGTACTACTGCTGGGCATTGATATCCCGCCTAACTATGGCCAAGCCTACCGGGACGCCTTCACCGGTGTTTTCCACTCCCTAGCGGATGAATACGATATTTCACTGGTGCCCTTCTTGCTGGAAGACGTTGCCCTGGATAGGCAGCTGATGCAAAGCGATGGCATCCACCCCACCGCCGAGGCACAGCCGATTATTCTAGATAACGTATGGCCAGCGCTTGAGCCGTTGCTTTCCGAACACACCCTGAAAGGGGCAATACAAGCCAAAGCTGAGTAGCGTCCATAAGGGAAATCTAGTACTACCAATTAATACTTTCTACTGGGCAGATATAGCGCTCAGGAGCCGTAGCTTGTAGTCTTGATGCATATTTGACAAACGCTAATGGCGCTTATGCCTGACTCTCCTCGCCCCACGCTTTGCCCCCTTTCCCGTCGGCAGTTTTTAGCCACTGCCGGCGCGCTTATGTTGGGCGCAGGGTTGGGGGTATTTCCTACGCCTGCGACTGCGTTTAACCCACAGCGTTTGCGTCAAAGCATGGAGCAGCAGTATGGGCAGCGCGGCCTTGTCGTATTAGAGGCATGGTTTGACTTGCTAGAGCGCCTACGTGGGCAGGAACTACAAACGCAACTTCGCGACGTAAATGATTTTTTCAACCGACAAGTGCGCTGGGTTGACGATATTCATAACTGGGGCCAGGAAGACTTTTGGGCCACACCGCTGGAAACTATGGGGCAGGGTCAGGGCGACTGCGAAGATTACTCTATTGCCAAATACATTACGCTTAAGCAGCTTGACGTCCCTGGCGAACGCCTGAGGATGATTTACGTGCGTGCGCGTATTGGCCGTAGTCAAATTACCCAAGCCCACATGGTGCTTGGCTACTACACAACGCCCAACGCCGAGCCGTTGGTACTGGATAACCTTGTACCCTCCATTAGCCCCGCCTCACAGCGCACCGACCTTGACCCCGTATTTAGCTTTAACAGTGAAGGATTATGGGCGGGCGGCTCTTCAGAATCACGTGCCGACCCCTTAGCCCGGTTATCGCGCTGGCGCAGCGTGGTGGAACGCATGCAATCACAAGGCTTCATTTAAAAGGATAAGGCACCATGTCACTGATTAAACAGCTTTGGCTGGCCATTATTGCGCTTCTTCTACTCTCGTTTGTCGGCAGCCTTGCGATCAGCATTGCCTCAAGCCGTGACTATATTGAGCAGGAAGTGCGCATTAAAAACGAAGACAACGCCACTGCGCTTGCGCTTTCGATGAGCCAGCTTGACAAAGACATAGTGATTCTTGAGCTACTTATTGCTGCACAGTTTGATACCGGCTACTACCGCTCAATTGTACTAAAAGATACCGATGGCGAGGTGCTGGTTGAACGCACCGCTGGTGAGTACCGAGGCGATGTGCCGGCCTGGTTCCGTAACCTCATTCAATTTGATGTCCCTACAGGGCGAGCCACCGTGCAGGATGGTTGGCGACAGTTCGGCACCTTAGAACTTGAAAGCCAGCATAGCTTTGCTTATACCTCTTTATGGCGCAGCATGTTGGAATTAGCAGGCTGGTTCTTACTGGCCGGGGCGATTAGTTTAGCCATTGCCACCGTACTGGTACGCGGTATCAAGCACCCGCTAACCCGTGTGGTTGCCCAAGCAAAAGATATCAGCGCCCGCCGCTTCACCACCATTAAAGAGCCCCGCACCCTAGAGCTGAAAGAAGTCGCTCAAGCGATGAATGTGCTTTCGGCCAACGTCCATCAAATGCTCAGCCAAGAGAGCCATAAGCTGGATGAGTTGCGTCGCGACCTTCAGCATGACCGAGTCACTGGCGCACTAAATCGTGATGTATTCATGGGCAGGCTGGCATCACTGTTGAGTAGTGATGAAGCGCGCGCAACGGGCCTAATGGTCATGGTAAGGGTTCAAGCCCTGGAGCAGTTAAATGAGCAGTTAGGCCACAAAACAACTGATAGCTTACTGCGTGAGCTGGTCATACAGCTTTCCAAGCTTGACGATGCCTCCGAAGAGGCCATGGTAGGCCGCCTTAACGGCAGTGACTTCATGCTGTTGCTGCCACTGGAAGAAGATACCAGTGCATTAGCGCCACGTGTTCGCCAAGCGCTTGATCAGGCACTTGAGACAGTGGGCGTACTCTCCTCTCATACAACACTGCACCTGCCAGCGGCTATTGCTGCCTATGCACCCCACGATGATCGCGGCGCCCTTCTAGCCACTTTAGACGATGCCCTGGCCGAGGCCGAAAGCAGCAGTGCTCACCGAGGTATTGTTGTTCGTGAAGGTAAGCAAGGCTCACTGTTTAATACGCATGCCGAGTGGCGCACAGCACTCAATACCGCTATTGACCAAGGGCCACAACTGGCCTACTTCCCTGTGACTGATGCACAAAACAACGTGCTCCACTATGAGTGCCCTGCCCGCTTAGAGCTTGCAAATGCATGGCAAACAGCCGGTGTGTTTATTCCATGGGTATCGCGCTTCGCCTTAGAGCCCGCGCTCGATATTGCCGTCGTTAAAAAAGCTCTTGAGCAGCTCACGATTGATCCTACGCAAAAACTGGGGATTAACCTTTCGCTTGCCTCAATTACCAACGGGCAGTTTGTCATTGAGCTAAGAGCACTGTTAGAGAAGCAACCGCAGCTCGCCAAACAGCTCTGCTTTGAAGTGCCCGCCGTATTAAACGCGCGCGCTATCGGCAGCTTACGTGGTTTATGTACGGCACTAAGGCCGTTGGAGTGTCAGTTCGGTATCGAGCACGTAGGCGCTGAATTTACAAAGCTTGCCGACCTTCACGACGTGGGGCTTGCCTACCTTAAAGTGGACAGCAGCTTGATTCGCGGGATTCACACCTCTAGCGAGCAGCAAACCATTGTGCGCGGCATGGCAACCCTGTGCCATTCGCTGGGTATTCAAGTGATTGCAGAAGGGGTAACAGAGCAAGCGGAGCTGGAAAGCCTATTTCGTGCAGGCCTGGATGGGGCAACCGGCCCCGGCGTACGCCCCCTCTTGTAAGCCTGGGTAAAGCACAACGCTAACGCGGCGTTACTTAAAAAGCCGCGTTAGATAATACCACCATCATCACTAATCAAGTTGACATCATTCTTCGCCCGCAGCGATTTACGCTCCATCACTTTGCTTTGTGCCGCTGGTGGCAAGTCGGTAAAGCTAAGAACACCCTTCGCGAGCAGCACTTCCAGCATGTCCTCAACCACACGCACAAACGCCAAATCAGACGCAATCATTTGCGCCGACTGCCCCGTTTGTTGCGCCAAGAACGCAAACACCTCCGGCGAATCCGGCTCAATAGTGCCATCACACTCAGGCGATGGCTCTTTACTAAGTGTCACGATGTCTCCTTGATCATTGCGTTTGATATGAAGCATAGCGGTTTCCTCTGTTAGTAAAAGCGCCTATTGGTTGCTAAACGTAATCTTATCGCAGATACAACAAGGCCGCCCGTGGGCGGCCTTTGGGTTAGGTTAAATTTATTGGTCGATTTTCAGTTGGTTGTTATCCAGCATATGCTGAATTACATCCTGTGAAGAATTCGCGCCGCCGAAGTCAGAGAAACTCTTACCTTCTAAGCGAATCACTTGATCTGCATTACTCTTATCACTGCTCAAGCCACCCTGAGAGTTTAGGTAAAGCACTGTGTCGTTGTCTTCCTGTTCAGCGACGATATAGGTACTCAGATCAACCGCTTCCTCTTCACCTTGGAGCAGGTCAGCAATATCCAAGATATTGTTGCCGTTACCAAAATCTCTAACCACGTCAATCGCAGGAGTCGTCTCTGGAGAGCCTTCATCTCCCTCCTGCCAGAGGAAGATGTCGTCACCATCACCACCGACTAGGATGTCGTTACCGGCACCACCAATAAGCACGTCATTACCGTCGCCGCCTGCCAGTTCATCATCTTCATTAGAGCCCTGGATCCACTGACTACCCGAAGTCGCTGTGTAGCCAAGGGGCTTAACGGAGAACTCCGATTTACCGCTAGAACTGCCGTCAAAAGCAATATAACTAAAAGGCTCTTGGCTACTGATTTCTATACGATCACCTGTGGCATTAACCTCACTAGAAGCGCCGATTCGTTGTCCATCGCTACCGAAGAGTGAGTAGGTAGCACCATTCAAATCTCCTTTGATTGCGAAAGTCATGCTCTTAACAGGCTGTACCGTCTGGATCAATAGCGCCTCTTTGCCATCAATTTTATTAAGGTTATCTTGACCATTATGATTGACCCCGTAAAAGCCCTCCTCATCTTGTGTTGAGCCTTGGGTAGAATGGCTACCGTTCATGGCGTCATTTTTCAGGCCGTTATTATTGGCATAAGTACCGGTACTACCGTTGCCGCTGGTGTGAACCGCCACACCAGCAATAATATCTTCAACAGCGGGTAATGGAATGAAGCCAGGTACATGAGTTGCTGACTCAGAGCCTACTTTCACCTCAACGATATCGCTAGCGTTTCCGGCTTGATCCTCAGCGAAGTACGTAAACACACTATCCGGCGCGGTCTTATAAGTAATTTTAGAAACAAAGTATTCACTGTTATCGTTGTTTGCAGTGGCACCTGGGCCGTAGTCAACAGCTGTAAACCTCAACTGATCAAAGACAACGTCTTCAAGGATGAAGCTTCCCTTGCCATCACTTCTACCGAAAGCAAAATCCACGCCTTCAGTACCCTCAGGCTCACCACTAAACACCCAGCGTCCAACCTCTTCCCCATTCTTGAAGGCAGTTAACTCGCCTCTTTCTTTTTCATTGTATTTGCCTGTAAACAGGTTGGAGACTTCTATCTCAGCTTCAGCAACTGCCTGCTTAAAGTCGACAACTAACGTTTCAGTTTTACCATCGCGATACGCTAACTGATTTTCAACTTGTTTCTGCGAACCAGTTTTGTCTGTTACGCCAATACCACCATTACCGACGTGTATCAGGCCGTTGTCTTTCACACCATCCAAATTGTAAGCATGGATCTCCACTCCATGCTGTTGCCAAGCGGAAAGTGAATTCCCACCAAGTATTTTTTCACTCAGCTCACTCCTTTCTAGTGAGAGAAAGAATGTTGCGTCTTTACTGAATGCAAAACCGCCATCAGATATATCCTGCTCTGTGATTTTGACGTAATTCACACCGTCTTGTTTGACATACAGAGTGCCTTCGCTTGGCAAGCTAGTTAAGACAAACTGGGTAGCTTCTGCGTCTCCATTTACTCCGCCTAATGTTGGGTCAGACTCAAACACCGTGGGCACAGTTTCCAAACCGCCATTAACAGTGTCGACACTTCCTCCAACAGTAAAGGTGCGGAAGAGGAAGGGGTTGGTATCCACACCGCTTGGCACCTCACCTGTAAATACCTGCCAATCGGTTAACACGGGGTCTGCGATGGGCGCGGTGGTGTCGACGCCGTATTCGTGGGTCGCGGTGACGTTGCCGACGTTGCCGGCTTCGTCCGTGGCGGCCACCACGCCGTCGATGGTTTGGTCGTCATCCGCGACCAGGTCGCTGCCCTGCACGTTGACGCTCCA
>NZ_JAFWFN010000015.1 GCF_017515565.1 Halomonas sp.
ACCATGGCAAACAGTACAATGAGTAGGAACTGTCTAAAGGATGCTTTTGCGGGTGCGATGGCTGCATCATAGGGTATTGCTCTCAGTACTATCCAACCGAGAGAATCCAATTGCTGACTGGCAGTAAGATATCGCTGTTGCTGATATTCAACTATGGTGCCCGGCGGACTCAAAGCCAGCGCGGTGTCGACGAATGGATCAGCACCATCATCTGGCAGAGGCTCTATCGTCTCGAAGCGTTCCAACATAGAGACAAACAAACGGTGTCTCGGGTCAATAATCAGAGTGATGCTGGAATCAGCCTCACCTAAGCTATAAGTGTCGATAAGCGGAGTATTGGCGAGATCCAGTATTCCGCCCGCGTACCCGATAAGGCTATTGTCTAAAGATAGAATGGGCTGCAAGTATGAAATGAGCGGCAGTCCAGTAGTGCGTCCAATAATGGGCTCAGAAATCACTGCCTCTTTGGTTTGTCGGGCACGCTGGAAGTGAGGGCGGTCGGCATAGTTGGTACCTAAACGCCCTGGAACATGACGGTTTTCTGCGATAGCCGTGCCATCAGCATCAAAAGCCAGCAAGCCATCAGGGAAAAGATCGCCTGCAACGGAAGGTTGTTCCAATAATGTTTGTAGCGATTGATCGCTACGTAACCTGCCATCTTCATCGAGTAAGCGTGTTGCAAAGGCTTCTAGACCAAGCACTCGCTGCTGCTGAGAGAGTTCAAGCTCAGAGGCTAGGCGCTTTATCTCAGCTGTCTCACGCTCGGCCACGATAGACTCATAATCAGTGACCATTAATTGATACACTGTGACCAGAATCCCGCCAACAAGAATACCACTGGTAGCAAATACGAGTAGAACAATACGCATACTCAGTGGGATGTTTATCATTGGTATTTCCTTGGTAATAAAATAAAGAAGTTGGCGCCCCCACCTACAGCATCACGGTAGCCAACTTCTCCGCCCAACTGCTGGCATATTTCTTGGCTAATTGCCAAACCAAGGCCGGTTCCAGGCAGCTTTCGAGTATCGCTGCCATCCGCTTGAGAAAAACGCTGAAACAAATGATCGCGAAACCCAGGATCGATACCTGGGCCGTGATCACGCACTGAAATCTCGATGGTGCTGTCAGATGGCTTAACGCATATTTCAACAGCTTTCCCCGCAGGGGAGAACTTGATCGCGTTGGATAATAGATTGGTAAGCGCTTGTATTAAGCGCGGGCCATCAACATCAACCCATACCGTCGGCCCACCGTCAGGAATCTGGATAGGTACCTGGTGCTGCTCACTATAACCGCCCATGGACTCGACCATCTCATTTAATAAGGGTGCTAGCGGTTGTACGCTTAAGTTCATGGGCATTTTACCTGCGACCAGCTTTTCTATATCAAGTAAATCATTAATAAGCACCGCTAAGCGCTGAGCATTGCGTTCGGCGGTATTTATTAGCGTACGAGCCTTTTCGGGTAAAGTGCCTGCTGCGCCACCGTTAAGAAGACCAAGCGAGCCTTTAATTGAAGTGAGAGGAGTACGCAACTCATGGCTTACGGTGGAAATAAACTGATCTTTCAATTTATCTAACTTACGGCGTTCAGTGATATCTTCAATGAGTGACCAAATCACCTGCTGACCGTTTCGCTCTTGGCTGAGCATGCCTTGAAGGCGCACCGGATAGCGACTGCCATCCTTGCGAATATACTCTTTCTCGAAAGGGCCGTAGCGTCCTGTCGTTTTTAAACTTATAAGTGCTTGTTCTTCTTCGGGCTGATATTTTTTTGGAGTGATATCCCAGTAACTCAATGACACAAACTCATCGCGGGTATACCCCGTTGGGTCAATAAGTGCATCGTTCAAATCGATAAACTGGCCGGTTTCAAAATCATTCAAGGCAATACCAATGGGTGAAAACTCGAAAAGCCCTCTTAGCCGTGCTTCATTGTCTTCTAAAGCTAAGCGTGCTTCTTCCTGCTCATGAATATCTTGTAAGTAACCGTGCCACAAGGTGCTACCGTCTATAAGACGCTCAGGTTTGGCCTGGCCCATAATCCAGCGATGCCCTTTTCCGCGACACTGCACACGATACGTCGCTTGCCAGTATTCCAGCGTATCAGCTGAATGCTCTATAGATGCGCTAACAACCTCTAAATCATCAGGATGAATTCGACTAAAGGTAGGCGTAGCATCGGCAGCCGCCTCTGCTGGAGTGAGTTCATATAAGGTTTGAATTTGAGGTGAACTGAAAGGAAATGTTGTGCGACCATCTGCATAGCGGCGAAATTGATAGATAACGCCAGGCAGTTGAGCAGTCAACTTGCTGAGACGCTCACTATTGAGACTATTCGCTAAGAGATCGGATAACCAGCGCGCCAATAAGCGTATAAACAGCTTCTCGCTATCATCGTATTTTTCCATCCGCGCTTTGCTCGCAGAAAAATTCAGCGTTCCAAATGCGCCGCCTTCTATCTCAATGACAATACCTGCATATGCGCCTAGTGGATTTTCCTTATAACAGGGATGGCTTTTGAATTCGCAACTTTCAGCATTAGCAATAAACAACTCGCGCTTTTGCGAAGAGTCGCCAGAAAAAATATGCTGGCACCAAGTGTGGCCTAACATAAAGGACTGATCCGTATTTACTGACGTGCCTGCAGCTGCATCTACCCAGCGGATCGTATAAACATCGCCCTCGATTTGACTAAGAATCGCCAAATCCATCTTCAAGTATTGCCTTGCCGTTTTTAGCGCATGGTTGATTTTTTCGTCTAGCGTGACTTGTGAAGAAAAAGCAATGTCGTTGAGCAGTACCAATGCATCATGATGCTTGTTTAGTTGGCTTACCGTATTTCGTTCACGGGTAACGTCGACTATAAAGCCCTCTAGAATAGCGGGATAGTGAGCATCATCGTGAATGCATTTTCCTCGTTCTTCCACCCAGCGCCAAGTGCCGTCCCGATGCTTAATTCGATACTCAAGATGCCATTCTGTATTGTCAGCCATTGCCCTGGTGACTACTTTTTCCAGTACAGGCGCATCGTCCGGATGGATTAAGTCAGCGTAACAAACGCTTTTATTGCCAATTAACTCGTCAGCTGGATAGCCGCTTACCCGATCAACCTGCCCGCTAATGTATAGCATGGTCCAATGTTCATCGGGTAAACAACGATAGGTCACACCAGGCATGTTATTAATCAATGATTCCATTTGATCACGGCTGGCAATCAGCTCAGACTCAAGTACTGAATATGACTTCTGACTGATTTCATCGGCGTGTATTAGCTCTTCCACCATTGCGGCGAGGTCGTCAAGCATATTGACTTGCTCAGAGGACAGAGTTCTTGGCTGCGTATCAATCAGGCACAGGGTTCCAATGCAGTATCCGCTGCTCGTGTGCAAAGGAATGCCAGCGTAAAAGCGTATATTGGGAGCGCCGATGACCAGAGGGTTATCAGCAAAACGAGCGTCTTCTAATGTATTTTCAACAATCAATGGCACGTTGTTCAAAATCGCGTGACCACAAAAAGAGATGTTGCGGGGTGTTTCCCTAGCATCAAGCCCTTGACATGACTTGAACCACTGCCGATTTTGGTCAATTAAAGATACCAACGCAATGGGCACTGAAAACATTTGACGAGCGATTCGTGTAATACGGTCGAAACGTGCTTCATAACCGCTATTAAGCAAACCTGTTTCATCCAGTGCACACTGGCGCTCGGTTTCATTTTCCGGAATCGACGGTGCCTTCATTTTTAACCTCCGCTGTCACATCAATTACGATGCTAATCTGCCGCTAAACAAACACGGTTACGGCCGCTGTTTTTGGCTTGGTATAGCGCCTGATCAGCTCGGTTAAGCAGAGACTCGGCAGGGTCGTCAGGAAAGAGCTGATTATCTACCACACCTGCCGACAAGGTGCAGGAAAAAGGTTCGCTCCCCCCCGTAAACTGAATAGCAGCAAAATCTTCGCGTAGGCTATTTACCATGCTGACAGCATTGGCGGCAGTACAGTCGAGCAGTACCAGCGTAAACTCTTCTCCACCATATCGACCTAATTTATCGGTACTCCGGAAGCGTTGCCGTAACAGAGTACCCACAGCGGCAATCACTAGGTCACCCACTGCATGTCCATACGTGTCATTAACAGCCTTGAAGTGATCAATATCGAGCATTACCACACAAAAACCCTGTTGCTTCCGTTGTGACAATAGCCATTGGTCTTGTAAGGCTTCTTTGATACTGGCGTGCTTTAGAAGCCCGGTTAGCGCATCTCTATTTTTCGTATGCTCCAACTTACGTAACCTTATGACACGGGAGCGACATAGGTTGATGAGAAGTTCCGTGTCAATTGGCTTTTCGAGGAATGCATCACCTCCTCTTAATAGTGCTTGCCCGCGAAGCTCTGCATTGGATTCGGCAGAAAGATAAACAATTGGCAGTTGTGACCAGCGTTCCATCTGGCCCAGCAAGGCGGCTATTTCTGCACCGGTGATGCCTGGCAGCCAAAGATCCATCAGGATCAGCTCAGGATTAAAATCGTTGATAGCCTCGAACAAAGGGTCGGGGCGGTCAAACACACGGACATCCATACCCGCCCCCTCCAGTACGCATTGAAGATAATGCGCTAATTCGGCGTCATCCTCGACAATCATTACACGCTCTGGCTGGCTATCTTTTGTTTTAATTAGCTGCGCTACATGAGAGGCAAGCTTTATCATGTCCAAAGGTTTTACAAAATAATTTTGCCCCCCGCTACGCAAGGCATGAAGTCGCGCGGTAAAGCTTTCCTCAGTACCCGTAAAAAGAATTGGGCAGGCGTAATCTTTGAGGTACGTCAGCCAAAAGGCCACCGGGTTTTCCTTAATCGCCTCGAGTTGCGTGGCGCGATGGTCGATCAATAGTAAATCAGGCAGTGAATCTTTATTTTTATCTTGATCAAACTCCTCGGCATCAATGAAATGCCGTACTTGAAAGCCGAAGCTATGCAGCTGCTGGGTCATATATTCCGCTAACATGACATCACGTTCTACCAACCAGATGGAAGGCGCACCTTCAATGTTTTCCAGGCGGGTGGTCTCCATGCCCAGAACAGCTTTTCGGCTTTTGTCTAACTCAAATGTACTTTGTAGTTGCGTAATCCAATCTGAGACAGGTAGTGATTGCTTGACATCTTGTTGCAGAACCTTTGTAACCTGCATCTCGTACTCTCGAGCCTGACGCCCTAGGCTTTCAAAGCCGAAGGTTCCTGCAGAGCCTGCCAGCGAGTGTAAGACTGAATTTAATTGCGTAAGGGACTCAACGCATGAAGCGTCTGCTGCCAGCCAGTCAGCGAGTTCTGTAAGCCGTTCGAAGTCAGAAGCAAGACGTTTTGAGTAAGCTTCCGAAAGCGTTTTTAATCGCTTGGCAAAGGCCTGAGAAGAAGTCGGATCAACCATGAAACGTTTTCCAGATACCGCGAACGTCGTCAGCGAGAGTCATAGGATCAAAAGGCTTTGCAATAACGTCCGTCGCCCCGATTTCTTTATACCTTGCCACCTCTTCGGGATGGACTTTAGCGGTCATAAAGGCGACCGCTATAGATTCGCTAATGTACCCTTGGCGCTTCAATTCCAGTAGTGTGCTAGGCCCGTCCATACCCGGCATCATCACATCAAGCAAAAACATTTGCGGGGCAAATTCTCCAGCTTCTCTTAATGCTTGTTCGCCAGATTCGCAAATTTTGACCGTCAAGCCACCTACATCCTCCAGGGCCATAAATGCTATATCGCGGATATCAGGATCGTCTTCGACGTACATAACCCTTACAAGCGTATCCATTACACGCTCCTTCGAAATTTTAATAAGTAAATTTATCTTTCATAACTGTACAAGTGTTGTACGAGAAGTGCTACGCCTTTTTCAGAATAAGCCGAGTGCCTTTTATCGACAACTAGAATCCCCTCCGAAAAAGCCAATTAAAATGAAATAATTTCAAGATTTGTTAGCTCTAATCGAAGCTGAAACATTAAGAAAATACACAAATGAAAATTAACGGTATAAACCAGTGTGTTCAGAACCCTGAAAAGGGAATAAAATCGAGCGTAATAAGCAGGTCACTTACGAGTAATTATGTGGACAACTGAATTGAAAACTACCGTGTCCTGTAGCGAGTTCATTCACACCTCGGGGTAAACGCCAGAGCTGTTGGTCATGCTGCGCTCACCATTGGGGCGTGTGTAGCGCAAACGCCATCCACGACTGCCGTTGCGCGAGATCCTAAGTTCTAATCCCTGACCATCAGAAAGGGTGAAAAATTTCGTGCTGGGTTTGGTTGCGTTTATCTATCGAACACTTAGCGCCATGGCGGTATACCGCGCATCTTCGAATGGGGGTATATACCATTCTGCATATCATTTAGCAGCGGGATTTGGAAGGAACGGCGAGGAGCTAAAAACCTTGTATTTCAGAGCATTGTACTCTTTTTTTGACCCTCTCAGGACTTCTCAAGATGCCCGTTGGCGTCCCTGGCAGGAGTCGAACCTGCGACCTGCCGCTTAGGAGCGGGATTTTATCCTGTTTTATGCTTTCTCAAGAATTCTTTTTCATACTCATATAATTAAATAAAATCAGTAACTTACATTAAATGCCTATCCTTTTGTGTCCTATATAGCCCCGCGTTATACTACGCAAAAATAGGGGAACTACTAGGGGAACCGAAATGAATGCCACAAAAGCAATTACCACCCCGGCTGAAGTCGCTGCGTTCTCGCTACCTGAAGGCAGACAGAAAGCACGACGCTCCGTAAAGTCAAAACATGGTGCTGGCTTATCGCTGGAAATACGCGCGGGAAAATCTATAAAGCTGTGGATGTATCGTTTTAACATTGGTGGGAAACAGCGGGAAATGATGCTGGGCAGCCATCCTGCCATGACGTTAAAGCGTGCCAGAGAGAAGCACGCTGCCGCCGCTGAACTGGTAAAAAAAGGACTGGATCCACGCAAGCAGCTCGCGTCCGAAAAAGCTACCAATTTAGCCGCCTGGACAATGCAGGATGCTTTCGAGCGATGGATTGAAGCCTACGAACAAACACCTGGGCGGAATAAACAGCCACCTACTCCTAAAACGGTATCCCAACAGCGAGGACGCTGGCGGCGTCATCTAGCCCCGCGGCTCGCTGATTTTTACGTGCGAGATGTCACCCGGCGTTTGGTTATCGACGTGCTGGAACAAGCTTCTAAAAATGCCAAGGTAGAAGCCCGCCATAGTTTGAACCTACTTCGTCAGCTTCTGCGCTATTGCCAAAAGCGTGAACAAATCGACATGAATCCTACTGATGCTCTAACGCCATCAGATATTGCTGCGTCTGCGTCTCCCCCGCGTCAACGTTTTCTAACTCTGCCTGAATTACGCCAACTATGGCACGCAATAGACGACGCCCGCGCCGATAATGAAGGCAAGGCTACAACCGCGGTGCTGAGCATTCCCGTAGCCAATGCGCTAAAGCTGCTGATCTTAACCGGCTGCCGCCGTAGTGAAGTGGCATTTATGCGCTGGGATGAAATCAAAAAAACAGAATGGACAATACCAGCTGAACGCGCTAAATCGCGCCGCGAACATAAGGTTCATCTTAGCCCGCTGTCAATTGAACTGATTGCAGAACAGCGCCAACTGGCAACTGATGAATTCGTTTTTACGTCGACTCAAAGCACCGGTAAGCCAATTCACCCGGATAGCCTCAGCACCACCATCGCTCGCCTGCAAGGTCGGGCAAGAAAAGAGCAAGATGACAGCGCACCTCTATATCACTTTGAGCACTTCACCACTCACGATCTAAGACGTACTTTCTCCACTCAAGCCACTGAAATTCTGGGGGCTGAACCATACTTGGTGGAAAAGATGATTGCCCACGCTCCACCCAAGCTACTGGGAACCTATAACCGCTCTTCTCGCTGGCAGTCTCAAGTAGACGTCTGGCAGCGCTGGGGTGAAGTTATAGCTAAACAGGTGGCACCAGATTTCCACTCAAAAACAACTGACATGGCCAATTGTCTTGATACAGCCAGAGAAACCGATAACAACATAAAAGATAGAATTAAACAAAGCACTCACAAAAACCACCAAAATAGCGCGTTGCCCACTATTGTTACATTCTTTGACATTGAGGCCTCTGGACTTAAGCAACCGTACAGTTATCCAATCGAAATCGGCTGGGTTGACACTCTCGGTAATAGCGATGCTTTTCTCATTCGCCCCCACCCCAAATGGTCATACTGGGATGAGAGTGCAGAATCTCTGCATGGCATAACACGTCAGCAGCTAATGACAGAAGGCATATCGATACAAGAAGCAGTCAAACGCCTTGAAGAAAAGCTAGAAGTTGCTACTGTATTTTGCGACGAATTGTCTTACGACACGTTTTGGCTCCAACGGCTTTTTCAAGCAGTTAAAATGAAGCCTTCATTTCAGCTAGCTGATGTTTATTAGCTGTATGATGCGATGGATACTAAACAGATTATTAGAATGACAAACCTGCTCAACAAAACATCAGCCCCTCATCGCGCGCAGGCAGATGCGCGGAGGTATGCTGAAGCATACTGTGCGACTATTAACGACTAATCGTCAAATATCGTTCGATTGCTCCCTGAACGAAAGTACTAACTTATTGGTTCTTCGACATTTCATGTGGATTTGGCCTGATCGAATAGGCGGCCCGCCGGGCTGCCAATCAGGTAGATCATGGCGATGAAGTTAGCCGCGTTCCGATAGCCACGTGCGCGTGACCTAGCTGCATGAAACAGGCCGTTAATTCCTTCCAGTCTTGCGTTCGTCAGTCCCGAGTGCCAGCGCCTGACTACTGCTTCCGTGTGCCGCTCAAGTTTCGCCAAGGCCTTTCCCATCGGCTTCAGACGTGGCTTTTCAGAAACCGCTGCTTGCATGACCTTGAGGTAGTTCGTGATGCGCCAACGAGCCGCTCAGGGCGTTGGGGCTTTCTGGATCCAGCGTAGCTTTTCCTTGATTATCCAGGCACCGGCCGTGGCGCTCTGATCGGCTACCAACTGTTTCGGCCTCAGGTTCTCGTTTTCCAGATTTTTCAGCAGTGCCCAGCGCAGCGATTTAGGGTGTTCCTGCTCGCGGCATTCTTTTTTGCGTACCTCGTCCAGCAGCTTGGTAAAGGTCTGCACGATATGGAACCAGTCGACCGTTACCTTGCCCCCAGCATGCTGCCCACGTAGTGATGCACGGTGCGCCACGTTTGTCGGAGATCTCTAGCTGCCGAGAGACGGCTAGCACCGGCATCTCCTTGACCAGCGACATGGCCGCTTGCTCGAACAGCAGCGTGAAGTCGCTGCCCGAACGCGCCCAGGGTACCTCTATGCGTTTGACGCCATGTTCAGGACACTTCGTGCGAGGCACGCGAGCATGCAGGTAACACTGGTGCTGAAAGAAGTTCAGATGACGCCAGGTTTTGTTGGCAAAGTCGTGAGCCTGACAGGCCTTGCCGCACTCCGGACAGGGGTAGAGACTGCCTCGCTCCGCCTCGACATAGAGATCCAGTCCGTGGGGCAACATGCAGTATCCAGGTGCTGATCCTTGAGGATCCAGGGCGCAGAGCGCAGAGCGCAGAGCGCAGAGCGCATTCACATGGTACTGAATGAGCCATATGAAGCAGAAGCGCTTAATATTCACCGCACGTGTAGTATAGGTGTCACTTTAATTGAGCCCTGTAAGGATAGTTCAGAAGAGATAATGAAGCGCCTAGACTTGGCGCTTTATGACGTTAAACATCGAAATCGCAATGCCGTAGGGCTATTTGATCCTGCCATGCAAGCGAGAGTGGATTTGCGAGCATGGCTCGATAGCAATATTCCAGCAGGCATCATAGCTAATGAATTTATCCCCTATTATCAACCAAAGATAAATAGTGAAGGACGCTGTATAGGGGCCGAGGCGTTGATCCGATGGTTTCACCCCCAGAAAGGACTTATTTCACCGGGAGACTTCATACCTATCGCTGAAGAAATAGGGCTTATTGGAGTGCTTGGCAAGGAAGTCTTAAGAAAAGTATGTATTCAAATGGCAGAGTGGAAAAAAAGAGGGCCTCTTGAAGACTTGGAAGTGTCAATTAACGTGAGTGCTTTACAGTTTCAATAAGATAGTTTTTTAAATGACGTGCTTGCCATTATTAACGAGACTGGTGTTGACCCTAAAAATATTCAGCTAGAAGCCACTGAGACACTTTTTTTAAATAATTTAGAAAAGACTGTAGAGAGAATGCATTTGTTGCGGAAGCATAGCATCAGATTTTCTCTGGATGACTTTGGTACTGGCTATTCATCATTGGCATATCTTAAGCAATTACCGATAGATGTGCTAAAAATAAACCAAAGTTTTATTAAAAAACCTGCCTGATGATCAAGACGATGCAGCTATTGTCCGTGCTATTATTGCACTCGCTTACAGCTTAGGTCTTGGTGTCCTGGCTGAAGGTGTTGAGACGTTAGAAATACAGAATTTCTTGATAAGTGAGAACTGCCACACATTTCAGGGCTATCTATATTGTAAACCTTTGTCCCCGATAGAATTTCAAGACTTTGTGGAGCAGAAATTAAATTAATGTAGAGTTTTCGTTGAATTAGCGTTTTTGATAGTTTTCATTATGATTTAGTTAGTGCTTGTGGGTATGTGTTGTGGCACTAAAAGCACTGGATGAGCTATTTTTTGCTGATAGCTTTGTTTTTATAAATTTTTTTGATCGATTGTCTTTAAGACGTTGATCGCGATAAGAGTTGGTTTTTCTTATGTCTGAGAATAAGATTAATTATTCAGTTGAACAAGATGGTCAGCGCCTTCATCGATGATCGGCTTATTAAACCCTTTTATAGGTTCAAATAGCTTAAACCAACTTTTCATCTTGATAGCGAATGTGCTTATTGACCGTATATACTCTCCTCTAAGTCGATGACTTATATCAGAGATTCTGCGATAGATGGGTATTCCAAATGTTTCCAGCGTAACAAATAAATCAAGCTTTATATGTTTCATAGCTGCTTAGTTTCATTAAAATTAAATGCAGGCATCCATGCCCGAAATATCTTTTCTAGTTAGAAGCACCCCACTCCAATTAGCCTTTAGAAACAGCTGCGACACTACCCTCACACTTTACTACTTGAAGATTAAGAAAAGCTTCTTTAATAGAGATTTCAAAGTACAATGCCCCGACTCCCACTAACAAAATAATGTCTGGTGAGTGCAATCGTAAGCAGCTATAAATTTCAGCTAGTGCTAAGCGGCCAGTTTCTTTAAATGGCATCTCAATCTCTTTTTTAACATCAACTTCTTCGCCCTGAAAATAAATGATGGGCTTGTTGTTTCTGATAGCGTTTTCAATTTTATAAGGCTCTAACCCTTTGCCTGCGGCATGTCGGATACTATCGCTAATTCGTTGCGCTGTACGCTCAATAATTTTCGATGTTGCATGTAATGTTGAACTCGAAGCTTCTTGTACAAGCGAGCCCTCTTCAAAAACAACAAAGTCGTTAGAGAAATAGCCAGGATAAATTACAAGACAGCTACCATGATTCATCATGTTGATATGCTTTTTGTTATCTTTATCCATCGCCTCACTGATCGCATTTAGGAAGCCGCCTCAAGGCTGAGGAATGACGCGTACCTCGTTGACGTTGAGCGTTCGTCGCTCGCCCACCTGATGCTCACCTTGCATCATGTCAATGAGCCCCTGACGCATCGCTTCATTTTTGTAGTGTGAGACGGTCAAACCAGTTATAAGTACATCTATCTCGTCTGTCTCAGCGTATAGAAGCCCCGCATAAAGTATGCGCTCTACACTCTTTTTTTTGCATATATGTTTCAGATGTATAACGCGCTGAGCTTGCTATCTTTCCAGGCTCAAAAACAACAGCGTAAGTGTCGCCATCTACATCAAATTTTGTGATATTCAAATCATCAATCTGCATGCCACGCAAAGCATTATTGAATATTTCGATAGGCACAGCACTTATTGAAAAGATTGCTGTTTCAGGTTTTCGTTAACGTTATGATAGTTTACTTTTTATATTTGAGTAAACGATATCTTTAATCAAAATATGCCAATTATCTGCTATTTTTTTATAAAACTGCAAGACACAACCGAAACGATAGAACGTTTCAAAGCGTTTTTACAGTCATGCATCATCAGCTCCAAGCGCTCGATTAGCGCCCATTTTTTGGCATGATTTCCCAACGTTGGGAAATTACGCCGTATCTTTTGGCCTAAAATATGCCCTGTTTTGAGCAGCATTTCCCAGATGGATACAGGGGGGAGAAATGGCGCCAGCATTTCCCAGAGAAATTGATGCCGGTTTTGACGACGAAAACGTGCTTGATTCTTGCCTTGAGTCGAGCGACATCGAGCAGTTCGACCTCTCCGGCTTGCCTGCATCGGTGGTTTCGAGCATCGACAGCCAAATTGCTCGCATCGAGTTGGATTTAAAAAAAATCCATTTGCTTGCTTTGAGCCTTCGATCCCCTTTTTTCGATGAAGTAGTCGAGCGTAGAAAAAATAAAGAAAAGGGTTCTGACATTGGTGTTAGAGTTCGACGCAGTGGTTATGCCCTCGAAATTTCATATTATCGATCTGCTTTTATAATTCAGACTGGTGGTAAAAAGATTATTAAATCTGTGTTTATAAAAAAAAGCCGAGAATACAATTATGCTTCTAAAGATTTGTCGGGCTTGCACGACTGGGAAAAAGAATTAATTCTTGAATTCGAAGAAAGTTTTTCTTATTGCAGAAGATCGTCTCGCAGCCTTGTGGCTGCGCGGAGGGCCTTGCGAGAAGCTAAAAAATCCATCTCAGACGGCTTCTGAAGCCCTGTAAGGCCTTTTCGCCGCTTACTCAGTACCTACCTACTGCACCCCTGATGCGTTTCGGCTCAGAGGCAGGCTCTGAGAAGTTGGCTCATACTATTTTTCACTGCTCGTTCTTACGTTGTTTAGCAAAACCACCAAAAAAGTTTGAAATAAACAGAGAACGGCATTTTTGCTTATCTCTTTTTTTAATTTAAACCTTTTCTATGGAACGCTTATAACCATCTTTCGTATGGATCAAAAAACGTTTTGAGACGCTTCATAGAGCTGTCACGGCACGCGTCTAAGCGTTGCATTGGTGGGTATAAAAACGCTTCAAAGCGTTTTTTCTCTATCAGTTGATCCGGCTACAGGCGTCTCGTCATAATTCGATAAAACGTTTCAGAGCGTTCGATGTGTAGCGTATTTTTGATTGATGAGATATGTGATAGAAAAACTCACTCCTCTTTTTTTTGGTTATTTTCATGACTGATGAGTATTTATCAAACTTGCAGCTTTTTTACGATCTATTCTCCGTTGAACTTGCAGAGCGGAAGATCGAATGTTTAGACACCGCTTCTATTGTTTCGCGCCAGCTGTTAAATGCAGGCATTAAGCATCGAGTTGTTTGTGGGACGGCGCGACTGTCGTTGAAGTATTCAGATTTAGCGTTGCTGCCCCACTATTATGTAGAAGCTGATATTGCCAATTGCCTTATCATCTTCGACCCATCTCTAGCCTTTTGGCTAGAAGACGAAATTGCCGATGGCTTAGTCATGCCTTTTGTATTTCGTGGGTATCAGGACGCTGAAAGTTTTGGTATTCATTATTCGCCCTACGAACCGGTTGATCTGGGCAAGATGGTCTGTAGTGATCTCGCGGAACTTGCCGACCAGCATTCTCTACCTTTCTCGTAAAATTTTAATAGCGCTGCAAATACGCAGCGCTATTCTCCTCGTTCTCGTGAATGTGCATGTTAAGCTCGCCCCACAATGAATGGAGGCTCCATGCACATTACTCACCTGCTATCGCATTTTTCCAAGAGTGCTGAAGACTACGCCATGCACCTCTACAAGCATCGTGATGAAATTTCATCGACTGCTAATGCAAAGCCGAGTGTAGTGGATATTGCACTTTGGGGTATTGAAGCTGAAGAGTGGTTCGCCGCGCAACGAGCAGCAAGGCTGCAGATTAAATCCGATAATCTATCTTCACTTGCACCCGTTATTTATTTCACCAATTGCGAGATTGATGACAGCGGCAATAAGCTTCAATTGTGGGGCAACAAAGAATTGCGGCCTGGTTTTATCGAAGATTGGATGAATTCTTCATTAAGTCCTCACGATGAACAATGTCTGCTTGAGATGTTAGTGAACCTGCCATTGTCATGGTCGTTGGTCATTGATGGAAGGGGAACCCGCTCCTAGCTTCTTCTTAATGGTGCTACGTATAGTAAACTGTTACTAACACGTCACTTTTAAAGAGGGTCAATAATGGAAAACTCGACAGCGAAAAAAAATTCATTTGAAGCTATTCGCAGCTCATTCCCTGCTTGCGCTACGCGTCAGGATATTAACATCTGCTTAATAGGTATAGCTTGACTGTTCTGCTCCCTAGTGTTCATGGCTATACAGGGTTCATATTGGGTGGTGCCTTCCACTTTTTCCTGTTTGTTCCCGGCCTGTTAGCTATGTTCGTAGGTGTTCGCCATTATCTACGACATGAAGACGTCGTGTTGACCTTACCGACTGCTGTTGTCATGGGGCTTTTCGGTTCAGGCATGACCTTCTTATCGTATTACTTTTTTAATTGGTTTCTTTGGTTGCTAGCGAATTCACGCTGGCCTAGTGGAGGTAAGTATGAAGAACGTCCCATAATAGGGGTTCTTCGTCACTTCAATCCTCTTTAAGTTGTGTCTCTTTCTGATCTTGACTTTTCGCAAAACAGATCGCCACAAAAGCAAAAATACTGCTTAATCCTAAAATAATTAGGACAACAACTGGCGTAGATAACATGGCATCACCTAATTAGCGCTGTTATACGATATACTTCTTAATTTGCCGATGCATAGCAATTAAAAACAAAGGCACATAACAGTATAAGCAATCAAAAAACAACAACAAGCGTTAAAGTAATCTTGCCCAGTAACAGTGGACACCTCAAGAATATTATACGCTACGATTAGGTGAACCATGGCAAGATCGACGACATCAATGAAGAAAAAATCCTATACCCGTTACTCAGATGCCTACCGTCAAGAAGCGTTAGCGCTGGCTGATCGCATTGGTGTGGCAGCAGCGGCTCGTGAGCTGGGCATACATGCGAGCCAACTTTATCAGTGGCGCTCTTAAGCGCAGCTTCAGCAAGACACCTCTGAACGAGAGCAGTCGTTGGCAGAAGAAAACGCTCGCCTGAAGCGACAGTTAGCCGAAGCCAATGAGGAGCTGGCCATCACAAAAAAGGCCGCGGTTCGGTGGCGGCCCCGAACTTTGCGAAAAGCCTGAAATGAAGTACGCCTTTATCCACCGTCATCGTCAGGCTTTCAGAGTTCAACGTATGTGCCATTTTGTTGGGGTCGCTCGAAGCGGCTACTACGCTTGGCGGCAGCGCGAGGGGGCCTCGTCCCCAAAGCGCAGCCAGCAAGCCATTATCGATCAGCGCGTGGCGAAGGCTTATCACCAACGTAAAGGGCGCTCAGGCGCCCCGAGATTAGCACTAGACCTTCGAGATGATGGGCTGCCGATCAACCGTAAGACGGTGGCTGCCAGCATGCAGCGTCAGGGCTTGCGCGCTAAAGCAGCCGCAAGTTTAAGGCTACCACCAACTCTCGACATTCGCTGCCAGTAGCGCCGAATCTGCTAGCGCAAAACTTCACGGCCACAGCCCCTAATCAAAAGTGGGTGGGGGACATCACCTACTTAGCAACGGGCGAAGGCTGGCTTTACCTGGCAGTGCTGATTGACCTTTATTTTCGTAAGGTGGTTGGTTGGGCAATGAGCGAACGTATGACGGCCGATCTTGTCTGTGATGCGCTACAAATGGCAGTATGGAAACACAAAATGCCCAAAGGCGTGATCGTCCACTCTGATCGAGGCAGTCAGTACTTCTCCATACTTTACCAATCACTACTGACGCGGCATGAGCTCAAGGGCAGCATGAGCGCTAAAGGCAACTGTTATGATAATGCTTGTGCAAAAAGCTTCTTCCACAGTCTCAAGGTGGATGAAGCTCTGGAACGGCTTCAGCCCAACGCTAGCTAGTATGCTGGGTGCTGGGGGTTAAAAAACAACCCGATAATTTGCTCCATGCTTACTTAACAATTAATCAGTGAAGCAGTTGAAGTGATAAGCAAGGTTTAACAATCAGCTAAACACCCATCATCTACCATCCAGTCAGGTTCGGGTATCACGGCCGAGTGCTCCATTTGCTTTACTAGCGTGTGCGCGCCAGAAGCAGGCACTAGTGCTAGCTGCAACAGCTGTTGCTTAGCCGTAGCAATATGCTGGTTGTTTGGAAACCCCGGCATACGCCACCGAAACCATTCATCGGGCTGACGAGATAACGTCATCAACAACGCTCGGGTAGGGCCTGAGTGGCAAGCGAGCTGATGGGCCAACAGAGCAGGGAGTGACGGCCAGGGGGCAAGGTTAACCATAGCATTTAATATGGCAGTCGTTTGCAATGGGGTTACCGCCTTCGCGCGTAACAAGCGCGGCAAATAGCGGGCGACGCCTGATTGACCATTAGGTAGTGATAAGCGTGGCCACTCTCCCTGACCATATAATTTTACCAGTACATCAATGGTTAACCCCCATAACACAGGTGAGCCTTGCTCAGTGGACGCAACACGCAAGAGATGAGCTAAACCATCGCGTTTTTGTACTTCTTTTAACAGCGTTGTGCGATACGCTTGCGCATCAGAACTGTGAGGCATACACAACGCCCAAAGGTGTAAATCTGCACTAAAGCCTTCTTCAACACGATCCACAGGCAGCTGCCAGGCCCAACGCTTATCAGCACGTTGATAGTCTTGGTGGGTTAACGATAGGCGTTTGCGTTTGCGTCCACCCAAGCGCTGCCAGCCACTTAAAGAGCGTCGGCACTGCCAGAGCGCGTTGAGCGCTATGCCTTGTTTGGACAAACGTAACAGCGTACTTAATGTGTAAAACACGCCATGAGGAGTGTGGCGCTGCGCAAGCACGTTTAATACACCTTCTAGTAATCCATGCTCTCCGGCCTCTATTCGAGTCAAGCACTGCGCCAGCGTCGACTCATCTATAAAAAAGCGTGCCTGGTTCAACAGTGAGTGCGGAACACTGCCGTAACAGTCTACGGGCACGCTATCGGGCAGCGATACGGTGGTTAAGGCACGGCAATGATGTAACGCAACATGTTTGGCCCAGCTGAGCGTGAGAGTTGTTAAGTGTGGCGTATGCAGCTGCACATGATCCCAGGCGTCGGCGAAGGTTAGTTCTTTTACGCGCCCTCGTAACGTGAGGTGTTTGCGGGCTGCATGACGTATAGATGAGGGAGGCCGAGCGTCCGGCGTCTCACGTAATTGATTATGCGCTCCTTTTACGGTCGCTAAGGCTTTTATCCCTGACACCTCACACGAACCGCTAGATTGAATGGTCAGCGTTTCAAGAACGGATGCTTTCTCTATATTCACCTTAGCAGGGCCATCAATAACACACTGTTCGACATGAGACGCATCGGGCAGCATCCATATGCCCTCGCCTGAGAGCCGTAAGTTTGCATGCAAAAGGCCTGGGTTGAGCACAACGGACAATTGATTGGGATTGACCGTTAACTCACAGTCCCCACCCTTCTTCCCTGTCGAAGGGTAAAGATCGTCACTGTGTGCATCATGACCCAAAAGACGTACGCCCTCGTAGGCTGCATTGTGAGACACCAAACGTAGCGTACCTGCTTGCCAATCCGCATCTAACTCAGTGACGTTTCCATTGATGAATAACGAGCGTGGAACATCCATACAGAACAGATGGATAACGGCACCCTGGGAGAGCTCAGGTAAATAGATCATGCGCAAACGGGGCAATCGATCAAGCTGTAAATGCAAGTGCGCTTGCTCGCCACAGCCGCGAAAGTCCAACACTTCCAGCACCGGATCATCGTGGATATCCAAGGCACGCAGATGCATCTCTTTAACAACTAGCCAAGTACCTTGATGCGCGTTACCACATTCACCTACCAAAGCACCACCACCATTATCGTCCAGCAATAATGTATCCATGCCCACTCCTCTTCGTTGCATAAGAAGCAGCATACGGCACGGGTGCGACGCTCCGTGTCGCATTATTCAGACATACTGATACTCTCAATACACTTAGTTTGGCGCTACACTGGCGTTTAAATCTTTCTTAACAAGGAAGTTCTTATGGCTGCCTACTCTGCTCCTAATGCCCATGAAAAACGAACCCAAGGCCTTATTGTCCTTCAGGGCAACCGCATGGAAGATCTGCGTGATGTCACGATGGCGTGGCTAGCCCACCGCCCCCTGCATCCGCTGGAGAAAACCACGTTTCTAGTACAAAGCAACGGTATTGCCCAATGGCTGAAGATTTCTATGGCCGAGACGCAAGGTGGAGTAGGCAAAGGCATCAGCCTTGGCGCAGATGTCATGCTGCCAGCGCGCTTCCAGTGGCAGGCTTACCGCCAAGTGATTGACGCCGCAACGGATGGCAACAGCGTGCCCAAAAGCTCGCCCTTTGATAAGGGCCAGCTACGTTGGCAGATCCTCACTATATTGCCCGACGTGTTAAAGGATCCCCGCTTTGAGCCACTGGCTCGCTATCTTGAGGAGGATCCGGATACACGCAAGCGGTATCAGCTAGCCGAACGCATTGCCGATCTGTTCGATCAGTATCAGGTCTATCGCGCAGACTGGCTAACGGCTTGGGAACGAGGCGATGACATCCTCACGCAGGGGTTTTTAGATAGCGCAGCACGCCAACAGCCGTTAGACGATGAGCACTTATGGCAACCTACGCTATGGCGCTTACTAGGTGACACGATTGCTGAGCGCCTGGGGGAAGCGGCTCGCCATAGTCACCGTGGCGCGATACATCAGCGCTTTAAAGCGGCGGCTAACGAACTCTCTCAACGACCAGAAGGCCTCTCTCCCAGAATCGTGGTGTTTGGCATTTCATCCCTGCCCCTTCAGATGATCGAAGTGCTTGCCGCGCTTTCGCCGCTATCGGAAGTAATTTTGTGTTTGCTCAATCCTTGCCAGCACTATTGGGGCGATATTATTGAGACGCGAGATGCACTGCGGCGCCATCATCGACAGCGTCGTAAACAAGGCATGCCTGCCGATTTACATGCGACACCGGAAGCGTTGCACCTACATGCGCATCCGCTGCTGGCCGCCTGGGGAAAGCAGGGACGTGATTATCTACACCTGCTCAGCGAATACGACGCGACGGAACAGTATCAAGACGCCTTTACGGCGCTCCAACAGCCCGTTGACTGCTTTGTCGCACCGGATACGCGTAATTTATTGGGCCAGTTACAGGATGACCTTTTAGATTTACGGCCGGTGGCGGAAAGCCAGAGCCGCTGGTCAGCGCTGAGCGCCACGGATCACTCAATCACCTTTACGGTCTGCCATGGGCCGCAGCGCGAGCTGGAAGTGCTCCACGACCAGCTGTTAGCGGCCTTTGGAGAGGATGCCACGCTACAGCCACGCGATATTATCGTCATGGTGCCGAACATCAACGACTATGCCCCGTACATTGAAGCCGTATTCGGCCAGTTTTCGCCCCATGAACGCCGCCACCTGCCCTATCATCTTGCCGACCAACAGCGCCGCCACCGCGAGCCTCTCTTAGTCGCGCTCGAAACGTTATTAACGCTACCACAGCGGCGCTTTCGCACCAGCGAAGTGTTGGAGCTCCTTGATATCCCACCATTACGGCATGCCTTTGGGCTTGAAGAGAGCGACTTACCCATCCTTCAGCGCTGGGTTCGTGACACCAATATCCGCTGGGGACTCAATGCTCAGCAACGCGCTTCACTCGACCTGCCCGAGCACGACGAGTTACATACGTGGCGCTTTGGCCTTGAGCGCATGCTCATGGGGTATGCCATTGGTGCCCCTGCTGAGGCCGGCGATGACTGGGAAGGCATTGTGCCGTTTGATGAAGTGGCCGGCCTGGATGCACGCATTGCCGGCTCGCTTTACCGGCTCATTTCCGCCCTTGAGGACTATCGAGAGCGCTTGGATACCTCACAGTCAGCGGACGACTGGTCAGCGGTATTAGGCAAACTGATCGTTACTTTCTTAGCGCCTACTTCTCCACGCGAAGAACAGCTGTTAGGGCACGTGCAAACCACGTTAGACGCGTGGCAGCAAGAGATCCACGACGCTCAAATGGATCTGCCTATTAACTTGGCCGTGGTACGCGAGAGTTGGCTGTCGCGTATCGATGAACCTCAGCTAGCACAGAACTTTATCGTGGGGCGCATCACCTTTGCGACACTGATGCCAATGCGCGCGATCCCCTTCCGCCACGTGTATATGTTGGGTATGCAGGAAGGCGCCTACCCTCGTAAAAGCCAAGCACCCGATTTTGACCTCATGGCCATTCGCGGACACTACCGCCCTGGTGACCGCTCACGCCGTGACGACGATCGGTATTTGTTCCTCGAAGCGCTGTTGTCAGCACGCGAGCGCCTAGTGATTAGTTGGTGTGGTTTTAGCGCACAAGATAACCAAGAACAGCCGCCTAGCGTACTAGTGGGGCAACTGCGTGATCATATTGCCGCTGGTTGGCGGTTAGCAGCACAGGACACGCCAGCGCGTTTATCCGCCGATGAGCGCGAAAAACAGCGGCGTAGCCTGCTGGCCACTTTAACCGTAGAGCACCCCCTTCAGCCCTTTGGTCATGCATATTTTGATAAAGCCTCGCCACTGTTTACGTATGCCCGCGAGTGGCAAGGCGTCCGCTCAACAACTGCTGAGACCTCATTGTTGCAATCCTCTGCCCCGCTACCGCTATGGCAACCAGAAAGCACGGTGACGCTGAGTGCCCTAGCCAGCTTCATGCGCGACCCTGTGAGCGCACTGTTTCAGCAGCGGCTAGCAACGTCCATGCGTGACGATCACACGACGAGTGAGGACGACGAACCGTTTGACTTTGATTCTCTTGAAAAGTGGCAACAGCGCGACGCCATATTGCAGCATCTCTGCCAGCGCCTCACCAGTGATCGACACGTCGATGTTGACCAGCTTTTTGAACAAACAGTCGACACACGCCAGCGCGCAGGCCACTACCCGCCTTCACCGGTAGGCCCCCTCGTGCGACATGCATTGTTAGAGTATTTGCCTGACACCCTCTCCGCCTACCAGACACTGCTGCATCGCTATCCTGACGCCGCCCATCCGGTGGTCTCGGTGTCTCACGCTGCAGAGATCGCACCTGAAACGCTAGCGCCTTTTGACCACACTCAGCCGGTGCATATCAACCTGAGCGATACGCTGGATAATGTGTTCCGTAGCGAGACGGAAACAGTACGGATCGTATTACTCTCCAGCCATCTGCACCAAGGTAACAGCTGGCATTGGAGCCAGATCATGCGCCACTGGCCAACACATCTAGCGCTACAGCTCACCCACCCAGAATCAACTTCGCACCTGGTCTCACCAAGCGGTACCTTGGCCATACCCGGCTTTCCCAAAGCACAGGCGGCAGAGTGGTTGGATAGGTTAATTCATCAATGGTTTAGCGCCATGCAGGCGCCATTACCCACGCATTCTTCACTGGCCTTTACGCTATTTGAATACGCACCTGATGGCGTTGACCCACTCGACATAGAGGCGTTATGCCAAAACGAAAAGCTAGTGGAGGAATGGGAAAAGGCGTTCGACAAGCTGCTGCAGCGAAGTCCTATGACAGTGCGTGAGTTACCTACCCTGGAAGATTTTTTATCAAACGAGCAGTTTTTGACTACTTGCCAGGATGTTTACCGTGACCTCTACGACTGGGTAGCCGAGCTAACAGCCACTGAGCATCCAACCGCTGAGCACCCAGATACTGAACAGGAGGCACGCTAATGACCACGCTACCTTCAACTGAGTCGTCTTCTACTCCATTAGCTCTGGGTCTTCCCCTACGCGGCAGCCAGCTTATTGAAGCTAGTGCCGGAACAGGCAAAACCTTTACGATTGCGCTCTTGTACGTGCGCTTGGTACTCGGCCACGGGCAGCCTGATGATGACAGCCACCTCCCCACTAATGGCTTTACGATGCCGCTGGTGCCGCCGGACATCTTGGTCGTCACCTTTACAGAGGCCGCCAGCCAAGAGCTGAAAGACCGCATTCGTGCCCGCTTGGTGCAAGCCGCAGAGGCGTTTAGGGCAACAGAGGGAGACGATGGCTTGCATCAAAGCGATCCCCTGCTGGCGCAGCTGCGCGACGATTATCCTCACGATCATTGGCCGCTCTGTGCCCGCAGGTTAGAAGTGGCCGCCGAGTGGATGGATGACGCCGCTATTTCTACCATCCACAGCTGGGCGCAGCGGATGCTCAAGGAGCATGCCTTCGATAGCGGGAAACTGTTTCATCAAGAGATAGTGAAAGACCTCACCTCCTTAACGCAGGAGGCCGTATTTGATTATTGGCGGACACGTATTTACCCCATGGACGCTCCTATGGCAGGAGTGATGATGGAGTTATTCGCATCGCCAATAGCGCTACATGGCGCCTTACGCACTTTATTACAGCGCCATGATGTTCAACTCTGCTTTGCGGGCGCGCCGTTACCCAAAAAAGATCTGCAGGCACAGCTACGTGGGCTGCTTCCCGCTCGTGAAGCGCTAAATGAGGCCGAAGATAAGGCACGGCAAGCCTATTGTCAGGACGCAGAAGCGATACACCAAGCGCTGCACACCCTTCGCAGCAAGCTCAATGGCAATAAGTTTCGGGGCAAAAACGATGACACAACGTTTGCCAATTGGTTAGAAGAGCTGGACGCTTGGGGGCAGGGAAAGCGTTGCCTAGCCGCGTGTAAATTTGTCCCTAAACTCGCCACCAGCCAGCTGTTAGTGAATAAAGGCACCACGTTACCCACCTTTGAGGTTCATGATGCGTTAGAGGCATGGCATGAGCTGTCCACCAGTATTCACGCTCAAGCCAAAGAACTGAAGCCGCTGGTACTGGCCGACGCACGCGAGTGGGTCTCCAACCGAGTAAACCAACAGCTCTCACAACGTGCTGAGATGGGGTTTGACGGTATGATTCAGGGCCTTGCTGATGCCCTTAACGGCAAAGGTGGCGATACACTCGCACACAGGCTACGCACGCAGTTTCCCGTGGCGATGATCGATGAGTTCCAAGATACCGACCCTGCGCAATACCGTATTTTTGATGCGATCTATCAGGTGCAAGAGAGCGACCCCTCGTCGGCACTGATCCTGATTGGCGACCCCAAGCAAGCAATTTACGGCTTTCGCGGTGGTGATATTTATACGTACTTAAAGGCGCGTGCTGCCACATATCCACGTCATCACACCCTGGCAACGAACTTCCGTTCAAGCGCGAACGTAGTGGCCTCGGTAAATCAGCTTTTTCGGCATGCCGAAATTACGTTTACTCGAAAAGCTTTCCGGTTTGCTAACGAAACAACTCAAGAAAACCCCATGCCGTTTACACCGGCAGGCGCGAATGGCCGAAAAGAAGCGCTAGTGCTGAATAGCAAGCCGGCAGCGGCGCTAACAGCGTGGTGGGTGGGTGAAGATGACGAACTGGTGAATAAAAAGCGCTACCTTGCGCAGGCCGCACGCCACTGCGCCAATCAAATCGCTAGCTGGCTTAACGACGCTGCCTCAAACGCCTCAGGCTTTGAAAGCACTACCGGCCAGGCGTTTCGCCCACTTCAAGCAAGCGACATTGCTATTTTGGTGCGCGACCGCAAAGAGGCAGCCGCTATCCGTTTGGCATTGAGCGAACGCCAGCTAGCTAGTGTTTATCTATCTGACCGCGACAGCGTATTTGCTACCCTAGAAGCGAAAGATTGCTGGCGCTGGCTTAAGGCCATTGCCCATCCTGAAGCGATCTCGACGCTTCGCGCAGCACTTGCCACGCCCACGCTGGGGATGAGCCTTGCTCAACTGGATGAACTGCACCATAACGAGCTCGCTTGGGAAGCAACGCAAGAACGTTTTGCTGAGTATCGCGCACGCTGGCATCGCCAGGGCGTACTGCCTGCCTTACGTCAGCTGATGCACGATTATCGTGTGCCAGAGCAGCTGCTCGCTAAACCACAAGGGGAGCGCTGCTTAACTAACCTGCTGCACCTTGCGGAATGGGCCCAACAGGCGAGCGATACCTTAGACGGTGACCAGGCGCTGATTCGCGTTCTTGGTGAACATATTCAAGACCCAAAACGCGAAGAGCAAATCTTGCGCCTAGAAAGCGATGCCGACCTGATCCAGGTGGTGACCATCTTCAAATCCAAAGGGCTGGAGTACCCGATTGTCGCTCTGCCCTTTATCGCGACGTTTAAAGAAATTAACGGGAACTGGGGAACGCCTCTTTTCCACGATGAGAGTGGTAGCGCGTTTTTGGAGCTCGCCGACAGTAAACAGGCTAAAGAGAGCTTTGAATCCGCCAATGATGAGCGGCTTTCTGAAGATATGCGCCTGCTGTATGTCGCGCTAACCCGCGCTCGCCACGCCACGTTTATCGGGTTAGCCGCCTTGAAACATGGCAACAGCAAAAAAGCTCAGATAGATAAATCCGGTATTGGCTACTTATTAGGTGGTGGGAAGGTATTGCCCGACCTTGGGTCGATTAAAAGCGCGTGGCAGGTGCACTCAGAAGCCTGCCCCCATATTACCTCCCATCCCGCCACGAGCGAGGAGGTTAGCTACCAAGTACAGGCGACCAACCCTGCGTTAAAGATAGCACGAACACCGAGCCACCCAGCGTTCACCCAGTGGTGGATTGCCAGCTACTCGGCTCTGCAGCAAAAAGGTGTGAATGCCCCTGAAACGCCTCAGGCAGAAATTGAAACGGAAGAGCACCAGCCGATACGCACCGCCCTTATCCATGGCACGCCTGAAGTGGGCTCGCTGCATGCGTTTCCTAAAGGCCCTAACCCCGGCACCTTTTTGCACGGCGTATTAGAAACGCTGGCGAACGAAGGTTTTGATAATGCTAGCCGTGATGCAGAACTTACTCAGCGTATGCAGCAGCGCTGCACTCAACGGGGTTGGGAAGCGCATACACCAGCCTTAAAAGCCGGTATCACGGCTTGGTTACATACCCCACTGGCTACAAAAGGTGAGGAAGGCCCGGTGTTGGCATCGCTCACCCACTACCGCGCTGAACCTGATTTTTGGTTTGCCACAGTAAATGCCAAGACCCCGGCACTCGATAAGCTGGTGAAGGAGACGCTGTTTCCTGGAGAGCCACGGCCAGCGCTGGGCTTTCAACAGCTCAACGGTTTGATGAAAGGCTTTATCGACCTACTGGCAGAGCACAACGGCCAATATTACGTGATTGATTGGAAGTCAAACTGGCTGGGGCCTTCTGATGCAGCTTACACCCAAGACACGCTTGCGCGAGCAGCACTGGATAAGCGCTACGACATGCAGCTGTGTATTTACTTGCTGGCGCTCCATCGCCATCTGCGCCAAACCCTGCCCGACTACGACTATGACCTCCATATTGGCGGCGCCATGTTGGTCTTTCTGCGGGGCATACAAGCGCCTAGCCGGGGAGTACTGCGTGTTAAGCCACCCCTTGCGTTTATTGAGCGCTTGGATGACCTGATGGCTGGAGAAAATAACAAGGAGGTGACGGTATGAATACCCTGCACTTATCGGATAACGAGACCTTACTGACCACACTTTTCGACTGGGCACGCGCGGGGTGGATTCGCGACCTGGACGCAGCGTTCGCTGACCAGCTAGCACGACTTGCTCCAGAGGCCGATGGCCCCTGCTTGCTAGCGGCGGCGATGGTCAGCCATTTAGCCGGGCAAGGGCATCTCTTGCTCGATCTTAAGACATTAACCACACACCCCCGCTCGCTGATAGCTGTACAAGCTCAAGAGGCCATGCCCGAGCTACCCACACCCGACTCCCTCATTGCCCAATATGCAGACACCGGCTGGGAAGAGGCATTACGGGCTTGGTCGGCTGTGGGCACAGGCACTAACGGCAATGAACCTCTTGTGCTGGTCGGCTCCACGCTCTATCTGCGCCGCTATTGGCAGCACGAGCAGCGCATCACCGCGGCAGTGAACGCGCGCCTTAAACACGTGACCGATTGGCCCAGCGATCAGGCTGCCGGCCTGCTGAGCCGTCTGTTTCCGCCTGATGCACCTCATGCGAACGACGTACGGTGGCAAAAAATGGCGTGTGCGATTGGCGCGCGCGCCCCCTTTGCGGTGATTACCGGTGGCCCTGGCACAGGAAAAACCACCACGGTCATTCGTCTGCTGGCGCTTCTGCAAGGGCTAACGCGTCTCGCTAACCAGCCTGCACTGACAATTGCACTGGCGGCACCGACGGGTAAGGCAGCCGCTCGACTCAACGAATCAATTGCCCAACAGGTGACTGCGCTGAACGATATTGAGCTCCCTGACGGCACGCAGCAATCCGTGCCCACGGAGGTGAAAACACTGCACCGCTTACTAGGTGCCCGCCCAGATACGCGCCACTATGCCTATCATGCTCACCGCCCGCTGCCTTATGACATGGTGGTGGTAGACGAAGCCTCTATGGTGGATATCGAGATGATGGCAGCGCTACTGGATGCGCTGCCCTCCCACGCTCGACTGGTGTTAATTGGCGATAAAGATCAGCTGGCTTCAGTTGAAGCCGGGGCCGTATTGGGCAGTTTGTGCCAACGCGCTGATGAGGGACATTACAGCGACCCTACCGCTCAATGGATCACCACCACCACGGGATACACACTCGACGCTTCCCTGACGACCCCTTCAGGCCAAGCGCTGGATCAGGCGGTCGCCAAGCTGCGCCATAGCTTTCGCTTTGATAGCCAAAGTGGCATCGGGCACCTCGCCGACGCCATCAACGCAGGCAATGCCAAGCAGGCGAACGCCGTACTGGCAGACGCCCGCTATCAAGACCTTGCCCACCTATCGCTTTCAGCAACCGCGCCCTACCACAAGCTAACGACAACAGCGGTCGCAGGACGAAAAAATAACCCTCACGCACGTGGTCTTAGCCACTACTTGCACTGTATTCAGCAAACAGACACCCGCCCTGGTCTCGACGACGACAAAACTACTTGGGACAACTGGGCGGCGGCTATTCTCAAGGCACACAGCACGTTTCAGCTATTAACACCGCTGCGCCAAGGGCCGTGGGGTGTGGAAACGCTCAATGAGCGTATTGAGCAGGCACTGGTACGTGGAGGATGGATTGATGCCTCAGCGGCTGAAAGCCACTGGTATGAAGGCCGCCCAGTATTAGTCACCGGTAACGACTACGGCTTAAAGCTGATGAATGGGGATATCGGCATTACCCTAAACGCACCACGTCACTTTACGACCAGCACCAAAACTGTACCCAAAGAAGAGAACGGGTTAACGCTGCGTGTGGCGTTCCCCGATGGCCAAGGCGGTATTCGCTGGGTGCTGCCTAGCCGTTTGCAGCGCATTGAAACGGTCTACGCTATGACCGTTCACAAGTCGCAGGGCTCGGAGTTTAGCCATACCGCGCTGGTGATGCCGGATTCACTCTCGCCGATACTCACCCGAGAATTGATTTATACCGCCGTGACGCGGGCTAAGCATACGTTCACGCTACTCGACACCCACCGTGAGGTACTAACACGCGCGATTGAACGCCGCATTGAGCGCTACAGCCGCCTATTTGCCGTTTCAGACCAATAGTTCTCACAACGAACCATTCCCAAAACGCTTGAGTTGTCACTGGCTAACAAAAGGCATTCGTTTCTCCTGCGACATGTAACGTCGCACCTAAGGGTTAAGCTACTGACATAAGCAGCAAAGGAGACGGCCATGCAGTGGGACACTATCTTAAATCTTCATACCAATTCGGGTGATGATGAGACACACGACCCGGAAGAGCGTCTTATGGCGCAGCTTATTGCTGTACGCGTGGTTCTGTTTCAAGGCAAAAACTGCTCGCTGGACGATGACGATTGGGAAAGCCTGTTTGGCTGGCTCGGCCTCAAAGTACCGGCCGCTGCACAGGGTAGCCATCGCTACCAAGATTACAGTGCCTCTCTAAAGCGCTGGTGGAAACGTACGAGCGGCACCATCAACCCATCCACTCATCTGAACAACCCGTTAGTGATCCTGTGTGAACAGATCGCGAGCTTGCTACAGCTCTCTGAGCTTGAAACGCATTTGCTCACTCTGAGCTGGCTACGGCTGCGCTATCCACAAATGAACCCTACGCTTACCTGCATTGAAGACACCCATGCTAAGAAACTATTAGCACAGCTGACCGGCCATGGCAGCGATGACGTGCACCTGTGCTTACAAGAACAAAGCCGCCTAAAAATGTTCGGGCTGCTGAATACGACCCACAATCACCGCCTACTAGACTTAGACGACACCTTATCGCCAGGCCCGATGCTGCGTGGCTTAGCGCCACTGGTGAACCACGATGTTACAACCCTGGCTTCCAGCACGTTACGCAGCTTAATCACTGAGCGCCTGATGAGCCTTTGCCCTATCCAGCCTGCTGGCGCGTATTCATTCGCCAGTTTTGGTGCTGTCCCCCTGCGCCAGCTGGCATTAGATTACCTGCGTAACGCGATCGACACTCAACAAACCGGTGCTAACGTACTGATTTACGGCGCACCTGGCGTGGGTAAAACGGAGTTTGTAAGATCGCTTGCCACACTGCTAAAGGTATCGCTATACGGCGTGCCAGTGGCAGAAAAAGATAACGATGTGCTTACTCCCAGCAAACGCTTGGGCCGCTACCAAGTCGTACAAGCGCTGATTGGAAAGCGTCCGGGGCTTGTGATGTTCGATGAGATTGAGGACGTCATTAACGACGAAGAAGCACTCCCCAAAGGCTGGATGAATCAGCTGTTAGAGAACAACCCGACGCCTGGCCTGTGGGTAAGTAACAGCGTGCATTGGCTCGACCCCGCTTACCTGCGCCGCTTCGACCTAATTATCGAAGTGAAGGCCAATCGCAATGAAGAGATGAATGCTCATTACCAGCAATTAATTAAAACACTGCCCGTCACTCCCATAGGTCGACAGCGTTTGGCAGAACAGCCGTGGATGACCCCGGCTGCGGCTAAACAGCTGTGCCGACTAGGCACGCTGTTTAACCCACGCACTCCACAGCGTAATGAACAGCATATTGAGACACTCATGGCACAACGCCTGCAGGCGCTAGGTAAAGCAGCCGCGCCCATCACGACCAGTGCTAACACTTCCACCGGCCCTGCCATGCCTGCTTACCGCATGGAGTGGCTCAATACTCGCCCGGGGCTTGAGAATATCGTTAATCGCCTAACGCGCCGCCAGCGTGGCCGTTTATGCCTGCACGGCCTGCCGGGCAGCGGCAAAACAGCCTTAGCAAAACATTTAGCTAAACACCTGGGCCGCGAGCTGATTACCGCGCACGCCAGCAGCTTATTGGATAAATACGTTGGCGGGACGGAAGAAAAGCTCGCCGAGCTGTTTGCCAAAGCGCGACAAGCAGGCGCCGTGCTGCTGTTGGACGAAGTAGACACCCTGCTGATGCAGCGCGATAACAGCATGAAAAGCTGGGAGATTTCCCACACCAACGAGCTACTGGTGCAGATTGAGAACTTCGACGGCATACTACTCGCCACCACCAATCGCGTGGACAGCCTAGACCGCGCCGTGATGCGCCGCTTTGATCTCAAGGTCGAGTTTTTACCGCTAGCTCCTGAACCACTGCGCGAACTGTTAAAAGCGGTACTGCCAGAACGCGACCACATGCGTTTGGCCAGCATTCCCACTAGTCACCTAGCCCAACGCCGCATAACCCCCGGCAATGTGCGTACCGCGCTAGATCAGCTGGATTTACGAGGGCTACCTATTCGCCTGAGCACGCTGCTGGATGCGCTGACGCTGGAAGAGCGCGAACAGCACGGCGAGCGCCAGCCGATGGGGTTTGTGTAGACAGCCTTATGTACTGAAAGCAACAAAAGGGTAAAGAAATGGAACACCTACAACTCGATATACAGCGCTGCCCACGCGTTGCCGTATACGGCACGCTCAAGCAAGGCCAACACAACCATTACTGGCTCGATGGTGCGCCCCTGCTTGGCACAGACCGCCTCACAGCCATCACGCTTTATGATCTTGGCCCTTACCCCAGGGCCAAAGCGGAGTCGTCAGCGGGTGCCGTGGTCGAAATATACGCCATTAATGCTAAACAGTTAGCCTTACTGGATCAGTTGGAAGGCTACTTACCGCATGCCCCACGTCAGGGGCTTTATAACCGCGCTATTTTCCCCACTCAACACGGCGAAGCATGGTGTTACCTCTACAACGCCGAGACTAAGCACGAGGCACGCATCGAGAACGGGGAATGGTAAAAATGCTTTTACAGCCTCTGCTTGGACGCGCGACCGTTTGGCTACGCCGAAAGGGCTGGATTCGCCAGCGAGGCGACCGCTATAACAGCTTTGCGGAGTTAAAAACCGAGCAACCCCACGGGGCATTTTCGATTGAGATTGCAGATAGAGGCTCACCAATCACCATCATAGCTATTCATGGCGGCAAAATAGAGCCAGGTACATCGTCACTTGCGAAGCGAATCGCAGGCGATACGTTTAACTATTACAGTTTTAGCGGACACAAGAGGCGCCACAACTGGGATTTACACATCACCAGCACGGCGTTTGACGAGCCTTCCGCCCTGGCGCTCGCAAGCCGCTCAAGGGTAGTGGTCACGCTGCACGGTTGCATGGGGCTCGGTGCAATTGCCTATACCGGCGGCGACAACGTTGAACTCCAGCAACAGCTTGAAGCTGAATTGAATCGCGCCAGTGTGAAGAGCCAGCCGCATCCTGTGTTTCACGGCCGTAGTAGCCACAATATCTGCAACCGGGGACATAAACGTGGCCTTCAACTGGAGTTGACTCCGCGGCTTCGCCTCTGTCCTTTCGCCTGGCGAAAACGGCGCACCTTGATTGCTCGTGTGCGAAAAGTGCTTGGCGACGATGATACCCTTAGCGGCTAGGCTTCTCCTGTGCCACCGTTCAACTGAATCACGTGAGACCGGTTGACATTACACGAGGCATTTCTACTAAAAGATATTCCTCGTATCGAGGCCAACCGCGATGACTATCGGCTGATTGAGCGCGTTCCGTTTACTAAGCCCGATGCTACATTTCCACTGACGTTACACCCGACCGTCGGTGATGAACGCCCCTTCGTCGTGGCCTATGTGGAAACCACTGGGCTAGATACGGAAGCAGATAGCATCATCGAGTTGGGCTTAGTGCGCGCTGAATATAGCCCTAGTGAAGACCGTATCACGGCAATCTCTGGTGCACTCAGCCGCTTTGAGGATCCCGGCAAACCCATTCCTAAAGAAATCACTCAAATCACAGGTATTACCGACGCTGATGTAGCCGGTCATCGTATTGATGAAGAAGAAATCACTAGGTAGTTTGGGGGAGACCCAATGGTAATTGCATATAACGCACAGTTTGATCGTCCTATAATGGATCGGCGATTTGCATTCATAGCTGAGCGGGGCTGGGCATGTACGGCCCGTAGTATCTCATGGAAAACGCTTGGTTACGAAGGACGCAAGCTGGAATACCTCCTGCTTATAAACGGTTAATTTTATACTGGACATCGTGCCGCAGTGGATTGTTCAGCCACCGCTTGGCTGATGCACATCAACGAGGCGGCGTTTGCCCAGCTACTCACCAGTGCGCGCCAGCGCACAGTGGTTATCCGGGCGTTTGGTGCGCCTTTTGATGTAAAAGACACGCTCAAAGCCAGAGGTTACAGCTGGCACTCCGGTGATAAAGGGTCCAACAAGGGCTGGTGGACGGAAGTAGATGCCAATGCTGCCGAAGAGGAGCAAGCATTTCTAAATGCCACCTACTCCCAGGGGGGCGGTCCGTGCGCACCTATGAGCCTCAGACCGCTCGTATTCGCTTAAAGAGTGTAAAGTAAAGACGAAAATGCCTACTCGGTGAAAGGTAATCCCTCCGAATCAAGTCGACCCAGTTTTTTAGTTAGGTTTAAATTATAATTAACTTGGTTAGAATAGTAGCTAATATAGACCTACATCAGAAAAATATTTCGACCATTTCAAGGAAACCAAATGGCTCTTAATCACGGACAAGTCATGGAACAGATCAAGCGGGCTGCTGAAAATACGGACACCCTAGAAGGTCGTGAGGAGTTCCTCTATAACTTCCTACACGCGCTTGATCGACCCAAGAACACCATCACGAAGCTCCGCAAGAATGATCCGACAACCAACGTTTCGAAAATTCCGGGCACTACCATGGTGCGTCAGAGTTTCTTCTTCGAGCCGGTCAATGATGACCAAGACGTACATGACGTGCTCGACCAACGCATTGCCGATACAAAGGTGATTGCTGGCAAGAAGGACGATCCCCGCATCGTAATAGTCACCAACTTCGATGAGCTAGCGGCTTGGGACATTCGTAAGCAAGAGCGTTTGGAAACCAGGTTTGCCGAGATTGATCGCCATTATGGTTTTTTCCTACCGATCTACGGCCGAGGCTATGAGCAGGTTGAAGACTTCAAGGATTTAGAAGCCGACGTCAAAGCGGCCCGGAAACTTGGCCAACTCTTCGACGAGATCCGCGATACTAATGCGATTGAGACATCCGAGGATGTTCACAGGTTGAATGTCTTCCTGACGCGGCTGCTGTTTTGCTTCTTCGCCGAAGACACAGGCATCTTCCAGAAAAATCAGTTCACTAAGCTTGTCGCTAATCATACCGACAAGGAAGGCTCAAACGTCAGCGAGGTAATTCGGTCCGCCTTCAGCGTGATGAATTTGCCAGAGAACTCGCTAGCCCGCAGAGAAATGCCAAAACACTTGGACGATCTGCCCTACGTCAACAGGGGGCTTTTCCAAGGCGGCGAGTCAGCGCCCCCGTTATTCACGGCCAAGGCTCGGCGCATCCTGATCGACTGTGGCAGCCTAGACTGGCACGAGATCAATCCAGATATCTTCGGGTCGATGTTCCAGTCAGTTGTCGAGGAGGAACAGCGCTCCAACCTAGGCCAGCACTACACCAGCGTGCCGAACATCATGAAAGTGATTGCACCGCTGTTCCTTGATCCACTTCGCGACAATCTAGACGCTGCCCTAGGCAACAAGAAAAAGCTTGAGGCGCTGCTTACTCGGATCCATAAAATCAAGATATTCGACCCCGCCTGTGGGTCAGGCAACTTCCTGATCATTGCCTACAAGGAGCTCCGTCGCATTGAAATGGACGTCCTCGAGGCCTTACAAGAGGCCCGCGGTGACAAGGCAGAGGGGAGCTTTGACTCCATCATGGTCGGGACCTCGGGCATTCGCCTGTCGCAGTTTTATGGCATTGAGATACACGACTTCGCCCACGAAGTCGCTATGCTCTCGCTTTGGATTGCTGAGCACCAAGCTAACCAGGTTTTCCGTGAGCGTTTTGGTGACGTTATCCCACCGTTACCACTGAAGGTAGGCGGGAATATAGTGTGCGACAACGCCTTACGAATAGATTGGAATGAGGTGTGCTATCGTGGAAAAGACGATGAGGTTTATTTAATTGGAAATCCGCCATTTCACGGTTACCAAGGACGATCATTAACTCAAAATGAAGACATGGAAAAAGTTTTCAGTGGTTTCAAAAGTCACGGAAAAATGGACTATGTTACCTCTTGGTTTTGGAAAGGCGCTCAGTATATTCAAGGTACGAATACTGAGCTCGCATTTGTGTCAACTAACTCGATAAACCAGGGAATTCAAGTTGGAATGCTCTGGCCACCTATCTTAGAGTTGGGTGTAAAGATTCGTTTTGCATACCAAGGCTTCAAATGGAAAAACAATGCCCGTGACCAAGCTGGCGTCCATGTTTCAGTTATTGGGCTAACCACTGAAGCTAATTCCAAGCGGCGGCTGTTTACCTGGTCAACAGGAACTCTTCAAGAACTTAACCCGCCGAATATTAACCCCTACCTCCTAAACGCAGGCGATGTGGCTATTTCTGCACGCAGAGTGCCATTAATGGAAGCAAGAAAAATGCAGGTTGGGAGCATGGCTGACGATGGTGGCAATCTTATTCTTACAACGGAAGCAAAGAACCATCTTATTTCAGAGCAGCCGCAAGCCGAAAAATGGTTTAAACGTTTGATGGGGGCAGACGAGTTTATTAATGGCAGAGAGCGCTGGTGTTTATGGCTCGCTAATGCTTCTAAGGAAGAGATTAACTCTATTCCACCCATTCGTGAGCGTGTAGAAAAAGTTCGGGCAAAGCGTCTGAATGGGAGCCGCCCTCAGTTTGCTAGAACTCCCCATCTTTTCTCACAAATCACCCATTCAGATGACGACTTTATCCTTGTACCAAGCGTTACTTCTGAGCGTCGTGAATATTCCCCAATCGGCTTCTTTTCGAGTGAGGAAGTCGGACTAGCTCCTAATCTTATTATTCCCAATGGAACCCCATACGACTTCGGCATTCTGCAAACCCGCATGCACATGCTCTGGTTAAAAACTGTGGCAGGACGCCTAAAATCTGATTTTCGCTACTCAAACACTCTCGTCTATAACACTTTCCCTTGGCCAACCTCAACCGACAGCCAGCGTAAGGAAATCGAAGAAAAAGCCCAAGAGGTTTTGGATACACGAGAACTATACCCGACGAGCACAATGGCCGACCTCTACGATCCAGACAAGATGCCCGATGATTTGCGTGAAGCTCATCGAGAGCTAGATGAAGCAGTGGAAAGAACCTATCGATCGACGCCATTCCGCAATGACAACGAGCGCTTGGAGTACCTTTTCAAACGCTACGAGACACTGATCGACAAGGAGAAGCGGACATGACTGACCAAGCGAACCCGGCCGACATCACCATCGAGTACAAGCAGACCGGCACCAGCACACAGGCCAACGCAATGGGCATGCGCGAGATGCAGGCGATGGCCTATGAACATCGCCACGCGCCATATCTCCTGCTCAAGTCACCACCGGCCTCTGGCAAGAGCCGAGCTCTGATGTTTCTGGCACTCGACAAACTACGCAATCAGGGCCGAAAGAAGGCAATCATCGCCGTACCTGAGCGCTCGATCGGTTCATCTTTCAAGCCAACCAAACTAACCGATGGTGGCTTCCCTTGGGACTGGCACATTGAGGGCCGCAATAATCTCTGTGGAAGTGGCGACGACGCCACCAAGGGTAAGATAGACGCGCTCAAGCGGTTTCTGAAAAACGATGACGAGACGCTGGTTTGCACGCATGCAACCTTGCGGTATGCCGTCGAGGAGATTGCAGACACAAGCTGTTTCACCAGCACCGTGATCGGTATAGACGAGTTTCATCACGTTTCGGCAAACGAAGATAACGTGCTGGGCCGAGTGATCGACGAGATCATGAAGGGCTCGAACGCCCATATCATCGCGATGACTGGCTCTTATTTTCGTGGGGATGGTATTAACATCCTGGAGTCAGAGGACGAAGCCAAATTTGAGACGGTTACTTATACCTACTACGACCAACTCAACGGCTACCGCTATCTCAAGTCAATCGGCATCGGTTACCACTTCTACGAGGGACAGTATTTCGAGGCGCTGGACAAAGCGCTCGACACCTCGAAGAAGACCATTGTCCACATCCCGAACGTCAATTCCTCAGAGTCCATCGGCAAGCACGAGGAGGTCGACCGGATTCTCGATCATATCGGGACTGTAGGTGACCGGATCGGAAATGCAAACATCAATCGCGTAACCACCAAGAATGGTAAGACGATCCTAGTGGCCAATCTAGTCGATGACTCTAAGGAAACTCGAGACGCGACCATTCACTACCTACAAAACATCACTTCCCGCGACGACATGGACATCATTATCGCGTTGGGAATGGCGAAAGAGGGGTTTGATTGGCCGTGGTGCGAACATGTGCTGACAATCGGCTACCGCTCGTCATTGACCGAGGTGGTGCAGATCATCGGTCGGGCCACCCGAGACATTGAAGGTAAGACGCACGCCCAATTCACTAACCTGATCGCCATGCCGGAAGGGGCAGATGATGACCGCAAGAAAGCGGTTAACACGCTACTCAAGGCAATCACAGCCTCTCTGCTCATGGAGCAGATTTTAGCGCCGACGATCAAGTTTAAGCCACGCTCGCGGATCAAACCGGGCGAGAAGGTACCCAAAGGCACCCGAATTGTCGAAGATCATGATGCCCCCGTCTCCAATCGGTGCGCTGATATTCTCGAGGGGGGAATCGCCGAGTACATTGCCGATATCACAGTGACGCCTAGTGCAATGAAGTCGATCGCTGGCGAAAAAGACCAAGGTGACCTGCTTAGAGAAGAAGACATCAAGTTCGTACTCCGCAAGCGCGAACCGGATTTATCCGACCAGGAAATCGACCTTTTGGCTGGCGAGATGTACGTGGGTCTGGCAGCTCAGGCAACCGGAGGTCTCGTGGACGGCGAGGATCTCCCGCCGGATGCCGAGGTAGTCGGAGAAACACGAGAAGAAGGCAAATCCAAGGCGTCGACGCAGGAAAACAGCGAAGATGAGTCCGACCCATTGAAGCCTAGACTGGTATCGCGTTACGAACTGGAGGAAGGCACCACTGCCACAGGACGGAATCCAAAGCGGGCTGGCGAGAAGTTCATGAAAGTAGGGAAGCAGTTCATCAATATCAATGATGTAAACCTCGACATGATATCGCATATCAATCCATTTGCTCGTGGCGAGGAGATCCTGTCAAAGCACCTTACACCGGAACGCCTTTCTCGCGTCAAGGACGCGCTGACCATGCCGCGTAATGACGTGACAGAAGAAGAGGCTGTCATCTTAATTCCCAGGCTCAAAGAATTTTTCAAAGAAAAAGGACGCCGACCAAAGCTCGACGCTAACGATCCTTATGAGCAACGCCTAGCACAGGTAGCGCAATACGCCGAAAACTATCTAAGGAAGAAGCGCGCTGGATTCGCAGCAGCATTGTAAGGTGGAAGAGATTATGACGGCTATCAGAAAGACATTGGACGAACTTTTGGAAGACTTGCCTGATGAGCTACTTGATGAAGAGAGACTCCGGCCACCCTCCAAAGCAAGTCGTAGTAGTGAACATGAGTTCTTTGAGCGTATCAATGCGTTCATCGACGAACATGGTCGGGAGCCAGACCCGAAAGCAGCCACTGGCTCTGAAGAACGCAAATTAGGGATAAACCTCAAAGGCACTAGACGCAACTCAGACCTTGCTACCAAACTACGTGAATTAGATCGCCATAGCTTACTTTCAAACAGTGGTCGCTCTATTCCTGCTCCGGTAGCGACGGCTAACGTAGAGGTTAGTGACGAAAACGATCTCACGCTCGTCGGGGGTAGCCTTCAAGAGGAGGAGTCAAGTAAGCTGCCAACGCGCGAGTTCTCTTCAATAGATGAAATTCTCGGCGACGACGAGCTCATGGCACTACTGGACACATCTGCCGACGCTGACGATGTTTACGAAATAACGCATGTCGATTACGTCGACCGTTCCAAAAGAGTTCCAGATGAGATAGCTGATCGTGAGATATGCCAGGATTTTGAGCATTTCGAACCTCTATTCCAGCGAATGCGGGAGCGGATCGCCGAAGATGCGGCAACCGTAGAGCCGTTTCATCACAGCGGGCAAATCGAGGTCGGGGACTACTTTTTCCTTCGGGGCCAGATGTGCCTAGTGGACTCGGTCGAGGCAACTGAAAATCGAGAGGAAGGCGAGGTGGTCTATCGTGTTCGAGTGATCTTTGATAATGGCATGGAGATGACACCTTACAAGCACTCGCTTGGGCGGGCACTGATCGGGCATAAGACCAAGGGATACGAGCGAGGACAGCGAATCCTCGACCCAGAAGTCGTGGAAGACCGATTTAATGGGATTACGCACCGCGATCAGTCGCGGGGATTCATTTACGTGCTCCGTTCGAAACGTACAGATACAGTGATTCGCGAACAACGTGATCTCTACAAAATCGGCCTAACCTCGCGTTCCATTGATGACCGCTTGCAGGGAGCGGAGTTCCAGAAGACATACCTGGAAGGCCCCATCGAGTTGGTCGCCGAATGGGAAATATACGGCGCCAATCTAAAGCGAGTCGAGAAGCTACTACACGCCTTCCTCGCGCCTCGCCGTGCTGCATTCTCGCTCATCGATACCAACGGGCGAAGCTACCACCCTCGCGAATGGTTCAATGTCCCCTTCCTGACGATAAAGCAAACAGCCAATGCCATCATGGACAATACATTGATGGAGTACCGGCTTAACCCGATCAATGGCGACATGGTGCATAAAGAGGCAGCTCAAGCACTGGATGATCGGAATATCTAGCCAATTCGATACCAGTCAGAGTGTGTGACACCCGCTGACTGGTACCTTGGCGTAGCACAAGAACGCCTTGCGCATCGCAAATGGCTACCCAAGCTTTTTAAACTGGCATTGGTCTTTGAGATCTCTATGCAGCAGAAAATCATTGGGAATACAGTCAGACGGCGTATACAGGAAGCGGTACAAAACACGTCGGAACTTGCGTCTTCTGAAAGTGCGGATGTCGCCTTCCATATGACTGATTGGCTAGGCGACCTAGATCGCTTAGTACAGTTCTATTCAGCGCCAGAGCAATTCAGCGATCAAGAGGTTCACCGGTTATTAGTCAATTTTCTAGTGCATGTGCCCAACCATCTTGCTGCTGCGGCTGCTCTGCTGGCGGACAGCCCAGTGAGCGATATCTTTCAGGTAGGGGCTGTACGGCACGAATAGCCGACATAGGCCAGCTATGCGGCACATTTTGCATTTTTTTCTTGGGCTTAATCCTTCTAAGTGCCAGACAACTGATCTGTATGGATGTGTTCAAAGCCAGCTAGCGTGTGATCGATGCAAGCTATATCAACAATGTGAATATTCATAAAGTCTTATACTAAGGTAAGCTCTTTCAAACTTCATACTACTGAGAACGCCCCCATGCTGCCCCAGGTTTTTACCTTTGCGAAAGTGCCTGATACCGCACGCCCTATCATTTACAATGCGATTAAAGAAGGCAAATCACGCTTTGGCATGTGGGATCAAGAGGTGTCGCTACGAGTGCAATACCATGGGGCTAACGGCTTCCTGCTTAACATTAAGCCAGGCGACTGGATTGTGCACGTTAACCTGCCAGCCTATGGGCAATGTGTTGCCGTTCAGGTCTGTGGGGAGTATGACTTTGATCAGGGCGTAGAGTGCGCCTGGGGACGCGATTTTTGTAACTATCTGACCGTTGACCCTAGCACCCTAATCGAGTTTTCACGCAACGATACCAACGTCCTTCCTTCGGTAAATTTGAGGCCCATGCGTCGCGGTCAACGCGTTTTGAACGTAGCGGATTTTTTGACAAGCATCGAGAATCTGAAAACAAGCCGCTACAACGATATTACGCCTAGCCTAAGAAGTATTATTCACCTGAGAGAACGCGTGAATCAGGACGTTTTACCTCGACTTACGCAGGCCATTCAGGAAATGAACAAAGGCAAGGATTTCGAGATATTTCTGCATGAAGTATTTATGCAGATGCCACACACGGTATCGGTTAAAAACGGTTTTGGCTGGCGCACTGATCATGGTGCAGACTTACTCGTTGATTTTCAGAACCCCATCGGTGGTGTAACACTGAGTACGCGCTTGGTAGTGCAAGCAAAGTCCTATTCGGGTGCGCATCACGACCTTAACGCTGTTGATCAGATTGTTGAAGGCATGGAGAAGTACAACGCCGATGGTGGCTTATTGATCACCACAGGGCAGGCAACCGAAACACTTGAAAATTATGCAGCGGAAAAGAGCGAAGCGTGTGGACGCACCATTGACTTGATTGCGGGGCCTGAGGTGGGCCGCTTTGTGCTCCGCCACGCCCCGCATTTATTGATTGGTAATGACTTCACTTAACAGCCTTAAATGCGCATATATGTTGCAACAATGGGCAGACTCACGAAACGAATTAGCACAGACCGCTCTGATCAGCACTGGCCTGCATTTTGCTCAATTAAGTGAAATGGGTATAGCCAAAAATCTACGCTCGGGAAACGGCACTCCCCCGTCTCATCCTCCAAAAATGACAGCACCTTTTGGTAGGTTGGGCTGTCTTCATCAGGCGCCACTGCCAAGTAAATAGACCCCTGGTAACAGCACGGAGCCTTGCCTGGCGCTGCATGCACGCATGGCTCCCATGGAATCTCATTAACCTCTAGCCACTCAACAACGTGTTGGCGACCCAGGTGATCTTCCCAGTGCGTACCCAAAATATCGTCGTCATGACGCTCATTTTTAAAGGTTAAAAATAGGATATCCCGCTGTGCTTGGAGGCCAATCTCCATCGTGGTCTTAACTAAGCGCGGCATATTTCACTCTCCACGTTGTTTGAGGGCGTATAGCGCTTTTGCCAGCTGTTCTATTTTGTCTCGCCACGCTAACGTCGTTAACCACCGTTCGGGCAGTGCTTTAACTCCCCACGCAGCACCTGCCAGCTGCCCCGTTACTGCAGCAACCGTGTCAGCGTCATCGCCTAAGTTGGCGGCCAGCACTAGCGCTTCTTCCAACGAACGTGCCTGCCAACAGCACCATAGCGCAGCCTCTAGGGTGTCGATGACATAGCCACTGGAAGACACTTCCTCGCGCGACAGCTCACAAAACAGCCCCGCCTGAAGCGCTAAGATACGATCTCCTTGGGCAGGGGTAGTCGGCATCTGTGCGAGCACATTGCGCAGAGGCTCGCCTTGTAACAACCGCCAAAGCACGGCACCCATTAATGCGGCCGCATCCAGGCAGTCGGGGCTAGCATGCGTGGTAAGACTGCTTCGCACCGCTAACGTCACTGCCTCTTCCTCGCTATTCGCCACCATAACGGCTGGCGCGAGGCGCATAATGCCGCCATTACCGCTTTGATACGCCTGGGTGCCGCCCCCATTGGCGTCTTGTGTGCGCTCAAAACGTTGCAAGGCATTCAAGGTCGTGCCGCCAATATCAATGCAGCGGTCTTGGCAGGCCATGTAACCTTCTCGCCACCAGCGCACGTAGCGGCTTAACTGATCATGCGGATCAAACGACTGACGATTCACTAGACTTTCAGCCAAACACAGCGCCATGGCGGTATCGTCTGTCCACTCTCCAGGGGCAACATTAAAGACACCGCCTCCGCGCATCTCCGTGTGGTGAGGATGTTGGTCCCGGATACAAAACTCCAGCGTGGTACCTAACGCATCTCCAGTGGCTAAGCCTAACAGCGCACCAAGGTAACGGTATAACTCATCTATGTTGGGGTTGACGGTAGGCAGTGGCTGTTGCAGGGGTCGGTTCTCGTTCGTCATAAGCGCCTCTACATAAGGTAATTTTCATACTTTATCGCCCGCATGCGACACCAAGCGTCGTACCCTAATGCGATGCTGGCAGCACTCAACACGGAGGAGAGGCTGCATGAGTAATACACCCCGCTACGATATCATCGGTGATGTGCATGGCCAGTTAGCGACGCTGGAGGCACTCTTAACCCGCTTGGGGTATCGCAAGGGCCCGCAGGGTTGGCAGCAACCGGGGCATGTGGCGGTATTTGTTGGCGATATTATTGATAAAGGGCCGTGGCCAGGCGCGGTACTTCGTTTAGTACGCCAAATGGTCGATGCGGGCCACGCGCTTATGGTCGTGGGGAATCACGAACTGAACTGGGTACGGGACGCGTATCAGCATCAACACGATCTAAGCGCTTTTATTCACGCCACGCGCCAGCATCATGATCGCCAACGGCTGGTCGATGAATTTGCCAACGAGGAAGATGGCCTAGCGCTACTCCTTGATCACTTTCAGTGGCTACGCACACAGCCTCTCTTTCTAGAGCTGGAGCAATGTCGCGTGGTACACGCTTGGTGGCATGAAGCTTCACTTCAGCATTTAAAAGCGTTGGGCATTCGCTGCTTGGACGATGCCGCCATGGCCGCTTATGAAGACACTTACTCGACCACCTATTTTGCGATGGATCGAGTGATTGCCGGCTGCGAACACACGGTCCGTCCCTATGTCTCAGCATCGGGGTTTCGTACTATTAGAAAGCGCGTTCGGTGGTGGCCCAACGACGTGGCACTGATTCACCCTTGGGAGCTCTTACCCACCCAGGCGCGTGAGCATGGCTATCCCCATAACGCCCACCCTACTTTTTTTGGTCATTATGCGCTGACAGGCACCCCGCTGCGCTTGGGCCGTAACGTGGCTTGCCTTGATTACGCAGCGGCTTACGGAGGTGCGCTAGTGGCTTACACCCATTCACCGGGAACGCCGCTAGCGTTAAACAGTTTTACGAGTGTGAATGTAATCCATCATCAAGACTGAGGTTTACAATACCTATGCGCGCATGGATGCACCGTGCCTTACAGCGATGGGTACCGACATCCCATCAGAAGATGGCGGTTCGTGACGATCAACGCATCGTCTTCGACTTATCCGCTGCCGTTGGCTACCCCCTGGTAGTGAAAGTATCTCCATGGTGCTCACCCGCACCTTTTGCCTGGGTCAGCGAAACCGATCATGAGCCGCTGGCGTGGGGAGAGTTCTTAGCCCCTGCGGGGATTGGTTGGCAGGCCCTGATGAGCACTCATGGCGAGGCCTTAACGCGGGATATGCCTGCTGAGGTAAAAACACTGGTTAACGCCGTACCCTTTTTGGGCATGGAGCTGGCCCAGCTGACAGGCCGCCACCCAGCGGCCTTGGATCTGGCGGTTTCCTCTCCCCTGCTGCTGGTATTACTCACTGAGAAAGCCATCGAGCATCAGTGGTCAGAACCCTATCTATTGAGCTTGCTCTGCAAAAAGCAATCTGAGCTGTGCGGCTATGCTGGCTTACCCAGTACGCAGGCGACTGCCAAACTGCTGCGCCGATGCGCGCTCTCCCCTATGATTGGGCGAGAGTTCATCGCACTTAAACGCGCATTAATGGATGCCGGGACAACGTCACTACTTCGGCACCATCCGTCACCCTATGCTCAACAGTTAATTTTCTTAGGAAACTACCAAGGGGAGCGATGGCCAGGGTTACTCGCACTCATTGATGAGGCGTTGAGCCCGACCAACCGAGCTCATGATCGCACTTGGCTAACGTCCATGCTAGAAGACACACACCGCCTAGATGCTGCCAACCTCTCAAGGCTTCGTCGTGTTAGATCGTTAGCGGAGCTACAAGCGCTGCATGATCGTCGTATCGCACAGTTTAATGCCCGAAATGCTGCGCAAAGCGCGGTTCAAGCTGACATGCTGGAAAAGCGTTATGGGCCTTTCCCCAACGCCCCTCTACCGAACCAAGAAGGCATTTGCGCCTTAACCTCTTGGAGTTCACTCTTGCTTGAAGGCAAACGCATGCAGCACTGTGTGGGAAGTTACCACACGTTGGTGGCACAAGGGTCTATCGCGATTTACCACATGAGCCAACCAGAGCACTTAACCGTTGCCATTGCTCCCTTGGGTGATAAATGGGTGCTGAGTCAGGCGCGAGGCAAGCGCAATGCCATGCCCTCGGAACAAGCACTGCAGGCAGTCATGGGTTGGTTAGGCGAGAGTATGCCTATTCAACGTACATAGTGCCTCAGCTGAAAACGCAGCGTCATACGCACAACACTTTACCCTCCCACCACCGTGCTAAACTCATTCCAAACGCAAATGGTTCATAAGAGGTCAGCATGTCATCTGCCCATCGTCGTAAACTGCCCATTGGTATTCAAACCTTTTCGGATATTCGCGAAGGCGGTTATTACTACGTCGATAAAACGCCGTTTATTGAGAAGTTAGCGAACCAGAACAAATACTACTTTCTCTCCCGCCCACGACGATTTGGCAAAAGCCTGCTGCTGGATACCCTAGGCTGCCTGTTTGAAGGCCGCGAAGCACTATTTGAAGGTTTATATATTCACGACAAGTGGGACTGGCAACAGCGCCATCCGGTGGTGCGCTTAAGCTTCGGGAGCGGCGTGATGCAAAGCCGCCAAGCGTTAGACGTACGTATCCGCGATCAGTTGCGCACCGAGCGCGAGCGCCTGGGCCTGACACTTACCTATGACACCGATATTGCCGGTGAGCTTGAGCACCTCATCCGCCAAGCCCATACGCAATATGGCCAGCGCGTGGTGGTACTCATCGACGAGTATGACAAGCCCATACTGGATAATATTTTGGATATCGACCGTGCCCGTGAACTGCGCGAAGGGCTAAAGAACCTCTACAGCGTGCTTAAAGATGCCGACCCCCATCTGCATTTTGTGCTGCTCACCGGCGTTTCCAAGTTCAGCAAAGTAAGTCTCTTTTCAGGGTTAAATAACCTGCGCGATATCACCCTTTCATCAGACTATGCCGCCATCTGCGGCTACACCGACCACGATGTAGATACGGTCTTTGCCCCCGAGCTACCCGGCCTGGACCGTGACGATATTCGCCGCTGGTACAACGGTTACCGCTGGGGTGGGCAAGAAGTCTCCAGCGTCTATAACCCTTTTGACGTTTTGTTATTGCTCGAAGAGCGTAAATTTAGCCCTTACTGGTTTGAGAGCGCTACCCCCACATTTTTGGTGGATATGCTAAAAAAGCGGGGCGTGTTTACGCCTGCGTTAAGCCAGTTACAAACCGAAGCCGAGTTGTTAGGCCGCTTTGATGTCGACCATATCGCAACCGAAGCACTTTTATTCCAAACCGGCTACCTGACGGTGCACTCGGTAGAAGAGCCCATGACCGGCTACTGGCTCTATACATTGGGCTACCCGAATCATGAGGTAGAGACCAGCCTTAACCAGGCGTTGTTACCAATCCTTGGCGTAGCATCGCCTCCTAAAGAGCGCCTAACGCTGTTTCGCCTGCTGCAGGCGCACGACCTTGCTAGCCTAGAAACCCACCTTAAAGCCCTTTATGCGGGTTTACCCCACGACTGGTACCGCAACAACCCAATCGCCCAGTATGAAGGTCATTATGCCAGCGTGTTTTACAGCCACTTTGCTGCGCTTGGCGTGGACGTAACGGTCGAAGACGCTAGCCACCACGGTAAAGTAGATATGAGCGTCGACTTTAACGGCCATATCTATCTGTTTGAATTTAAAGTGGTAGAACAGCTGCCGGAAGGCAAAGCGCTAGAGCAAATCAAGGCCAAGGGCTATGCCGATAAACACCTCGCCAGCGGCAAACCAATTCATTTGATTGGTGTAGAGTTTTCAAGTGCTCAGCGGCAAATTGTAGCGTTTGAGATAGAGACGTTGTAGCGCTTGAGCGGCATCAGCAGTGATGCAAAGCCAATGTATGCCGTTAACGACCAATCAGTCTAGCGTCTTTACGCCTCTGTGCCGCCCATTGTGACGCAAAGCGAGGATTCCCTGTCGGGTTGTTCGCACCTGGGATTGCCCCGATTGCGGCATCCAAAGCATTGACCGTGATATCAATGCCGCCCGCAACATCCTACAAGCAAGCACCGCGCTGTTAGCCGTTGCTGAGCGTTGAGGTAATACCGAGGGGCACTCGGAAATATACACCTGTGGAGTTTGTGTAAGACCGGCCATGCCAAGGCATTGCAAGCAACGGACAGCAAAGCAGAAACCGGGAAGGTAACAACCTGGGAATCCGCCACTACGATCTCTGATTTAGTGGTCGGAAGATGTCAATCTGGCTCTGCCTGAGCACAAGAAATCTGCTTAATCGAAACTCTACCGAGCAGTGAAATTCATTAGCTGACATTTTTGTAAGCGAAAGCTTACATACAGCCTAAGGCCAGTGAAGTAGTATCAAGCTAAGAAAAATTCTGCTAAAGCATGCCAGCGTAAGTACATGACACGCGGTTCGTTTAGCTCACCAGTAAAATAACCTTTTGCTCCTATACCTGGCTTGGGACTTCTCTATGGAACAGTCATTCAATCTTGTACTGATCAGCAATGCCCTTTTTGTACTAGGTGCATTACTTGCCTTTGCCCTACAGCAGCGGCGGATTTCTGGAATGCGAAAACAGAAGGATGCTGCTCAAGCGGCTCTTCAGTCCAAGGAATTTGACTTACAACAGTCTGAACAGGCACATAGAACGATCAGCGAAGACCTCCAAGCATCCAAAAGCCGAATGACCACACTTGAAAGTGCTCTAGAAAGTGAACGTGCTTCGTTACAAAACCTACGGTTAGAGCAAGCTACCGAAAAGGAAGCATTGGCAGGCGTCAGAAGAGAGTTATCCGATCACCGTGACGCTGCTCAGCAACAGCTAGCCAGCCTTAAGGCCCAGCTTGATGAGGCGAGTAGAGACGTTAAAGCGCGTCAGACCCATCAAGATGAGCTGAACACGCGGTTTACCGAACTCAAATCGGAACTGAGTGATCGGGAATCTCGGCTCGAATCACGAGAAGCAAGCCTTCAAGAGGCGCAACAGCGAATAAATACCCTGGGTGATGAGCTTAAGACGCTCAGGGAATCCTCCCAAGATAAGCTCAGCACGGTCAATAATGACCTCGCTCAGGTGCGCGAGGCATTAGGCAGCGCCCAGGCAGACCTGAAATCCCGCAGTCAGGCTCTCGACGAGACCCGAAATAAGCTCACCACCACCGAAAGCACCTTGAACCAACAGCGCCAGGATTATCAGAAGAAACTTGATGATGCCCATCAGCAGATCGCCGAGCTGCGCGAAGCCCACGGCAGCATCCAGTCAGACCTTCAGGCAACCGCCGCTAACCTCAAGGAATCACGCGAGCAACGAGACACTGCACAGAAGAGCCTCAGAGAGCTTCAGACCACTTATCATGCACTCAAAAACGAGCATGGCGAGCTGCAAACCCGCACTGAAGAGAAAGAGCAGCAGTTCAACCGGCAGTTGCAATGGATGGAAGACAGCAAAAAGCAGCTCAAGATAGAGTTCGAAAACCTAGCCAACGAACTGCTCGACCAGAAAGGCAAGGCATTTTCATCTCTCTCAGAGCGCAACCTAACCGAGCTACTCAAGCCGTTCCAAACCGAAATAAAGGGCTTCCGCGACAAAGTGGAAAGCCTGCACACCCAAGAAACTGAACAGCGTGCCAGCCTACGGACAGAGCTAAGGCACCTACAGGATTTGAATAAGGACATTACCGACCAAGCCGCACAGCTTACCCAGGCACTCCAAGGTCAAAAGAAGGTGCAAGGCAATTGGGGTGAGCTGATGTTAGAAAACGTCCTCGATAGTGCGGGCCTGCGCCCTGGGGATGATTATCAGCGCGAAAGAAGCTTTGATACTGAGGAAGGAAAGCGCCGTCCAGACGCTGTGATCTATTTGCCACAGGGTCGTCATCTGGTCATTGATGCCAAAACCTCGCTCAACGCCTATCTGGAGTATGTGAACGCAGAGGATGACCTCTCACGGCAACATGCGTTAGCGGAGCACACAAAGGCTGTCAGTTCTCGCATTACCGAACTGGCAGACAAGCATTATTACGACCTGCCGGGCCTGAACTCCCCTGAAGTCGTTGTGATGTTTATCCCGATTGAATCGGCCTACGTTGAGGCGGTTCGCTATGACAGCACTCTCTATCAACGTGCCATTGAGAATAATGTGCTGGTCGCCACCCCAATAACCTTGCTAACCAGCCTCAATATTGTCAGTCAACTGTGGCGATTTGAAAACCAGAGTAAGCACAGCGCTGAATTGGCCAGTCGTGCCGAACGTTTTTATAACAAGCTCTCCAGCTTCGTTGAAAGCATGCAGGACGTTGGTAAGAAACTGGACGGTGCTCGGGGTAGCTATGACAAGGCGCTGGGACAACTGGTCAACGGCAGGGGCAATCTGATCAAGCAGGCGCATGAATTTAAAGAGCTTGGCGTCTCAGTGAAGAAAGAGCTACCCGCTGATATCTTAGAACGCGCCAAGCTTGAGATTGGCCCGTCGACTGACAATGAGCACTACCCATACCCAGAAAGTCAGCGCCGATCTGTAGAAAGCACCGAAAATCAAATGGATTAGAGTTTACTCGAGCTCAAAGGCATTCGCAGCGGCCAGGAGCAATACTATGAAACCGTATTTCAGCCCCGATGATTTACGTGTGATCATGCAAAACCGTCTGGATGAACAAAACTATAGCGCCGTAGAAGCGTTCTGTGGCCTATCATCCGAGCAAGTGTATAGCTGGCTATATGCACCTTTTGGTGAGTTTTCAGGGGTCACAATCCACCCACCAGATGATTTATCCACCAGCCCGGTGATGCGTTACTTATCGCTCATTGTAGAGGCTGCCATGCAGCAAGGTGGCGCCTTTAAAGCAACACCGAAGGGCAACCTGCCCACCACGTTAGTCAAACAGGCTAGTGCCCTACTCCCAGCGTTCGCAGTGTCTCAGCACCACACTCATATCAGCATCAGTGAGTTTGCGGGCCATAACGAAGAAGCGTTTAATGCCTTGCACTACACGCGCATTCTTGCGGAAGCGGCAGGCATCATTTACCGCCGTAGCGGTAAGTTTCATGTAAAGAAAATCGCGCAAAAACAGTATCAAACACATGGCCTTCACGGTTTTTTTCTACCGATGCTCGAAGCGGCGGTCACAAAATATAACTGGGGTTACCTGGATAGCTGGCCAGAAGAGGCTGACCTTCGGCCGTTTTGGCTATTTATGTTGTGGCGGTTACAACGTCACGGTTCTGTAGATCAATTGACTAACGAGGTGGCCGTGGCTTTCCCCCGTTTTGTTGACGAGATGCCCACCGATACACACTACTCGCCCACGCGCTTGCTGCGTTTGTTGATCGAGTCTCGTTTTGTAGGTCGCTTTTTACAGTTTTGGGGATTCGTAACTATCGACCCGAAAGGCATGTTTTCGGATGCGACAGCGCCGAGAATGATCAACCAGCAAAGTCTGCCTTCAAAGGCGTTTAAGTTCTCGACTGATCAATAATGAGTAGCAATAGCTGAGGCTATTATGTTGCTTGCCCGCACACCCTTGAGAGCGGTAATAGCTTTTTTTTGGCTGATCGATGTAGAGAGTTTGTGTAGGGTGCCGCGGCGGACATAGGTAGCTGCCGGACGATGCTAGCCTTATGTTACTTCCAATTATGAGAGAGCTAATTATGAGAGAGCTGGGTCTTGTACTTGCGCTGGGGAGCGGCCGCGCAATACTAATCCAGATGAAAAACCACACTTTTATGCGCATATAAATGAAATAAAACACACTTATATGCACATAAAAGTGTGGATTAGTTGCTCAATTTTCATAAAAACATTATCCAGCAAACACTCCCTTTAAACGTGACGGGTAGATCGATACTCTTCCTAGTGGCTGCGATTCACTACCCTTCCAAAGACAGCCTCCAGCTCATCAAGCTCAGTGTGACCGTTGCTTTGAGACCTGGCATGTCTATCTGTAGTGACTCGCTCCGCGATCGGCCCCCCATCCATGGATAGCACCTCACCCCAGGGCACTGGGGACCTGTGGTTGGCAGTGAGACACCATATCACCGGGTAGCCTGGGGACCGCTGGGGTGCACTGATCATTCCATCCGTTAACGCCACCAGTACGTTAGGTGGTGTGGTCGACAGCGATTCAAACACGGGGCGAATATCACTTCCGCCACCGCCTTGGCACTGCCAGTGTGCGAGATCATGGAGCTGATCTTCGTGCAGCATGCTGCGCTGTGTAACCTGGCTATCGAACTCAATGACGTCCACCGCCACCCGATCGCAGGCCGCTAAAATACCGGCAAGCTCGCTTAAAAAGTGTGGTAACACCCGTTGGCAACTGCCGCTGGTGTCAATGGCGACGGCAAGCGAGAGCGTTTGGCTTCGCTGGCTGGGTAGGTACAGGCCACGATGCAGATGGCGACGCGATGGCGGTAGCCACTGCCGGTTGCCGGTTAACGTCCGTTGAATATGGCTCGCCAGCACCTGCTGCCACGGCACTTGAGGTTTCCGCAAGCGCTCGATGAGCGTGTTCAGATGCCCTGGCAAATGACCTTGCTGACGCTGATGCTGCTGAGCAGTGGCGACTAAACGCTGCTGCCAGACTCGGGCGCTTTCTGGCGTGACAGATTTGGGTGTGAAATCTGGATCGATCACGTCCCCCACTGCCGTCACGGCAACATGGAGCGTATGTTCATCCAGTACGCGCCCACGCTCTCGTCGGTGGGGATGCTGGCGAAGGTCAGCGTAGATTTGCTCAGCCGAGCAGCCTAAATAGCGGCGGTGATAGAGCGCATCGTCTGGGCAGTGGCGTAGCTCTTCGCGCAAAATGCCGTTGATTTCGTAGTCACAGGCGCGGTTCCAGTCGTTAGGGTCACGTCCGAACTGCCGAGCATGATGGCCCAAGGCGCAGTGCCACACCTCATGCGCCAGAATAAAACGGCGATCTGCATCACTGCGCTGAGCCATAAACTGGGCATTGACGAAGATCGTTTCGCCATCCGTGCCTGCCGTCGGCAGGCGGTCATCGACAACGCTCACAACTGACAGCTGCATCAGTAACCGAGCGGTAAAAGGTTGTGCCGACATTAAAACCGCACGGTCTGCTTCGCACTGGCGTTGGATGTGGCGCTTGAGCGTTTGTTCGGCAGCGCTAGGACCGCGCTGGCAACTCATGACACCGACTCAGCCGCCCACGCAGCATTCATATGATTGGCCAGGTGTGTTTGAAACACACTCCCATGCTGCTCGCTCCACGCATCAAAGGCGGGGTGGCTCATTAACGCTAAAGTACGCGATTGCTGTTGGAAGTCATTGGCACCTTGCATCGCATCCATCAGCGCTAGCGTGGCAAAGTCGGCACTGAGCGCCTGGCTGATCTGAAAAAAGCGCGCGATACGCTGCTGTGTTTTAGCATCATAAAGTGAGTCATCAGCAACGTGTTGCCATAACGTGTGGGCAAGCCCCGCGCAAAAAGCGTAGCGCTGATCAGCGCGCGTTGGAATATCGATGGGCGCTTTTCCATTCAGCATGGCAGGGATATCTGGCAACTTGAGTGCCCAATCACGGAATGCCAAAAACTCGGTTGCCGCGCCCTGCCCGACGAGACCATGAACCATCAGCGCTTGGGTAGCCGCAGGCAGACTCGTGCTGTGGTTAAGCGACTGCGCCACGCGCGTCCAGCTACGTGGGCTTGGCCAGCCCTGCTCAACATTGCCCTCCATGTCGAAGAAGCATTCTGGCCGAAAGCGTAAAAATGCGGTCACGTCGGGATGCAGCCCCTCTCCGGCCGCCCAGCGCGTCCAGGTGTCTAGGTCAGGTGTTAGGCTGATATGACAAAAGCGGTTCGCTAGGGCGCTAGAGAATGTTTGCGCGACGGCGCGGTCTTCGCTGCGATTTCCAGCTCCCACCACCAGCCAGCCCGGCGGCAGGCGGTAAAGATCCCCTAAGCGTCGATCTAAGATCAGTTCGTACGCAGCGACCTGCAGGCTGCGGTCTGCGGCGGTGAGTTCATCGAACAGCAAAATGCCACGGCTATTAGGGTCTCGTGGCCACTCACCGGCCAACAGCCAGTCCACCACACCGCGCTCATGATCAGGCACCGGCAGGCCACGCAGGTCGATAGGTTCACGCTGGGCGAGTCGAATATCGATAAAGCCAATGCCCTGCTGCTCAGCCACTTGGCGCACCACCGAGCTTTTCCCCACGCCTGGCGGCCCCCAAAGCATAAGCGGTGGCAGTTGCTCAGCCAACGTTGGGTCGCTAGCGAGTTGGTCTACCTGATGACGTAGCAGTTGCTGTGCTTGAGCGGGGGTTGCATACATAGAAGGCACTCCAATGCGCTGTGATTGCCAACCAGTATGTGCCGCACTTGCGACACTATATGTCGCAAAAAGATATTTCCTCATTCACTGTGCATATTACATTTCTCTATTTCATCGGTCTGACAATCCCTTGGTCGTAGGTTAAATTTCTGCTTGGCCCACTATCCAAACCCTTAGAACCAAAAGTTTCGTGCTAGTCCTTATGGCGTAGCGTGGCATAAGTTATACACCCAGTAACACACCTTATGTTTGTAAGCAGCCATGCCCAAGAATGCCCGCCCTCTATCTGCTCTTGAAGTGAAGTGAAGCGACTCACAACCCTCGGTTTTCATGCCGTAGCCGACGTTACCGGTGTGATGCAAACGCGGTCGGTAAGAAGGTCATCCATTAGGCCAAGCTTATGTCTATTTAATTTGCTTAACTACTTACTCTGAGTCTCGATTAGCTCTGAAAGATTATTGATGCAAACCAACAATTCACTCTGTTCCTATAGCTGAGGCACGGCCAATGCCAATCTAAGTAATTCAGGGCTTGTATGGTCTTGATTGTGGTTGATTAGCAAGCGGTTCCAGCCTAACTTGGAAAGACCTCGACGGAACAGCAACTGGTTCTGGTTTGCTACTTACGAGATAAGCTGAACCATTGCAAGCAACGCATAAAGAACTGAAAAGGAGTAAACAAGGACGTGAGTCGCTATAGCCACAAGCGCGATACTACACATCTGCTCGCAACCGCACAGCGCTGGAAAGAGTCTTGCCTGCTTCAGGACGGTAGCCTCCTCAGTAGCAAGCAGCTCTGGAACATCGACAACCTCAAGGAACTGGATCGCCGCTTCACCCAGAACCCCGTCGAGGGTGGTGATAGCTTCGTGCACAAGCTCTCACTTCAGCTGGCCGATACCACCCCCGAGGCCATCCAGCTCATGGCAGAGCTTAATTGGATACTGCTGCTATTCTCGAGCAATATTAAGCCCGATACCAAACGCCGCATGGTCAATGAAATCTGGGAGCTGAGTGGTGGGCAATTCCCCGAACAAGCGGCTGGGCTCGATGATGCGAGCCTCCGCGGTGTCGGCAGCACCGGTACCGGCTTTAATACCCACCGCTGGCGCGAGCTGGTCTTTCTGATTGACCTGTTACACGCATTCAAGTCGCTGTCGGTCGATCAGCGGCAGCGTCAGCTACAAGACCCCTGGGCCTTCGCCGGCTGGATGGCCACCGTCCGCCGTGATGGCATCCGCCAGCTCCCCCATATCCTCAACTATTTACTCTTCCCGGACAGCTTCGAGTACATCTCTGTCAGCATCGACAAGCAAAAGATTCTGGGGGCATTCGAGGGACTCCCGAAGCACCGGCTCCGCCAGCTCTCGGAAATTGAGGTCGACCAGAAACTATTGGCCTTACGTCAGCGCTTGGAAGAGGAGCAAGGCACCGAGGTAGACTTCTACGATTCCCCTTGGCTTGAGCAGTGGCGCCCTACTCCCGGTACTTGGCTGATGGCCTGGAATCCGAAGCACTGGCCCTGGAAGAGCTACCAGGACGACCGCCTGAAGATCGCCAGTGGCGAGAATGTCACCCTACCCTGGCGTACCGCGTCCACTCAGCCCCGCGAGGGTGACACATTCTATCTTGTACGAGTGGGGCAGGAGCCTCGCGGCCTGATCGCTCGAGGCAATATCGCCTCGGCTCCCTATGAGGATGATCACTACAATGCCGAGCGTGCCGCCAACGGCGAGACGGCCCGCTTTGTCGATATAACCCTGACCGACCTGCGTGATCCCGACGTGGACGGCTACATCAGCATGGCCACCCTCCAGGCCGGCACCCCCGGTGGGCAGAACTGGTCGCCCCAGGGGTCAGGCATCGAGATCAAATCGCTCTCGGCCAAGATGATCGCCAAGCTGTGGGAGACGCTATCCCCGATGAATGTCTCCACCGCCAAGGCCGAGTCTCCCAAACAACAGGCCATCCAGATTACCCGCCCGGTCAACACGATCTTCTACGGCCCTCCCGGCACCGGCAAGACGTACCATCTTCAGAAGCACCTGATGCCTCGCTACGAGAGCGAGGCCAAGAAGGCACCTACTGGCGAGTGGCTGGAGGAGCAGCTGGCCAACACCGCCTGGTGGGAGGCAATTGCGCTGGCGCTGGCAGACCTGAACGGTAATGCCACCGTCGATGAACTGCTCATCCATCCCTACTTCAAGGCCAAGGCCCGGGTACAGGGACGGCCCAATAGCCCCAACCTGCGGGCAACCTGCTGGGGAGCACTCCAGATTCATACGGTTATAGAGTCCACTACAGTCAAGTATGCCCAGGAGAAGCGCCAGCCGCCGCTGGTCTTCGACAAGCAGCCAGGCGGCCACTGGGTGCTCACCGGTGACTGGGAAGAGACCGGCGAGGGGCTGCGCGAGCAACTCACTCAGCTCAGGCAGGGCCCTGCTAGCGACGATGCTCGTATCAAGCGCCACCTGACGGTGACCTTCCACCAGTCCTACAGCTACGAGGACTTCGTCGAGGGTATCCGGCCGCAGACTACCGAGGAGGGGGGCATCAGCTATGAAGTGCGCGACGGCCTCTTTAAGGCATTCTGTCAGCGAGCCAGCCAGGACCCCCACCAGCGCTATGCGCTGTTCATCGACGAGATCAATCGCGGCAACATCTCGCGGATCTTCGGCGAGCTGATTACCCTGATAGAGACCGACAAGCGCGCCTGGTGGGACGAGGAAGGTCAGCTGGTCGAAGGAATCGAGCTGGTGCTGCCCTACTCTAGCCAGCGCTTCGGCGTGCCCAAGAACCTCGATATCTACGCCACCATGAACACCGCCGACCGCTCCATCGCGCTGATGGATGCCGCTCTGCGCCGCCGATTCCACTTCCAGGAGCTGATGCCGGAGCCCAAGCGGATTCCCGGCAACCAAGGCGATGGCTATATCCCCGATGGCGAAGGTGGGCTGCTCAACCTGCGTGCCCTGCTGGAGGCGATCAACCTGCGCCTGCGTTACCTGCTCCACCGCGACCAGACCTTTGGCCACGCCTACTTCACCGAGGTGAAGGACCTCGAGGCCCTGCGCCGGGTAATGGTCTACGACATCATCCCCATGCTCGCGGAGTACTTCTATGATGATTGGCGACAGATTCGCCGCGTGCTGGCCGACGAAGGCGCCGACGGGGAGCAACAGCTGATCACTTTTGAGACCCTCGACCCGGCCCGGCTCTTCCCCGGTAGTGACGACCTGCTGCCAGAGCGCCCCGACTACCGCGTCAAATCGCCCGATGAGATAAGCGCCGACGCCATCAGGAAGGTCTACGAGTCGCTGGAAGGCGAGGCATGAGACAGCTTACTGCCTATGAGCATGGTTGGCTGGAGTTCGGCGAGGGTCGTGATCTGGCACCAAACGAAGCGGAGGCCCTGGCCGCCGCTGATAGCGTCCTGCCGCCAGGCTGCCTCCAGTGGGGTCATCGGCGGGTCAAGTTCACCCAGTTCTGCGGCGTGGTGCAGGTAGACGGCCTTCAGGTGGAGGTGCTCCCCAAGCTCACTCCTTACCAGACCGAGGCCCAGCAGCGCGACACCATGCTGACCATGCTGACCTGCGCCGGGGACATGGAGGCGATCGATACGCTCGGCGCCGAGCTGGCCACCAGCCGTACCACCCTGCTGGATCTCTTCATCCATCACTTCGCGCACCTTCTGGAGCACCAGCTGCAGCAGGGGCTGCTGCGCGACTACAGAGACATCGACGACACTCTGGATCAGGTGCGCGGCCGCATCGACCTGGTGCGCCAGCAGCGAGAGAACCTATTCAAGCCGCAGCGCCTGGCCTGCCGCTACAGCGAGCTGATCGCCGACATCCCGGTCAACCGGTTGCTGCATTCTGCACTGCGGCTGGTAATCTCGCTTACCACCAGCCCCCTGCTCGCCCAGCAGCTCCACGCCCTGCGTATGCGCTTCAGCGAGGTCGGCACCCTGGCTCCCCGCGAGCGAGGACCCACGTCCGAGCAGCTGAACAGGATGCAGAGTCGCTACGCCAAGCTGGTCGAACTGGCTCACATGTTTCTGGATGGGCAGTTTCTCGATGCTCGCTCCGGCCGCCAGCAGGCATTTAGCCTGCTCTTCGACATGAACCGTTTGTTCGAGCGCTACGCTGCCAGCCGCCTTCGACCGCTGGCGCGTCGCCGCGGGCTCAAGCTGTTGGAGCAGGGCCCGCGGCGCTATCTTGGGCACGAGGCGAGCGGCCGCGGACGGCTGCTGATGAAGCCTGATATCAGCCTGCTGGACGAGAGCGGACTACCGGTGGTCATCCTGGACACCAAGTGGAAGCATATCGAGAGACACGACCCACTGGCTGCGCTCTCTGCAACGGACCTATATCAAATGGCGGCCTATGCCAGCGCCTACCACTGTGAGTCGGTGGTACTGCTCTACCCAGAGCAGACATTTTTACCTGCCGGTAAGGCTTACTCATTGCAATTGGCAGGCTCCGTCAAAAGCAAAGTGCTACTTCAATCTGTCACTATTGATGGAAAAACAGTGAATATAAGGATTGAAGAATTGCTTAGCCCATAACCTTCGATTCAATCATGCGTCACCCGTGTCGCAGCCAGTAATTTCCACATCCACCCAATGCTGTCCCATATCCGCGCCACTTTCCATGTTGCTGAACGGTTAACCTCCCTCCGAAAAACTAAGGGGCTCAAAAGTAGAATTTTCCATAAGCTAAACTCTGGGAAAGGGCGGTTTAAGTTGTTTGACTCAAACCAACAAATAACCGGGACGGTTCAGTAGGTGTTCACAGCCCCCTCCTAAGTGGTGTTATCAATACGGCGATGACTTACGTCTCAACGCGTGACACATAGGAAGGGTGGCCATCAAGACAGGTGTGACGTTACTTCTACTTTACAATGCCGTCCCAGACAGCGTCTGTAATATTACGAGCGCGCTGTCCCTGGCCACGAAGCTGCAAAACAAAACTCATGGCATCTCTCAGTACAACTGGATTTCGATCATAACCTTCACCAATCTCTGCGTCTGGATCAAATAAGCTTAACGCATCGCTCATGGCATCGACCGCCCTATCGCTTTTCAAGAAATCATTATCTTCAAGCTCCGACAGTTCTGCTAACAGCTTGCAATCCACAAGGGTACTGTCCAGCCAGTTTGTGGCTGCGGTATACCCGACACACCAGCGCAAGCGAGACTCTTCGATACAAACCTCCATAGTGGTGGAGTGCTCACCCACAAAACAACTGCCAATGAGCACACCGTCAATCTTATGCCGTCTGGATTGATTCGCTACGCTGCATAGCAGGCTCAACATGGGGGCGCCTGCAATCTCCTTTCCCAAACCATGGGCGGCTATGTAAACAATACGGCTATCAAGCTCGCCTTTACATAGACACTCCAGGGCTTTGCGAAAGCTACCCTCATCGTAAAAATTGGCATGATGTACATCTGTGTCACCGGTTAGCTTTGCCACTCCCTGCACAAATGGGAGCACACTGCTTCGGTTTGCGTCGTTGTCATCTAACGCCCATGGAGACTCAAGCACCAGGATGGCGCGATTGGCATGACGGCTACTCATTTCTAGACCTCATATTTAACGAACGACAGTGGTTGTTGCTGACATTGTTATATCGGCAGCGTGCATATGCGTGTTTATATCAACACCTATCTTGACACATTTTTCTAACGCGATAGTGCCACCGTGAGAACATTTTGCTGGGCTATGCGACGCACAATGTCGCAACCACGTCATAGCCTCATCCTCTCTTATCAGGGACGGTGGACGCTACGATGACCATGAACGAATGTGTAACGACTCAAGACACTACCCAACAGGAAATCGCCAAGTGGCTAGATGATCGTGAGCAATGGAAACGTGAAATGCCCGTCATAGGCTTTTTAAGCCAGTTTCTCACCCTTACCCCCGTCACTGACTCACATTTTCACAGTGCGGGCACGGATGGCAAACAGCTTTATATTTGCCCAGATTACAGTGCCACACTATCTGATACGTCTCGTCAGTTCTTACAAGCGCACCTCATTTGGCATTGTGTGGCGGGTCATCTAACCGCACCGCTGGTGGCCAACTATCAACGTTGGCACCTGGCGTGTGACCATGAGGTGAATGCACTGCTGTTGGCACTCGGGATTCCTTTCCCTGCTGATGCCCTGCTCTTCCCAGTATGCGTGGGGCGCAGCGCGATGAGCGTTTATCGCTGGCTGGAAGGGCACCCCAATATTGCGGTAGAAGCGTCTATGGATATCCACCCCGCCGCCCTCTGGCATACATTACCCACGACGCACATAGACCCAAGTACCGTGACGCTGTGGCGACAGCGTGCTCACCTAGTCGCTAAAGAGCCCGGCGCTTTACCGGCGCGGGTCGCTAAGTTTTGTGAGGCGCGTTAAACTCAACGCTTTCATGAGTTCAGCCAAGGTTGGCGTCACTATGTCCGAACCCCGCGATACGCTTTTCCGTTACTTAACCATGTTGCAGCTGATTCCTCGCTTTCCAGGGCGTATCGCGACGCCCGTGTTGAAAGAGAAGCTTGCAGAGCGCGGGTTTAACATCGACACACGTTCACTGCAGCGGGATTTAAGCCAAAAGCTCTCCACGCAGTTTCCGATTGGCTGTGACGATAGCCAGAAACCTTACCGATGGTATTTTGATCGTGACTTTCAGTGCCAGCTACCTGCACTTGATGTACCCAGTGCGCTAACGCTGGTATTGGCGGAAGAGTATTTGAAGGGGTTGCTGCCTCCGGTGGTGGTCGGCCAGCTCTCGCCCCACTTTACTGACGCACGGAAACTGCTGGACGACATGAGCGCTAATGGGCTTAGCCAGTGGGCACGTAAGGTACGCGCCATTCCTAACGGCAAAGCGCTGATCCCCGCTGAGATTAACGAGGCAACCTGGCAGACCATCTCGCAGGCACTCCTTGAGCAGAAAGCCGTTGACGTTATTTATCTATCACGCACCAGCCACTCTGAAAAGGCGTTTACCCTCCACCCTCAAGGCATTGTGAGCCGCCACAGTGCCACCTATCTGTTAGCTCATGTGGATGGGTTTAAGGATCTGCGCCAGTTCGCCCTTCACCGCGTGAAGCAGGCAACACTCAGTCAACAGCCCTGGCAAGAGCAGCACGATTTTGACATTGATGAGTACATCAAAGGCGGTGCGTTTGGGTATCGGCAGAGGCCGAGCGATGTGGTGCTGGAAGCCGACATTGCTAAACCGGTGGCGTGGCTACTACAGGAAACGCCGCTATCAGACACACAATCGATAGAGGCGTTGCCGGATACTGACGGCTGGTATCGGCTGACCGCCCACGTACCGGATGATCAGCAGACGCTGTGGTGGTTGATGGGCATGGGACCCAATATCAAGGTCGCCGCGCCTCAGGCATGGCGAGAGACAATCAAAGCGAACGCAGAACAGATGCTGGCGCACTACGCCACAGAGTCCTCATCGTCTTCATAAACACCCGTTAGCCCCATGGTCTGACACACCTTTTTTTCCGCATGCGGAAAAATACGACGACGTTATCATTGCTACACCAAGGAGGGTTCCCATGCTCTATTTTGCCTACGGTTCCAATATGGCGACCCAGCGCTTAGCGGCTCGCGTTCCAGCACGCTTTGTGACCACGGCCCTTCTGCCCGCTTACCGCCTAGCGTTCCACCAGCGCGGCAGTGACGGCTCAGGCAAATGCGATATTGTGCCGGCCTCAGCGCAGTCTGCTGTCTATGGGGTCATTTGGGAAATGGCGTCTCATCACAAGCCGACACTCGATCGCTATGAGGGACTGGGCGCGGCGTATAACGAGACGTGGCTTACCGTCACGGATCTCGCCAGTGACCGGCAGTTTGAGGTGCAGGCGTATATCGGCAACCTCACCGCACTCGGTCTGCGCCCCTATACCTGGTATAAGCACCATGTCTTGACGGGTGCCCGTGAGCATGGCCTGCCCGCCTATTACCTTCGTGCACTGGAAGGCATTGAGGCGCATCAGGATGAAAACGCTGAACGACATGCCCGAGAGATGGCGTTATATGCCCCGTTGGAACCCCTGATGAGTGCTACTTAATGGATAATGATCAGCGCTTGATTGAGTTTTACTGCGGTGAAGGCCGCGATCATAAAGGCCGGTGCCTTGAAGATATTTGGGCGCTATCCTCCTTCTGGCTAGAGCACACCCATGACTATATTCAGTGGCTGTTCCCTATCCCGGAGGCCGGCCGTTTTAATGCCTTTGCTCCCTTGCTGACGCCCACGGTACAGGCTGTGTTTGAGAGAAGTGACGTTATGCGCCAGCATCAGCAGCGCTCGCTAGACGTGATGCTCGACTTTTTTGGCCTCGCTTGGAGTGGGAACGGCATTGTTGCTCAACCAACGTTAGCGATACCAACGCACATTTGGCTGAAAGCCGGTGGCCATAACCATTTACGTATCACGCGGATGATTCGGTCGTTAGCCTTGTGCCACCAGCCCGACCTAGCCCGCACCTTTCAGCAAGCGGTCACCGAGGTCGGCACCCAGCTGGGAGTAGTCCCTGAAACGTCGATTCGGTATTGGCGAGAGGCGTTTTAAACCAGCTTAAACGGTTCAATATCACGAAAGATGCCGGTTTTGGTCATCTCGCGGCGCAGCGTAAACGCTTCTACCGCCGCCACCGGGTCGACCTGCGCCAGCTGATCAAAGTGGATACGGTTCCACTGTGCTCGGGTGACTTTGATACTGTAAAGGTACTGATCGCGGGTACCGCCCGTGGTGGGATCGACCACCTGGCGATACCCAGATACCCGCGCTTCTTGAACAGAGGGCAAACGCACAAACACGGCGCCAAGCACACGAAAGGCAATGCCGTGGACATGGTCACGGTACAGTTTCCGCTGTCGTGTGGCACTCAGGGATTTTGGGGTGAGCTTGAGCGCTTTAGCGGGTATCGTCCATTCTCGATCCGGCATGTCATCGTCAGAGGGCAAGTCAATATCCAGCGCCATCGTGGTGTCATCGCTTCCCAAATCAAAATCGATCACGGTCTCGCGAGGCCAGTCGATCTCTTCCAGGCGCTCTTGAAGCGTGAGTGTCATGTCATCACGTTGTCTTAGCACGCCCTGCTCTTCGCGCTGTTGTCGGGCAAACTCGGCGGCATCAAAATCGGCTTTGCGATGCTCCCAGGTACGATAGTCATCATTAAACTGCGTCTGGCGACGTGTGTTATCGGCCTTATGTTGACGGCGTGCTGGTGGCCAAAGCGCTTTCCACCACGAAAGAGGCACCGGCGTGGGCGGAGTGGGTGCCGGCTCAGCAAAATGGCATGGGGTGTAGCCACGGCAGTGAGAAGATGGGGTATCGTGGTGCAGCTGACCTAAGCGCACGATGTCCGCGTTTAATTCATCGCAGAGTGTCTTGAGCTGTGCACGAATAGCATCACGTGCATGACGGCGCAGCCAACGTACGTCCTGGTCGCTGAGTGGAGTGCCATCTTCAAATAGGTAGCGCACGTTGCCGTCTTTCTTAACCGACAGCTGAAGCCCCAGCGACTCCCCTTGCCCAATGCGCGTTTCTAGGGCTGAGGAGGCACTTGCTCGCCCCTTTGAAGAAGCGCGCCGAGATGATGACAGCTGGGTGCGATAGGCCAGTCCTGTTCCAGGAAGTCCGGCATGCGCATGGATACCTCGTGGCCCCATGCTGACACTGGCACCACGCGGGCCGACAGAAAGGCCCACACCACGCTTGCTGATATTCAGGCGCACGCCGGGCGCAAGCGAAATACGACGTTGAAAACGAAAAGCCATCGACACTCCTTGAAGCGGGAACCTTACGTCATTGGTTCACGCGCCGTTGATCGCGCTTACCCACGACACAGTACCAGCGCGCCTCTTCCTCTTGCCGCCGCTTAATCGCCGCCTGCATGGCTTCTTCTGAGGTCGCATAGCGGGTGCGTGACGTACCGTAACTGAACTGCGCGCTGCGTTTTTTGCGTGAACCACCGGGCATCAACTCATACCAAGCCGCTACCCAGAGAGTTGTCCCAGTGGGACGCTCGTAATGGTAAACGCCCGTTATCGGGCCAGCAGGCCGTTCACGATGACGCGCGACGGAGCGTGCCTCTACGCGCAACAACTCCTTCCAGCGGCGTTCGCCCCAAATCTCGTTGCCGCGCTGGTCTCGATACGCAAGGCATCGCTCAAAGGTATCGTATTCATTGGCTAAGCGCGGAATAGACTTGGTTTCAGGTCTCCCCGACGGGCGTGGCACGCGTACCATGGGGTTACTGTGACTTTTGGGCCACGATATGTATTTGGTGCTTTCCCATAGCTGGGGTAGTGATAAAGTTGCTCTCATTGATACTCGTTACTTACTGATGATTCACAACGCATCTCTATGCACGCATTTGTCTGATCTGCCGTTCAGCTCGCTAGCGTTATCTGTTCGCACCTACTGCCCTTTCATAGCTCCCAGATAATGTAATGCTGCTTCCCATTGAGATGCTTAACTTGCGTTCAGCCACATGTCCGTCAGTGGCCCTGCGCATGCCAACCCTATATCCTGCTGGATGCTTTCCATTGTCGGATTGACCTCAGGAATCCCACTGTATCCAGTACCGAGTTAACAGCGAGCGTCGAAATCGGCACACCCAAATAGACTAGCAAAGCAGCGTTACCTTTTATAATTCGTCCTGGGATCCTTATCGACGCCTGACTTCTTCGTTGATTAATTTTTCAACAAGCGCCGTCGGCGTTATATGCGCTGCGCGGCTCAGCTGTTTCAGGTGGTGTGCACACTCAGCGTTAAGTGTCAGCGTTAAAGGATACTCGGCAGTCTTTTTCATTGCTGCGTTAGCGTTAGGCTGATCTAACCAGCTTGTTATCTGACGCAACGTCCGCTCAGAAAGACCACGTAGTAGGTTCGGATGACCTTGCGTAAACGCACCTTCTCGATAGGCTTGTTCCACTGCATCACGACTATGCAGACCTATCTCTTCAAGCAGGATTCGGGTGCTGCTCGATAGACCATGCCACCAGGGCTTGGCTTTAACTGCGGGCAGCTGACGCTGGTACTTAGCGATCATCTGCGAGATACGGTCATCGCTCGTCTGCAAGCGCTCAGCAATATATTCAAGGCTATACCCCTCTAGGGAGAGCTCATAGGCAGCGCGAGATGTCTCATGGGAACTATTCATAAAGCCGTCCTTGGCAGAGAACATATGTCGACGTGGTCTAAGGAAGATGAGACCCGTAAGGTAAGATACCGCGTCTGCTTATCCTTAGCTACCCGCGAGTCCGCTATCTAAAAGATATTGCTATTAGCGAAGCAGCGTTTGCACGACGGCCCCACAACCTGAGTCAAGATCGAGAGTGTTTACACCGTCAAGGAGATGTTGAACACACTCGCTACTATAGCGTATCAAAGCACTCGGCATTTTTTGGGTTCATGCACTTTATAGCTAAAGCCATAAAGCATTATGTTTCAGTCATCAGCTGTGAAGGGTAATCCCTCCGAACAACTAGGATGCTAAAAAGTAGAATTTTCCGTTAGCTAAACGCAGAGAAGAGTCAGGTGGGGCTGCCTGACTCAAACAAACAATTCTTCAGAAGAGCCGGGGCGGTTCAATGCGATCATTCATGCCTATTATATCTTTTTATTTATAAATGCCAGACTCACGGTAGCCTTTTAGAAACGACTGCTACACTATCGCTATACTTTACTACTTCAAGATTCGAACAAGCCTCTTTGAAAGAGACTTCACAGAACTCTGAACTAAAATAATTATGTCTGGTGAATGTGATCACAAACAGCTAGAAATTCTCTGCTAATGTTAATCGGCCAACTACTTTAGAAGACACTTTTAGCTCTTTATTAATATCGACTTCTTCACATTGAAAATAAATGATGGTTTTTTTTGCGTATCGCACTCTCTAATTTATAGGGCTATAGTCCCTTCCCCGCAGCATGCCGAATGCTATCACTAATTCTTTGTGCGGCCCGCTCTATAATTTTAGATGTCGCATGCAATGTAGAATCCAAGGCCTCTTGAAAAAGCGAGCCCTCCTCGAAAACAACAAAATCATTCGAAAAATATCCAAAGCCAATTACTAGGCAACTACCATGGTTCATCATGTTTATAAGCTTTTTATTATCGTTGTCCACTGCTTCGCTAATCGCGTTCAGAAAGCCGCCGCCAGGCGGTGGAATGACGCGAAGCCCCCTTCACGTTGATGGTGCGGCGCTCGCAGACTAGATACTCGCCCTGCATCATGCGGATAAGCCCCTGGCGCAGTGCTTCATTTTTGTAGTGTGAGACAGGCAAGACTGTAATAAGAACATCTATTTCGTCGGTCTCTGCGTATAGTACGCCAGCATAAAACAGCGCTTTATACTCTTTTTCTGAGTATATGTTTCGGATGTATATCGCGCAGAGCTAGCTATTCCCCCAGGTTTTAAGACAACGGCATAAGTTTCACCGTCAACATCAACTTTCGTGATGTTTAAACCACCACCTTGCATACCACGAAGAGCATTTTTGAATGTTTTGAGTGGAACAGCGCCGATTGGAAATATTGCTGTTTCCGGTTTTTCGTCTGCTTTACCGTAAGTTACTTTGACATTTGCATAGCCAATGTCTTGTCCCATTACCTGCTGCTTTTTTAAAAAAACAACACAAAAAAATGATCATTTTTTTATAAGTAAGCAAGCCACAACCTCTTTGAGAGAACGCCTGCAGGCGTTTTTACAGGAAGCCGTTTTCAGCTCTAAGAGCAAGCTTCGCGGTTTTTCAAGGCATAATTTCCCCCATGTGGGAAATTATGCCGTTTTTCGGGCGTGATTTCCCACATGGGGGAAATCACGCTGTATAATCCGGCCTTGTTGCGGTCTGAAATATGCCCTGTTTCAAACAACATTTCCCAGATGGATACAAGGGGGAGAAATAGCACCATCATTTCCCAGTGATATCACTGCTGGTTTTGACGACGAAAACGTGGTCGATTCTTACCTCTCCGCGAGCGACATCGAACAGTTCGACTTGTCCGGCTCGCCCTGCGCTGTGGTTTCGCGCATCGACGCCGACTTAAAAAAAGTGTGTTTGTTGGCTCTAAGTTTTCGCCGACCCTTTGTTGATAAAGTAATTGAGCATAGAAATAATAAAGAGAAAGACTTCGGTATCGGTATTCGGTTTCGACGCAATGGGTACACGCCTGAAATTTCTTATTACCATTTGAGTTTTCGTATTTGTTCCAGCCGAAAAAACAATAAAGTCGGTATTTATTCGAAAGAGCCGAGAGTATAATTACTCTTTACGGGATTTGGTTGGGCTACATAGCAGGGAGAAGGAGGTAATTTTGGAGTTTGAAGAAAGTTTTTCGCATTGCAGAAAATCGTCTCGCAGCCTGCTGGCTGAGCGAAGGGCCTTGCAAGACGCTAAAAATACATCCCAGACGGCTTATGAGGCTCCTCACAACCTTTCCAGGGCTTGACCAATACCCACCTACAGCCCTCTCTTCAATCTCTTCACAGGCGGCGGCTCTTGAGACTGGCTCGTGCTAGGCTTTTATTTGCTTGTTTTAACGTTGTTTAGCAAAAGCACCAATAAAAATTTGGTCGCTGCTGTGGCAGGCGCTCTTGCATATTTCTATTTCTCATTAAAACCTTTTCTAAGGAACGCCTAGAAGCGTCTTCGACCGAACTCAAAAAAACGCTCTGAGCCGTCTTTTCAAGATTTCAAAGCACGCACTTTAGCCCTTCTGTCATGTTCAAGAAAACGCTTCAAAGCGTCCTTGCTCTGTCTGGCGCGGCGCGTGAGGCGTCTCGAAAGCATCTGTAAAAACGCCTCAGGACGTTCTATGTGTAACGTGTTTTGATTTGGCGAGCCGCGTGATAGAAAAACTCTCTCCACTTTTTATAAAATTTTTTTCATGACTAATGAATCTTACTCCTCGTTGCAGCTTTTTTACGATCTGTTCTCCGTTGAGCTTGTTGAGCGGAAGATCAAATGCCTATGTGGAGACTGAGATTGGCGGCAACCTTACACTCATTGACCCTTCTCTGGCATTCTGGTTAGAAGATGAAATTGCCGATGGCGCATTCATCCCCTTTGTTTTTCGAGGGTATGAGGGGGCTAGGGCTCATAATGTAGATTACTTTCCTGTCGAATCTGTCGAGCTCTGCGAAATAGTTTGCGGCGATCTCATCGACTTGATTAAACAGCACCCTCTCCCGTTGTCGTGTTTTTTTAATAGCGCTGAAAATACGCAGCGCTATTCACCCTGATGGTCTTCATGTGCATCCTATGCTCGCCTCTATATACATGGAGGCTCTATGCACATCACTGCACTGTTATCCAAATTTTCTCAAAACACACATGACTATGCCCTGCATATCTAAAAGCATCGTGACGAAATTGCATCGAGTGCTGAGGTAACGCCCCCTGTTGTTGATATCGCTATTTGGGGGATTGAGACTGAAGCCCTCTCTACTCGGCACTATGTCTTCGTCTTGCATAACATATACCTACGTCAGTTTCGTGATGGCCTGCTTGCTGTAAGCGAGCTACTATAAAGAAGGAAGGTGGCTCTGTAACGTACCTTCTCGACTTGGGATTAGTCCAGAAGTAAGCAGCCCTTAAAGGCTTTCAGCGGTACCGAGAATGGTCGCGGATTTCGAGCACCCAATAGGTGATGAAGGCCGGGGGAAACTGAACTGTGGTAGTTGGACTAGCGAGGCAGACTTCCGGACACCCAATCCTGCGACTTGGATGCCGAAAAGTGCTTCGATGTCATCGTGGAAGAACGGTGACACGGCCTAGCATGTTTTAAAGGGAGTGGTATCAAAATGGGCGACAGAAAAAAACAACTAAACCAAGAGGATTTGGCGAGAATCGATAAGGGCGAGCTTGTTTTATCTACCATCAAAACAACAGCTATACTCGGATCGAATTTGGGGAGCTACTACAATCGAAAAGGATACACCACCCATCTAAGCTCTGGGAGGGGAGGCGCACGCGGCGGAGGGTCCAAAAATACCCATACACCATCGTTTTCCATCAAGGTTTATAGTTCCGGATACGCTTACATCAATGCTGGTGGTGCATCCGGGTATGTGTCGAAATACAACGAGGAAAAAAAGGCCCTTTTAGCTTCGCCTCGTAGGCCGCTGATAGATCTTTATCGCTATCTTATGGCTCGATACCCCGCCGATATACTAGAGGTTGTGGTCAGTCCCGTGACAGAAAGCATATTAGAGCGAAGAGACCGGCGAAGAAAATTGCTGAAAGAACAAGAAGATCAATAGAATGCTTTTACGGACAGCGGTTAGTATCGTTAGGTGACGTCTTGTTCAACAGGCACAAAATCGGCTCAACAGCTCTTACAGCTCTTACAGCTCTTACAGCTCTTACAGCTCTTACAGCTCTTACAGCTCTTACAGCTCTTACAGCTCTTACAGCTAAGCATCGCGCCGCTAAACAACATTACTCCTCAAACGAGAAGGTTGCCATCGCAGTACATGGTTGCGCGAACCACATGGGCGTGCCGTATCCCGGTGAGAAACCGCGTTATTTCGATGGTGAAAGCTGGCTGGGTCTTACGCCAATACGAGGAAGCACTGCCTACTTGACCATTGGAAGGGATACGGAGGACGCGTATTAGCAACCAACCGATTCAAGATGATGCCGACCTAGGCCGGGCCTTCCCCTTCTGGAAGCACTATGGGGCGCAGAGGAGGGCAGCCCTGAAGCTCATGAGCTGGAGAGGCTGTCGGTCCTGATCGAGCGCTATGAGGACGAGTACTATCCTATTGGTGCAGCCTCACGCTGAGACAGTATTGCCACGATTGATGGCATAGTGTGCTGCGGTGCAGTCGATTGCGATTCACAACAATGCTGAAAGTAGTTGTGCTCTATTTGTTCACCGGGAAGGTGTCGGTATAGGCCGTATTCCATCTGAATTGAGTTGTGAGACAGGTGATTTGAGCTTGATGTATACCGCTTTAATTCACAACATTGGTTATGATTATTGATGTGTGTTTACTACAATGACACTATACAAGCAGCACAGCATTTAACTTGCTGAGCCATTATTTAAAGCACTGAGGATACTCCAACATGCGTGAAACGGTCGTAATCCCTTGCCCAAGTTGCAATGCGGTATCTAAACACACACTTCCTTACCAAGGGCTTTACCATGAACAAATCGAGGAAATAGTGAGCGGGGAAGGTGAGGCCACAATTGAACTTACGCAAGAGCAAATGCGCATAAATGGCCTTACCTCCAAAGATGTTAATTTTTGCGAGGAGGAAAGGCGAAACTGGGTCAATATCTTTATCGAAGATGTGTACTGCGCTGAGTGCGGTCGAAGCGGATAGCCCTAGGCTTTGTACGAAAAGTTGGCTCGCAAGCAACGGTCGATGCTCGCCATGCATACCATCGCCTTAAAGCTACTTGCCAGCTTTTCATAGCGTATAGCGATGCGGCGACACTCTTTAAGCCAGCCAAAGCAACGTTCTATCGCATTCCGTTGCCGATATTTGGGTTTATCGAACCGCCTGGGTAGTCCGGGCCGGGTTCTAAGGTGCATATTGCGCTGAGCAATTACGGACTTGATGCCATGCCTATCGCAATAACGACGTAGCTCGTCGCTGTCGTATCCTTTATCAGCCACCATATAGCGACTACGTTTGCGAGGTCGCCCGACGCCACCTGGTAGATGAATGTTCTCTAATGTCGCAACGAAGTGACGAGAATCTGCCTCTTGACCAGGAGACAGCGTGAACGCCAGTGGCCAGCCATGACGATCACAAACCAAATGAATTTTGGTTGTTAAACCACCGCGGCTACGGCCGAGCGCGTGGTCTAGCGGTTCTTTCGAGCCCACTTTTTACCGCCTCCAGCGGCAGCGCGTGTGGCTCGCACGGAAGTGGCATCGATCATCCACGTGTCTAGATCCATCAGCCCATCTTCACGTAATTTGAGCTGCAAGCGAGAAAGTACCGCTTCAAAGGTGCCGTCATCACGCCACTTGCGGAACCGATCATAAACCGTCGACCAAGGGCCATAACGCTCAGGTAAATCACGCCATTTGGCGCCAGAGCAAAGCACCCAGAAGATACCATTGAGCATTTTTCGGTCATCCCGCCTGGGTCTGCCCATGGTTTGAGGAGGTGCCACGATATCTTCAATCTGTGCCCAGCCGTTATCAGAGATCTCGTAACGTCCGACCATTTTTTTACCTATGCTGCTTTTGCATAGGTAAAGTTAGCAGATAGGCTTTTCGTACAAAACCTAAGACGTGTTGGCTTCCAGTTTAAATTCAAATGCTTTTGCTCGATCACAGTTAACGAATCCAAGCAAAGTACCAGAAATACACTGGTGGCATCCAGCTTTCCGTGAGCACGACAGCTTCTCTCCAACCAAGCTTAGCGTCGGACATCCACTTTGTGCATTATTCAGAATACTTTTTGTGTGTATCAGTAGGGCTTTTCAGATAAGCAATTGCCTTATGGACAGACCAAGCCACTTTCCTCTATCGCCCCTACACTCGCAGCACCCAAGCCGCTGACGCGCGTTAGCGACTGCACCCCGTCCCACGGTCGCATGTCGATAATCTGTGCCGCACGGGCTGGGCCCACGTTGGGCAGCTCAGTCAGCTGATCAGCGGTGGCGTCGTTCAAATCGATGCAGTACACGGGATCATTGGCCGCTTCATATGCCTGGCCATCAAAGGCCGTGAGCTGAAGTTTTGCATTCCCTAGCGCAATCCATACCGGGGCATGATCCGAGATGATGTCACGCGCGGTCACATGATCAGCGTCAAACAGCTCTGGAAACCTCACAATACCGCGATCCGTAATCGTCAGCTGTCCCGGCGTTTTCCAGAAATTATCGTAAAGATTGCTCCAGACACCTGCTGACAGGCCCAGCGTTGTGGCACCGTCTGTAATAGCGGGAATGGCACCTACCTCGCGTAGCGGCGACCAGCCGTCATGAGAGGGACGTAGGTTGAAGTCGCCAGCGAGAAGTCTCGGCGTGCCCGGGTACACCTCTTCTAACCACTGCCAGTAGCTGGCCAGGGCCTCAATTTCCGGCAGCCGGTCACCGACGCTACTGCCATAGGTAATGTGAACGTTAGCCAGGGCAAACGGCTGGCCTGTTCTGTCACTGCGGAATTGGGCAGAAAACGGCTCGCGGGCAAACACGTCTCGACTGTCGATATAGACCACCGCACCACTGTCATACGATACCGCCGAGTCTCGCCATAAAAACCCGTAATGCTCGCGGTAAGTGCTACGGCCTAGCGCGTGGCTAGCCATACTCGACCACGCTTCGCCACTGATGGCTTCTACTTCAGCCTCAAGCTGCGCTAACGCGGCTTCATTCATCAGCTCTTGTATCGCCACAATGTCAAAGTGGTTGGCGACATGGGCCACTTTGTCGAACCGTTTATCGTTGTTCCAGCCTAAATTCTGAATATTCCAACTTCCGATGATGATGTCGGCCTGAGCCAGTGACGGTACACAGAGTGTTATGGCAGCGAGCCATCGCCTTACAGATCCTTTCATGGACATTCCCTAAAAACAGTGCCACTGGGGTAATAGGTTGCAGGCTACACAGCATGCGTTGACAGCCTACCGTGTGCTGCCATGATGTAAAGAACACCAGGGTTCGTAGCGAGTGACCTCATCATGTCGAAGAAAAAGCATCAGGGGGATAAGCCATTGGAACGCCATCGCGTCAGCGATAACGCTGCTGACCGGCGAGACCCGTCTTTAAAGACGCTGGAGGGCTCTGTGCGCGAATACCGCCAGCCTTTTGAGCCGGTGGGCCTTAACGATTGGGAAGCGGTGATGCTGGACGGATTAACGCCCGAAACGGCTCATGCCGATGCGTTGGCGTCGCCGACCTTAAGAGAACTCGGAGAAGAACCCAACAATCAGCGGTAAATTCTCGTTCAAAGCTTGTCGATACTGCCCCTCCCTATATACTGTATGTATATATAGCATATAGAGGAGATTTCACGTATGACCACCACCGCATCATGGGTCGGCAGTGCTGCCCTAAATCCTGCCCCGCAACCCTTGCCTATGTTCGCCAGCGCCGTTCGGGCAGGATTTCCTAGCCCGGCGGATGATCACCTGGATGCGGAGATGGATCTGCATGGCTATGTCGTTAAACGGCCTGCCGCCACGTTCTTTGCGCGCTCAGAGGGCGACTCTATGATCGGTGATGGTATCCACCATGGTGATCTGCTCGTCGTGGATCGCAGCCTGGAGCCGTTACCGGGGCGAGTGATTGTGGTTGCGCTGGATGGCGAACTCACCGTAAAGCGGCTAGAGCGTGTCGGGCAACGTACCTACCTGAGCGCGAGCAATCCGGCTTATCAACCGATCCCTTTAGAAGGACGTGAAGCCCATGTGTGGGGCGTTGTCACCCATGTGCTGCACAGTCTGCCGGGTGCTACGCCGTGATCGCTCTCGTTGACTGCAACAACTTCTACGTCAGCTGTGAACGCGTGTTTAACCCAGCCCTGGAAGGGCGTCCCGTCGGTGTGCTGTCCAACAACGATGGCTGCATCGTGGCGCGCTCCAATGAACTCAAAGCAATGGGGGTTGAGATGGGCACTGCCAAACACCTACTACCTCCGTCGATCCGCCGCCAGGTAACGCTTTTATCGAGTAATTACGCGCTATACGGCGATATGAGCCGTCGTGTCACTGACGTGCTGGCAGAGTTTTCGCCGGACGTTGAGGTGTACTCGATTGATGAGTCTTTTGTGGGGTTTCATGGGTTTGATTCGGCGACGCTAGAAGCGCGCGGGCAACGGCTACGTCAGACCGTGCAGCAATGGACGGGGATTCCTGTCTCTGTGGGCTTTGCGCCGACACGGGTACTGGCCAAAGTCGCTAACCACGCTGCAAAGAAACACCCAGGCTACCGAGACCAAGGCGTGTGCTTGTTAGCCGCTGATAGTCCTGCGACGCAAGCGCTCCTCAAACAGCTACCGGTGACCGAGATTTGGGGCATTGCCCGCCGCACCGGCGAACGGTTACGCGTGATGGGGATCGAGACCGCCTGGCAGCTACGCGAAGCCGATCCTAAGCAGATACGGCGCCGGTTTAGCGTAGTGCAAGAGCGCATTGTGTGGGAACTGCGAGGACAGCCGTCCATTCAACTGGATGATATGATCCAGCCTAAGCAGCAGATGATGGTATCCCGTTCGTTTGGGCGTCTTACCTCCAGTCCCCACGACCTGCGTGAAGCCCTTCGTCAGCACGCTGCCCGTGCGGGTGAAAAGCTTCGCGCGCAACAAAGTGTCACCAGTGCCGTGATGTTATTGGTGCGCACCAATGCATTTCGACAAGATTTACCGCAATACCGTAATCGCGTGGTGGTGACACTCGATCGCCCCACGGATGACAGCCGCGAGCTGATCCATGCCGCGATTCAAGGCCTCCGACTGCTCTGGCGAAAGGGTTATGCGTACCATAAAGCGGGCGTGATGCTGCTTGATCTCTCCCCCAAAGCCAATCGGCAACTAACTCTGACAGAAACACCGCAAACAGAGGAAGAAGCCAAGCGTAGCGAACGGCTGATGGCCACTGTCGACACACTCAATCGAGAGTTAGGGCGAGGAACCATACAGTTAGGGTTACCCCGGGCAGGCAACGCCTGGGCATTACGCTCTGAACACCGCACGCCAAGATATACTACTCAGTGGGAAGAGTTGGTTCACGTACGGTAACAACACCCTTATGCAGACCGCATGAAGACATCGACATACCAGGGGCAACACGAGCTCTGATCTCCTACCCTACCGATGCCCCTTCTCGTTAGCACCGCCACACAGAAATCTTAAAGGTGACGATGCCATGGTTAGAGTTTCAATGTGGCAAGGTGCTCTATAAATCGCGGTGAAAACGCCATATCGTTCTCCCACTGTGCCTTCGCTGCAGCCGCAGCGGTCGTCGTAGTGGTCGATGCCCCAAGCGCCACCGTCTTATTTACCCATTTCCATCGGATATTCAAATGAGCTTGCTGCAGATTAATCTTAGAATATGCCTAGTCAGCTTAAAAAACGCACCCCCTGAGCCGCTAGAGGGCTTCTCAGTTTGTCCGATAAGGGGCTATCGGTAATCACTGCGTGATAATCCGCCAGTGAACCGGCGGCGCAGCGCAGCGGCAGGTCGAATTTGGTTTTATCCAGCACTAGAATTCGGTACGCCGCGTGGGCCAGCAGTGCCTCGCGGGCCATGACTTCGTCGTCGTTATAGTCGTAGAGCTGGCCGTGGTTATCCATACCGCCCACAGAGACAATGCCGACATCTACGCGATAGCGCTGAAAAAAGCGCCAGGCGTCGCCACCAATCACATCCTGATCGCGGCGACGCACGCGGCCTCCGGCCACCACCAGCTCACACTCCAGCGTGCATAACTTGATCAACGCATGCAGGTTATTGGTCATGATCTGCAGCCCCTGCTTATCGTGCAGCGCATCGGCTAGCTGCTCTACCGTCGTACCCGTCCCCAAGAAGAGCGACTGGTGATTGGAAATCAACGACGCCGCCTGCCGCGCAATATTCCGCTTACCCGCTTGGTTGACGATTTGGCGCTGGTCGTAGCCCACATTCTCTTGATCAGGAAAAGGCATCACCTCGCCGTGGCGGCGCAGAATCAGCCCCTGCTCTGCCAATACGCGAATATCCCCCCGCAGGGTTTGCAGGGATACGCCAAAGTGATGGGCAAGCGCCGCCAGCGTTTGCCGCCCCTCTCCCCGCACGCGGGCCAACACGGCACGCCGCCTTTCTGTCACGTTCATGCTGCATCCACCTTTTCTCTTTATCGTGCTTGCTGGCAAAACGAAAAAAAATTTCCCGCTAGCGAAAGCTAACCGCTATCAAACGAAAGCTTAGTGTCACGATGTTGTAAGCCGATGACAGTAGTGTGGTGACTGTTCACCTACTGGAGGTTTTCCCGATGTTGAAGCGCTCGTTGTGTTCCGCCGTGACTCTCGCAAGCATTGCCCTCTCCACGTCGTTGCTCGCTGATGACAAGCTGGTGCTCTACACCAGTCAGCCCAATAGCGACGCCCAGCAAACGGTCGATGCGTTCCAAGCCGCCTACCCGGAGATTGAAGTGGAGTGGGTGCGCGACGGCACCACTCGTCTGATGACACGCTTGCGTTCAGAGCTGGCTGCCGGTGTCAGCAACCCTGACGTGCTGCTGATTGCCGACAGCATGACCATGACCTCGCTGAAACAAGAGGGCCATCTGTAGCCCTACCTCAGCCCTGAGCGCGATGCTTACGACGAAGCGCTTTACGACCCAGAAGGCTACTTCTACGGCACCAAGCTCATCACCACCGGCATCGTTTACAACACCGGTGCCGAGCAGCAGCCCCAACGCTGGGAAGATCTGACCGGCCCTGAGTACGAAGGCCTCGTCACCATGCCTAGCCCGCTTTACTCCGGCGCGGCGCTGATTCACATGGCAGCCATCGGTGAAAACCCGGCGTTAGGGCTTGAATACTACGAAGCACTACAAGCCAACCGCACGGAAGCACAGGGCGGCAACGGCGGCGTGTTCAATGCGGTGGCCTCAGGCACCAAGCCCTATGGCATCGTGGTGGATTTTCTGCCCATCCGCGAAGCCGCGAAAGGCTCGCCCGTGGCGTTTGTGTTCCCTGAAGAGGGCGTGAGCGCCGTCACCGAGCCCGTCGCCATCATGCAAGAGGCTGAGAACCTAGACGCCGCTCAGAAATTTGTGGACTTCGTGCTCTCCCAGCAGGGGCAAGAACTGGTGAGCCAGCAGGGCTACCTGCCTGCTCATACGGATGTGGCGCCGCCAGCAGGCTTCCCTGAGCGGAGCACGATCAACCTCATGCCGGTGGATATTGAGCAGGCGCTTGAGCAGGAAGAGACGCTCAAGCAGCGCTTTAACGATCTGTTCGGCGGCTAACCATGACCCCTTCGCTCAACCTTGGCAGCCAGCATCGCTGGCTGCTTAGCCTGATCACCCTGCTCATCGTACTGTTAAGCCTTGCGCCCAGTTTGCGGCTACTCATCGAAGCACTGAGCGACCTTGGACAGGGTAGCCAAGCGCCGCTGTGGAAAGTGCTCAACGCTGCCAGCACGTGGCGTGCGCTGTGGCACAGTGTGTATACCTCGGGACTCGGTATGCTGATTGCGCTAGTGCTGGGTAGCCTGTTCGCGTTTGTGATCACATTAACGGACATGCGCGGCAAAGCGTGGCTGGTGTTCTGCTTTATGCTGCCCATGATGATCCCGCCCCAGGTCACCGCCCTGAGCTGGCTACAGCTGTTTGGCCCCGCCAGCCCCTTGTTAAAAAGCATCGGCATGGCCCCACCGTTAGGCAGCCCGCAGCCGCTCTACTCCGCAGAAGGTATTGCGCTGCTGCTGGGCATTCAGAGTGCGCCGCTGGTGTTTTTGGCACTACGCACGTCTCTGCTGTCCCTACCACGTGAATTGATTGAAGCCGCGCGCATCAGCGGCGCGCGCCAAACCCAGGTGTGGGGCCATATCATTCTACCCATCACCCGCCACGGCCTGATTGCAGGGGCCGCCATGGCGTTTATCTCCAGCCTGGGTAACTTTGGTATTCCCGCGATGCTGGGCATTCCCGCCGGTTATTACGTGCTGCCCACGCTGATTTATCAGCGCATGGCCAGCTTCGGCACCGGCGTACTGGCAGAGATGGCGGCGCTTTCTCTGTTGATCGGCATCCTGGCGCTGGCAGGCGTGGCCTTGCAGCAGTATTGGATGAACCGCAGTCGGTTTGGGTTAGGCGGCCATAGCGGCCGCGCCCACGATTTTTCACTAGGCCGCTATCGCCCCATCGTGACGGCTTTGCTGGTCGGCGTCTTGCTGGTGATTCTGGTCGCGCCACTGGCCGCGCTGGTGGTGAGCTCCTTGGTGCCTGCCATGGGCGTGCCACTGAGCGTTGAGTCCATCACGCTGAATGCCTATCACGAAGTGATTGGCCGTCAAGGAGCCACCTGGCGGGCGGTGCGTAACAGTCTTTGGCTGGCAGGCGGTGCCGCGCTGGTACTGATGCTATGCAGCCTGCCGCTCGCTTACCGCCTACAGCGCCTACCCCCACGACTGCAGCAGCTCACCCTTAGCGCTATTGAGCTGCCGTACGCGCTGCCCGGAGTGGTGCTGGCGATTGCCTGTATTTTACTATTTGTCCGCCCCTTACCGCTCATCAACCTAGCGCTTTACGGTACGCTCGGGTTGATCTTTGTGGCCTATCTGGCGCGTTTTTTGGTGGTCTGCCTGAAACCGGTGAGCACCAGCTTGGCCCAACTAGATCCCTCCCTGGAAGAAGCCGCGCAGCTGGCGGGCGCGGGCCCCTGGCGTCGGCTCATTACCATTCTTTTACCGCTGATTGCGCCCTCGCTGTTTGCCGGCGGGCTGCTGGTATTTTTGCTGGCAGTGAATGAACTGACCGTCTCCGCGCTGCTCTGGAGCGCCGGGAATGAAACCCTGGGCGTACTGATTTTCAACTTAGACGAGGGCGGCGAGAGCGTGCTGGCATCGGCAGTCTCCGTGCTGGTGGTCATCATGGTCGCCTCGCTGATGCTATCGCTCAGCCTGCTGGCCCCGCGTCTACCTAAAGGAGTCGTGCCGTGGCAGGGCTAGCTATTCATCGTGTGACCAAACAGTTTGGCGATCACCGGGCGGTTGATGATCTGTCGCTGGAGATTGCACCCGGCGAGTTTGTGGCCCTGCTAGGCCCCAGCGGCTGCGGCAAAACCACCATGCTGCGCATGTTGGCGGGGTTTGAGCAGATCAGCAGTGGCACCCTCACGCTCAACGGCACGCTACTCGCCAGCGACCAGCATCATATGCCCCCTGAACAGCGCAACATGGCGATGGTGTTTCAGTCGTACGCCCTCTGGCCGCACGTGAGCGTGGCCGACAACGTGGGCTACCCGCTGAAACTGCGCCGCGTTCAGGGCAGCGAATATCAGCGCCGGGTCGCCCACGCGCTGGAGCAGGTGGCGCTTACCCCTTACGCACAGCGCTCTCCACAGGAGCTCAGCGGTGGCCAGCGCCAACGGGTAGCGTTAGCGCGCTGCCTGGTCACCGACCCAGACGTGGTACTGCTCGATGAGCCGCTCGCCAACCTAGACCGCAACCTTCGTGCCTCTATGGAGCACAGCTTTGTCGACTTCCATCGCCGCACCCAAGCCACCATGGTGTATGTAACCCATAATCAAAGCGAAGCCATGGCAATGGCGGACCGCATTGCGGTGATGCGTGACGGCACGCTAGTACAGTGGGCGACGCCTGAAACGCTCTACCGAGAGCCGCGTAGCGAATGGGTGGCTAGGTTTATCGGCCAAGGCAGCCAACTAAAGGTCAAAAGCGGCGCACCGGGCCAGCGGCTAACGGAATCAACGCTGATGCAAGGCTTGGCCTCGCCACTCACGGAGCGCACTCAGCCCGTTTTGGTACGTCCTGAACATATTCGCATTGAGGCACACTCACCTGCACAGTCATCCGCGCAATCGCCTAACCCTTACGACTTAACCGGACGCGTTGAGCGGCTCACCTTTCGCGGTGAACGCTATGAGCTGCACCTGCGCTTATCTACGGGAGAAGCGCTGCTGGCCTATCATCACACGGCGCTCAACGAAGGGCAGCACGTCGCGGTGCGCTTGTTGGAAGGCTGGTGCCTGGAGCCTGACCAATGAGCGTAACGATTCAGATCCTCAGCGGGCTGGGCGGCAAAGGGCCGGCGGCCATCGTGGTGGAAGCGCAGGGTAAACGCCTGCTGCTGGATGCCGGAGGCGCACTGCACCCCGGCGAGCCGATTACCTGGGCACGCGGGCTGGACGTAGACGCCGTATTGATTAGCCATGACCACGTAGACCACATTGGCGGCGTTGCGGAACTGCCCGCGCAGATACCGCTTTACTGCACGCCGTTAGTCGCCAAGGCGCTGCCCCCACAACGGGCATGGCAGCCACTGCCCTATCGGGGCCGTGTTAACGTCGAAGGGATGACAGTGACCACCGGGCAAGCGGGCCACTCGCTAGGCGGCGTCTGGCTGCACCTCGATGTAGCAGACGGTATTTTCTATAGCGGCGATTCCTGTTTTGAATCACGCCTGTTTCCGTTTGATGCGCCCCCTTCCGCACACACGGCGTTGCTGGATGCCTCCTACGGCCGCTACGACCAGCCCCAAGCGCAGTGCATCCAAGCTATTGGCAAAGCGTTAGACCACCCGCTGGTGCTGCCAGTACCAGAAACGGGGCGTGCCCTGGAAATGGCGCTATGGCTGGCGGAAGAGGCGGACCAACGCCACCTTCCTTTGGCGATTGACCCGATCATTCGCGATAACCTGGCCGCCCTACTCGCGCTGCCCAATAACCTTCGCCGTGAAGGGTTAGACGAGGCTATCCAGGCGCTTTTAAAACGCCCCAATGCCCGCTACCCAGCGCTTTGGCTCATCAGCGACCGTGGTGATAACTCTGCCGATTGGCCCCATCACTGCCTGCTCCACACCGGCTACTTAACGCCACAGCGTCGCCAACAGCTCGCCGCTGGCGAGGTGCTTTGGCAGCGCTGGAACGTTCATTTGCGTGCTTCGCACTTGGTGGCCCTGGCCAAGCAGCTCCAGGCAACCCAAGTGGCACCGCTTTTTACGCCGCTCCATGCCGATGCTGAGGTCGCCTGTCGTGACCTGCTGGGCGAACGGTTAATCACGCAGCCTTCGCTTAACGCCCCGTCAGCGGCGAGCCCGCTCTCTTCACTCTTGTTAACACATTAGGAAACATATTTATGAACACAGTCATTGTTGATGTCGACGGCACTCTGGCCGAGTTTCACCCTGCCGATGTTCACGAGTGGGTACTTGGCCCCGCCAAACAGTGGGATCCTTTCTTTGCCCACATGTCGAATGCGCCAGTGATTGAGCCCGTCGCCCGGCTGGTCAAGCTGCTAAAAGCTCAAGGTCAGCAGATCGTCATCTGCAGCGGCCGACCAGACAGCCACCGGGAGCACACCCATGCATGGCTCACCCGCCATGACATTCCCTTCGATGCCATGTACTTACGCCCAGAAGGCGATGACCATGTAGATGACGAAGAGGTGAAATCAGCGCTACTGAACCAAATGCACAGCGACGGCTTCGCCCCCTGGCTCGTGCTGGACGACCGCGATGCCGTCGTCGCCCAGTGGCGCGCACTTGGGCTGACCTGCCTACAGTGCGCGCCAGGGGATTTTTAAGCGACAAAATCTTATAGCCTGCGGATTAGCAATACATAAGGTGTCCTAGCAATGGGCATTACATTTGAAATTTTGCTTGCTGCTGGCACCATTGTCTTTTTTTAATTGTCGACAGTGCAGCCGGAAGCTATTGGGAATACTGATATACATACCCCATTGAAAGCTAATTAATGGCATAACCACACTCAATGTTTCCGTGTGGCTATGCCATGTTCAGAGCTTCAACGTGGCCAGATGCTCTATAAATCGCTGTGAAAACGCCATATCGTGCTCCCACTGTGCCTTCGCTGCAGCCGCAGCGGTCGTTGTAGTGGTCGATGCCCCAAACGCCACCGATACCGACTCATTGTCCACTTCCGCCGTCTCTCCATCAGAGCGTGTGACGTTATCCAGCGGTGCTCCTGGTGTGGTATTGCCATACCCGGGTGCAGCAGGCGCCGAAGTCGGTGACACCAAGGTGACAATCGCCTTTTCATCGGGAAGGTCGTTAGCAATACGATGCGCATAGCGACGTAATAGCGACTCATTGAGCACAAACAGGAAACAGTCTGGGTCATGCAGGCCAAGGCGACGTATGACCCTCCCCAATACTTGGCGAAAATGTTGCTCGGTACGAATACGACTCAGGTAACAACACACACGTAAACGCGGGATATCGACGCCTTCGCTGATCATTCCTACGGACACAATCCATGCCTGCGTCGAATCACGAAACGCCTGCAGCTTAGCGTGCGCATTGGGCGTTTTACTGGTCACTAGACAGACGTCTTCGCCTTGATCCATCAACCACTCCGTGATTTCTTCAGCGTGCTCAATGTCAGCGGCGACTACCAATCCCCCTGTCCCGGGCTGAACTCGCCGTAGCGCTGTCAACTTGGCCACGCCCTGTGTGAGCACGTAGTTCATCGGCGCGTCGTGACGCAATAGATCTGCATAGCCCACACCAGGGTGGCGTAGCAGGCGCGGAATGCTAGAAAACTGCTTCTGCTTAGGCGGCTTCTTTTGTTTTGTGTGCGTCAGCGTGAGCTGAATATAGCGGTTATCGATCAGATGAATATAAGGCAGCCGGCACACACCGTCTTGTACGGCTTCTTGTAGCGTATAGACAAAATCCGGCACCAAGCGCTGTTTGAGAGATGTTTCGTTGATCTCTTCGTCATCACAAGGTACATCGAGATAACGCAGCAGCGGTAAACAGTGGCCATCGGTACGCCATGGCGTACCCGATAATGCGAGCGTGTATCGCATATAGCGCTCTAACAGTAGCAACGCGCGTCCCCACTCGTTTGACCCTTGCTGGGTAGCGGGCAGTCGCCCGGCATGATGACTCTCATCCCAGATCAACAACACACGAGACTGTGCCCCCAGCTGCTGCAACATACGCAAACACTGACGTAACGACTGATACGTATAACAGCCTCCCCGTGCGCCTAAGCCACTGTTCATGGCATACCCGGTAACCTCGGCAAGGGTCTCTTCTGCTCGACTTACCACCTCCGTACTGGGGCCTAGGTACAGTACATAATCGATCTCATCACGCTGCAGCAGTTGATCCGCTAACACCGCTGACATGAGCATCTTCCCCGCCCCGGGTGTCGCCTGACAGAGAAAGTGAGGGTGTTCGGGAGATAGCTGAGCAAGCGCTTTGGTAAGGCAGCGCTGCTGCCAGTCACGAAGAGCGGGACATTGCGACCCGTGAGCCGGCTTGTCGCGCGCGATCATGCCTCATCTCCCACCTCGGCTAGCATTTGCTGCACTTTGGCGTAGGCCTTCAGCTTTTCGCCCAGCGCGCGTGCCTGCGCTTTTTCCTCTTCGAAAACTAATGAAATTTTATCCCGCGCATCAGGGTATTTATCCGCGATTTCCTGTAGCGCCTGGAGCTGAAGATGGCTGGCCTCCATTTGCGCACGCAGCTGTTCACTATCACGGCGAAGCTGCGTCGTTAACGGTTCAACGTCGGTGGAATCCTTGGCACTTTCTAGGCCAGAGTGGTCATTTCCAGAATTAAATGCCTTTACCACCTGAAATAGATACCGTTGCTTAAAGCACGGATGCAAGCCAACCCGCTCAACGTCACCTCGCTTTACACGCTTATTGATTTGATCGCGCACGAAGCTACGTAGCGTTCTTTGGTCAAACCCCGCTAAATCGGGCTGCTCTAACAGCTCATCACGCAGTTCACAGATAGTAAATGACACGCTATCTTGGGCTTTCTGCGCTAAAAGCGTGTTGAGTGGCTCAGCGGCGATAGGATGAATTTGTCGACGGCTCATGAGCGCAACTCCTGCACAGTGGCAGAAAGCATTAAAGACGCGGCTTTGGCGTCAAGCGCACGGGCTTTTTCCATGTGTTGCTGATAACGCTGGTAGCGAACGCGAAGGCTGCTGTTGGAGAAGAGTGCTGCACGTGCCATAGCACGGTGGGCGGCGGCGCGGCCAAATAGGCTGCGTGTAATCAGGCAGGAAAGGCGTTTTGCCATGGGTGTGACTCCGTTCGGTTTGGAGCCGTCCCCGGATGCCGCCAAGCATCGGATGGGGGCGACTGTACGCGGATTGGCGGACCGGACCGAACGGAAACCGGCATGCCCGAAGGCATTCCACGCACAGCCGCCATAATTGACGGACACAAAAATAGCGCCGTCATAGGGCGCTTGTGCGCCGTTCGGATTCCAGTCCGCCAAGACTGGTTAAAGATTTTGCTTTAACGTTTTTAGATTACCTTGGCCATCAAATACTGTAAACCCTTAGCTATGTTGGTATCTGTTGTTGGTGTGATTTAAAAATACTTATTACAAGCACAAGGGGCTCACGATTGAGTGATCTACGCTTATAAAGCCGCATAAATACTCGGCACTGCTCTTGAACGTTGCCACACGCTGAATGCTGGCTATCCAGTTGCTGACCCATCTCAGCACTGATCTCTCTGACCGTCTCCCTAAGTTCTTTACAAATTTTCGCATGCAAACGAATCAATGCTTCATCAAACGCCAGACGAATGTCATGCGCTGCAAGCAGATTGTCTCCCTAAAGCAAGGTGTCAGCCAACGTATCAAGGTGTTGGGTTGGGGTAGAGCCGTTCTTTGTAGGCACGTTTTTAACACTGGAAAAATATCAGGAGTTGCGGCGGCAACAATTTAGCACCGCGTTGCGATGCGCGCTTATATCGCCGCCCACATGTGGGCGATGCTTTATGCGCTGTGTGGTAAACGATTAGTGAGGCCGTTATCTTCCAACTATCGCGGCCACGCCTGGCGCAGCAGTTGCATGCCAACGGGTTAAATAATCACCCTCCCCTGAGAACCGACAATAAATCCGCATAGGCTTGTTCAGATTTTTCTGCCTCTTTATTAGCACCGTCAATTGCACGATCGACATCATTGTTTGCCTTATGAAGATCTCTCTGGATGGTCTTTTCGATACGCAATTGACCCGAAAAATCACCGTCCGCTAAGGCCTTGTAGGCTGCTTTAGACTCATCGCGAAGGCGACTCGCCCGCTCCCTGGCTCGCGCTTCCTCAGCGCGCTTGCCCTCAGCTTTGTTGACTGACGACGACAACCTTTGGGCCGCCGACAAGATCTTTTTATAGTTAGCCAATGCCTGGGGTAAACTGATAACACCCTTATTTGATACGCTATTTTGCATAGTTCACTCCGATGCCGTTTGATGCTCAGTTGGAAGGAGTGATGATGCTGAGTAGTTCCTTGTAAGCGTCCTGTGATTTTTCTGTTTCCTCGCGGGCGCTCTCCACGGCCTTATCGAGTCTCTTGAGCGATTTCAGCAAGTCTTTCTGAACATCTTCAAAAGAGCGTGCATCCGGTGTTTCCCGCTTTGCGAGGCGAGCTTCAAAAGCACCATTCGCTTCTTTTTGAAGCGCCCTTGCACTCTGTTCGGCCTCTTCTTCTTCTTGACGGTTTTTCTCCAGCTTCTTTGCGGCTGAAGCCAGTAATTTCGCGGCCTCTAGGATATCGTCTACCCGCGGGGCGATTTCCTCCAAAGAAGCAGCGGGATACTCGACTTGATCAGCGGGTGGTTGAAAAGGAGCAACACTATCCTTGTGCAATACGCTAGCCGTGTGGGTTTCTTCGCTGGCGCTTTCGTCAAAGCCAGCGTTATCAGCTTGTAGATGATTCATTTGTATACTCTCTTTGTATCAGCCCCTAACGGGGCTATTCTGAAAATCGACACAACCGGATGCTCAACACATCGGGTAGCTTGACGCGTGGATAGCCCCACCGTCACACCGTGAGCAAACTTCCATCTGTCTCTTCTTACCCCCGCTGTAAGCGAAGGATCTCTTCAGCGTTCAGTGTGCCTTGGTATTTCACAAACGCGCTCTGCCGTTCGAGAGAGGCTTTCATCGCCATGCGGTCGGCCAACTCGTTACCCTCGATCCCCGCATGCGCTTTGACGTGCACCAATTCGATGGCGTGACCAATATCGCAGTAGAGGTTATAGGCGGCTTCTACAATGGCTTGGTTCTTGACCGGCTCATTGTTTGGCCGCCGCCATCCACGCTTTTCCCACCCGCTCGCCCACTGACGGATGCACTTGATCGCATACTGCGAGTCGGCGCGGATGCGCACGCTCTGGCCTTCGGAAAGGGCCGTTTTGGCAAGGGATAGCGACTCCTGCAGCGCCAGCAGCTCGGCGGTGTTGTTGGTCCCCATCGGGGCAAAGTGACCGTAGTACAGATCGCTCAGCACGCCCAGGCGGTAAACCACCACGCCGGAACCGGAGGGACCAGGGTTAGGGTCGCACGCTCCATCGCAGAAAATTTCGACATCGACGGCGCTCTGGGTCGTCTGAGCGGGAGACTTTGGCTTTTTCGCGGCAGGCTTTTTAGCGGGGAGGCTGGCACTTGCCTTTGGGGCCGGCGCCTTGGCCGTTTTGGCAAACGCCTGTAGGGCTATTTCCTGGCTTGGGAAGGACTTATAACGCGCCGAGGGAAACCCTTTTACCTCGCGCTCACACTCGGCCCAGGTCGTATAGATCCCCGGCGTCCGCCCTACCCAAACGACATACCACTTCCTCGCCTTTGCCATTACGTGCTCTCTGCTTATGCTGTGGGTTGTGATAAATGATGTTTGTCGAGCCAGCGACGGTAGTGCTTGCAAGACGTACCAACTCGCCCCGCTATGGAGAGCCAAGAACCCTCTGACGATTCATTCAAAGAATAGAATCGCGGATTCTTATCACTCTCACGCGCTCTGTTGCCAGAGCATGGAGAGCAACCGGGGTTCGCGGTGCATGAGTCATGCGTTTTGTAGTATCGGCAGGGCGGTCTCAATGACCAAGTGCAACAGGCTTTCGGCTGCACAATAATCCTTGTTGTGGCAATCACATGACCACGCTCTCAGGCACGACCTAGTCCCTATTCCCAGCGCTGCCCTTCAAGCCAGGCCGCTACAATATCCGGCACAATACAATCCGCCTCTTTATGAATAATGCGATAGCTGTAGGGTCTATCCGCCACATTGAAGTGAGGGTTGACGATCAGCTTTTCCGCCCTATATCTCCCCTTTTTGGGCAGCTTCGCTGCTGGGTCAACCTGCAGCGAAGTTCCGATTACCAGCACCTTGGCTGCCGTCTTAAAATGTCGACCAGCCTCTGAGTACTGCATAACCTGCTCCCCAAACCAGACTACATGTGGTCGTAATTCATGCCCATCAGGACATGTGTCTCCTAAATGCTGTGGGCTGATGCCGATATCCGATACCAACGCATGCTGACCGCAACATCTCACTTTTCTAAGCTCTCCGTGCAAATGAATGACATCACGAGACCCGGCGCGCTCATGTAAGTCATCAACGTTTTGGGTGATCACGACAACTTCGTACTTTTGCTCAAGCCGAGCAATAGCAAGATGAGCCGGTGTCGGTTGTGCCTTGCCAGCACACTCTCGGCGCCAGTTATAATACTCTATCACTTCTTTCCGGCGCCTATTCCAGGCATGGGGTGAAGCTAATTGCTCGTGCTGCCCAACCGTCTTTAAACCACTGTCACGAAACGCCTCTAGCCCACTACTGACACTAATACCGGCACCGGTAAACACAACGATTTTGTTTGGGTTTATAGCAGGTTTCATACGGCATCCTTGTATCTACGGCTAGTGCCAAGCAACGTTTTCAATCACTATCCTAACCACAAATTGCGACATTTAATGTCGCAAGAAACCACTATTATTTGGCCGCCTACCCCGCACGTGGATAACGCATAACTGACGCACCCTTTGCGAACAAGCTCACTGACAGCAAACTTCACTTCCTTGATATCCCACTTTGCCTGACACATTTGTGCTAGTGAACATGCATTTGCGGAGAACAGTGTCTCGCTCGATTTGTCCTCTGTCGCTGGCTATCAAATGGAAGTACGGTTTTCCCTCTGACGGTCGGAATGACTTCTATTCACAACCGGTAGAGTTCTCTTCCAAGTCAGATTAACGCGAACAAAACCGGGGTCCATTGATGCAATTGGCCTTTGACAAACAGATGTTTTATCAAACCTAAATATCATAATTTTTGCTTTAAGCTATGTACCAATATTCATTCTCAATCACTAGTCATCGCATGAATGCCAATGTCATAGCAAGCTAACAAGCTTAACTCCTAATTCGAATCACCATCGACAAGAAAAATCCACGTAAAGGTTAGCTGAAAGCTCCGACAGCCTACGCCTAACTACACACTGAACTGTTAGTAAGCGAGGAACTCAAGCTAACGGATTAGGCCGTGAAATCAAAAAGCCCTGCATAAGCAGGGCCCTGAAGCTAAGATGAAGTAACCTTTATTTTTGGTTTGCGCTGCTCCCAAACAAGTAGTTCAGATAACAACCAACGGACCGCGCGCGGCCCAATCCGAATGGGAGCTGGGATGTGACCAGTTTTAATCCAACGCCAGAGCGTCGATCTCGAAATTTTATAGCGCTTACAAACACATAAGTCAGTAAGATATTGACTTTCTTTTTCAACCATGCTCATAGCCAAATACTCATGAATGTGAATTCACGAGCAGATTAAACAAAGTCAACCAACGAAGCGTAAAATAAGCCCCCCAAAAATGCAGTACAAATAAAAATTTTTCACAAACATGCAGACACGCTCGTAAAACCAACCAAAAACTACAGGAGCCAGCGTAAGTCATCACACATAATCTAATGCTTGCAAATCTAGGGGAACCACTAGGGGAACCGAAGCCAAAAGCACGGATATTTTAATGGAGAAGAAGACTTAACTGACTGATTTTTCTGGCGTCCCTGGCAGGAGTCGAACCTGCGACCTGCCGCTTAGGAGGCGGCTGCTCTATCCTACTGAGCTACAGGGACTTATGGGGCGCATAGTATAGCGCGTTGCAGAGCCCCGGCCAACTGCGCCGATTTAAATCCACCCCAAAAGGCGCAGCACAAAGATACCTGCCGTTACCGTAATGCTCGCCATAAGCGTGGTGATGGCAATAATGTTCGCCGCCAGGGCTACATTGCCGTTAATCGCTTTCACCATAACGAAGCTTGCAGCGGCCGTGGGGCTGGCAAAGAACAAGAACAGCAAGCCTAACTGCTCCCCAGAGAAGCCCATTAACCATGCAGCCAGCGTGGAGGCAAACGGCAGAATGATCATTTTCATACTGCTGGCACTCAACGCAACCCGGCTCCCTACGCGCATGCTGGCCACTGAGAGCGTTGCGCCAATGCAGATCAACGCAAGTGGCAAGGTTAACGAGGCAAAGTAATCCCCCGAGGTGATTACCCAGCTGGGTAAAGGGATCGAGAAAGCTGTAAATGGCAGCGCCGCAAATACGGAAAGAATGAGTGGGTTGGTAGCAATGTGCTTAAGCATGTTTCGCCAATCGGTGGATTGCCCGGGCTGGTAAGCCGCCAAGGCAATCACTGAAAGCGCGTTGTACATAATGATGACCACACCTAGCAACAAGCTGCCCGCCGAAAGCCCGTAGTTACCATACATCCCCGCCGCTAGCGCTAAGCCAACGACTCCGCAGTTCCCACGAAAAGCGCCTTGGACATAAATGCCCCTTTCGGCTCTAGGTACTCGGTAATGCGCCCATCCCCAGCTAAATGCAAATTGCGCTAATGTGGCAACGGCAAAAAATAGTAGCAGCGGCACATCAAGCGCGACACTCAAGTCTGCTTTAATCAAGCTTAAGAAAATAAGGGTAGGGAGTGTTCCTTTGAAAACTAAAGTTGAAGCCGTAGAAACAAAGGCGCTATCAATCCACCGCAAACGCTTTAAGCCAATCCCAATAAAGACCATTGCAAAGACGGGCAGCGTGACATCCAGCGTGCGGGAAAACAGCTCAAGTAGATCCACAAAGGTACTCTCAGTATATAAGCAGATACTTATACTCTACCTATAGCAGGTATTTGTCGACATCCGAGCGCGGCTAAAACAGAGGGTTTCCGTCTTCTTCAGCCGGCACCCGCAAAACCACGCTGTCACGCCCCAGCCCTTTGGCCTCGTAGCTAGCGGCATCCGCCCTGGCTAGCGCATCGTCAAAACTCTCATCATCCTCATCGAAGCGGGTAACACCGATACTCAGCGTGACCGTGTACTCTTTACCTTCTTGGTTTACCGCTATTTCACTGACCGATTGGCGCAAAGACTCCGCGATTTTCTCTGCTTGACTGATAGTGCAGCTTGGCAGTAAAACAGCAAACTCATCCCCTCCTTGGCGGGCCACATGATCGCTTCGGCGTACTTCCCACGCCACTACCTGAGCAATCCGACGCAGCATTTCATCACCTAGCGCATGACCACCTTCGTCATTGATGGGCTTGAAGTGGTCAAGGTCAAACATCAGCAGTGCCGAAGGCGTGCTGGTTTTCCGAAAATCAGCAAACGCCTCTTCAAGACGGCGGTCAAACCCTCGACGATTGAGCAAGCCGGTTAGCGGATCATGCTCAGCCTCCCAACGCTGAAGAGCCTCTTGCTCACGGCGCTCGGTAATATCCTTAACCACCCCTACCAAACCCAGCGAATGGCCACCCTGAGAAAGCATCACCACCCGGGCATGAATATCCAACCACAGCGTCTCTTTGTCGCTACGAACAAACCGCAGTTGACGTACAAAATCGCTGCCAGACTTAAGGCTATGGCGCCACATATCCTCAGCGCCATCCAAGTCATCAGCATGTATTTGCTTCAACCATACCGTCATGGGGGTATCCGCAGAAATGCCCAATATTTCTAATAGCGCGGGATTCATATAGGTAATATTGCCGCCAAAGTTGGCAACAAACATACCCTGAGGAGAAGCATTCAGCACCGAATCCAAGAAGGCCTCCCGCTCTTGCAAGTTACCAACAAGCTGCTGGCGCTCGTCCTCCACCCGGTTGAAGGTAACTGCCACCTGCTGAAGCTCTTGCATCGTCGTCGCGAGGCGAACATGGTCACGACGCCCACGCCCCACCTCACCGATTTGTGATTCTAATTGATTCAAGGGGGTCAGAATACGCGCAAGCAACCACCATAAAAATGGCATCATCAATACCGCAAGCACCACCCAGATCCACCATAGTTTATAGATGAACCCTGCAAGAGGAGACTCCGCCTGCTCAACAGGCAAAAACAGTCCAACTACCCAGCTGGCGGGCCATATCTGCGCATATGATTGTAGGCTAAGCCGTTCATCAATAAGCGTTTCAACCCCATCGCCCTGCCAACCATCGAGAGCTAAATCCAGCAAGGGATTGGCCGCCAAGTTCGGTATAGGAGCGTTTATCAAGGCTCTATTAGGGTGGTATAAAATTTTACCCGAGGATGTCGCTACGGCAGCAAACCCATGCTCACCTAACCGCACCTTAGCCAAGCGGCCAAATAAACCACCAGAATTTAAGCTTACGACCCCCCCAATAAAGCCAACAAACTCACCTTCTGAATTTTTACGCGGCATACCCACCAGCACTAACGGCATATTGCTGGCTCGCCCGACAAAGGGCTCGCTCACATAGGGCTGACGCGTCCCTTGCAGCATTTTAAAATATTCAAGTGACGCTGTTTCCAGTCCCCTCCTACCTTCCACCCGAGGCCAATCCGCTATAATCCGCCCTTGGCTATCAGCAATAACCACGCCCTCAAACCATGCTAATAACGCGTCGTTCTGGCTGAGCGCAGCATCCAGAGAGTCAACGTCTTCATTTGTTGCCAGCAATTGATTTAAACGCTCAAGCGCTTGGAAACGTTGATCAACCTGATGCGTTAATTCATCCGCAAGAAGATTTGTCTCATAGCGCAAATGTTCCATGTTCGTTTCATGCAGCATGATTTTACCCACCTGCCACGCCATACCCAACACCAACGCCGCCAGTAACAAAAGCGCACACGAAAGCCCCAGCAGTAGCCGGCCTTTTAACGAACGTAAAACAGTCAGTCTGTTAACCAAACGGGCTAAACGCACCGGTTATTCCTTCTGCTATCAACTTTCCCTAGCACTAATTTAATCCACTTAGCATCATTCATGACACAGCTCATCACGATATGATTACAGAACTTACCAAAAAGGGCACGTAAGTGCGCGTTGAAGCATTTCAATTTGAAAGGTTTATCTTCATTGCGCAGCATGCTCTGCTCGGCACTGATATGGCGTCTTGCCTGGTATACAACCAGCGTGGGCGCAATTGATAAGCACAGCCATTTCACGTATGTTCGCCGGCTACTCCTTTGAGCTTATTTATAAGCGGCAGCCCCAATGGCGAAACGTACAGCTGGCTATACTTCAAATGGCATCCGCAAAATTTCTGCACTTGCTGAATTTCTGCCCGAGTTTGAGCATTTTTCGCGTATAAGCGGGATCAAACCAAAACCTGATGCCGTTATTGGTTGGGGGCTTAAACCCACCAGCAAACGCGCCCGTCATTATGCTAAGCGCTACGCCCTTCCTTATATTGCATTGGAAGATGGTTTTCTGCGTTCTTTAGGACTCGCACCAGACGGGTACCAACCCCACAGTATGATCGTTGACCATACCGGGATCTATTATGATGCCTCACGCCCCAGTGATTTAGAGAATTGGCTCAACAGCGCCACGTTTGAGTTTGAAGAGCTTGAGCTAGCCCACCAATGCATAGCACTAATAAAGCGCTATAGACTATCAAAATATAACCATGCCATCGACCAGCCAATTGATACTAATGCACAGGTATTAGTAGTGGATCAAACCGCGGGCGATGCCTCTATTCATCATGGCGGTGCTAGCGCTGAAAGCTTTGAACAGATGCTTCAGCAGGCATTAAGCGACCACCCAGGTGCCGAGATATTAGTCAAAGTTCATCCTGACGTGATTGCTGGCAAAAAACAGGGGCATTTAGCAAATGCAAAAAACCATCCTCGCTGTCGCGTAATTAGCCAAGACATCAACCCGTGGGCGCTATTTGATCAAGTTGATACCGTTTACGTAGTGACCAGCCAGCTTGGCTTTGAGGCATTGTTAGCCGGCAAGCAGGTTCACTGTTTTGGCTTGCCCTTCTACGCAGGCTGGGGCCTAACCCAGGACCAGCAGCCCTGTACCCGGAGGCGCGTAGCGCGCAGTTTAGAAGAAGTGTTTGCCGCAGCCTATCTACGCTACACCCGCTACGCTAACCCCTACACGGGCAAGGCCGCCACGCTAGAAGAGACAATCGCACTGATCGCTGATCAAAAACGTCAGCAAGAACGGCTGCGCGGACAATGGCTCGCCTGCGGATTCTCCTTCTGGAAGCGCCGCTTTATTAGCCAGTTTTTAGGGCCTGCTGCGGTTGTCCACTATCAAAAAGAGTTACCTGTAACATCTACCGCAGGCTCATCTGCTACACAACTTCTGGTGTGGTCCAGCCGAATCAATGAAGACTTTAAAGCCCGCTACCCCCATCACCTTGACCAGCTAGGGCGTATGGAGGATGGCTTTATTCGCTCGGTTGGCTTGGGTGTCGACCTCACCCAGCCGCTCTCTTTGGTTATTGATCGCCAGGGGATCTACTACGACCCAAGCCAACCCAGTGAGCTAGAGACGCTGCTTAACCAAGCGGAGTTCAGCGATGACCTGTTAACGCGGGCCGCTCAGCTACGCGAACGCTTAGTGGCGCTGAAGCTCTCTAAGTACAACGTGCCCGGCCAACAGGATATTGCGCTACCCGCAGATCAGCACGTTATCTTGGTACCCGGCCAAGTTGAAAGCGATGCCTCTATTGCCACCGGCTCGCCGGAAATACGCACTAACAGCGCCCTGCTAAGCGCAGTAAGAGAAGCATATCCCACTGCGTTCATTGTTTATAAAGCACATCCCGATGTATTGAGCGGCGCTCGGATAGGCACACTCGATACCAACGCTGAAGGCCTGTATGATTTGGACGCCAGCCATATCGACATTACCGTGCTTTTGGAGCGTGTCGATGCGGTGCATACCATGAGCTCGCTCACCGGCTTTGAAGCGCTACTGCGCGGCCGTCATGTATGCACCTACGGTCTGCCGTTTTATGCGGGCTGGGGGTTAACAACGGATGCTATGCACTGCCCAAGGCGTCAGCGCGTTTTATCACTCAACGCGCTAGTGGCAGGGACACTTCTGTTGTATCCAAGCTACGTTGACCCACGTTCCCGTCAGCTTTGTAACGCTGAAACCGTCGTAAGCCTGTTGGAACAGGCCAGATCACAAAAACATAGTCTTACATGGAAGCAGCGTCTGTATCGCGGCTATCGTAATTTACTGATTGGAAGCCATTGAGTTGAAGCCAAAGCGCGCATTTTTATTCCTACAAGGCGTTTGCTCGCCCTTTAATCAACGTTTGGCGCGCAGACTAACCGATGACGGCCACCGCGTGGTCAAAGTAAACTTCAATGCTGGAGACATGGCCTACTGGCAACGTACCCATGGTCATAGCCACTTGTTTCGCGACCCGCTAAGCGAACTCCCCGCATTTATACAGTCGCTCTGGCAGCGATACGCGATTACCGATCAAATTGTTTTTGGCGACCGACGTCCGGTGCACCGTCCAGCCGTTGATCAAGCACCTGACGCGGGGGTTCGTACCCATGTATTTGAAGAGGGCTACTTTCGCCCTTTTTGGATTACCTTAGAGCGCGAAGGAGTGAACGGTCATTCACTGCTGCCTCGCGACCCCAGCTGGTTTTATGAAACCGGAAAAAGGCTGCCCGAGCTTCCGCCGCCGGTGCGATTTCGCTCATCGTTTAAAATCCGCGCGATGCACGATGTTGCCTACCACTTGGCAGGTCTGGCTAACCCGCTGATAACGCCACGCTACCGCAACCATGCACCCATTACCGCACCCGTTGAGTACGCGGGCTATATCAAACGCTTTACGCTACTTAAACAGTGGAAAAAGCGCGATGCGAAACGTATTACATCGCTTATCGAAAGCGGCAAACCCTATTTCATGCTGCCGCTTCAGCTCAATACTGATGCACAAATTCGTGACCACTCGCCCTATGCCAATATGGAAGAGGTGATGGATCACGTCATGGGCTCGTTTGCCGAACATGCACCCAGTGATGCACTGCTATGTATCAAAAACCACCCCCTGGATATGGGCTTAGTCAATTACCCTAAAATTATCGAAAAGTTGGTGGATTTTTACAGCCTACAGGGGCGCATTGTCTATTTAGAGTCTGGTGACCTCAATCCGCTCATCAAACATGCGGTTGGCACCGTGACGGTGAACAGCACCGTGGGCATTGTTTCTCTTGAAAAACAGTGTCCCACCTTTGCGCTGAGTGACCCCATCTATAATTTGGCGGGACTCACTTATGAAGGCTCGCTGGAAGAGTTTTGGCACCAGCCTCCGGCCCCCAACCCCACGCTGTTCGGTTATTTTCAAAACACAGTGATGCATGCCGCGCAAGTGAATGGCGGGTTTTACTGCCAACCAAGCATTGATTTAGCCGTGGACAACTCAGCGCGTATACTTGAAGCCTGTCCTTCACCGCTGGAGAAGCTGCTTTGAGCACTGGCCAATCATCAACCCCCTCGGCTACCGAGGTCTCTGCCCGTGCAGTCCAGCAACGCTGTGTCTTAATTACCGGCGCCACGGGGGCGATTGGAGGCGCGCTGGCGAAGGTCTATGCCACACCCGACACCCACCTTGTACTGCATGGCCGCCAGCAACACACATTGGAAGCGCTTGCCGCGGAGTGCCGCATGGCAGGCGCAAACGTAACGCTCTCATCGGTCAGCCTCACCGATGATGCTGCTCTTAAAGCGTGGTTAACCGCATTATCGGTTGAGCAGGTGCCGGATATCGTCATTGCCAACGCTGGCAAAAACACGCACCCCACTCACGAGGGCGGGCTGGAGCCATGGGACGACGTACAAGCACTGTTAGATATCAACCTAAAGACACCGATTGCCATGGCCCAGCACTTGGTACCGGCGATGCAGGCGCGGGGCAGCGGTCAGCTTGTGTTTATCAGCTCCCTAGCAGGCTGGCATGGCTTACCCACCACACCTAGCTACAGTGCTAGCAAAGCGGGCATAAAAGCCTATGGCGAAGGCCTGAGAGGCTTGTTGGCGCCTCACGGCATCGGTGTCACAGTGGTCATGCCAGGTTATGTCACCTCCCCCATGAGCAAGGCGATGCCCGGCCCTAAACCGTGGGAGTGGACTCCCCAGCGCGCGGCAAATAAGATTGCCCGTGGCATTAGTGCCAATCGTGCCCGGGTGAGCTTCCCTTTCCCGCTGAATTTCGGCACTTGGTGGCTTGCGGTGCTGCCTGCAGGCATTTCCCAATGGCTGTTAAAGCGTTTTGGCTTTCACCACACAGGGGACAGTTGAGATGCAGGCCCCTTTTACACTTGCTTTAATCGCGCCCCTAGCGGTAGGCCTGTTAGGCAGCTTGCTATGCGAAACACTGCTAAAACCTCGCCCGCGCCCCTTCTGGCAGCGTGGTATCGCCGCCAGTAGCATCCATGTAGGTAGCTGGCTGCTGCTGTTTGGCTTATTCACCCTTCTATTACAGCGCCCCTGGTTTGCGGTGGTGTTTATTTTGTCGCTTCAACTGGTCGTCGTTCAGTCCAGCAATACCAAGTCACGCACGCTCAATGAGCCTTTTATTTGCCACGATTTTGAGTATTTTTGGGACGCGATTCTTCACCCAAGGCTTTACGTGCCATTTTTTGGCATTGGGCTTGCGATTGCCGCCAGCAGCGCTGGCGCGGTTGCGATTGGCAGTTTTCTTTACTTCGAGCCTTCGCTACTCAGCCAGTGGAGCGGCGCTAGTTTTTTACTAGCGACATTCGGCATAGCCGCTTTAGGTGCACTGTTGGTGGGTGCTGGGCTATATAAATTACCGCCGGTTAGCTTGGCGCCGGCTGCCGATCTCCACAGCCTGGGACTTTATTCCAGCCTGTGGGCCTACGGCGCCGCGCTTATGCGCTCGTCACCTCCTGCAGCGGCCTCTTCGCCCTTTAGTGCCATCGCAACGAACCAGTCGTGTGCAGCAGATGCGCAAATGGCCACAGAGTCGCGCGCACCTTATAACGCAGCAATAGAACTGCCTGACAACCCCCTACCTAACGCTGCGCTTCATAACGCCGCCCTTCCCAACGTAGTGTTGGTGCAGAGCGAGTCGTTTTTCGACCCGCGCCCTTGGTGCCCCGAGGTTGCTCCTACCCTGCTAACGCATTTTGACGCCACCCGCGCCGAGGCCATTCAGCACGGCGACCTAGAGGTTCCCGCCTGGGGGGCGAACACCGTGCGAACCGAGTGCGCAGTGCTCACCGGGCTCGCGCCAGAGACTTGGGGCGCTCGCCAATTTAACCCTTACCGCACCCTTGCACGTCATCCTCTGCCAAGCGTCGCCAGCGCCTTTAAATCTCAGGGTTACCGCACCGTCTGCATACACCCCTACCCTGCTACGTTTTACATGCGTGACCACGTTTTCCCCAAACTTGGCTTTGATACGTTCATCGATGTTAGCGAATTCGACAACCACGACAAGCACGGCCAATATATTAGTGACCGTGCGGTGGCACGAAAGATTGGACGCCTGCTTGAAGATGACGATAATAGGCCGCTATTTTTATTTGTCATTACCATGGAAAATCACGGCCCACTGCATTTAGAGGCACCTGATGAGACGCGTTTGGCCGCTACACTGCCAAAAGCAGCTTGGCCGCTGCCCGAATACTTACGTGATCTAGCGGTCTATTTGCACCACTTAGGTGAAGCTGACCAAATGCTAAACAGTGTTAAAACAGCGCTAAACTCAGTAGCTAGACCTGGGCTGTTAGGCTGGTACGGTGATCATGTGCCGATACTGCCCGCTGCTTACGCGCACTATTCACTGCCTACAGGCAGTACGCCTTACATGCTATGGTCAACAGATTTAGTAAGGCAAACGCCCAGTCCAGCGCCTGCTGAGCAGGCACCACAGAAGATAGCAGCCAACGAACTTGGCGTCCGGCTATTTAAACAAGTGTTTGGACGCGATATAAGTAACGATGTGATCAAGGCAGAACCAGAACCTCAGGAGCAAGAATGACTAAACGCGTTGCCATTATCGGCGCCGCCCATCGTTTCCCCGGCACCACCCCTGAAACGTTCTGGCAGGATCTGCAAGCCGAAAAAGACCTCGTCACCCAAGTGGCCCCAGATCGCTGGAGCCATGATGCCTACTGGCACCCGGACAAACGCCACCCTGGCACCAGCGTGACCTTTGCCGCTGGTAGCCTGGGTGACATTAGTGGGTTTGACGCAGCGTTTTTCGGCATCTCGCCACGTGAAGCGGCTAATATGGACCCCCAGCAGCGCATGCTGCTGGAGCTCGCTTGGGAAGCCATGGAAAGCGCGGGCATAGTGCCTAGCAGCCTACGCGGCAGCCAGTGCGGTGTTTTCCTTGGCGTCGCCAGCCTTGATTACTCCTACCGCATGGCTGACGACATGGGGGCCATTGACGCCTCTACCGCCACGGGCAACACCTCAAGCATTGCCTCGAACCGACTCTCTTACGTGTTCGATTTACACGGCCCCAGCATGTCACTGGACACGGCCTGCTCGTCTTCAATGGTGGCGTTTCACCAAGCTTGCCAGTCAATCCGCAGCGGCGAAACCACCATGGCACTGGCAGGCGGCATTAGCCTACACCTGCACCCCTACGGCTTTATTATCTTCTCCAAAGCCAGCATGCTCTCGCCTACCGGACGCTGCCAGGTCTTTGATGACGCAGGCGACGGCTACGTGCGCTCAGAAGGCGCCGGGCTGTTTTTGCTAAAAGATTACGACCTGGCCGTGGCCGATGGCGACAATATACTGGCGGTCGTAGCAGGTTCAGCCGTTAATACCGACGGTCACAAATCCGGCTTAACGGTGCCCAATCCCAGCGCCCAGATTGATTTAATGCGCCGCGCCTACGAGCAGGCTGGCATCTCGCCGGACGAGATCGACTACCTGGAAGCCCACGGCACCGGTACCGCCGTTGGCGACCCGATAGAGACCCGCGCGATTGGCGAAGCGTTAGGCAAACACCGCAAAACGCCGCTACTGATTGGCTCGGTGAAAAGTAACGTTGGCCACCTGGAAACAGCCTCTGGGGTAGCTGGACTTGCCAAGGCACTCTACAGCCTGCAGCACCGTGAAGTGCCTGCCACCATCGGCATTCGCAAGCTCAACTCGCGCATCAAATTTGATGAGTGGAATATCAGCGTCGTTACCAAAGCCCAGCCGCTCAAAGCCCAAGGTCGCTTAGTAATTGGGGTTAACTCTTTTGGCTTTGGCGGCGCTAATGCCCACGTCATTTTAGAAAGTGCGCCGGAAAAAAATACGGTACCTAGCCATACCTCTGCTGACGCACTACCTATCCGACTTAGCGCCCGCAGCCAAGAAGGCTTGGCTGCCAATGCCCAGGCCTTAGCAGCCTACCTGCGCGACAGCGAGCACTCTTTTTACGATATCGCCCACACGCTCTACCACCACCGGGAGCAGCACGCATTCGGCGCGCTCTACTTTGCGCACACGCCCGCCGACGCGGCGCACGCCCTGAGCCAGTTTGCAGAAGGTGAGGAAGCAGCAGCGGGTCAAGAAAACCCCGTCACTACCCTTGAGCGCTTAGCTGACGCTCGCGGACCGGTATTTGTTTACGACGGTAACGGCTGTCAATGGGAAACCATGGGCCACGACCTGTTGGACAGTGACGTAGTCTTTAGCAGTGCCATTGATCGCGTTGATGCCCTGTTCCAGCAGTACGGTGATTTCTCCCTACGCGACGAGCTAGCCGGTCGACACCAGCTCGATGACGCAGAGGGCCGTTTTGCCCGCACGGAAATCGCCCAACCTGCGCTCTTTGCGATACAGGTAGCGCTTACCGAATGGTTGCGCGCCCAGGGCATCACCCCAGCAGCGGTGTTTGGCCATAGCGTTGGCGAAGTAGCTGCGGCCTGGGCATCCGGTGCGCTTAGCCTGGAAGACGCGGTAAAAGTCATCTACTACCGCAGCTACTACCAAGGCAAGACCCGCGGCTTGGGTGAGATGAGCGCGGTGGCCATGAGTGCCGATGAGATCGCACCCTGGTTGGAAAAACCCGAGTATCAGCGCATTAGTCTTGCAGGCATCAATAGCCCTAAAGGCATTACCCTAGCGGGTGACCGGGATCAGCTAAGCGCGCTTGAAGCCGCCCTCAGCGACCAGGACATCTTCGCTAAACGGCTACCGCTTGATTACGCCTTCCATAGCCCCGCCATGGACAGTATTAAAGCGGACGTCGTTGAGGCCCTGGCGGACATTACCCCCCAGACGACCCAGATTCCTTATATCTCCACCGTTACCGGCACCACTAGCGAAGGCAGCGCGCTAGGCGCCCACTACTGGTGGCTCAACATCCGCGAACCGGTGCTGTTTGATAACGCCGCGACTGTGCTGATGGAGCAGGGCTTTAACGTCTTTGTGGAAGTAGGCGCCCATCCTATTTTGCGTCGTTACCTTAACGAAACTTTACGCCAGCAAGAGCGTGACGGTTTGGTGGTGGGCACTATCGAGCGCCACAAACCTGGCCATGAGGGGCTTAACCGCTGCCTAAGCCAGCTGCTGCTCAGCGGCCTACCCCTGGATAGCCGCCGCTTTTTCCCGGTGGAAGGCCAGCGCGTGCTGCTTCCCCGCTACGCGTGGCAGCGTACCCATTACTGGGTGCAGGGCACCAACGATGGCCAAAACTTACTGCTGCGCTACTACCAGCACCCGCTGCTGGGCTACCCGCTAGCTCAGCAAGAGCACACCTGGGAAAGCCAGCTGGACACTAAACGCCAGCCCTGGCTTGCTGACCACGTGGTCGGCGAAGGCGCTGTTTTCCCCGGTGCAGGCTTTGTCGAGCTAACACTCGCTGCCGCGCTGCAGCAAAAAGACACCCCGCTGCTGGATATAGAAGAGCTAGAAATTCGCGCTCCGCTGCTGCTCGACGGCCCCAATGGCCGCACCATGCGCCTTACCCTGAACCCAGACGACGGCCGCCTGGCGATTCACTCTCGGGAACCCGCTACAGGCACCGAGTGGCAGCTAAACGCCGTGGCCCGCCGCATGCGCGAAAGCCGTGGCTTCTTACTCAGCCGCCAAGCACCTACGCTACCCAATCGTGCCCCTGACTACACGTTGGACGAGCACCTGCAAATGGCTGAACGCATTGGGCTGCACTACGGCCCCGCGTTCCAGGCGATTAGCCATGGCTGGATTGAAGGCGATAGCGTCATTGGGGAAGTACATCTTTCAGATGTTATACAGAACCAGCTGGACACGCTTCACGTCCACCCAGGCATTCTGGACAGCGCTTTTCAGATGTTCATCCCATTGCTGGCGCAACACAGCGAGTTTGCTGCTCAGCTAGCCTTTGTGCCGGTGCGCGTTGGCCGCATTCAGGTCAATGCGGAAGCGGGTGCCCCAGTGATAGCCCGTGCTGTGATGGGCAAACGCGCCCCCCACTCGTTTACCGCCGATTTCGAACTGTTCGACGCCGCGGGCAACGCCGTGGCCGTGCTCAGCGAAACACGCTTTAAGGCCATTCGCCTTAACCGCGCTCACCATCAGCATTTCAGCTACTTGGATGTGGAGCTTACGCCTGCGCCGCTTGATGCTGCCACGCTGGCACTGCCTGCTGAGGCGCTCAGCCGCTTAGCAGGTCTAAGCGACGCTTATGCCCGCCAAACAGGGCAGCGTTACGCCCAGGAAGTCGCTCCGCTACTCGATAGTCTGAGCGAAGCATTTGCCCAGCAAAGCAGTGCGACAGTAAGCGAAGAAGCAACCGATGAGAGTGAACAGCTGACTCCCGACATTATTTGGCAGCTGTTGGTGCAAGACTACCCGGACTACTTCGCGCCCATTCACTTGGTGGGCCGCTTAGGCCTCCATCGGGAGCAGTTAACCAACGGTAGCGCTGAGCTTGAAAGCCTGGGCATTACGACCGAGCATCTTGCCGGTATTAACCGAGTGTTAATCGGCGAGAGCGGCTGGCAGGTGCTGGCCACCGAGCTTGGGGCGCTAATGGAAGCCACCTTAGCCACGCTACCTACCGGCCAGCGTCTGCAACTACTGGAAGCGGGCCCCTGCGCGCCTGCCTTAGGTCAGCGCCTATTGGAGCAGCTTGCCAACGCACGCCATATTGCTAAAGACGCGCACCACTACCGCGCCATTACCACCAGCGACTCTGCCCGTCACCAAGCGGAGCAGCTGCAAGAGCGCTTCCCGCTGATGGACATTCAGCCACTGGAAGACACGCTTCCCCTGCTTGCCAGCGCGGAAAAAGCTCAGCTTGCTTTTATCAGTGTGGATGTGACCCAGCCCGAACGCACACGGCAGCTTATTGAGGCCCTGCCCACGCAGCTTGCCCCCGGCGCCCAGGTCATGGTGGTGGGTATTTCCCCCAGCCGCTGGATGGACGATGTACTGGCAACCCCCGGTATCGACCAAACGGCCCTTGAGCAGAGCACCCTTAGCGACTGGCTGAACAACCAAGGTTTCAGGGTATCCCCGCCTATCGCATTGGAAGAGGGTGATACAGGCGCTTACCTGCTGCATGCTCAATACGCTGATGCTGAAAAATCGACAGCGTCGTCGCTACCAGAAACGCGCCACGTGGTGGTGGCGAACCACGCGCAAGAAACATTCGCCACACAGCTGGCTGCGCAGCTAGACGAGCTGTCTGGCACTGCCAATGCCTGGTTGCGCATCAGCGATGCTACTCCGCAGGCACTGTTTGATGAGGCGCTTGCTGAAAATAATCAGTCGCTCGCTGTACTGAACGTGATCGACCTACGCGGCCTAGGGGCAGCAACCACCGCCGCTCAAACCCAGCGCTGCCACAGCGCGCAGCAGTGGTCACTGGCGCTAGAGGCCAGCGGACTTGAAGGGCAAGGTAGCCGTGTCACTCTCTGGCTACCCACCCAAGACGCCAGCACCAGTGACGACGCTGCGCTATGGGGTTTTGGTCGCTCGCTAGCGAACGAAGCGGTTGGTCATCTGGTAACCCTTATCGACTTACCCCCAGCACCCAGCGCGGCCGCACTAGCGACCTTTGCTGCCTCGGTGACGACGCCAGATACCGAAAACGAGCTGGTGATTACCCAAGAAGGCTCGCGCCTGGCGACCCGCCTACGCACACTGCCCGCCCCCCATCCGCTCCACGCTCAGGAAGCCACACCGCACCAAGCGATGACCCTAGGCTTTGCCTTGCCCGGCCAGCTACGCCAGCTACAGTGGCGGCCTCGCCAGCTACCCGCTCTAGGGGCGGATGAGGTGGAGATTCGCGTTAAGGCCACCGGACTTAACTTCCGAGATGTGATGTACACCCTGGGGCTTCTGTCCGATGAGGCGATCGAGAATGGTTTCGCCGGGCCAACCCTGGGGCTTGAATTCTCAGGTGACGTCATCGCCGTCGGTGAAAATGTTAGCCATGTGGCGCCTGGTCAAGCGGTAGTTGGCTTTGGCCCTGCAAGCTTTAGCGACCGGTTGATTGCCAGTCAGCACGCCGTGGCGCCGCTACCGGACGGCGTTAGTTACGCCGCAGCGGCGACCATTCCCACCACGTTCTTCACGGTGTACTACTCGCTAAAACACCTAGCGCGCCTAGAGCCTGGCGAGAAAGTGTTGATTCACGGCGCCGCTGGCGGCGTAGGTATTGCCGCGCTGCAAATTGCCCAGTGGCTGGGGGCGGAGATTTACGCCACGGTGGGCTCTGAAGAGAAGCGCGACTTCCTGCGCTTAATGGGGGTCGAGCACCTTTACGACTCCCGCTCGCTCACCTTTGCCGAAGAGATTTTGCAAGACACCCAGGGCGAAGGCGTGGATATCGTGCTCAACTCCCTGGCCGGCGAAGCAATTAACCAGAACCTTCGCGCCCTGCGTCCGTTTGGCCGCTTTTTAGAACTCGGCAAGCGCGACTTCTATGAGAATACTCATATTGGCCTGCGTCCGTTCCGCAACAACCTCAGCTACTTCGGCATCGACTCCGACCAGCTGATGAAAGTGCAGCCTGCGCTTACCCAGCGCCTGTTCGGCGAAATGATGGCGCTGTTTAACGACGGCACGCTTAGCCCGCTGCCGTTTACCGCCTTCAGCCACAGCCAAGTGATCGACGCCTTCCGCTACATGCAGCAAGCGCGTCAAATCGGCAAGGTCGTCGTGACCTATGAGCAGCCCATCGCCCCGCCTAAAAATGAGGTGCTGGGTAACGCTGCCATGCAGCTACCGGCACATGCCAGCTACTTGGTCACCGGCGGACTCGGCGGTTTTGGCCTTAAAACGGCGCAGTGGTTAGTGAGCAAAGGCGCCCGCCAATTGATTCTGCTTAGCCGCAGCGGCCCAGCCAGCGAAGAGGCCCAGGCAGTCATTAGCGAGTTTGAAGCCCAAGGGGTCACAGTGCTAGCCACCGCCTGTGACATCACCGACCGCGACGCACTTGCCAAGGTACTAGCCCGCGCCCAGCACGAGCTTGCCCCGCTTCGCGGGATTGTGCACGCCGCTACGGTGATTGATGATGGCTTGATTCGCAATTTGGATGCCGCGCGTATTCAAAACGTACTGGCACCCAAAATTGATGGTGCGCGTCACCTGGATGCCCTTACCCGAGAAGCCGAGCTGGATTTCTTTATCCTCTACTCCTCCGCCACGACGCTGTTCGGCAATCCAGGCCAAGCCAACTACGTTGCGGCCAACCACTGGCTTGAAGCGTTTGCTGCCCGCCGCCGCGCCGAGGGTATGCCTGCCACCTGCGTTCGCTGGGGGGCGATTGAAGACGTGGGCTTCCTGGCGCGCAACACCCGCACACGGGACGCGCTGCAAGAGCGTTTGGGCGGCTCTGCCCTGCGCTCCGACGACGCTTTGAACGTCCTGGAGCAGATGTTAATCACCCCAGGGCCAAGCCTAGGCGTGCTTGAGCTAGAGTGGGGAGCCCTGGCGCGCTTCCTGCCCACCGCTAACGCACCGCGCTTCACAGAAATTGCCCGTGCCAGCGACGATGATGGCAATGTCGATAGTAATGACGACATCAGCGCCCTGCTTGCCGACCTTTCACCTGAAGAGTTGCACAGCACGGTGACTGATCTTCTGCGTGCCGAGCTAGCCAGTATTCTGTTGATCGACGAAGAGAAGATTGACGTTAATCGCTCGGTATACGACATGGGCTTCGACTCGCTGATGGGCGTTGAACTCATGACCGCTATCGAAAATCGGTTAGGGGTTCAGGTACCCGTAATGGTGCTCAGTGAAGCGTCTACCTTGAACAAACTGGCAGGTGTTCTGATACAAAAGCTACACCAGCACGATGATGATGTTGAAGAGGCGCCACAAGATGCGTTAGCCTCTCTGGCCGCTCGCCATGGAGCGGACGGGCTCACCCATGAGTCCGCTTCATCACCTGTGACCGAGACACCATGACCGCCAAGCGCTCTGAACTGAAACGCCAACTGCTGGAACAGGCACGTAAACGCCCGACCCCACGTGCCGCCAGCTCATCGACACCTTCTAACAATGGGGTAGAAGGTGCACGTTCAGTTCCCGAGCGCTTTACGCGGTTCGACGCTCACCCTGGCTATCAGCAGCTTGCGATGATGCGACAGGGAGCTGAGCAGCTCGGGCTGGTAGATCCCTTCTTCAAAGTACATGATGGGCTTGCCGGTGCCACGAGCAGTATTCACGGCCATACCTGCATCAACTTCGCCAGCTATAACTACCTGGGTTACTCCGGTGACCCGCGCGTTGTGCAAGCCGCATGCGATGCAGCAGCGCACTACGGTACGTCGGTTTCTGCCAGCCGCGTTGTCTCTGGCGAACGGCCTATCCATGGTGAACTTGAGCAAGCTATCGCCCATACCTACGGCGTGGAAGATGCGGTTGCCTTTGTGAGCGGGCACGCCACTAACGTCTCGACCCTGGGTTATTTGCTCGGCCCAAAAGATCTGGTGCTCCACGATGAATACATTCACAACAGTTCATTGGTGGGCGCTCAACTCTCTGGCGCCAAGCGCATGTCGTTTAGCCACAACGACCCCGAGGCGTTAGATGCCCTGCTAAGCCGTCACCGCCACCAGTTTGAGCGGGTGCTAGTGGTCATCGAAGGGCTTTACAGTATGGATGGCGACATCCCCGACCTACCCCGCTTTATTGCGCTAAAGCAGCGTCATCAAGTGTGGTTAATGGTGGATGAAGCGCACTCGTTTGGCGTAATGGGTGACACCGGTCTCGGGCTGCGGGAGCACTTTGCCATTGACCCAACCGATGTGGATATCTGGATGGGCACCATGAGCAAAACGCTCTCCGGGTGCGGCGGCTATATTGCCGGTAACAAAGCGCTGGTCGAAACGCTGCGCTACTTCGCGCCCGGCTTTTTGTACAGCGTTGGCATGCCGGCTCAAGTCGCAGCTCCCTCGTTAAAAGTGCTGGAGCTGATGCAGCAAGAGCCCGAGCGAGTGACCCAGCTACAGACGATTTCACGCTACTTTTTAGAGCAGGCCCAAGCGCGTGGCTTGGATACCGGCCACAGCATTGGTTCGGCGGTAGTGCCGGTGATTGTGGGTAGCTCTCCGCTGGCAGCACACCTCTCTCATGCGTTGCTTGAACAGCATATCAACGTGCAACCTATCCTTTATCCGGCAGTGCCGGAAAAGAGCGCCCGGCTACGTTTTTTCTTATCCTGCGAACATACCCAGGATCACATTGACACGACCTTAGATACACTTGTTACCCTGCTCGCTAATCCCAAAAGGTAATGACCATGGAAGAAATATCGGGTCAAGAAAGCCCTGAGAGTAAAGAGGAACCCTGCTGGTACGTCATACAGTGCAAAGGTGGAGAGTCTTTTCGCGCTGCTGAGCATCTCGCTAATCAAGATTACGAGGTGTTCCACCCCGTGCTGGATGTGCAGCGTAAACGACAGGGTAAGCTCACCACGATCACCGAGCCGCTATTCCCTTACTACCTATTTATCCGCTTAGACCAAACCGTTAGTAACTGGCGCCCCATCCGTTCTACACGAGGCGTATTGCGGCTACTGACCTTCGGCAATACCCCCATTGCGGTGCCCAACGCACTCATCGAGACCTTGCTAACGCAGCCACATCGCCAAGAAGGCAGCCACCGTTATTTCAGCGCCGGTGAGAAAGTCACCATTACCGATGGCCCCTTCAAAGATTTAGAAGCCGTCTTCAAACGCTGCAAAGGTGAAGAGCGCGCCATCGTATTGCTCAACGTGCTGCAACGCCCTCAGGATATCGAACTCGCGGTCGACAGCCTGCAAAAGCGTGAGGGTTAACGCTCTACTCACTAGCGATGAAACTGTTGCTCGCGTTCAGGTTGCCAGAAAATAGCATCGACGCGCAGACGTACTTCAGTGTTGTTGGGTAGCGGCCACTCAATCACGTCGCCAATTTTAAGGCCGATTAACGCCGCCCCAATGGGTGCCATCACCGAAATACCGTCGGGCACGCTTTCCAGCGAGTGCGGGTATACAAGAGTACGAATCATCTGACGCTCACGCGTCAAATCGGTAAAGCGTATTTGGCTATTCATGCTCACCACATCCTCAGGAATATCCTGGGGGTCGAGCACTTCACCGCGCAGCGGCTCTTCTTCGAGTAGCTCCGCCACCATCAAGTCCTTCTCAGCGGCATTATCGATCAGGCGCTGAAGCCGTTCGGCATCAATACGGTTAATAATAATCGGAGGACGCTGCCCCATTGTTACTCTCCTTGGAAAGCAGTAAAAAAACAAACCACAAAAAAAGCCCTCCCCAAAAAGGGGAGGACTGTATACAAGCACTATATACGTATTAGTCTATAAAAGCGATTAGGTCACGCCCTGCTCAATCATCGCATCCGCCACCTTACGGAAGCCTGCAATATTTGCGCCTAGCACCAGGTTATCGGGCTCGCCAAACTCTTCGGCTGTCTCGGCACACTGGCGATGGATATCTGCCATAATCTGCTTCAGCTTCTCGTCAACTTTTTCTAGCGGCCACTGCTCCATGCTGCTGTTTTGCGCCATCTCTAACTGGCTAGTTGCTACCCCACCGGCATTGGCCGCCTTACCTGGGCCGTAGGCAATCTTGGCTTCCAAAAAGCGGTCAACGGCTTCTTTGGTGGAGGGCATATTGGCGCCTTCGCTAACGCAGCTAACACCGTTAGCCAGCAAGGCGTTAGCGTCTGCTTCGGTCAGCTCGTTCTGGGTGGCACAGGGGAAAGCTGCATCACCTTCAATGCGCCATACTGCATGACCATCCTGCGGATAATCCCGTACCGAAATGAACTGCGCTTCCGGATGGTCGTGAAGATAGTTTTCCAGTGAAACGCGCTGCACTTCTTTTAACTGCTTGAGTAAGCCTAAATCGATACCGCTAGGATCGTGGATCGTGCCTGTGGAATCACTGCACGTAACTGGCTTAGCGCCCAGCTCACACAGCTTTTCAATGGTATAAATGGCCACGTTGCCCGCGCCCGACACCAAACACGTTTTACCGCGCAACTCTTCACCCCGGGCGGTGAGCATGTTCTGGGCAAAGTAAACCGCACCATAGCCGGTTGCCTCTTTGCGGCCCAGCGAGCCACCCCAGTTAAGCCCTTTGCCGGTCAGCACACCTTCATAGCGGCCGGTCAAACGCTTATATTGGCCAAACAGATAGCCGATCTCTCTGGCACCGACGCCAATATCACCCGCAGGCACATCGGAGTGCGGGCCAATATGGCGGTGAAGCTCCGTCATAAACGACTGACAAAAACGCATGATTTCGTTGTCAGACTTGCCCTTAGGGTCGAAGTCCGAGCCGCCTTTACCACCACCAATCGGCAAACCGGTCAGTGCGTTTTTGAAAATCTGCTCAAACCCTAGGAACTTGATGATTCCAGACGTCACACTAGGGTGAAACCGCAAACCACCCTTATAAGGCCCGAGCGCGGAATTAAACTGCACGCGGTAACCTTTATTCACTTGAACGCGACCAGCATCATCCACCCAGCTAACGCGGAACATAATCTGGCGCTCAGGCTCGACGATGCGCTCAATAATGCTGTGCTGATGGTACTGCGGCGCACGCTCAAACAGTGGACGAAGACACTCCAACACTTCTTCAGTGGCTTGATAAAACTCTGACTGTGCGGGGCTACTTTTCGCTAAACGCGTCAGCGTATCGTGGACATAGGGCATAAATAGACACCATTTGCAGTTATAAAATACGTAATTGGCCGGCCAGAGCTTTCACGTATTTAACTGCGAGAGCGTAATTCTGCATACCCTATGCCGCTTCGGTATGGGGCAAAAAATTAATAAAAATAGACCAAAGTCTAAAAAAAACTGCGCATTTCTGGTGCATAAGTTAATATGAATAAACTTTATTTAAACGAAATGATTTAAAAACTTTATCCCATAAAATCTAGATAACATTGATTTTAAACAAAGATTCAAAAAACGCTCATTTTTCTTTATAGTCGGGTTGCTTCGCTGCCACGCGTGGCTTTTAAATAAATAAGCAATTGGGACATACAAATGAAAAAAAACACCGCTTTCTCTTGTCGCTGCACTAGCCTTATCTACTGCTGCGGCCAGCACCGCTACTGCTGATGACTCATTCACTTTAGGGTTGATGGCAGGCACAACAGGCGTTGGCGTAGAAGGCTCTTGGCGTTTCCATAATCGCTTTTCTATAACTGCCAATTATGCCGGCGGCCTTGATTACAGCGGTGATTACGACACTGACGATATCGATTACTCTGGCGATATTTCTTTACAAGCTGGCATGCTCAAAGTTGATTACTACCCTTTTGCAGGGCGCTTTTTTTGACGGCTGGCGCGGCATTGCCAGACATGACCGCTACAGTCACGGGCCGTGCAAGTAATGGCCAGAGTTTTGAACTCAACGATAATATCTATTCAGCCGATGAAATTGGCACGCTTAATGGTGAAGTGGTAATTGCGGATACGGTTCAACCGTACCTCGGCATGGGCTGGCGCTCGTCAAACACTGAAGGCTTTGGCTTTTTCTCTGAACTTGGTGTGTTCACCACCGATGTAGATGTTCAGCTGTCAACGTCACGCGGTCTAGAGAATATTGATCCAGTATTCCATGCTGACTTACGGGAAGAAGAGCGCCAACTACGTGAAGACGCTGACAGCTTGCGTGTCTACCCTGTAGCAACGCTAGGCATCTCCTACACTTTTTAATTGATTAGCTGGATAGACACAAGCTTTCAGTGGCAGGAGCAAGAGCTCTTCGGGCAATAGAATGCCCTTGTGACGGAAATTGATCGCGGCATTATAGTCGCGATCAAGACGCTGCTATGTACATCAAAAACCAGGATGACCCGCAAGCTAGGCCAGCCGCTATGCTAGCGCATCACGCTTCTCGTCGATGCGCTGGAAACGCGGCTTAAATTGTGAAAACTCTATACCAAATTCAGCTTAGCCACACCATCATCTAATTCAGGCCTCTACTTCATTCCCCAAACAACAAAGTACGGATTAAGCTTTTCGCTGGGGTTGGCGTAGCTAAGCGGCTGCCCTTCTAGGGTTTCAACACGCCCACCAGCTTGAAGCACCACAGCATGTGCGGCACCAGTATCCCATAGGCAGGTAGGGCCTAAACGGGGATAAGCATCGGCTTTGCCCTCTGCGATCAAGCAGAGCTTAAGCGAGCTACCCATGGGCAACATTTCATGCTCACCTAGCTTTTCAAGCCATGCAGCAAGGTCAGGACTGGGGTGTGAACGACTCCCCACCACGCGCCAAGAAGCCGTTTCCGGCTTACCCGCCACACGAATTTCATGGCGCTGACCATCCGCTTCCACCTTAAACGCGCCAACACCTTCAGCAGCCACGTAAGCGGTTTCAAGCGCAGGGGCAGTCACCACACCTAACACCGGCTTACCATGTTCAATCAGCGCAATATTTACGGTGAACTCACCGTTACGCTTGATAAACTCTTTGGTGCCATCGAGCGGGTCGACTAACCAATAACGGCCATCGCTATCTGCTCCAGCAAAGCCATCAATATCTTCTTCAGAGAGAATCGGTAGCTTCACAGCAAGCCCCTGCAAACCACGCATAATTACTTCATGGGCCGCTTTATCCGCTTCAGTGAGTGGGCTTTTATCTTCTTTCTCTTCCACGCTAAATTCGCGGGCGTAAACGGTCATAATGGCATCACCCGCTTCCCGGGCAATCCCTTCAACAGCATCTAAAAGTGCTTGATCAATCATATTGTCAATCCTTGGTAAAAAGGCCACCAACCCACAGGTCAATCACCTGTCGCTTGGCAGCCTAAGTAAATTACATTGAACAGTTTTCGGTGCGCTTAGTTAATCATGCCACGCTCACGTAACGTTTTAATGACCATATCGGCCGCTTCTTCCGCGCTCATCTCTGATGTTTTCAAATGGACATCCGGCGCTTCAGGGGCTTCATAGGTGGAATCAATACCCGTAAAGTTTTTCAGCTCACCGCGACGGGCCTTTTTATAAAGACCTTTCGGATCACGAGCCTCCACAACGTCAAGCGGCGCATCTACGTATATCTCGATAAACTCCCCCGCTTCCAACAGGTCACGCGCTAACTGACGCTCGCTGCGGAAAGGCGAAATAAACGCCGACATCACAATCAAACCAGCACCGACCATCAGTTTGGCAGTTTCCGCGACCCGACGGACGTTTTCAACACGATCTGCGTCGGTAAAACCCAAGTCACGGTTGAGACCATGGCGAACGTTATCACCGTCCAGTAAGTAGGTATGCTGGCCCTGGGCAAACAACTTTTTCTCCACCAGATTAGCAATGGTCGACTTACCGGCACCGGAAAGACCGGTAAACCATAGCACCGCTGGCTTTTGGCTCTTCGCCAACGCACGCGCCTGCTTATCGATATCGACGTGCTGCATATGAATATTCTGGCTGCGACGCAGCGCGAAATGCAGCATACCGGCGCCAACCGTATTGTTCGTCATACGGTCGATCAGAATAAAACCACCAGTATCGTGGTTGTCTTTGTAAGCATCAAAGGCAACCGCGCGGTTAAGGCTGATGGTGCAGACCCCGATCCCGTTCAAATCTAGCTGCTTACTCGCGGTATGCTCTAACGTATTCACGTTGACCTGATACTTAATATCCGTCACGGTCGCTGATACCGTCTGAGTGCCCATCTTCAGCAAGTAAGGGCGGCCTGGTAATAGCGGTGCTTCGTGCATCCATACCAGGGTGGTTTCGAACTGATCTGCCGTATGTGCAGGCTGCTCCACGCCGGAAATCACATCGCCGCGGGAGATATCAATTTCATCTTCAAGCAACAGGGTGACCGACTGCCCTGCCACCGCTTCGTCCAAGTCACCATCAAAGGTATAAATACGCGCGACGGTGCTGGTTTTACCGGAAGGCTGCACACGAATCTGGTCGCCTGGACGAACAATACCACTGGAAACCATGCCGCTGAAGCCACGGAAATCCAGGTTAGGACGATTCACCCACTGCACAGGCAGTCGGAAAGGCGAACGCTGCAAATGTTCAGCATCTAGCTCAACGGTTTCCAAAAAGCCCATCAGCGTTGTGCCATGATACCAAGGCATTTGCGGGCTGGGTTCAATCACGTTGTCGCCTTTAAGCGCAGACATGGGAATGAACGTAATGTTTTCCAAGCCCAGCTGTTTGGCAAATGCGCGGTACTCTTCCGCTATTTGCTCGAAACGCGCCTTGGAGTAATCCACTAAGTCCATTTTGTTGATAGCTACCACAACATGTCGCATCCCCATCAACGACATCAAAAAACTATGGCGGCGGGTCTGGGTTAAGATCCCGTGTCGGGCATCTACCATCAAAATGGCGGCATCGGCGGTGGAAGCACCGGTCACCATGTTACGGGTGTACTGCTCATGCCCTGGGGTATCAGCGACGATAAACTTACGTTTTTCAGTGGAGAAAAAACGATACGCTACATCAATCGTAATGCCCTGCTCGCGCTCGGCGGCCAGACCATCTACCAACAGCGCGAAGTCCATCTCGCCGCCTTGGGTGCCATACTTTTTAGAATCGGCTTCAATAGCGGCTAACTGATCTTCAAACAGCAGCTTTGACTCAAACAGCAAACGGCCAATCAGGGTACTTTTACCGTCATCGACGCTACCGCAAGTAATAAAGCGCAGCAGGCCTTTGTGCTCATGAGCCTTCAGGTAACCTTCGATATCTTCGGCAATCAGTTCAGATGAGTGCGACATTAGAAATACCCCTCTTGCTTTTTCTTCTCCATGGACGCTGCGCTGTCATGATCAATCACACGCCCCTGACGTTCAGAGGTTTTGGTCAGCAACATCTCTTGTATAATCGCTGGCAGCGTATCAGCGTCAGACTCCACTGCTCCCGTTAAGGGGTAGCAGCCAAGCGTACGGAAACGAACTTTACGCATCATCGGCACCTCACCCGACTCAAGCGGCATACGCTCGTCGTCTACCATGATCAGCGCACCGTCACGCTCAACCACCGGACGCTCTGCCGAGTAGTAAAGCGGCACAATAGGAATATTTTGCAGGTGGATATACTGCCAAATATCCAGTTCGGTCCAGTTAGAAATCGGGAACACCCGAATCGACTCTTTAGGATTTTTGCGCGTGTTATATAGCTTCCACAGCTCAGGACGCTGATTTTTAGGATCCCAGCGGTGCTGAGCAGAACGGAAAGAGAACACACGCTCTTTAGCGCGCGATTTCTCTTCATCACGGCGAGCACCGCCAAAGGCCGCATCGAAGCCGTACTTATCAAGCGCTTGCTTCAGGCCTTCGGTTTTCATTACATCCGTATGAATCGCCGAACCGTGTGTAAACGGGTTGATATCTTTCTCAACCCCTTCCGGGTTGATATGCACCAGCAGGTCCATACCAATCTCTTCGGCCATTTTGTCGCGGAATTCATACATCGCACGGAATTTCCAGCGCGTATCCACGTGTAACAATGGAAACGGCGGCGGCCCAGGCGCAAATGCCTTACGTGCCAAGTGCAGCATGACCGCAGAGTCTTTACCTACGGAATAAAGCATTACCGGGTTTTCGGCCTCGGCGACCACTTCGCGCATAATCTGGATGCTTTCCGCTTCCAGCCGCTGTAAATGGGTGAGTGAAGTCATTATCTTTCCTGACGTTGTGTTAAAAACTGTTTTCAAGTGGTCGCTCACCGCACCGCCTTAAAAACCCTGTAAAATTAGCAGCATGTTGATGCTGAATAACGACTTACCTTGCTTACTCCAGGTGCTGTTAGGCACTTAGCGCTAAATTAGCAGGCACCGGCACCAGAAAAAACGACGCTTGCTGCGCCAACCAATCGGTAATATCAGGGCTAGCGGTTAACAACGCGCCATGAAACACCAGCGCCTTCACGCCATAGGCGTTCAAGGCGGCAAATACAGAGAGGTATGCCTGGGCGTCTGGCGGGCTTTCAAAGCAGCGCATCAGCAAACGGCCTCTCGGCCCATGCAAATAAATCTGGAACAGCGACTTCGTAGGATGGGCCACATGTCGAACGCCGCCTTGCCACCGTTGGTCAGCTTCTTTCAGCTTGTTGAAGTGCGGGGCTACTGCGGTTCGAAACCAGCGACCCTGTTGTGAACGCTGCGTTGCTAAGGCACTTAGCTTCCAAGGCTCATGCTTTAGCCCCTGCGCTTCCCACCAGTGCTCAACAGCCCGCTGAGATAGCGCAACACCATGCTGAATAGCCAACCAGTCGGCTAATCCAGCACTGCTCCAGCCCGGCTCAATTAAACGCGGCTTCTCTTCTTCTGCCCATTGGCTTGGAACTTGATCTGGCACTTGAACAGGTTGTTGAAAAAGCGCCTGCCACAATAACGCTTGAATATCCGCACTAAGCACATTTGCCTGACCTTTTAACCGCCCACGTGGCTTAACAGGAACAGCCGCCCACCCGCCTTCACGAAAGGCCTTCCACGCTGCCGAGACAGTAGGCGCTGACAACCCTGTTTGTTGACTAACCACAGCGATGGTAAAGCCATCTAAGCGTAGCTGAACAGCCTGCTTGCGACGCTCATTCAAAAATTCAGGCGATAAATGTTTAGTGCTCAATATGCATTTTAACCTTATGATCTTAAAACAGTTTTTAGCTTCAAAAAATACTATTTAAAGCAATTGTTAGACACCATCATAAAAGCCTGCGTAAAATCCAGCAAGCACCTAGCGTATTTTTGGTTTCATAAGGACCCACCATGACCCCCTGGGCCGTTTTATTTTCAATTACCGTTTTGCTCGTCCTATTAATCAGCGGCAAGGTTAAGCCCGCTATTGCTTTTGTCACGTTTGCCAGCATGTTTTTGCTGCTAGGCTTTGTCGACACCAGCACGCTACTAATGCAATACACCAACCCAGCACTTGCTACCTTACTATTGCTGCTGCTGGTATCGCTTGCGTTAGAGCGCTCGCCATTACTCGATTGGCTTTCCCGCCACCTGCTTAAAGGCCATCCACGTCTTGCCACGGCTAAATTAATGGGCAGCACCGCGGTACTGTCGGCATTTTTGAATAACACTGCGGTCGTCGCCGCTTTTTTGGGCGCCATCTCACGCCAAGAGCGCATCGCCCCTTCACGGCTTTTAATTCCGCTCTCTTATGCCTCGATTCTAGGGGGGATTACTACTCTCGTAGGTACGTCTACGAACCTCGTAGTGAACTCATTTCATCTCAGTGCCAGCGGTAGTGAGCTAGGTATGTTTCAATTTAGCCTAGTGGGAGTGCCCGTCGCGCTGATTACGCTGTGTGTATTGATGTGGCGAGCCAACTCCCTGCCCCATCATCGCTTGGAAGATGCTCAAGAGAAGCTGTCTTACTTTCTGGCAGCCGATGTCGAAGCCGACTCACCAATGATTGGCAAAAGCATTGAGGAAAATGGCTTAAGAAGCCTAAACGGTCTTTATCTACTCGAAATTGAACGGCAAGGACGACTAATCAGCCCGGTAGCGCCTGATGAACGCTTACAAGCTGCGGATACACTCGTGTTTACCGGTGAAGTCAGTAAAGTGCAGGCGCTGCAGCGTTTTCCAGGGCTTAATTTATTTGGTCACCAGGCAGACAACCTGCTGGCGACTAATTTAGTGGAAGTAGTGATTTCTCACGAATCAGAACTTCCAGGAAAAACGCTGCAAGATGTTGATTTTAGGAGCATGTTCAGTGCGGGCGTGGTCGGCATACGCCGGGGCGGGAAACGCCTGGAAGGTCAGCTTGGTAAGATACCGCTCAGGGTAGGCGACTGCCTACTACTGGCTGTGAGCGCAGATTTCCGCCAGCACCGCAACCTAGACCGCAACTTTCACCTGCTCAGTGGCAGCTTTACGCGCCCGCAGCTCACCAGAAATGAAAGCATGATTACCCTAGGTGGCTTTGCCAGCGTGATCGCCTTGGCAACTGCCAACTTACTGCCGCTATTCCATGGTTTATTGCTACTGCTAGGCGGGCTTCTACTGCTCAAAGTCATTAGCTTGGCAGAGTTACGCAGGCGCTTTCCATTTGAATTATGGCTTATCATAGGCTCTGCCCTTGCGATTGCCCAAGCATTAGAAAACTCCGGGGCTGCTGCCATTCTGGCAGGTGGAATGCAGTGGATGTTTAGCGGCTACGGTGTCTATGCTGCGTTTGTGGGCTGTTACTTATTAACCTTGCTACTGACAGAAACAGTCACTAACAACGCCGCAGCAGCGCTCGCTTTTCCCGTTGCCTGGAGCACCGCCCACGCCTTTGGTGTTGACCCGCTACCGTTTGTGATGGCGGTCGCCTATGGTGCCAGCGCCTGTTTTCTCATTCCCTTTGGCTATCAAACCCATCTAATGGTCTATTCACCAGGGCGCTATCAAATTACTGACTTCTTTAAAATCGGCTTACCGGTAAGCCTTACCTACTCAGCCGCGGTCTTGGTGATTACCCCAATGGTGTTTCCTTTTTGAGCACGACCAAAAAAAAGCCGCTGCAGTGTGAACTGAGCGGCTTTTTTTAGCATTTTTTACACAGTCGCGCTTTAAACCTCGTAACCTGCTTCGCGGGCGAGCGTGGTGTTGGCTTTTAACCAACCCTCGATGTGTCCGCAGTCAAAAGTGCGGCCGTGCATACGGAAGGCTTGAACGGTTTTGCCTTCCTGCATTAAACGGTCAATGGCATCGGTCAGCTGGATTTCATTGCCAGCGCCCGGCGGCTGGTCACGCAGCAGTTCCATAATGCGATACGGCAGCACATAGCGGCCAATCACGGAAAGCCGCGAAGGTGCATCCTCTGGCGTTGGTTTTTCAACTACTCCGCGCATTGTGGCGCTCTCACCGGCGGCAGGCTCGTCACAATCAACAATGCCGTAACGGTACACCTCTTCCTGGGGAACAGCTTCCACCATGATTTGCGAGGCGCCGTTAGCCCCCCAACGCTCTACCATGCTACCCAAGTCACAGGCCGCACTACCCACCTGCGGTTTCACCAACACATCCGGCAGAATAACGGCAAATGGCTCGTCTTTATCTAGCAGATGCGCCGCACAGAAAATCGCATGGCCCAAGCCTTTGGCATTCGGCTGGCGAACGCTGGTTACTTTAAGCTGCTTCGGAGAAATAGCCGACAGCGTCTCTAACAACGCATTCTTGCCCTTACTAGCTAATGAGTGCTCAAGCTCGAAGTGGGCATCAAAATGGTCTTCAATGGCGGATTTTCCCGCCCGGGTCACCAAAATGATTTCATTGATACCCGCTGCCAGCGCTTCTTCCACTACATGCTGGATAAGCGGACGGTCGACAACAGGCACCATCTCTTTCGGGATCGCCTTGCTGATCGGCAACAGCCGTGTACCAAAACCGGCGACCGGAATAATCGCTTTGCGCACTTGGGACATTACATACTTCCTTTTTCGTTAAACTATTCGCGCCACTCAGTTACTTTACGCAGCAGCTGCGCCGTACTTGGGTCTTCGACGTTTTGCTGCTCGGCTGGCTTACCCGATAACGTGTGATAAAGGCTGGTAGCCAGCTGCTTACCAAGCTCCACCCCTGGCTGGTCGAAGGGGTTTAGGTTCCACAGCACCGACTGTACAAATACCTTATGCTCATAAAGTGCGAGTAGTGCTCCAATCGTCCACGCATCCAGCGCTTTTAAGAGTAGAACGGAATTAGGCTGGTTACCGCGATAGCCTTGCGCCATATAGCCTCTTAGCACCTGGGGAATGGCATCATCTCCCAATGCAAACAGCTGCGCTTGGGCTAAGCAGTTTGCTAGGGTGAGTGCTTCCTGAGACTGCAGCGCATGGTTCACTTTTTCAGAGGCTACCGCTGGACGTGATGCCACAGCAATGAAGTCTGCACTTACCGTGTGGCTGCCCTGATGAAGTAGCTGATAAAACGCATGCTGGGCATTCGGCCCGACATCGCCCCACATAATAGGGCAAGTAGCATGATTAACCGAATGACCATCGCGGCCCACGCTTTTTCCGTTAGATTCCATTTCCAGCTGCTGTAGGTAAGTTGGCAAACTCTTTAAGCGGCCATCATAAGGCAGCACGGCATGGGTCGGAATATGTAAAAACTGACTATTCCAAGCGCCTACCAACGCCATCAACACAGGAAAGTTAGACGCTAATGGTGCTTCAAGAAAGTGCCTGTCCATTGCATGGGCACCGTCGAGCAGCGCGTCGAAGCACTCCACACCGAGCTGCATCGCCACGCTGATGCCAATAGGCGACCAAAGCGAAAAGCGCCCGCCTATCCACTCTTTAAACACCAGTTGATGAGAGCCTGGAATACCAAACTCAGCCATTTTTTCTGGCTTTGATGACACGCCAATTAATTGATATCGGCAAACGGTATCTTCATCTACTTCAAGCGCATGGCTCAACCACGCCAACGCCGTACGCAAATTAAACTGCGTGTCTGCCGTGGTGAATGATTTAGAAGCCAGCACTAATAGCGTCGTGGCAGAGTCGAGTTGCTCCATGAGTGGCAGCAACTGGGAGCCATCCATTGTAGAAACGTAGTGCACGCCCACTTTTGTGCTGCTAGGCCGATCGGCTAAGGCTTCACTGACCAGTTTTGGCCCCAGATCAGAGCCGCCAACGCCTATATGCACGATATCGGTGATCGCTTGCCCGGTGGCGCCATACCACTGCCCCCGGTGAACACGGTTAACCATTTCAACCATGCGCGCACGCTGCTGCTGGCAAAAAGCAGAGGCGCTCTCCATACCCTCTGGGGGCGTTTCGTTGGCAGGCCACCTAGCCGCCATGTGCAACGCAGAGCGCCTTTCAGAAGCATTAACCTTAGCGCCTGCAAACAGCGCCTTGCGTTTAGCTTCCAAACCGCAGCTCCGCACCCACTCTACTAACAAATCTAAGGTGGTAGCGGTCAAACGCTGCTTGCTGTAATCCACATGCAGCGTACCAAAGGTGAAGGCTAACGCTTTAGCGCGTTGACGGGCCGCCTCCGAATTACTGCTTAGCAAATCGCTTAACGACTGCGCCTGTATCTGCTCGGAGTGGTTTTTTAGCGCGTTTACTGGTGTATATAAGCGCTGGTTTTCAGCTAAGAGAGGCCTGTTCATATCATCATCCTTGAAAGAGTTTGCCAGTATGTCGTTTTATATGAAGCAAACAACAGGCCAGCTCCTGCCTTTTACATTTATTTCTTAACATTACGCAATGTAACAAAAACAGAGTATTGAGAAATACTAGCACGCAGCAACGAGCCAAGCGAGGCCTCCCACGCATAGAAGTACCGATACCCTTTATTGCCACTAACCCAGCACCTCTATGCGGTGCGCCCGGGGGTGCGCTTACGCTGCGCTACCCAGCACACCTGCAAGCAGCTTTGTGGCACTTTCGATCAGTTCATCTAAGTGCTGGGGGCCCTTAAAACTCTCAGCGTATATTTTGTATAGCGATTCCGTACCGCTGGGCCGGGCCGCAAACCAACCGTTTTCGGTGGTGACTTTCAGCCCGCCAATGGCAGCCCCATTACCCGGCGCGTTCACCAATACAGTGGTAATGGGGTCACCTGCCAAGGTGGTGTCGGTAACGCTTTCTGCACTTAGCTGTTTGAAAGCGGCTTTTTCTTCAACCGTACAGGCAGTATCGACCCGCTTATAAAACGGCTCACCAAAACGCTCCGTTAAGGTGCGGTAATACACGCTCGGGGTTTTGCCGGTGACCGCCAGTATCTCGGCGGCCAATAGGCACAGCGCAATACCGTCCTTGTCGGTAGACCACGCCTTGCCATCATGGGTAAGCAGGCTAGCGCCCGCGCTCTCCTCTCCCCCAAAGGCAAGCCATCCCTCGTGCAGACCATCCACGAACCATTTAAACCCTACCGGCACTTCATAAAGCTCACGCCCGTGGGAGGCGACCACTCGGTCAATCATGGAAGAGGACACCAGCGTCTTACCGATTTTAAGCGTCTCTGCCCACTCAGGCCGGTGGCTGATTAAATAATCCACGCACACGGCTAAGAAGTGGTTAGGGTTCATCAAGCCATTGGCATCCACGATACCGTGGCGGTCGGCATCGGGGTCGTTGCCAAAGGAAATATCAAAACGGTCTTTAATGTTTAGCAAGTTCGCCATAGCAGCAGCGCTGGAGCAATCCATGCGAATTTTGCCGTCGTGATCGGGCGGCATAAAGCTAAAGCTGGCATCGACCGTGGTATTGACCACATCAAGATTAAGGCCGTAATGCTCGGCGACCGCTTGCCATACCGGCAGCGCGGTTCCGCCCATGGGATCTACCCCTAGCGTAAGGTTGGCGTTTTGAATGGCCGCCATATTCACCAACTTACCCAGCTGCGCTACATAGTGAGCCGTAAAGTCATACTCCTGGGCGTGAGCGAGCGCATGTTCAACAGAAACCAGCGCAATTTCGCCTAACTCACCTAACAGATACGCATTGGCACGCTGCTCAATCCATTTTGTAGCGTCAGTGTCCGCAGGCCCACCGTGGGCCGGGTTGTATTTAATACCGCCATCTTCTGGTGGGTTATGGGAAGGCGTAATAATCAGGCCATCAGCTTTGGCCGCTCCTGACATCGCCTGATGTTGGAGGCTGTTGTGCTGCAAAATAGCGTGGCTAACCAGCGGCGTTGCTGTGTAGCCGTGATGCTTCTCAACAAATACGGGCACCTTGTTAGCCGCCAGCACTCTCAGCACGGACTCCCAAGCAGGACGAGAAAGCGCGTGAGTATCAAAACCTAAAAAAAGCGGCCCTTGGTAGTCTTGCTCTTTACGGTAATCCACCACGGCTTGGGTAATCGCAAAAATATGCGCCGCGTTAAAGGTGCGCTCAGTAGCACGCCCTCGATGGCCAGAAGTGCCAAAGGCGACACGTTCTGTTGCCACGTTGGCATCTGGGGTTTGATCAAAAAATGCATTGACGATAGCGTCCATTCCACTTGCTCTCTCTAACGTTCGTTAAGTCGTTCGCGCTTGCCAAAAGTGCGCTGCCTGCTGTGGGTTGCCGATATGCTGCGCATCCACGGCAGCCTGTTGCGCCATTTGGGCTGCACTTTCAGGATTGTTCAATAAGTGATGTAGCGCTACCCGCCATTCGTTGGGTGAGTCACCTATCAATAGGCCGTTTTCACCATGGCGCACGATTTCTGTATAGGGATAGCGATTGGAATAAATGCCCACTCCGCCCATGGCTGCAATATCCAAAAACTTAATAAACGATTTACCCTGGTTGAAAGGCGAACTTAACAGTGGCGCCAACCCAATATGAATTCGATGGCTCGCTTGATAGTTGCGAAAAGCGTGCCAAGGCAGCGGGTCGGGCGCCATTAGATTGGGCAGGCCCAGCAGCGCCTTCGGCGTGTGCTTGCCTAACATGATTTCCAGCTGAGTGTCTTTGCGGGTTTGCTGAAGCGCCCAAAGGGCGGGCGTGATGTGCAGCAAGTCATTTAAATGCGCCCGCGTTCCGTGAAAGCCAATCTGCCAAGGGGCGTTAATGGAAGGTGGCACAGCAAAGTGCTCAAGCGTTGGCAGCGTTGCAATCAAAGGCGGCGTTAACACCGAAACACAAGAGTGGTGCTCGTAAAATTGTTGTGCGAGCGCACCGCTACTGGCCACCACTTCATCGCACAGTGCCAATAAACGCGGCTGAAGGTTGGCAATGCGCGCCATGCGCTTGCGGTACGTGGCAGGAAGCGTTGGGTCGTTGGCTGCCGCCGAGATATCGTCATCAATTAAATAAACAATAACGCCAAACGCACGTCGATGACGTTCTAACCAACGTAGCCAGCTCAGCGGCAAAGAGCGGCACAGCAGTAAGTTGGCACCCGCAAATTGGCACAAAAAGGAGCGACCATAGCGCCAAGCCGCACCAAAAGAGCGCGAAGCGGTAACGCGTTCAACGCACACGCAATCTTTGCGCAGAACACGCGCTGCAGATTCTAAAAAATAAATGTCTTCCGTTGGGTGGCCGCCGTCGCTAAGAACGACCCAAGAAGCGTGGCTGTTCACGTTAAAATCCCTTTTAAGAACTTTTTAAGACCCTTTTAAGACAAGAGGAGTCCTTTGACGAAAACTATTCAAAAAAGTTGCCAATAAAAAAACCGACCTTCCCTAGGGAAGCTCTGAAAAAGTCACAGTCATCAGCGATAATACGGCTATCGTCAACTGCCTAGGGTTCAGTGCTGCCATGGATCAAATCACCTTCTCCGAAGCTGAGTACCAGAACAAAAAGAGAAAGACTCGCCGCGAAATCTTTCTGGAGCGGATGGACAGGCTGATCCCCTGGCAGCAGCTTGAGAAGAAGGTAGCCCGTTATTACCCCAAGGGCGAGAGTGGGCGGCCTCCGTATCCGTTGTCTGCCATGCTCCGCGTCCACTGCATGCAGTTGTTCTATAACCTAAGTGATCCGGCCATGGAAGACGCTCTCTACGAGATCGAGTCCATGCGCCACTTCGCCGGTTTGAAGCTGGACCGATTACCGGACGAAACCACGATTCTCAAGTTCCGCCATTTTCTGGAACGCCACGGCCTTGGCAAGGTGTTGTTCCAGGAAGTGAACAAGCACCTGGCGAAAAATGGCCTGATGCTGCGCGAAGGGAGCATTGTCGATGCGACTATTATTTCTGCGCCCAGCTCCACCAAAAACAAAAAAGGCGAGCGCGATCCGGAAATGCATCAGACTAAAAAAGGTGGCTCTTGGCACTTTGGCATGAAAATGCACATAGGTGTCGACGATAAACTTGGGTTGATTCACGGTATCGAGACCACGGCCGCCAATGTCCATGACATTGTGCCTGCTGATCAGTTGCTGCACGGGGAAGAGCAACGCGTCTTCGGTGATGCCGGTTACCTGGGCATCCAAAAACGAGACGAGCACAAACACCGCCACGACGTCTCTTGGTATATTGCCAAACGGCCTGGCACCCGCAAGAAGCTAGATGCCAGGCGACA
>NZ_JAFWFN010000016.1 GCF_017515565.1 Halomonas sp.
ATATTTGGTGATTTATCACCCTCATCGGCAAGCGCCCACATGAATTACCTGATCAAATTGTTAAAGAGCGTTTCGCTAACATAACCGGCTTGCCGTTGAACTGGCTTGCCTCAGCGAGGAAGACGTATTCTACGCATTTCCTGGTGTTTGTCAATCACTGTTTTGAGTGAGTGAAGCGAGCGGGTTAAGAAAGCGAGATAACGATGCTTTCTTTTTAATTGCGCTAACTTCCTGACAAACCGAAGGTTTTCACCTTCATTCACCGCTGGTAACGCTGTGCGTCCCCGGCAGCGGATGCGTACTTTACGGATTCGCTGCCGACTTGGCAAGGGCTATTTTGAAAATACCCGACAATTAATCGCTCTTCGCTCTTATAGCTAATTTGGGCAACAAATTAACGCCACTCCTCTTTATATCTCTTGATACAACAAGCTAGATATCGCGCAGCGAACCTGACACCAACGAATCCGAACTAATATCAGCGATGCTCCGCGCCCCAGTAAGCGTCATCGCAACCCGCATCTCCTTTTCGAATAACTCTAGAAGATGAGTAACGCCCGCCTCCCCGGCAGTAGCAAGTGCATAGATAAAGGCACGACCAATGAGAGCGGTATCAGCACCCAGGGCAATCATTCTTACAACATCAAGCCCATTACGCACGCCAGAATCCGCCAGGATGGTCAAATCGCCTTTCACTGCATCAGCAATAGCGGGCAGTGCACGCGCAGTAGAAGGAACACCATCGAGCTGGCGGCCGCCATGATTAGAAACAACGATACCATCAGCACCGAAGCGAACCGCATCACGGGCATCTTCAGCATCGAGTATGCCCTTGATGATCATCGGCCCATCCCATTGCTCACGAATCCAATCCAAGTCCTTCCACGAAATAGAGGGATCAAAGTTATCACCAAGCCAGGCAATATAGTCCTCAAGCTCCGTTGGCTGGCCACGATAATCAGACACATTACCCAGGTCGTGTGGGCGACCATGAACACCTACATCCCAAGCCCAAAGAGGGTGCAGCGCGGCCTGCAGCATACGCCTCATGGGCCCACTTTTACCGCTCATACCTGAATGAGCATCGCGATAACGTGCGCCTGGCACGGGCATATCGACGGTAAAGACTAGTGTTTTAACACCTGCCGCCTTAGCACGCTCCAGCACGTGTTTCATAAAGCCCCGATCCTTCAATACATAAAGCTGGAACCAAATGGGCCGATCAACCGCCGCCGCTACTTCAGCAATAGGACATACTGATACAGTAGAGAGCGTAAACGGTATGCCTTTCTTCGTCGCCGCCCGTGCCGCCTGAACCTCACCACGCCTAGCGTACATGCCTGTTAGCCCCACCGGCGCCAAGGCAAGAGGCATCGCCATTTTTTCACCAAACAGCTCGGTTTCGAGTGATAGCGAAGACATGTCATTCAGCACGCGTTGCCGCAACGCGACACCCGCCAGGTCTTCAACATTACGCCGCAGGGTATGCTCTGCGTACGACCCGCCATCAGCATAGTGAAAAAGAAAGGGAGGGATACGGCGCTTGGCAGCTTGGCGGTAGTCCGTAGGTGCTGAAATAATCATGGCAGGCCCTATGCAAAAAAATAGATGCACTATCTATAGATGGTCATCGAAGCGTCGGCGTTAAGCGCTTAAGATTGAAATTGGTTTTACCAATTTACAAAAATTCAACATCAACATTAGTGAGGCGCTGCAGTCGTGTCAAACGAGTATTGCGCCCTGTAGCACTTTCCAGCCATATACTTTAGTTTAAAATCAAATAGACGGTACAATCAGCAGTCGATTTGCTAGACATCTACTGTTGAGACAAACCGCCAAAGCCCTTATTATTGGTCTTACCAATTATGGGGGCTTTTACCAATGACTTACCCACCGCTCCGCCAGCAGCGCTTAGCCGATGTAATTACTGAGCGTCTTGAAGCTATGATCCTTGAAGGCAGCTTAAAACCCGGCCAGCGCTTACCACCCGAGCGGGAGCTTGCCGAGCGATTTGGGGTGTCTCGCCCCTCGCTGCGGGAAGCAATTCAAAAACTCGCGGCCCGTGGCCTGCTTACCAGCCGCCAGGGCGGCGGCACGTTTGTAAACGAAACGCTGAATAATGGTTATACGGACCCGCTATTAGAGATGATGTCTCGCCACAACGAGTTTCATCTTGATCTGCTGGAGTTTCGCGACGCCATGGAGGGCATTTCTGCTTACTATGCCGCGCTACGCTCGACGCCTGCAGATAAGGCCGTCTTAATTCAGCGCTTTGAAGAACTTGATGGCGGCTTTGTGGGCACCAATCCAGCTCAGGAAGCCAAGCTAGATGCCGCCTTCCATCTTGCGATTGCAGAAGCCGCTCATAACGTACTGCTATTACACACAATTCGTGGGATTTTCCATCTGTTAGAACAGAGCATCGTCGATAATTTAGCGCACCTGTTTGCTAAACCTGACTCCCGCACCCAGCTGATGAAGCAGCACCGCGCACTGCTGGATGCGATTTTAGAGGGGCGTGCAGAGGATGCCCGCGCCCGTGCCCACGAACACTTGGTGTACGTTGAAGAAGGTCTACTGGAAATGGCCCGCGCTGAAACCCGCGCTCAGCGAGCGCTACGCCGCGCCCAAGGCACCAGCAGCACCCCCGCATGACTAGCCAGCCGCTACGTTGGCGTTTGATGTGGCTGATAGCGATCCCTCTGGGCCTGATCGTCTGCATGTGGCAAGCCGCGCTGTTTGCTCGTGATCAAGCGCTGAGTAATTTACAGGACGACGCAGAAAATGAGCTGCGCTTGTCAGCGGCTAACCTTAATGGCTACCTGCTGCGCTACGACTATCTACCGCAAATGCTCGCCACCCGGGAGGGTATTCAGCGCTTTCTTGCCTCTCCAGACAACCAAGACCCAATGCCGCTCAACCTGCTGCTTGATCGTTTCCGCTTCACAGCAGGGGTGTCAGATATCTATCTGCTAGATCGAAACGCCGATACCCTTGCCGCGAGTAACTGGCACCGCCCTAATACGTTTATCGGCCAGAATTACGCGTTTCGCAGCTACTACACGGATGCCATTAAAGGCGGACAGGGGCGCTTTTACGGGCTCGGCGTTCAATCCCTTGAGCGGGGCTATTACTTCTCCTCTCCGGTTTGGCTAGATGATACATCGCCCGATGCACAGCCCGATGGCGTGCTGGTAATTAAAGTATTACTGGATGATGTCGAAGCCAGTTGGGCCGAGCAGGATGCGGAGCTACTGGTAACCGACAGCGACAACATCATCTTTATGGCCAGCCACCCGGCGCTACGCATGAACGCCCTTCACCCTCTCAGTGATGAGGAGCGTGACGCATTACGAGCCACTCGGCGCTATGCCATGGAACCATTAGCGCCTTCCGGCATTGAAATCGACATGCCCTACGAACCTGGTAGCTATCTTGTCAGCTTTTCCCAGGGGCCGCTTAGCGGTGAGCGCTATTTAAGCCTCACACGCCCCATTCCTGAATTTGGCTGGCAAATGCACATTTTGAAACCCCTAACCCCAGTCATTAGTGCCCAGTGGATCGCCGCCCTGATGGCCGGCGGGCTTTACGGCATTGTGGCCCTTGGCGGTGGTATTGGCTGGCAGCGCTTGCGATTACGTCGAGAGCGTGAGGCGTTTGCTGAACGTGAGCGACAAACCCTGGCCCGGGTACGCGATGAGCTTGAAGTGAGCGTTGAGCGCCGCACCCGAGACTTAGTTGCCAGCAACCAGCGCTTATCCGGTGAGATTGAAGAGCGCCGTCGTGCTGAGGCAAGCCTGCGTCAAACCCAAGATGAACTGATCCAAGCAGCCAAACTTGCCGTGCTCGGCCAACTAGCCGCGGGTATTAATCACGAGCTCAACCAGCCTTTAGCGGCTATTCGCGCCTACGCTGAAAATGCTCGGCGGTTTATTGAGCTCGCCCGGATTGAAAAAGCCGATGCCAACCTAGAACAAATTGTCGAGCTTACTCAACGGATGGCTGACATTAGCGCCCAGTTACGGCAGTTCTCCCGCAAAAGCAGCGAGCGTCAGGAGACCATATCCGTGCAGGCGTGCATTGAATACGCCTTACGCCTGTTTCACAGCCGTTTAAAAGAGGGTAGCGTCCAGGTGCAACAGCACTGGCCGGAAGAAACACTTTGGGTAAACGCTGATTTAGTGCGCTTAGAGCAAGTGCTGGTTAACCTTATTGGCAATGCGCTGCAGGCCATGAAAGAGACCCCATCGCCAGTGCTCATGCTTAGCGCAGAGGTGATCAAAGAGCAGGTGGTCATCAGCGTCGCCGATAACGGCCCCGGCATTGCCACGCAGCATATAGGGCAGATATTTGAGCCCTTTTTTACTACCAAAGCGCCGGGCAGCGGATTAGGGCTAGGACTTTCCATCTCCTCACGTATTATGGACGACCTAGGAGGCAAGCTGCAGGCCAGCAACCACACGACTGGCGGCGCATGTTTCACTGTCACACTGCCTTACTCGTCGCCTCCTAACTCGTTTACGGCCCCAAAAGTGAAGGAGAATAATAACCATGCATGAGCCGTCGACGCTGCCGGTGATGGTGATTGACGACGAGCCTCACCTGCGCATCACCGCCAGCCAAACCTTAGAGCTTGCCGGTTATACGCCCTACTGCTTTGAATCCGCCGAACAGGCGCTTGCCGCGCTGCCTGATAACTTTCCTGGGGTCATTGTCAGCGATATTCGCATGCCTGGAATGGACGGCATGGCCCTACTGCATGAGCTACACAGCCGCGACGCCACACTGCCGATTATTCTTATTACCGGTCACGGCGACATTTCGACCGCCGTAGAGGCTATGCGCGCAGGTGCGTGGGACTTTCTAGAAAAGCCTTTCGCAGGCGATCAATTATTGGATGTGGTAAGACGCGGGATTGAAAAGCGCCAGCTAAGCCTCGAAAACTTACGCCTTAAAGCGGAGCTTGAAGTTCAACAAGCCGCACTTGGCCCTCGACTTGTGGGGCGTACACCGATCATTTCTCGCCTTGCCGCAATGATTCAGCGCATCAGCCAAGTTGAAGCCGATGTGCTGCTGTTTGGAGAAACCGGTACCGGAAAAGACCTAGTCGCCCGAGCAATTCACGAACGCAGCGCTCGGCGCAACAGCCCCTTTATGGCGATCAACTGCGGCGCAGTGCCAGAAAACACCATTGAGTCAGAGCTTTTCGGCCATGAGAAAGGCGCCTTCACTGGTGCGGTAGAGCGGCGAATTGGTAAGTTTGAGCACGCTAACGGCGGTACCGTCTTTTTGGATGAGATTGAGTCCATGCCCTTGGCACTTCAGGTTAAGCTGCTGCGGGTTCTTCAGGAGCGGTGCGTGGAGCGACTAGGCGCCAACGAAGCAGTGCCGCTCAATATTCGCGTGATTGCCGCCACCAAAGTCGACCTTAAAGTTGCCGCTGAGGAGGGGCGCTTTCGCGAAGACCTCTACTACCGACTAAACGTTGTCACCCTACCGCTACCAGCCCTGCGCGAACGGCGAGAAGACATTCCCTTACTGTTTCAACACTTTGCCGTGGTAGCCGCTAACCGCAGCGGGCTTGAAGCGCCGATGTTGGATAGCCACGCCATTGCCGCCCTCTTGGCCCACGACTGGCCTGGCAATGTGCGTGAACTACGTAACCTGGCCGAGCGCTATGTACTGCTGGGGGCAGCGTTTGACTACCGCCTAGATGCCCTGCTGGAGGGTGTCGCCGCCGACACCCAAGAGCCAACGCTGCCCCGCCAAGTAGAGCTGTTTGAAAAAAGCCTGATTAGCCAGTCGCTAGCACGCCATCAAGGGCGGGTTACCGATGTTTGCCACCATCTGGGCATCCCCCGTAAAACGTTTTACGACAAGCTTAAAAAGCACGGCTTAAACGCTGGCGACTACCGCCACAATAGCGAGCCTTGATGAAACAGCTCCGCCAACACTCCCCAGGGCGGTGCCCAGGGCACCAGGGTGAGCATCGCAATCAACATTAATAGATTGGAAAGCGGCCGGCGGCTATCGCCAAGCTTTAGCGCGGTGCCAAAAGAGCGCTTTAAACGCGCTCCTTCCAGGTCAACGCTAAACAGTTCATCCAACCCCAAGTGAATGATAAACCCCAGCAGCACCGCTGCCCCGTGGCACCATGCCAACCAAGCAGGCTGGGCAAGCAAGTGGTAACTAAGCGCAGCCGTGGCCAGCGCACAAAGTACCGCGGCCATCAGCGAATGCCAGATCCCCCGATGCACTGTGAAACGTGAAAACAGCACCGCGGCTAAATAGCGTACACAGAAATAAATCCCGCCACAGGCCACCAGCAGTAACCCAGGCGTTAGCCAAGGCTGCAGCAGCAGTACGCCCAGCACGAGCGAAGGCACGGAAAGTAGATTAAAAATCAACCGAATAGAGCGGGAGCGGTCGGCGTCGATATCCGGCAAAATGCCGCCAAAAGCGACCAACGCCACCACCAGCAGCGCCTGATTAGCGGGCCACCATTGGGCCTGCCAGCCGGCGTAGGCTAGTACCATGCCGCCCGCTGCTGCCACCGTAATATGCGTGCGAAAGTTGGCCATAGCGCGGCACCCTAGAAAACTGGATAAATTAACAGATTTCCGGCTGCCGCAACATCATTGCGTTAGAAAAAAAGGGTGGTTAGCCAACTGCTTAGGCCTGCCGGTTAACCCGCCGCCTGGGCGAGAAACGACTCTTTTAACTTCACATAGTTACCGGCGGTGTAGGGGAAAAAAGCGCGCTCTTTCTCTTTCAGCGGGCGCAGCGCTTTAGCAGGGTTTCCGGCATACACATGGCCACTTTCAAGGCGTTTCCCCGGCGTTACCACCGCGCCAGCGGCAATAATCACTTCATCTTCCACCACCGCACCATCCATCACAATGGCGCCCATGCCCACCAGAATGCGGTTGCCCAGGGTGCAACCGTGCAAAATCGCCTTGTGGCCAATGGTCACATCATCGCCAATGATGAGCGGAAAGCCATCAGGGTTAAAATCACTGGCGTGGGTAATGTGCAACACGCTGCCATCCTGCACGCTGGTTCGCGCGCCAATACGTATCCGGTGCATATCGCCACGGATGACAGTCATCGGCCAGACCGAGCAGTCATCTCCCAGCACCACATCGCCAATCACGAGGCTCGCAGGGTCGACATACACACGCTCGCCAAGTTGCGGCGAAACGCCTTGATAAGTTCGTAGGGCACTGCTCATGGTTATCTCCTTAACGCAATAATGGTGCTAGAAGAAGCACTATAGCAACCCACCCAGCAAGACAATAAACGTCAGCGGAATCGATACCCAGCGAATGATGGTACGCCATAGTAAATAACCGCGCTCACCCATTCCCAGCGCGCTTACAACACGCGCTTGAGGCATCACCCATGCTGCAAAAATCGCTATAAACAGCCCACCGATGGGTAAGAAGATATCGGGAGGAATACTGCTTACCAGCTCAAACACATTACGCCCAAATAGCGGCCTAAACTCTGCCAAGGTTGAGAACGAGAACGCCGATAGCAGGCCAATCAGCCATACACTTAGCGCCACCACCGCTGTTGACACGCTACGCCGCCAGCCAAGGCCCTGCAGTGTGGCCACCATAGGCTCAGCAAGGTTAATTGCTGATGTCCAGGTCGCCAGTAGCAGCAGTATGAAAAACACGCTTAACCACAGCGACCCCCAGGGCAGCCCAGAAAACGCAATGGGTAGCGTTACAAACATCAGCCCCGGGCCATCAGCCGGGTCTAAGCCCTGGGCAAACACCACCGAAAAAATCGCAATGCCCGCTAGCAAGGCCACACTAATGTCCAGCACAGCCACTGCGAAGGCAGCCTTCGGCAAGCTTTGGTCATCGGGCATGTAGGCGCCATACGCCATTAAGGCACAAGCTCCAACGGCAAGGGTGAAAAAGGCGTGGCCCATCGCATGCAGCACAACGCTAGCCGTAACATCCCCAAATGAAGGCAAAAATAACCAGGAGAGCGCCGTGCCAAAGCCGTCGGTCGTCGTCGCGTAGGCGGCCAGTAGCAGCAGTAGCCCATACAAAAGCGGCATCAGCAGGTTATTTAACCGCTCCAGACCTTTCGCGACGCCTGCGGCTACCACGGTCATGGTCATAAATAGAAATAGCGAGTGATTAAAAATTAACAGTCTAGGGTTTGCCAAAAACGCCTCAAACCCGGCCCCGACTTCCGCTGCGCTTGCTCCCGCAAAATTACCGTTTATCGACGTCACTAAAAACTCGATCGACCAACCCGAGACCACCGAATAAAACGACAAAATACAAAACACCGTAAAGGCGCCAAATAGCCCCAACCAACGCCAATGGCGAGAAGCTCCCGCCTCAGCGGCGAGCGCACCAAGCGCTTGCATAGGGCCACGCCGACCTGCCCGGCCGATTAAAATTTCCGCCATCATCACCGGAATACCCAGCAGCAGCACAAAAGCGATATAGATCAGTAAAAAAGCCGCGCCGCCGTTTTCACCCGCCACGTAGGGAAAACGCCAAATATTACCTAACCCCACCGCTGCCCCGGTTACCGCTAAGATAAAGGCCCGCTTCGACCCCCAGCGCTCTAGCGTTTCACTCATTACATGCTCCTGCCATTGGTGGCACTAAAAGGCGGCAAGACTAGCAGGCGCTTTCGCCTAGGCCAAACCTTGCCATTGAAAGAACGCCTCACTGCCCACACTGTGTCATCATTATCGCGCGTTTTACGCGCCCTTTAACGTTTTAAAACGATGCCATCGAGGTGCCTATGTCCCGCAATCCGCTGCTAGAGAGCCACGAGCTTCCCCCTTTCGCTGAGATTCGCGCCGAACACGTAGTGCCCGCCGTAGAAACACTGCTCAGCGAAAGCCGTGAAGCGATCGACCGCCTTGCCCAACAGGCGGCTAGCACACCACCCACTTGGGAAAACTTCGCGGCACCGCTTGAAGCCGTGAATGATCGACTTTCTCAGGCTTGGTCGCCGGTTTCGCACCTTAATGGCACAATGAACACCCCCGAACTGCGCGAAGCTTACCAAGCCTGCTTGGAGCAGCTCTCTGCGTTCGGCACCTGGGTGGGCCAGCACGAAGGACTGTTTCATGGCTGGCAAGCGCTAAAAGAGAAGCACTGGGCACAGCTTGATACCGCCCAGCAGCGCACGGTCGACAACGCCCTGCGCGACTTCCGTTTGGCCGGTGTTGACCTTCCCGCTGATAAAAAAGCTCGCTATGGCGAAATTCAGTCTCGTCTCTCCACGCTTTCCAATCAGTTTTCCAACAATGTCCTGGATGCCACCCAGGCATGGCATAAAGACATTGAAAACCAAAATGAGCTGACCGGCGTGCCCGAAAGCGCGCTTGATACGCTAAAGGCCGCCGCTGAAGCAAAAGGCGTTAAGGGCTATCGTATTACCCTCGATTTCCCCAGTTTTTTTCCAATCGTCAGCTATGCCGATAACCGCGCACTGCGCCGCGAAGTCTACACCGCCTTTGTTACCCGCGCCTCGGATCAAGGGCCGGATGCCGGCAAGTTCGACAATGCGCCCATTCTGGAAGAGATCCTGGGCCTGCGCCATGAAGTATCCGAACTGCTAGGCTTTGATACCTACGCCGATTACTCGCTAACGACCAAAATGGCGGATTCCCCCGAGCAGGTGCTTACGTTCTTAAACGACCTTGCCTACCGCGCAGCTCCCCAGGCGAAAGAAGAGTTTGCCGAGCTAAGCACCTACGCCCGCGACGAGCTTGAGATCGACGCTCTTGAGCCATGGGATGTGGCTTACGTGAGCGAAAAACTGCGTGAAGCGCGCCATGCCATTTCCCAAGAACAGCTGCGCCCCTACTTTTCTGCGCCTCGCGTGGTCGACGGGCTCTTCCAAGTCGTCGAGCGCCTCTTCGGCGTTCAGATTAAGGAAGACAGCGCGGCACCGAGCTACCACAGCGATGTGCGCTTCTTCCGGATTACCGAACAAGGCAACCCCATTGCTGGCTTTTATCTTGACCTGTACGCCAGGGAAGGAAAGCGCGGCGGCGCCTGGATGGCCGACTGCCGAGTACGCCGCCAAACTGACGACGGCCTACAGTTACCCGTTGCTTTTTTGACCTGTAACTTCACCGCGCCAGTGGGCGGCAAGCCTGCGCTGCTCACCCACGATGAAGTGACGACGCTATTCCATGAGTTTGGTCACGGCCTACACCACATGCTGACCAAGCAGCAGATTGCCGATGTTTCTGGGATTAATGGCGTCGCCTGGGATGCGGTTGAGCTACCCAGCCAGTTTATGGAGAACTACTGCTGGGAGCGCGAAGGATTAGACCTCCTCGCCAAACATGTTGAGAGCGATGAACCGCTGCCCTCAGAACTGCTTGAGCGGCTACAAGCCGCTAAAAACTTCCAGTCAGCGATGGGCATGGTGCGCCAAATCGAATTTTCGCTCTTCGATTTACGCCTCCACCATGAGCTAAAAGCCCCGAGTGCTAACGATGTTCAGGCATTAATTGACGAAGTGCGCAGCACTACGTCGGTGGTGCCCGTGGTCGCTTTTAATCGCTTCCAGAATAGCTTTGGGCATATTTTCGCCGGTGGCTATGCGGCGGGCTACTACAGCTACAAATGGGCGGAGGTGCTCTCCGCTGATGCCTGGAGCGCTTTTGAAGAGGCCGGTATTTTCGATCCTGAAACGGGCCAACGCTTCCGTCAGGAAATTTTGGAGCAGGGCGGTGCCCGTGATGCCGCAGAGCTATTCCGCAGTTTCCGTGGCCGAGAACCAAGCGTCGAACCGCTGTTGCGCCATAGCGGTATTCGCGCCGCCTAACCCTCTTACTGTGATGACCCAGCGCGACGGCCCCACCGCCGTTGCGCTGTTGGAGCTTATTATGTCGAGCGTAAAACGTTTTATAGCCGGTGTGACCTGCCCACGCTGCGCGGCGATGGATCGAATCCGTGCCTGGGAGCAAAACAGCATCCGCTACCGAGAGTGCGTAAGCTGCGATTTTTTCGAACAGCTGCCTATTGATGATGAAACAGCACCGGAGCTAACCACCCGTGTTAACCAAGTGCGTGACGAGCAGAAAGTTCAAGATATTCAGCCCGTCCGTATTCTCGACCCCGGCAAGAAAAAGTAACGACGCCTAGCACCTGCCTGGCCCTTTCTTAACCTGAGTGTCTACTTTTTCGGGGGCACTCCACCACTTCACTCGTCACTCTTCACTCTTCACTCTTTACCCCCTAAAGCGTGCTGAAAACCACACGCTTTGCAGCCCATTGCGTGCGAAAAACCAGACACAATGCGCTATTTCTGCTTCTACCAAAGTTTAATAAATAATTAACAAGCAATTGATTTTAATAAAATAAAAATTAACTGGCACAACTCTCGCTCTTATCTAGCTGCATATCTGCTTCACGCAGTATCAACTGGCCGTATCCATAACTACCGTCAGTACATAATCCCAATAACAGCTAGGAATTCTCGCCATGCGTAATTTGATGCCTAAGTCTTTCGCCCTACTAGCCGGTGGCGCACTTATCGCCGCTACCGCCCACGCTGAAGTTGATCGCGATGGCTGGCCATCCAGCTTCACTATTGGTACTGCTAGCCAAGGTGGCACTTTCTACATCTACGGCTCTGGCTGGGCAAACCTAATTGCTGACCAGCTCGGTAATATTACAGGCGGCGGTGAAGTCACCGGTGGCCCAACACAGAACTTAGCGCTTGTGCATAACGGCGATCTAGCATTTGGTATGACCACCATGGGTCCCGCCGCTGACGCAATGAAAGGCGAAAGTCCGCTGGCACCCGGCGTAGTAATGGATAACGCCTGTGCAATGTTCCCCATGTACGAAACTCCGTTCTCAGTTACTGCGCTTGCCAATTCTGGAATCACTTCAATTTCTGATATCCCTGATGGTTCACGCATCGGTTTCGGCCCTTCAGGCTCCACTTCAGATGTTTACTTCCCCGCTATTCTTGAAGAATTGGGCGTGAACTTTGAGCGTCGTAACGGCGGCTGGTCTGACCTCGGTGGTCAGTTACAAGACGGTCTTTTAGATGTTATTGCATTCGCAGCCGGCATTCCGATCCCCGCCGTTAGCCAGCTGGAAGTACAGACTGACGTTAATATCATCGAGTTTAGCGAAGAAGAGCAGGCACGAATCATCGACGCCTTCCCGGTGTCTGACTACATGATCCCGGCCAGTACTTACGAAACGCTGGAAGAAGATGCCCGCGCTGTTTCCATGTGGAACTTCGCCATTGCTGCCTGTGACCTGCCGGAAAGCTTTGTTTACGAAGCAACCCGCATCACCATGGAAAACAATGATCGCATGATGTCGGTTCATCGCAGTGCCGAAACGACTATTCCTGAAAATGTCGTTTACAACACCGTTATGCCGTTCCACCCAGGCGCTGCCCGCTGGTTCAACGAAAATGGCTATGAAATTGCAGATGATATGATTAGCCAGTAACAGCCTAAGCTACCTGCGCGAAAGGGCCGGCTCCTGTGTTCTCAGGGCCGGCCCTTCCTACACTATCAGTACTTCACAAATTGCTGATCTAGCAACGCTAGTCACGCTGATGTTCCACACCCATGGGTGACGTATCATGAGCAATAACTCCAACAGCCCTAACCCGGCTGCAACTTCCAGCGACTCTGCGGAAGAAAAGAACGCGGCAGCGATTTTAGCTGAGGGTGTCGATGAAGAAATTGTCGAACCTAATCGCCGTACTTTTACCGGCTGGCAGTGGGCCTTATTTGCTAGCTTAGCTATCATCTATGCCGTGTTTCACTTGGTGACCCTAAACGTCCTACCAATGGAAACGTGGTCTTATCGTATTATTCACGTTGCTGGTGCGCTAATTCTTGGCTTTGGTCTGTTCACCGGCGCCCGCTTCGCCAGTGACGATGCGGCGACCGCGCCTATGTGGCAAACGGTATTGAGCTCACTGCTACTGTTGCTGGCTGGCTACGCGTTTCTGCAAACAGTCATCATTTGGCAGACAATCGCCGGTGGCGCGATGCGCATTGAGCCGCATATAGAAAAGTGGCATTTTGGTTACCCTCTCATTGCCGCAACCGTCGCCGCTATTTTCTTATCCTGGACGTATCGTCAGGTGCGTACTAAGTTTGCGCTACCTGATTTGGTTCTAATGGTATGTGCTTTAGCCAGCGCGGGTTATTTCTTGGTGATCTATAACACCCCGCTGCGTATGTCGACCGGCACTTCCTTCGCGCCGATGGGCATTTCTTACTCCGCTATCGCCGGTTCATTGCTTATCCTTGAACTTACCCGCCGAGTGGCAGGCAATGCGCTGGTAATTATTTCAGCTATCTTTCTTGCCTATGTGTTTGGTGGGCCTTACCTGCCGGGTTTTTTAAGCTACCCCGGCCTTTCCGTAGGACGCTTTTTCAGCCAGCTTTACACCGATACGGGCGTACTCGGCCAGACCACGGCGGTTTCCTCTACGTATATCATCTTGTTCATTATTTTTGCCGCTTTCCTGCAAGCATCAAAGGTAGGCGACTATTTTGTAAACTTTGCCTTTGCCGCGGCGGGTCGTGCCCGCGGTGGCCCTGCTAAGGTATCTATTTTTGCCTCAGGTTTGATGGGCATGATCAACGGCACATCGGCAGGCAACGTGGTGTCGACTGGCTCACTGACGATCCCGCTGATGAAAAAAGTCGGTTACCCCGGCCGCAGTGCGGGCGCCATTGAAGCTGCAGCATCGACCGGTGGCCAAATCATGCCACCCATCATGGGTGCAGGCGCCTTTATTATGGCGGAAGTCACCGGTATTCCTTACCGCGAGATTGCCGTCGCTGCTCTTATCCCTGCGGCACTCTATTTCCTGTCTGTCTATTGCATGGTCGACTTTGAAGCCGCTAAGAAAGGCATGCGCGGCATGCGCAAGGATGAAATTCCACAGTTCCGCCGTCTTGTTAAACACGCTTACCTATTCGCCCCGATTATTATTTTGATTGCAGCGCTTTTCCTGGGCTACTCGGTGATTCGCGCGGGCACATTAGCCACCGCGTCGGCGGCCGTTGTCAGCTGGATTTCACCCAATAAAATGGGTATCCGCTCCATTTTGAGAGCCCTGCAGTTAGCAGGCACCATGTCGATTCAGATTATCGCAGTGTGTGCCTGTGCGGGCCTGATTGTCGGGGTGATTTCACTGACCGGCGTTGGCGCTCGCTTCTCCTCACTGCTGTTGGGTTTGGCTGGTGTAAGCCAACTGCTGGCTCTGTTCTTCGCTATGTGCATCTCCATCATGCTCGGCATGGGCATGCCCACTACAGCGGCTTATGCGGTGGCTGCATCGGTGGTCGCCCCAGGCTTGATTAATATCGGCATTCAACCGCTGGTGGCACACTTCTTCGTGTTCTACTTTGCCGTTATGTCCGCTATCACGCCGCCGGTGGCACTGGCCTCATACGCAGCGGCGGGTATTTCAGGCGATAACGCGATGGGGACATCAATAGCCTCGTTCAAGATTGGCTTGGCTGCGTTTATCGTGCCGTTCATGTTCTTCTACAGCCCTGCCATGCTGATGGAAGGCAGTCCAATGCAGATTACGCGCGTAGCGATCACTGCGTCACTGGGTATTATCTTGCTTGCCGGTGTTGTTCAGGCGTGGTTCTTCGGCCCGGTCAAAACGTGGCAACGCCTGATTATGCTCGTAGGTGCGATGTTTATGATTTATGGCGGCATCTATACCGATGTTGCAGGCCTTGCGATTGGTGCCACGATATTTATCATGCAGCGTAAACTGCATGGCGGGAGCGCTAAAACCGCTCAAGCTGGCTAATCGTGAATAAACAGTGACGCTTAATGCAAACCAACGCTTGAGGTCACTAGATAGAAAAAGCCCCGCTCAATTGTCATTGAGCGGGGCTTTTTTATACGTTTTCAGTTCACACGTAGAGCCGACCGTTAGCCGCCCAGATTATCGACAATCTTTAATACCGGGGCCGCTTGGTTCAACGTGTAGAAGTGTAGGCCCGGCGCGCCGCCATCTAACAATCGCTCACATAGGCGGGAGACAACGTCGGTACCAAAAGCGGCAATGGCGTCACTATCATCGCCATAGGACTCTAGCTGCTTACGGATCCAACGGGGGATTTCCGCACCGCAGGCGTCCGAAAAGCGCGCAAGCTTGGTGTAGTTGGTAATGGGCATAATGCCGGGGATAATTGGCTGCTCGACCCCTAGCGCCCGAGCTTTCTCAACGAAGTTGAAATAAGCGTCGGCGGTGAAGAAGTATTGAGTGATGGCCATATTGGCGCCAGCCTTCATCTTACGGGCAAAGTTTTCCACATCCTTATCTAGGTTGGGGGCCTGTGGATGAGATTCTGGATACGCCGCTACGGCAATATCGAAATGATCGCCGGTTTCTGCACGAATAAACTCAACCAACTCATTGGCATAGCGCAGCTCGCCAATACTCCCCATCCCTGAGGGCATGTCGCCGCGCAGCGCGACTAAGCTATCCACGCCCTCTTCACGATACTGCGCCAGCAGATCCCGCAGCTGGGCTTTTTCACTGCCGATGCAAGAGAGGTGCGGCGCAGTGGTGATGCCGCTTTGGCTAACGCTGCGAACGATGTCACGCGTGCGCGCCTGGGTAGAGCCACCGGCGCCATATGTGACCGAGAAAAAACGTGGCTTACGCGCGGCCAGCTCATCACGCACGTGAATTAGCTTGTCTCGCCCGGCATCCGTATTGGGCGGAAAGAACTCAAAGCTAATACCTAACGGATGTTCTTGGCTGCTCATGGAAATTCCTCGCGTAGCGTCAACGTGATGTTATTTGGGTTATTCTCCCTTTTCCGCTGCATAGGGGCTAATGAAAGATTCCACGGTCGCCCTTCAATTCGGCTCATGTTGGATAAAGTGGCAATTCATCAGGGAGGAGAAATGGATTTAGCACCAAGCGCCCTTATGGGGCCACTGCTGATGTTATTAGGGTATGTAGGGCTGGGCTTTATTGCGGCACAGCGCCTGAAGATAGACCCACGGCCTATTGCGACACTGCTGGTGTACCTCATTGCACCGCTGACAATTTTTCGCGCGCTGATGAACGGCGGCCCTACGGCTGAGTACCTGGCACTGACGCTGGCGCTGTTTATTCTAGTGAGCACAATGGCGCTTCTCGTACGCCGTGTGACACAGCACCGTTTCGGCCCTCAGGAGGGCGCTCTTTTAGCGTTCTCCTCCGGCACTGGCAATACTGGTTATTTCGGTTTGCCGGTAGCGCTTATTTTACTGCCACCCGAGGGCGTGACGCTTTACCTGTTCTGCATGCTGGGTATCAACCTTTACGAGTTTACGGTGGGGTTTTATTTAAGTGCCCGCGGCCACTTTTCAGTGCGCCAAAGTCTGATCAAAATCGCTCGCTTGCCACTCATCTATGCGTTTCTCATCGCGTTGATGCTAAGTGCACTCAACGTCACGTTGCCTGCTGCACTGATGAGCTCTATGGACGTATTTCCTGCCACTTATACGCTGCTGGGCATGATGATTATTGGCATGACCCTCAGCCAGGTCACGCTTTCAGCATGGGATACGCGCTTTGTCGCCACCTGCGTAGGGTTGCGCTACCTGCTTTGGCCGCTGGTCATGTTGGCCGCAGTGCTTGTGTTGCAAAAGATCACACCGCTGGCCCCGGAGCTTGCCATGGCCCTGCTGCTGCTTGGCGTGGTGCCTATGGCATCAAATGTAGTGGTCGTTGCCATGGAGCTGGGCATTCAGCCCCAAAAGGGCGCCCTCGCGGTACTCACCTCCACGCTACTGGCACCGCTGCTGATTCCGCTCTATTTAGGCCTGATGCTGCGCCTAACCAGCCTGGGTTAAAAACCGGCAATCTCCGACTGCTGCAGTGTTAGCGCCATGCGCTGCACCTCCGGATGACTAAAAAACGCTGCTAGCGCGTCGGCTCTAACTGGACCGACACCAGGAATAGCCTGCCAATCCGCCCGTGAATAGCCTACCAGGGTTTGCCAACTTCCTAGTTGGGCACTACCGCCGGGCGGCATGCCCAGCGCTGCCAGCCATGCGGCGTAAGAAGCGGCCCTTGCGGCACTAAATTGCGCTTCGAGAGCAGCAGCACGCACTGCTCCAATACCGTGGGCTTGTTGTAGTTGGGTAGGTTTCGCCTCCATCCACTCCAGTAACTCTGTAACAACGCCTGCGTCAATGAGCGCCTGCCAAGTACCTTCCCCCACTCCTTGCATGCCTAGCTGGTCGCTTAAAAAGCTAAGCCTTGCCAATAACTGTGCTTCACAGCCCGGCGTTAACGTAAAGCAACTCAGCAAATGGTAGCGCTCCGGTGAGGGGGCGCTTAACGCGGCCCGCTCACGCGTTTGCCAGACGACGTCCGTTACCTGGGGTATGGTCAGCCCTGCTAGCGTTACCGCCACTTGATCACCCGGCCGCACATCCCACGCTTGCCAGCGCTCCAACGAGCCTAACGAGACGCGGCTGATGCGCCTCCCTTCCAGCGTTACCGGATAGAGCCACAGCAGCGGCGTCACGCGCCCGGTACGGCCTACGCGAAATTCCACGCCACGCACCTGTGCTAACGCCTGTTGAGCAGGATACTTCCAGGCGATCGCCCACTCTGGCGGCGATGAGCTCCAGCGCTGCACGCCAGGACGCTCCGCTTGTTTGAGCACAACGCCATCGGTGGCAAAGGGTAGCGCACCGTTAAACCACGCATCCCGCCAATAGGCGGCGTCGCGCTGCTCGTTTAAGGAGTGCGTGTAGTCGGCGGTATCAAAGCCCAGTGCAGTAAGCTCGGCAAGCCTTACGGACATATCGGTGGGGCCGTCCGGCCAGTCCCATACAAACAGCCCAACCCGGCTTAGAGTATCGGGACTAGGTGATTGTTGCGCCATCGCTCCCGCCACGGCGCCCCGAGCGCCAGATGCAGGATTTTGTGACTGCACGTGGTCATTCAATACCCAATAGAGTTCGCCTTGGAACACTGCAGAAAGCGGCATAGGCAGCGCATTGGGCACAGCGGAGAGTTGGTGGGCGCGGGCCGTCCAGTCTTGGCCACGCTCGCCGTCCCCACGGCTAACGGCTTCGATTAACTCACCCTCTTGATAGCGTAGTGTGACCGCTACGCCATCTACTTTAGGCTGGATCCACAGGTCATCCCGGCGGCTGGTAAAACGTCGCACGCCGTCATCGTCGGCTTTATTCAAGCCGGTTTGGGCGAACGGATGATCCAGGGTGCCGCGGCTACTGGTCACTCTGGTAAGCGGGCGGTGGGGCGTATTATCTCCCAGGCAGGCTTGCCAGCTGGCTAAGCGGACCACCGCTTGGTCGTAGAGCTCGTCATCAATAAGTGACTCGCCCTTGTCATGGTAGGCGCGGTCCCATATCGCGACGTGCTCCGCCAGCGCCTGAGTCTCAAGCGCCAGCTGCTCCCTGGGCCACGGGGGGCACTCTTGTGCCTGGGCGTATATAGCGCCGCCCATTAGCCACACTGCCAGCAGCCATCGCTTAGCCGCTTTTATCCTTTTTTGCATACGCCAACTCCCGAGAGCGCTCCCTAACGACGCTGGTGGTAAAAACGGCTACGACACAGGCTTAGCCGCTAGCGAAGTAATCTTAGCGTATGCCGAGACACTTTTTGTAGCGAACATAAAAAACGCCCCCTGGCCTAAGCCAAGGGGCGTTTTGGAGAGCTTTCACGCTCAAGACATCTAGCTTACCTTCAAACGTCGTTTATAAACCGGCAGCCTGACGCAGAGAATTAGCTTTATCTGTCTTTTCCCACGGGAAGGCAGTAAAGGTTTCTTTATGTGCTTCGCCTTTGTCGTCTACCCAGCTGTAGCTGTGCTCAAACGGCTCGCGGCCAAAGTGGCCATAGGCGGCCGTAAGACGGTACATGGGGTGCAGCAGGTCGAGCATTTTGGTAATTGCGTAGGGGCGAAGGTCAAAGTGTTCACGAACGAGATCAACAATCTTCGCGTCGTCGATTTTGCCAGTACCAAAGGTATCAATAGAGACCGAGGTGGGTTCGGCAACACCGATCGCGTAAGAGACCTGAATTTCGCACTTATCGGCAAGCCCTGCCGCCACAACATTTTTGGCTACGTAACGGCCAGCGTACGCTGCGCTGCGGTCAACCTTTGAGGGGTCTTTACCCGAGAATGCGCCGCCACCGTGTCGTGCCATACCGCCGTAAGTATCAACGATGATTTTACGGCCGGTTAAACCACAGTCGCCCACCGGGCCGCCAATCACGAACTTGCCAGTCGGATTGATGTGGTACTGGGTATTTTCATCCAGCCACTCAGCGGGAATCACCTGCTCGACGATTTCACGCTTGACCATTTTGCGCAGGTCTTCCTGGTCAATTTCCGGGTCATGCTGAGTAGACAACACGATGGCGTCAACGCCACAGGGCTGGCCTTGTGCGTTATAGCGGAAGGTGACCTGGCTTTTGGCATCCGGGCGCAACCACGGCAGCAAACCGTTTTTGCGCAGCTCTGCCTGACGCTCAACTAAACGGTGCGAGTAGTGGATCGGCGCCGGCATAAACGAATCGGTTTCATTGGTGGCGTAACCAAACATTAGCCCCTGGTCACCAGCACCCTGGTCTTCAGGCTTAGAGCGGTCAACGCCCTGAGCAATATCAACGCTCTGCTTGCCGATCAGGTTGATTACCCCACAGGTTGCCCCATCGAAACCAACGCGGGATGAGGTGTAACCGATATCGGTAATCACATCCCGTACCAGCGCTTCCAGATCCACCCACGCAGACGTAGTGATCTCACCGGCAATAATAGCTACACCGGTTTTCACCATGGTTTCACAGGCAACGCGCGCCTGCTTATCACGGGCAATAATGGCATCTAGCACCGCGTCGGAAATCTGGTCGGCAATCTTATCAGGATGGCCTTCTGAAACGGACTCGGAGGTAAACAGGGAATATTCGCTCATCGCGCACTCGACCCTCTGTATGACGGCTGCATAGTGACCGCAGCATCAGCAGGAAATCATGGCAGGAGGTTCCCTGCCCGTATAAAGAAGCGGCTCGACAACTTTCAAGGCCACTTCGGGAGGCAGAGTCTACACGCTGTTGGGGGTTCTTCACAGAAGCTGCCCGTAGAATTTGCCGCCGCGGGGGAAGTCAGCGACAATAGAGGCTTTATTATTTCTGTTTTCAGGCGAGGAGCACCCCCATGCCGTCCCGTTTTGAGCTGGCCAATGCCATTCGCGCCCTTTCCATGGATGCTGTTCAGAAGGCCAAGTCTGGCCACCCTGG
>NZ_JAFWFN010000017.1 GCF_017515565.1 Halomonas sp.
ATATACATCACCCGTTACGCCTGACGACCATAGCGAGCGTGAACCACCTGATCCCTTGCCGAACTCAGTAGTGAAACCGCTTAGCGCCGATGGTAGTGTGGGGTCTCCCCATGCGAGAGTAGGTCATTGTCAGGCACTTATTAAGAAACGCCCCGAGCACACAGTGTTCGGGGCGTTTTGCTATGCGCTAAACAAAATAACCCTGGCTAGATAAGTGCTATGATGCGCTTTAATAATCAGTTAGATAACGATTTCGTTTTGTTAGGTAAACGTTGAGGTGAATAGGTGAGTGAAACGGTACCCACGTCGTGGCTGGTTTACTGTCGCCCAGGTTTTGAAGGCGATGCGCTGTCAGAAATGCAGCACCACGCCAAACAGCAAGGTGTCTCCTGTGAGCCTGCGCAGGGGGAGGGGTGGGCGAGTTTGACACGTTTAGATGGGGAACCGATCAATGACGTGCACCGTCAGGCAGCATTTAAGCGGCTTATTTTTGCTCGCCAAAGCCTAGCGGCGCTACCAGCGCTGACACTCTCTAGGGAAGATCGCTTGACCGCTATTCTGGATCAAGTTAAGGCAAGCCGTTGGAGTTTTGAAGAAATTTGGCATGAAACCCCTGATACCAATGATGGAAAAGCACTGGCAGGCTTGATTAAAGCGCTGACTAAACCACTGCAAAGTATGTTAAAGAAACGTGGTGCTCTGCGCGGTAAAGCCGGGGGCCGTCGGTTGCATATTTTTTGGACCGATGGCGATCGCGTTCAACTGGGCATAAGCTTCCCCGATAATCGGAGTGAACTGATTAACGGCATCCGGCGATTGCGCTTCCCTTCTCGAGCGCCTAGCCGCTCAACGCTTAAGCTAGAAGAGGCGTGGCATGAGTTTATTCCTCGCGAGCAGTGGGATGACCGGCTCTCGGCACATATGCAGGCAGCAGATTTAGGGGCGGCCCCAGGTGGTTGGACCTGGCAGCTGGTTCAGCGCGGCATGTATGTTTACGCCATCGATAATGGGCCAATGGATAAATCGCTAATGGCGACTGGTCAGATCGATCATCTTAAAGAGGATGGCTTTAGCTGGGAGCCTCCTCAAAGGCTTGATTGGCTGGTATGCGATATTGTTGATAAACCAGTACGCGTACTGGCAATGGTGGAGCGGTGGCTTACGCGCAAGTGGTGTCGCGAGGCGATTTTTAATCTTAAGCTGCCCATGAAAAAGCGCTGGGAAGAAGTGACTCGCTGCTTAACATCGTTGGAAGAGACGTTGGCGGAAGCAGGGGTGCGGGCTAAAGTTTCCTGTCGTCACCTCTACCATGATCGGGAAGAGGTGACGGTTCACGTACGGTTAATTAATTAATGACCGCTCAAGCGAGCCGATGGCTTTAGTAGCCCGGCTCGTATACCCGAATGGTTTCATCTTCGGTTAATAGCGGTAAAATGCGCTGCATGGCGTCTGCGCGGGCTTCGCTTGCATGCCACTCTTTCCAAGCGCGTAGGTCACGCCATTTGGTAATCATCAGGCGCCGATCAGTATGGCCAAGCTCTACTAGCGTTTCCCCACCGACAAACCCTCTTACCCCAAGGGAAACGCGCATGGCTTCGCGTGCAGCTTGCTCAAACTCTTCTTCCAGGCCGGGCATAATGCGCCTTTCAATGATTACTTTTATCATACTGTGGTTTCCTAACCGAGAATATAAATGACTGTTAATACCGACGACACGCAAGGGTTTGATGCATCGCTAGATACCACCGGGCTTTACTGCCCTGAGCCTATAATGCTGATGCATAACCAAGTGCGCGATATGGCGTCAGGACAAGTGCTTAAGGTGATAGCAACCGATCCCGCGACAACTCGAGATGTCCCTAAATTTTGTCAGTTCCTAGGGCATGAGCTGTTAACGCAGCGCGAGGAAAATGGCCACTATCTCTACTTTATCCGTTTAGCTTAAGCCTGTGGAGTCTAGCGAGGCCAGTGCCGACTAATGGTGGATAGCCTCGCCAAGCAATTGATTTAATCGGCTTCTCCATGAGGAACAACCATCATGGCTAATGCATCTAGTGTTGCGGGATCCTCTTCCATAATTTGGTTGGCGATATGCCGCTGGAAGAAGTACACCGTTTGATGGCGCAGATGCGCTTCATACAGGCACCTATCGCCAAGTAAGATTGGCGTCATTGTGGCTTTCTGCTCATCGGCTAGTAGAGCTTCTACGCTGCCATCACTGTAGAGACGCCAGCCGTAAACGGCTTTCATATGCCAAGGGGCATTAGGGTTATTCATGCATAATGCATGGGTGCCTAAGGTGTCAGGGAGTTGCTGAATAAGTGAAACCTCTTCTGAAGCTTCGTATTCAAAATAACTTGCCGCCGCCGTTAGCTCGTCATGTTTATGGTCGGGAGGGAGTTCGAAGATCTCTTCGGTTTCGGGATCACGATAACCGATAAATAGGCCACTCTCATGGCTGTCTAAATCGTGGCAAGCCGCCAGTGATTCCATCCAGGGCACTAGTCCAACCACGCTACCGTCTTTGCGGAGGCCCCATGCCAATATAGGCAGGCCATAGTAGGTGTCGGGACTCGCAGCGAGCTGGTAAACCATCTCTAACCCATCTAACTCTGGTGCTAGACGAATCAAACATTTTTGCGCCTGATGATGCTGACGCACGGTATCCAGGTCGATGACCTGGGCAGAGCGGGGTGACTGGGATGCGCCCATGGTGTCCCTCCTTGTGCTGCGTGGTCTCGACATTGGTGAGCGTTTTTGCTCACCACATAGTTCACCAATAGCACAGGTTTACCATAAGGTTAAGAGGGGAACGTATTTTTTACGTGATAGTGCACACTGGGAAGCGGCCTCTGAGCTGATTATGGGTGGTTTTCGCGGTTTGAAATTGCTGCCAGGGTGCGTTGGGGTTGCTCATTGAAAGCCACGTAGACTGATACTCCACAACGGCCTCAGGTGGGGCGACGTCATGCGTATCAATCAGTTGATTGACTGCTATAAGCCACTGCTCAGCCTGTTGCTCAAGGGTGGTAAGCCAAGTGGCCTCCCAGGAGCTTAAACATGTATCAGCAGATAGCGCTTGTTCTGAAAGCATGATGTTAGCCTCACTCAAACGCTGCTCAGCGAGAAGCAGTGTACGTAATAGCTCTCCCGTTAAGGGGCGTTCTTGAAGTGTTTTAAGGTGGTGTTCGAGGGTAGAGGAGTCCTGTTGCCACTCAAGACTAAACTGATTCACTACCATCTGGTGCAAGTATTCAATGGAAGCCAGTTGTTGAGAAAGGTCTGCCACACCTCCTGAGCTTAAGGGCTGGCTGGCTCTTGAAAAGCTCTTTTCCCATTCGGTGGATTCGAAGATGGCATTCCAGCTCACCGCGGGTAGCTGAGCGGTTTTTTGTAAGGTAAGCGTTTCCAGGCGTTCTCGGTTTTCATCGCTTAACTCACTGACTGCCTCACTTTTCCAGCAACTGCTAAGGCGCTGCCAGAGGGTGCGTTCGTAAAGCCACTGCTGGCTTGGGGGCGCAACCCGCCCCAACTGATTATTGCGTGCGGCAACGAGCGAGGTGATTTGACACTCCCTCAGGGCATAAATGTTAAGCATGCTTTCACGTATTTCAGGTACATCGATTTGCCTATTTTGACGATCAGGAAAGGCGCCGATGTTACGTGGGGAGGAGCGTTCAATAGGTGAAATATTGAGGTTTTCGGCTAGCTGCTCATGGTAAGCAACCCAGGGGTGCTCGGCATCGTTGTTGCTGCACCCTACAAGCATGGAGGATATCGACAGCACTACTAGAAAGTTTTTGGCACCAAAGAGTGTCATAGAGGGTTACTCCTTTTGGCTGATCCACTTTAATCGCCACCCAAGTAAAACAGCGGCAGTGCTGAGCCCCGCGATTAAGCCTATCCAGTAACCATGTACACCCAACGGTTCAGACACTCCCCCCATGCCGTGAGTTCCTAACCAGTGACCGCCACCTAGGCCCACTATCCAATAGGAAAGTACCGTGATAATCATCACAATCCGAGTGTCTTTATAGCCCCTAAGCGCGCCCGCTAAGTTAACCTGTAGTGAATCTGAAAGTTGGAAAATAACCGCCAGTGCGATGATGGTAAGGGCCAGTGTCTTAACGTCAGGATTTGAGGTGTAGAGTGAAATCACCGGTTCCGCCGTAATCCATATCAGGGAGCTGTTGATAACCGCTACGATTACGCTGATTACGATGCCATTCCAGGCGACTTTACGGGCGAGTGCTAAGCGCTGCCGCCCAAGTGTATTACCGACGCGAACCGTTAGTGCCATGCTGAGCGACATCGGCAGCATAAAGAGAATGGTGGTATAGCTCAGGGCGATTTGGTGGGCGCCCACGGTGACTTCGCCAAAACTGGCAATGAAGAGTGCGATCAGAGTGAAAAGCGTTACTTCGACAAAAATAGCGACCCCAATGGGCACACCTACAACGACCAGCTCACGAATACCCGTCAAGTTAGGCGGCGTTAGCTTTTGCCATAGTGAGACACTGCGGTAGGTGCGGCCACGGCGCGTGTAATAGGCCATCGCGAGAGCCATCGTCCACATCGAAAGGGCTGTGGCGATGCCACAGCCAAAAGCGCCGAGAGCTGGCAACTGCTGAACGGTGGTAGGAAGCCAATCACCTAAGAGATTTGTCAGGCCATCGCCGCCATAGATCAGTACGTAGTTACTCGGAATATTAACCGCAAGCCCTACCAAGCTGATCCATAGCGCTGGCCGGGTATGGTTCATGCCGTCTGAGAAGGCCCTAAGTGCTTGGAAGAGCGCAATGCCGGGCATACCAAAGGCCACCGCAGAAAGATACGCAGCGGACTCTCTAGCCACTGCGTTCGGCACATCCATCACTTCGAAAATGGGCATTACCGAAAACCAGAGTAGCAGAGCAGCAACGATACCCAGTACAAGCGCCACCCAAAGCGCTTGATGCACTGCAGGGCGAATGTCGTCATTTCGCTGGCCACCTAAAAGATGTGCCACAATCGGTGTTAGCCCCATCAGCGTGCCCGTCATAAATAGCATGAGTGGCATCCATAGACTCGAACCTACCGACACTGCGGCCAGGGAAGTGGCGTTGTAGCGCCCGGTCATCATCACATCGACCACGCTCATGCCCGCTTGGGCGAGCTGGGCGCCGCAAATGGGTAGCGCTAGCGCTACCAGCATACGGGTTTCTGGCCAATAGGTTGATTTGATCTGTTTAGCAAAGCCGCCCAAGGTCAGGCTCCTAGTAAGTTAAGTGGCCCAGGAAAAGCCGATAGATTAGCAGGAGTTGCTAATCTTTTCCGTCTCCACTTGGGGCAGCACACTACTTTAGTGCGTGGGTTACGCTGGGATATACTGCTCAAAATCGATAGCTAAAGTGACACCATGACAACTCATGACGAAGGGCGTTGGACGCTGAACGATATAGTGGCGCTATTTGATGGCGTTTTTGCAGAGAGCTATATGACACGTCTTGTAAAAGGCGGTGACGAGCCGCTTTACCTGCCGGCAACGCCTGATACGCCATTCCACCAGGTTATTTTTGCCCGCGGCTATTTTGCCAGTGCTCTGCATGAAATAAGCCATTGGTGTATTGCAGGCAATAGGCGGCGGCAACTGGAAGATTACGGCTACTGGTATCTACCGGATGGGCGAAATGCCGAGCAGCAGCAGGCGTTCGAGCAAGCCGAAATTGCGCCCCAAGCACTTGAACGGCTGTTTACCCATGCCTGCAGCCGCACCTTTCATGTCAGCGTCGATAATCTCGGGGGGGAGGTAGCCGTGGATCGTCAGCAGTTTTCCCATAAGGTAGCTGCTCGGGCCCGGCGCTATCACGAAGAGGGGCTTCCCACCCGCGCCAACGCCTTTTATGTTGCGTTGACGCGCTACTATCAATGTTCAGACACGCTCAGCATGGCTGTTGAACAGGGGCGAAAAGCATTAAGTGCTAGCGCGGCCTGCACGGATTAATCTTGCTCAGTAAGCCGCTGGTGTAAGGAAAGCATGACGGCTATTTCATCTTCTGGTCGCATTGGCTCAAGGCCTAGATCATTAAATGTTTCACTGCGTAGCCGATGCCACTCGTTACTGCTGATCGACTCGTAGAGCACTTTTGCGGGCGCAAGCTCGACAAAGGGGTCAAGCCCGTAAGTATCAAATAGCCGCGCTATGGCGGCTTCATCGTCACCGTTATCACTGGTATACAGCGTTGCGGAGAAATGGTCGGTTTCTAGCTCACGAATCACATCCAGCGGACTAACGCCCAGGCTCTCAAGCTCTTCAATACTATATGCGCCCATTACATTGGTATCTTCCGTGATCCAGCTATCATCAGGCTGAATCAGTGTTTGTTTGATACGACCATCGGGCAGTGACCAGGCAATAACCAGCGGCAAGCCATCTTCGTCGCCCGTCTCAATGGCAATAAATCCTGGATAATCAGCCACGCTATCACTCCTATTAAGATGCCGCGTCGATGCGGAAAAAACGCTGAGCCGTACGGGTTGTTGCAGCACCCAGCTCTGCTTCACTTACGTTATGCCAAAGGGCAATTTCTTTTACAATCCAGGGTAGCAGGGCTGGCTCGTGTCGGCGCCCTTTCAATTTTGCAGGAAGGTTGCGGGGCAGCAGATAAGGGCAGTCGGTTTCCACCATCAAGCGCTCAAGGGGAATGTCGTTAACCAGCGAGCGCAGTGAGTGGCCTCTACGCTCGTCGCAAATCCAGCCGGTTAAGCCAATGTGCAGGTCAAGGTCAAGGTAGCCATGTAGCGTTGCGCGGTCAGCGGTAAAGCAGTGAATAACCGCCTCGCTGATGTCATCTCGCCAGCTGCGCAGCATCTCTTTCATGCGTTGCCCAGCATCGCGCTCGTGCAAGAAAAGTGGCAAACCGCTTTCAACGGCTAAACCTAACTGAGCTTCAAAAGCACGCTCTTGCGCCTGAGGTGTCGAAAAGTTGCGGTTAAAGTCCAGCCCGCACTCACCAACAGCGACAACTTCAGGCTGCCCATGGAGCGCTTTCAGTTGGTTCGCTACATCGCTATTCCAGCCTTTGGCATCATGGGGGTGAACCCCTGCTGTTGCGTATACGCCTTTAAACTGCTGCGCCATCGCTACTGCTTGTTCGGCATGTTCGATATCCGTGCCGGTAACAATCAGCGTAGTCACATTGGCTGCTTTCGCTCTGGCAATTACATCACCAAGGTCACGCTGAAAACTCTCGTGGGTCAGGTTTGCGCCAATATCCACCAGCGGCGTATCGGGACGAAATTGCAGCGCCTCGGGTAAAAATTCATCCGTATAGGGTGTGCCCACACCTTGCTCCTACTCAACGGCAAAAACCTATTGTAACGCTGGTAAGCGGTATCGACTAATGGGTCATGACAGTAGATTGCGGCTACGAATGGCACGAATTGCAAAAAAACTGGCTTGATAGGTAAACAGGTGAGTGATTTTTACTCTTACTATGCAGTAGAGCCATGGCCGGGAGCGCCATTAAGGCCTACCCAATAACAACAATAGACAGGTTAATTAACATGCAACTATCACAAAGTTTCACTGTGTCTGCACTATCGGCTGCCTTGCTTGCTGCTAGCGTTGCCCCAAGCGCTTTTGCCAGTAATGGTATTTCGGATAATGAAATCCGAATTGGCTACCTAGCTGATATGTCAGGTATTTATCGAGATCCCATTGGCCCTCTAGGGCAAGACGCCATTGAAATGGCGATTGAAGATGTTGGTGGCAGCGTCCACGGCGCCAACATAGTGGTTTTCAGTGCCGATGACCGTAATAGCCCAGATGTAGGGTCAAGCGTTGTGCGCGAATGGATTGATGAGCGCAATGTCGATATGGTCACTGGCTTAGTGGCATCATCGGTCACATTGGCGGCTGTTAGTCTTTTACAAGATGCCGACAAACTGGGCCTGGTAAATGGCGCGGTGTCATCTGGGGTGACTAACGAGCACTGCTCTCCTAATCATATCCACTGGGTCTACGATACTTGGGCTATGTCCAACGGTACGGCTAAAGCCATTACCGACGAGGGTTATAAGAACTGGTATCTGTTAAGCGCCGACTACTCGTTTGGCCACGCCCTTGAAGCAGATGTGGAACGTGTGGTCACCGAAAACGGTGGCACGGTAGTGGGACGCGCGCGACACCCATTCCCCAATAATGATTTCTCCTCCTTTATGCTCCAGGCCCAAGCGTCTGGCGCTGACGTTATTGCCCTCAATAATGCCGGCGGCGATACCATTAATGCCGTCCAAACTGCCGGGGAGTTTGGTATTACTCAAGCTGGCCAAATTTTAGCGGGCATGGTGCTGTTCAGCACTGACATACGCAGTATCGGCCTGGAAAACGCCCAGGGGCTGCAGTTCACAAAAGCATGGTACTACGATTTAAACGAAGAAACGCGTGCCTGGGCAGAGCGCTTCCGCGAGCGTACTGGCAGTATGCCAACCATGGTTCACGCGGGCCTCTACTCTAGTACCCTTCACTATTTAGAAGCGATTGAAGCCACGGGTACAGACGATACCCAAACGGTTCGCCAACAGATGGCAGATACCCCAATTAACGATATTTTCGCCACCAACGGCTATATCCGTGAAGACGGCCGCATGGTGCACGACATGTATCTGGTTGAGGTGAAATCGCCGGATGAGTCTGCAGACGAAGACGACCTTTTCCGAGTGGTGCGCACCATTCCCGCCGAAGAAGCGTTTCGGCCGCTGTCTGAAAGCGTTTGCCCGCTCGTTAATAGCTAACGCCCTGCCAATCAAGCACAACACTAACAAGGACTTGGCATGTCGAACACGCATTTAATCCACCGCAATACCATCGGCGCTGCGTTAAATCGCAGCGCTCGCAAGTATGCACAGCGGCCAGCGCTTACCTTTGGTGAGCGGGTATGGAATTATCAAGCGTTAAACAGTGCCGCTAACCACGTTGCCAATGGGCTGTTGGAGGCGGGGCTTTCTCCTGGGGATCGGTTGGCGGTATACGGCAAGAACTCAGATGCCTACGTGATTGCTTGGCTGGCAGCCACAAAGGCCGGGCTTGTGCATGTCCCCATTAACTTTGCGCTGAGCAGCGAAGAGCTTCGCTATATCCTGGAGCAGTCGGGGGCGAAAGGGCTGCTCAGCGATACCGTGCTAGCCGATAAAGTGACTGAAGCGACACAAGGTTTGGGTTTAACCTTAGAGGGGACCCTGTATGCAGCCGAACAGGGCGTTCAGGGAAGTCACTCAGGCGAGCACGTGTTTGATGTGCTGGCCTGCGCACGAACTTCTCAAGCATGCCATGAACCCGAAGTGACGCTAGAGGGAAGTAGCTTAGCCCAACTGCTTTACACCTCGGGGACAACAGCAGCACCCAAAGCCGCGATGATGAGTCATCAGGCATTAATGGCTGAATACATGGCCTGCATGGTCGAGCTGGATATAAACAGCAACGATGCTATGTTGGCTGCATTGCCGCTTTACCATTCCGCGCAGATGCATGTTTTTTTAATGCCCGCTTTGCTGCTGGGTGCGTCCGTTTATCTACTTGAAGCGCCGCTTCCAGATAGCTGTCTCGCTGCGATTTCAGAGCACAACATCGCCTCGTTTTTTGCACCGCCAACCGTCTGGATCAGCCTGCTGCGTCACGCGACATTTGACCAGTTTGACTTAACCAGCCTTAAGAAAGCGTATTACGGGGCCTCAATCATGCCGGTGCCCGTTTTGGAAGAAATGCAGCAGCGCTTTCATGGGGTAGGGCTTTATAACTGTTATGGACAGAGTGAGATTGCCCCTTTAGCAACGGTGTTGCGTCCAGAAGAGCATGCCGAGCGCCCAGCCTCAGCAGGGCGGCCCATCCTAACCGTGGAAACCCGTATCGTCGATTTAGATATGAGCGATGTGGCGCCTGGCGAGCATGGGGAGATTGTTCACCGCTCGCCACAGTTAATGACAGGTTACTGGGATAAGCCTGATATGACCGCTGAGGCTTTTCAGGGCGGTTGGTTCCACTCCGGCGACGTGGGCTATTTCGACGAAGCGGGCTACCTGTATGTGGTTGATCGGATTAAAGACGTTATCAATACCGGCGGCGTACTGGTAGCGAGCCGCGAAGTGGAAGAAGCCCTTTTCAAGCATACGGCTATATCTGAGGTGGCGGTGGTTGGCCTACCCGATGAAAAATGGATAGAGGCAATTACCGCGGTCGTTGTGGTGAAAGAGGGTCAAAAGGTTAGCGAAGATGAGCTGATTCACCATGCGAAAAGCTTAATAGCCCCCTATAATGTGCCTAAGCGAGTGGTGTTTGCCGATACACTGCCCAAAAGCACGGCAGGTAAAATCCTCAAACGTCACCTTCGTCAAGACCTTAAGGAGTAAGCATGGACGCCCAGACCAACGAGCTGTTTCATGCCATGATTTCGCGCTGTTTGGCGCAAGAAGTCGCCCCTTTTTACCAGCAGTGGGAGGAGGCTGGAGAAATACCCCGTTCACTCTGGATAGCGCTAGGGGCTGCCGGGTTATTAGGGATTGATCTTGATGACACCTGGGGTGGCGCTGGCGCTGATATTGCCATTACCCAGCTGGCACTTGAGGAAATATCCCGCCAAGGTTTTGGCGGGTTAGCCAGTGCTTACAATATCCACGCCAACATTGTGATGCCCTATCTTCAAAACTTAGGCACCGACGAGCAGCGTGAGACATGGCTGCCCGGCATGGCCCTGGGGGAATGTCTGGGTGCTATCGCCATGAGCGAGCCCCACGCCGGAAGCGACTTAGCGGCGATGAAAACGCGCGCTAATAAAACCGCTGATGGCTGGGTGCTTAACGGCAGCAAACTGTTCATTACCAATGGCCAAGTAGCCGATTTAGTGATCGTGTGTGCGAAAACTGACCCCAGTGCAGGGGCGAAAGGGGTGTCACTATTTTTGGTAGACACGACGTTGCCTGGTTTTTCGCGGGGCAAGCCGATCAAGAAAATTGGCCAGCATGCAAGCGACACGGCAGAACTGGCGTTTGACCAATTGTTGTTGCCACACAACGCCTTACTGGGCGAAGAAGGCGCGGGTTTTCGCTACTTGATGCAGGAGTTGCCCCGGGAGCGGTTAGGGGTAGGCGCCCAAGCGCTGGGTGCCGTTGAAGGAGCGCTAGCGTTGACGCTCGATTACGTAACCCAGCGCCACGCCTTCGGCCAGCGGGTGGCTGACTTCCAAAATACCCGCTTTACGCTGGCTGAAATAAAAGCCCAACTAGACATGGCGCGGGCGTATTTTGATCAATGTGTCGATAAGTACCGCCATGGCACGATGACCAGCACGGATGCAGCTATCCTAAAACTACAGCTTAGCGAGCTACAGTGCCGTGCTGTTGATCGTTGCCTTCAGTTGTTTGGTGGTTATGGCTATACCCATGAATACCCCATTTCACGCTTTTACTTGGACGCCCGCGTACAAACTATCTATGCAGGCAGTTCGGAAATTATGAAAGAAGTTGTCGCGCGTTCGCTGTTGGGAAAAGTCGCATAAGCCCTCAGCCGTGCGCCATGATTAAGGAGTTCACATGCAGCTGGATAGCGTTGTCATTTTGGGCGGTGCACGCACTGCCATTGGAGGATTTGGGGGGACACTCTCATCGCTGGCGCCTTTTGAGCTAGGAACGATTACCGCTCAGGAAGCGCTTCGTCGGGCGGGGGTGGCGGGCGAGGATATTGACCACTCGGTGTATGGGCACATTATTACCACCGGCCCCCAGGATGCATATCTTGCGCGTCACATTGCATTGAATGCCGGCGCTCCCAAAGAGGCGGGCGCCTTTAACGTCAACCGGCTGTGTGGTTCCGGTGTGCAAGCCGTGGTGTCTGCCGCCCAACAAATTGCACTGGGCGATAGTCGTCTGGCGCTAGCGGGTGGGGCAGAGTCCATGTCGCGAGGTGCCTATTTACTGCCACCCCAGGCGCGTAATGGAATACGCATGGGGGATGCCAATATTCAGGATCTTACCCTAGGCATCCTCAGCGACCCGTTTGGCAGCGGGCACATGGGCATGACGGCAGAAAATATCGCCAAGCAGTATGGTTTAACTCGCGAGCAGCTGGATCAGTTTGCCGTCGATAGTCACCACAAGGCGGCCCGGGCTATTGCCGAAGGGCATTTTGATGAGCAAATCGTGGCGGTTGACGTTGCCCAAGGCAAACAGACGATCTCCTTTAAACGCGACGAACATGTGCGTGAAGGCGTCGAACTTAGCGATTTAGCCCGTCTAAAGCCGGCCTTCAAAAAAGATGGGATCGTGACGGCGGGTAACGCCTCAGGCATTAATGATGGTGCGGCGTCGTTAGTGCTGGCGCACGCAGAAGAAGCCAAGGCGCGTGGCTTAACCCCGCGTGCACGGCTGCGGGTTGCTACAACGGCTGGCGTGGAGCCTTCGCTGATGGGGCTGGGGCCAATCCCGGCCGTTAAACGCTGCCTTCAGCAAGCGGGGCTGCAAATCAGCGATATTGATGTCATTGAGTCCAATGAAGCCTTTGCGGCTCAAGCAATGGCCGTTGCCGACACGCTTGGTTTCCCGCTAGAAAAACTTAACCCCAACGGCGGCGCAGTAGCGCTTGGGCACCCGGTAGGTGCCACCGGCGCTATCTTAATCTTAAAAGCTTTGCATGAATTAGAGCGTACCGGGGGCCGCTTTGGTCTAGTGACGCTGTGTATCGGCGGAGGGCAGGGCATTGCGCTGCTGATTGAGCGCTGGTGATTAAGACAGGCGTCAAAGTTCCTTTCGGAATTCATAGGTTCTTTCTGGAATTCATAGGTTAATTCTGCCAATACGATCAAAAAGGTGAGTATTTATGTCGACGATAACGCCCAAGATTATTCCTCCAACGCCTTCCGCGACTAATTCTCCACTATTAATCGGCGACCTGCTTGAGTCAGGCGTGCGTATGGCGGGCAGTAACCAAATTGTTTATCGCGACCAGTGCCGCCACGATTACCGACGTTTTCGTGAACGGGTGCATCAGCTTGC
>NZ_JAFWFN010000018.1 GCF_017515565.1 Halomonas sp.
AGCGGCGACAGCGTGGTTAATGGCGTTGATCTATCGGTGAACTTTGCCGGCATTAAAGCCCCCAACCCGTTCTGGCTCGCCTCTGCCCCGCCCACCGATAAAGCCTATAACGTGGTGCGCGCCTATGAAGCGGGCTGGGGCGGCGTGGTATGGAAAACCCTCGGCGAAGAGCCGCCGGCGGTGAACGTCTCCTCACGTTATTCGGCCCACTACGGCAAAAACCGCGAGGTCATCGGTTTTAACAATATCGAGCTGATTACCGACCGCTCTCTGGAGATTAACCTTAAAGAAATCACTCAGGTGAAGAAGGATTGGCCTGATCGCGCGCTAATCGTTTCTATTATGGTGCCCTGCAACGAAGAAGCCTGGGCGTACATTTTGCCGCTGGTGGAAGCCACCGGTGCCGATGGCATCGAGCTTAACCTGGGCTGCCCCCACGGCATGCCAGAGCGCGGTATGGGCGCGGCGGTGGGCCAAAACCCCGACCTGATCGAAAAAGTCACCTACTGGTGTAAGAAGCACTACTCCAAGCCGGTGATTGTAAAACTCACCCCCAATATCACCGATATTCGCGTGGGCGCTCAGGCGGCGTTGCGCGGCGGGGTCGATGCGGTATCACTGATCAACACCATCAACTCGATCACCAGCATCGACCTGGACAATATGGTCGCCAAGCCCACCGTGGGTCACCAGAGCACCCACGGCGGCTACTGCGGCAGCGCCGTGAAGCCCATTGCGATGAATATGGTGGCGGAAATCGCCCGCGACCCAGCCACCCGAACGCTACCAATTTCCGGCATCGGCGGCATTTCCACCTGGCGGGATGCTGCAGAGTTTATCGCCCTGGGGTCCGGCAGCGTGCAGGTGTGCACCGCGGCGATGCTTAACGGCTTCAGAATCGTGGAAGAGATGAAGGACGGTCTTTCCCGATGGATGGCGGAGAAAGGCTACGACTCCATCGACGCGTTCTCGCGTAAAGCGATACCGCAAACCACCGACTGGAAACATCTGGACATCAACTTCAAGACCATCGCCCACATCGATCAGGACTTGTGCATTGAATGCGGCCGCTGCTATATCGCCTGCGAGGACACCTCCCATCAGTCGATTGCCAAGCTCACCGAGCAGGACGGCGCACGGCGCTACGAGGTGATTGAGGAGGAGTGTGTAGGCTGCAACCTCTGCCAAATCACCTGCCCAGTGGAAAACTGCATCACCATGGTGCCCCAAGACACTGGCCAGCCTTTCCTGGCTTGGGATAACGACCCACGCAATCCCTTCCGCGTTGCCTCCTAAGCGCCCTGTTAGCCGATCAACCACCGCCCTCAACTCACGAGGGCGGTCAACTCTGTGCTGCTACGCTTAAAGCACGCTACGCTAAGCAATACGTCTCTCTAACGGCCATGCAATTAAGTGAGCATTCACATGCAGATCATTAACGCCCGCTTACGCCAGCGCCCCGAGCTTTACCGTATTGAGGTTGAGAACGGCACGTTCAGTGCCATTACTGTGCAAGATGCGCCACTGAAGGCAGAAAATGGGCAGATTGATGCAGGCGCCAAGCTTGTTTGCGCGCCGTTTATTGAGCCCCATATCCATTTGGACGCCGCCCTTACGGCAGGAGAGCCCAGCTGGAACCAGAGCGGCACGCTGTTTGAAGGCATTGAGCGTTGGGGCGAGCGTAAGCCCATGCTCACCGAAGCGGATATTCGCGAGCGCGCCTTAAAAACCCTCAACCTGCTGATCGGCAACGGCGTGCAGTTTGTGCGTACCCACGCTGATACCAGCGACCCAAGCCTGATTGGACTTAAAACCCTGTGCGCCTTGCGCGACGAGTTAAAGGATAAAATCGACATTCAGGTGGTCGCTTTTCCTCAAGACGGCCTGCTCTCTTACCCTGGTGGTGAAAAGCTAATGGAAGAGGCGTTGGAGTTCGGCGCCGATGTGGTAGGCGGCATACCCCACTTCGAATACACCCGGGAGCTTGGCGTGGCCTCCATGAAGCGGGTGATCGAACTGGCGATTAAATACGACCGCTTGGTGGATGTCCACTGTGACGAAATTGACGACCCCAACTCACGCTTCCTCGAAGTGCTGGCCTGCGAAGCACTGTTTAACGACTTAGGCAGCCGCGTGACCGCCAGCCACACCACGGCGATGCATTCTTACGACAACGCCTACTGCTCCAAGCTGTTTCTGCTGCTCAAACGCTCGGGCATCAACTTTGTCTCCTGCCCTACCGAAAGCATTCACCTGCAGGGCCGCTTTGACACCTACCCGAAACGGCGTGGTGTGACGCGCGTCAAAGAGCTCAATGCAGCGGGCATTAACGTCTGTTTTGCCGAGGACTCTATTTTTGACCCCTGGTACTCCCTGGGTAACGGTAAGCTGCTACGCACGCTGGACTTTGGCCTGCATATCTGCCAAATGATGGGCTATCAGGATTTCAGTCAGGCGCTTTCATTGATTACCGATAACAGCGCCCGCACGCTCAATATCGAGGCGCGTTACGGCATTGAGGTCGGCAAACCCGCCAGCTTCAACCTGCTAGAGGGCGAGGATGACTACAGCGTGCTACGCACCCAGGGCGAGGTGCTGCTTTCCGTGCGCCATGGCGAGATCATCATGCAGCGCGAGCCAGCTAAAATCACCACGCCCCAGTGGCTTGGCTAATGCCAAAGAGCATCAGTTCAAGGCTCTTCTAGGCTGTATTAGTTAACGTCCAATAAATAGCCGTAAAACGCCGTGTTGCGCTGCCAGCCCAGCGATTCATAAAGGTGCTGAGCGCGTTCGTTCTCTACCTGGGTCATTAATATCAAGCGTGCCACGCCGTGATCACGGGCAAGCTGGGTGGCGGCTTCCATTAACGCCCTACCGGTGCCCTTATCACGACATTCTGGCAGCACAAACAGATCGTTTAGCATCCAGCGCACATTTAAGCCCACCGTGGAAACACCAGGATAAAGCTGCACAAAGCCGGTGAGAACACCGTCCGCATTCTCGCTGACCAAAATACGTGAATCTGCCTGTCCGAAGCGCTGGCGCAGAAAGGCACGCGCTGAATCAGTATCACTGGGCTGCTTATAAAACTGGCGATAGCCATCTAATAGTGAGGTTAAAGCATCAAGATCGTTAATCGTGGCTGAGCGAATGGTGTTCATAGCGGTGTCTCCTTAAAAGTATTCCTCATCGAGTCGGCTTTGCCTGCATCTTGAGTAAACAACGTATCGACTATGGAATACAGTGTAGGCAACACATTCTGAGACTCTGCCATGCCCGACTTTATCGCCCCCGACGGACTCCCACGCTGCCAGTGGTGTGGCAGCGCGCCGGAGTTTCTGCCCTATCATGATAACGAATGGGGCTTTCCCGTCGCTGATGACCAGCGGCTATTCGAAAAGCTGTGCTTGGAGAGTTTTCAGTCGGGATTGAGCTGGCGCACCATTCTTAATAAACGCGAGAACTTTCGCGCCGCCTTCCCCCACTTCGACTTCCATCAGGTCGCCCGCTTTGACGAAGCCGACGTGCAGCGCCTGCTGCAAGACGCTGGTATTATCCGCCACCGCGGTAAAATTGAAGCGACAATCAATAATGCCCAGCGGGCGATAGAAATGGTCGCACAGGAAGGGTCACTCGCCGCTTTCTTCTGGCGTTTTGAACCAGACGCCGATGCACTCGCCACACCGCAAACCCAGACCACCTCAACTGAATCCATCGCACTTGCCAACGCGTTGAAAAAACGCGGCTGGAAGTTCGTTGGCCCGACCACCGTTTTTGCTTTGATGCAGGCCATGGGGCTGATTAATGATCACTCGCTAACCTGCATCACACGTGATCGGGCTGAACAGGCGCGCCAGCAATTTAAGCGGCCAGTGTGAAAAAAACAGCGACAAGACACTATACTTCTTGCACCCGTTGCAAACGACTGCGCTACACACAGATGGCCTGCCTGCGTGTTCGCCGGGTGCTTTCTTGTAGTAAGGTATGGTTTTTACACGCTTATCTATAAACCAAACAGTAAGGGGACACCACGTTCCCAATGGGGTTAATGTGGCTCAACCGCTCTCGTCGCAGACAGAATCACGCGCTTCTATATATAAGGCATGGAGCGTGCACGTATTTACTGCCAGCGGAGTGCTGCTCGGCACGATGGCGCTGCTAGCGTTGGTCGATAATAACCCAGTGGCCTGCCTGCTCTGGTTGGGAGCGGCGATGATGATAGACGGTATCGATGGCACCCTGGCACGCAAATATGAGGTAAAGACCCTACTGCCACACTTCGATGGCTCAACGCTGGATATGGTGATTGATTACCTCACCTGGGCGTTTATTCCCGCTCTTTTTATTTACTACTTCATTGAATTACCGCCCTATTTAGCGCTGCTATCGGTCTTTATCATTCTCCTGTCGTCGATGTTCTGTTTCTGCAACGTCGATATGAAAAGCCAGGATAATTACTTCGTGGGCTTCCCCGCCGCTTGGAATATTGCTGCGGCCTATTTTTATATTCTTGATTTACCACCCTTCATCACATTTGCCGCGATCCTCGTACTGGCGGTGCTCACCGTGACGAAAATGAAGTTTTTGCACCCTTTTCGCGTACGCCTGTTTATGCCGCTCAATATCGCCGTGACGCTGTTGTGGTGTGTCTGCACGACCTCGTTAATTCTCTCAAGCCCTGATCACGCCGCCTGGGCGCTGTGGGGCTTAGGCTTGACCTCTGTTTACTTCGCGGGGATGTGCGTTTGGCGTACTGTTCAGGAAAAACCCGCCTTGCAGAGCTAAGCCGTCAGCCCAATGCCTCGTAAAATCACCGTGGTCACCGACTGGACGGCTTTTTCAAACTGCAGGTCGTCTAGCGGTTGGTCATCGTTAAGCAGGTAAATTTGGTAATCAAAGTCGGCGTAGTGCTGGGTGGAGGCCCAGATCATATAAAGCAGGTAAGAAGGCTCTACGGGGGTGATCTGGCCGGACTCTACCCACTCGCGGATTTTCGTCTCTTTTAGCTTGGCCCATTCATAAAGATTATCCCGCAGGCGCTCTTTCAAAATGGGGGCGCCCTGCATCACTTCCGCCGCCCAGATTTTCGAGCCGTGGGCGCGATAGCGGGAGTGGTTCATCTTGGCGCGAATGTAGCTGGTGAGCACCACGCGGGGGTCATCGTATAGCTCAAAACAGAGCGCATCCTGCTTCCAGATCTCCAGCAGCGCCAGCAGCACTTCTTGGTAAAGCGCTTTCTTTGTAGAGAAGTAGTAGTGCACGTTTGATTTGGGAATATCCGCCAGCTGGGCGATTTCTCCCATCGAGGCACCGGCGTAGCCTTTCTCAGCAAACAGCTGCTCCGCCGCTTGTAGAATCTTTTTTACGTTCGTTTGCCGAATTTCGTCCTGTGTTCTCGCCACGCTGCTCGTCCCTTGCGACCCTGACCGCTGAAAAATACGCACAAAAAAATGCACCACCGCCCAGCAATAGTGCAGGCGGTGGTGCAGAGAAGATGGCGCAGTTAGCGCACGGCGTCAACGCTGGTTAGTAGGAAACGAGAACTCCGCCCGTGTGGCTTCACTCGCCGAAGGCCAGCGCTGGGAGACCGCTTTACGGCGGGTGTAGAAGCGCACTGAGTCTGGGCCGTAGGCGTGGAGGTCGCCAAACAGCGAGCGCTTCCAGCCACCAAAGCTGTGATAGGCCACAGGCACCGGTAGCGGCACGTTAACGCCCACCATGCCCACTTCAATGCCATCGGTAAACCGCCGGGCAGCCTCACCATCGCGGGTAAACAGGCAGGTGCCATTGCCGTATTCATGGTCGTTAATCAGCTGCATGGCATCGTCCAAACTGCCGACCCGCACCACGCACAGCACTGGCCCGAAGATCTCTTCCTGGTAAATACGCATTTCAGCGGTGACGTTATCGAACAGGCAGCCGCCAACAAAATAACCCTCTTCATGACCAGCCACTTTTAGGCTGCGGCCATCGGCAACCAGCGTCGCGCCTGCCTTTACGCCATCTTCGATGTAGCCGAGCACTTTATCGCGATGTTCTGCGGTGACCAGCGGCCCCATATCCAAGCCCTTATCGGTGCCGGGGCCCACCTTGAGCCCGGCAATTTTAGGCAGCATGGTTTCAACTAGGCGGTCGGCGGTCTCATCGCCCACGCACACCGCTACCGAGATCGCCATGCAGCGCTCACCGCAGCTACCATAAGCCGCGCCCATTAGCGTATTGGCGGCGTTTTCCAGGTCGGCGTCCGGCAGCACCACCGCATGGTTTTTCGCCCCACCCAAGGCCTGAACGCGTTTACCCGCAGCGGAACCGCGTGAGTAAATCGCTTCGGCCACTGGCGTTGAGCCAACAAACGAAATGGCTTTAACGGCCTTGGCATCCAGCAGCGTTTCCACTGATTCGCGACCGCCGTGAATCACGTTCATCACGCCTTTAGGTAGCCCCGCTTCTTGTAGCAGCTCCGCCACCGCCATGGCCGCGGAAGGATCCTTTTCCGACGGTTTGAGGATAAAAGTATTACCGCAGGCAATCGCCATGGGGTACATCCATAGCGGCACCATGGCGGGAAAGTTAAACGGGGTAATACCCGCTACCACGCCCAAGGGCTGGAAGTTAGACCAGGCATCAATGCCCGGCCCTACATTGTGAGAGTACTCACCTTTTAATAGCTCCGGCACGCCGCAGGCGTACTCGACGTTCTCGATGCCGCGCTTCAGCTCGCCCATGGCATCTTCAATTGTTTTGCCATGCTCTTCGCTGACTAGCTGCACCAAGCGGTCGGCGTGTTCTTCCAGTAACTGCTTAAAGCTGTACATCACTTGGGCACGCTTGGCGGGCGGTGTATCGCGCCAGGCGGGGAACGCCGCCTGAGCGGCGGAAATTGCACGCTCTACATCGGCGGCATCCGCGTCAGCGACTTGGCGAATCACTTGGCCCGTGGAGGGGTTGGTGACCTCCAGCGTGCGCTTACTTTCAACTAACTCGCCGTTAATCAGGTGGGAAACAACGCTCATATTTTTTACGCTCCGTAATAATTTATGCCAGCGAATCCAAGGTGGTCGCAACCGCGTCGAATAGCCGCTCTAGCTCGGCCTCGGTGGTGCCGAACGGAGGGCCAAACTGCAGCGTGTCGCCGCCATAGCGCACGTAGAAGCCCGCTTCCCAGAGCGCCATGTGGGCATCCCGGGGGCGAATCGTTGGGTCGCCATCCCGGGGCGTTAGCTGAATCGCACCGGCTAAGCCGTAGTTACGAATATCAACAATATGGTTGCGGCCTTTCAGGGCATGCAGCTTCTGTTCAAACGTAGGCGCAATGGCGCTAACCTGGGCAGGGAAGTTCTCACGCTCCATCATTTCCAGCGCCGCCAGACCCGCGGCGCAAGCCACCGGGTGGGCGCTATAGGTATAGCCGTGGGGGAACTCAACGGCGTGCTGGGGGCCGCCTGCGTGCATAAAGGTGTCAAAAATCTCACTAGAGGCAATCACTGCGCCCATGGGGATCGCGCCGTTGGTGATCTGCTTGGCGACGTTCATGATATCCGGCGTTACACCAAAGGCTTCGGCGCCGGTGGTCGCACCACTGCGCCCGAAAGCGGTAATGACTTCATCAAAAATCAGCAGAATATCGTGGGCGGTGCAGATCTCGCGCAGCCGATCCAAATAGCCTTTTGGCGGCACAATCACCCCTGCCGAGCCGGACATCGGCTCAACAATCACCGCCGCTATGGTGGAGGCATCGTGTAGCGCGATTTGATCCAGCAGCGCATCGGCAAGCTCAGCGCCGGTTTCGGCTTGGCCGCGAGTGAAGGCGTGGCCCGCCTGAAGGGTATGGGGCAGGTGGGTAACGTCCATCAACTGGCCGTAATGTTTACGGTTGCCCCCAATGCCGCCCAGGCTAGTGCCGCCAATATTCACCCCGTGGTAGCCCTTGGCGCGGCCAATCATGCGGGTTTTTTCCGGCTTACCTTTTAATCGCCAGTAGGCTTTGGCCATCTTCACCGAGGTGTCGGCGGCTTCTGACCCGGAGTTGGTGAAAAACACGTGATCTAGCCCGGCTGGCGTTAAGCTGGCGATCTTTTCCGCCAACTTGAACGCCAGTGGGTGGGCAATTTGGAAGCCGGGGGCAAAGTCGAGGCTGCCTAACTGCGCCGCCACGGCTTTTTGAATTTCTTCACGGTTATGGCCCGCGCCGCAGGTCCATAGCCCGGAAAGCGAATCGAATAACTTACGGCCCTGGTCATCAATGTAATAGCGCCCTTCCGCCCCGGTAATAACACGCGGGTTAGCATGAAAGTCGCGGTTGGCGCTAAACGGCATCCAATAGTGTTGATTCAGTGCCGTTTTAGAAGATTCACTCTGCATTGAAGAGGTCGAAGCATCAGGCTTTGCTTTGCTTTTTATTCCAAACATGGTGTCCAGCTCCATCGCTATAAGACTTGCCTTCAGCATGCGCCACCACACTTGTTTATAAAATTAACTTTTTCTTTTGTTCACGTTAGATAATTTATACGTAATGCCGCCTTTTTTATCTCTACGCTAGCAGTGAGCTAAACAATCAATGTGGGAGTCGCCAGCTTCGTCCGCGCTCAATAAAAAGGAAGTCTTATGAACTCGCTTGCTGAACCGAAAACCGCCATAGCTGATTTACGCACTGACAGCGACCGCCTGTGGGAATCGCTAATGGAGATGGCCAAACTAGGCGCCACCGCCAAAGGCGGCGTTAATCGCCAGGCGCTTACCGATTTAGAACGCCAGGGGCGTGATCTCTTTATTCAGTGGTGCCGTGCCGAGGGCTGCACGATCCGCATTGATAATATCGGCAATATTTTTGCCCGCCGGGAAGGCAGCGATCCCACCGCCAACACCGTCATGGCCGGCAGCCATCTTGATAGTCAGCCTACCGGTGGCAAGTACGATGGCTGCTTTGGCGTGCTCTCTGGCTTGGAAGTGATTCGCACCCTTAACCAGCACAACATCACTACTCAATCCTCTATCGAAGTTGTCGCCTGGACCAACGAAGAGGGCTGCCGCTTTCCGCCCTGCATGATGGGCTCAGGGGTATTTAGTGGCGTGCTGGCGTTTGACACTATGATGGCGCGCACCGACGCCGATGGCGTCACGGTAAGCGATGCCCTTGACGCTATTCAGTACCGCGGCAGCGACAGCGTCTCGCCAAGTGAGATCAAAGCCTATTTTGAGCCGCACATTGAGCAGGGGCCAATTTTAGAAGATACCGACACCACCATTGGCGTAGTGATTGGTGGACTGGGCCAGAAGTGGTTTGATTTAACCCTGACCGGGCTTGAAGCCCACGCTGGGCCCACACCGATGAACCTACGCCGGGACGCCATGATGGGCGCTGCTGAAGTCACCCAAGCGCTCAACCGTATTGCCCATGAACATCAGCCCCATGGGCGCGGCACGGTTGGCTGTATGACGCTGCATCCTGGGTCGCGTAACGTGATTCCCGGTCAGGTCAAAATGACTCTGGATATGCGCCACTGGGAGCCTGAAGCACTTATCGCGATGGGCCAGGCGATAGCCGCCGCCGTAGAAGAGATTTGCCAACGTCATGGGTTGGCGTATGAACTAACGCCTACGGCAGACTTTGCCCCAGAACACTTCAACAAAGAATGTGTTGATGCGGTGCGTGAAGGGGCGAAGAGGCTCGGCCTATCGCACATGGATATCATCAGCGGCGCGGGCCACGATGCCATGTTTGTGGGTCGCGTAGCCCCCGCGGCAATGATCTTTATTCCCTGCAAGGATGGCATTAGCCACAACGAGATAGAGAGCGCCACGCCGGA
>NZ_JAFWFN010000019.1 GCF_017515565.1 Halomonas sp.
GCCACCGCAAGCTGAGCACCTTCAAAAATCGGTGGCGTCAGGCTCTCAATACCGCCAGTAAAGCCGCCCAAGAAGCCAACTTTGACTTCCGCCTGGGCCATGCCCGTTAAGGCCAGTGATGAGGCCGCCACGGCGGTGGCTAATGCGCGCTTATTAATCATATTATTGGTCGCTCCCAGTATGTTAAATGCCCCAACCGTCCAGCGTGGGACTCCTCTTAATCTGGAACCGGAACGCAAAAAACACAAGCAACGGTTTCTAACGCTAATTTACAATTTACTTAAAGCTGGCGCCTGGGCAGCGTGTTTGCCCAGTCACGTATCTTGTGCCTCCACTGATCCAGGGCTGACGTGATGCTCACGAACCACCGCATGGGTGCAACCCGCCATCAAGACAGCACCCATAGCCACCAGTAGCTAGCAGTTGCCATGGGGTGAAAGCACCTAGTGTTAGTCATCGTCGTGGTCAGCAAACCGCTGCGCCTGCTGCTTACGCAGGCGGTTTCGGCGGTAAAGCCTTACCAGCGCGATAGCCAGCGCAGCGGCCACCATAAGGGCAAGCACAACCCCCTGCCAGGGGCGGGCGGCATCGCCCATCACCGTTTCCAACGTAATAATCAGCATTAACCCCAGCGCTTGCGACCCAATGGCCAGCGCCCGCAGCATGTCAAAGGCGGGTTGCGGCATAGACATCTCCGTAATGTTTAATGTACATAATGTGGTTTACCAGTGTACCCGCTTAACGGGATAACCCTGAACGCGCCCCCTCGACCCACTACCCATTTCACTGCCGCCGTTATCAAACGCAACGCGACAAGCCGCTACTTCCACCAGCCAAACCCTAACACCGGCATGGCAAGCGCAAATACCGCTACACAGATAACCCCAACGGCGACCAAGCTCATCACTGCCCCGGCACGCAGCATATCAATCACTTGCACTTTGCCACTGCCGAACACAACGGCATTGGGCGGCGTAGCGACCGGCAACATAAAGGCACAAGAGGCTGCCATGGCAACCGGTACGGTAAGGAGGAGTGGGCTTTGCTCCATACTCACAGTCAGCGCGGCCGCTAGCGGTATAATAGCCGCCGCGGTGGCGGTATTGCTGGTCACATGGCTCATCAGCATAACGGTGACTACCACCATGAAAATCATCGCCCAGATAGGCCAGCCTGCAAACATGGCCATCATGTTAGCTACCTCCTCGGCCAACCCTGAGCTTTCGATGGCGCTGCCCAGACTAAGCCCACCGCCCACCAGCAGTAACACGCTCCAGGGGAGGTTCTGCGCACTTTTCCAGTCGAGTAAAAATTGGCGCTGTCTCCAGCGGGCCGGAATCACAAACAGCAGTAACGCGCCCATCACGGCAATACCACCATCGCTGAGCGTTAGGCCGGTCAGATTTTCCAGTACCGGACGCCCCATCCAAGCCAAGGCTACCAATGCAAATACAGCGGCAACGCGTTGCTCGGGACGGGTCATCCGGCCTAGGTCTTCTGACTGCTGCGACAGCATCGTAGCGATGCCCTCCAGCGGTGAACGCGGCACAGGATAAACCCAACGTGTGAGCAGCCACCAGCCAGCTAGCAATAACAGCGCCGCAGGCGGCACTCCGACGAGCATCCACTGGGCAAAGCCGATCTCGATGCCGTAGTTATCCGCCATAAAGCCAGCTAGCAACGCGTTAGGAGGCGTACCAATCAGCGTCCCCATTCCGCCAATATTGGCTGCCAAGGCGATGCCCAACAGCAAACAAAGCTCCATGGGGCGCTGATCCAAAGCGCTGCCCTTGCGTTCCAGCAGCGTAAGAACCGACAAGCCAATCGGCACCATCAGCGCTGCTGTCGCGGTATTGCTCACCCACATGCTAAGAAGCGCTGTTGCCCCCATAAATCCGGCGACCAGGTGATCCGGGCGCTTGCCCGCCACGGTCAACACGCCCAAGGCAATCCGCCTATGAAGATTCCAGCGCTGTATCGCCTCTGCCAACATAAAGCCGCCCAAAAAGAGAAATATCAGCGGGTTGGCGTAGGGGGCCGCCGCTGCATTCACATCGACCACGCCTAGCAGTGGTAATAAAGCTATGGGCAACAACGCGGTCACCGGCATCGGCACCGGTTCCAGAATCCACCATACCGCCATCCACGCAGTGAGGGCGACGACACGCCATGCGACGACAGGCATGCCGTCGGGCGCGCCCAACACCAGCAATACCACCGCTAACAGGGGGCCGCCCAACAACCCTACGGTGATTTTGCGTCGTTGCCAGCGTAGGGCGTTAGTCGGCGCGTCCATGGTCGTTACCTCCTTAATAAAACGGCTCGCATGAGCGTTTGTAACTCATCTCTATCGGCAAACCAAACCTCGGCAAACCACTGTACCTGCTGTATTCGCAAGCGATTAAGCCAGCCAAGCCTTGCTAGCGCAATGTCATGGTTTCAAACGGAATAGTCAGCATTAAGCACGGCGCTTACGACCCGTTGGCCAACGCCCAAAGCATGTTAAAGGCGGGTTGCGGCATAGACATCTGCGTAATGTTTAACGTGCATGGTATGGTTCACCAGTCTACCTGCTTAATGGGAAAACCATGAACGCGATTGCCCTCGGCCCACTCCTTATCTCACTGCCGCGGCTATATGCCATTGGCTGCGCGCTGCTGCTGCTGTTGGCCAGCCGCTATTTACTGGGCGTATCGGCGCGCCAGCACGGCCGCTGGTTCAATGGGCTGATGCTCGTGTGGCTAGTGGGCGCGCGGGCAGCCTACGTCGCGCTTAACTGGGAAAGTTTCAGCGCCGAGCCGCTAGATGCCTTAAAGCTGTGGCAACCCGGCTATCACGGCTTGGGCGGGTTATTTGTGGGGTTACTCTGGACGGCCTGGTCGCTGCGTGCGCACCTGCTGTCGATGATAGGCGCCCTGGCGATGCTCGTCGGCGCTTCTAGCCTGTGGCTTGTAGTGGTAACGCTCGCGCCCCTTGGCAATCAGTTTGCCGTTGAGGCATTGCCGGATGTCACCCTAGAAGATGTCGACGGTAACCCGGTGCATTTGCCATCGCTGACTGAAAGCGGCGACCTGATTATCGTCAACCTATGGGCCACCTGGTGCCCGCCCTGCCTGCGGGAAATGCCGCTGCTGGAAGAGGCCGCCAAGCGTGATGATGTGAGCGTCGTTATCGCCAATCAGGGCGAGGATTTGCTGCCTATCGTGCGCTACCTGGATGAGCAGGGGCTAACATTTCGCTATGCGCTACGCGACCCAAGCCAAACCTTAATGGCGCAGTTCCAGGCGCCTGGCTTGCCCACCACGGTGTTGTTTGATCGTCAGGGCAACACGCTGGATGTGCATGTGGGCGAGCTTACCCGTGCTCAATTAGCCGGCTGGTTGGAAGATTGACGCCAATAGACCTTAATCCCCCCGCTGCTTTGCGTTAGAATCCCCCGCCCTGTTGCCACCGGCGCATCCCGGTGGCATACGACCCGTTTTGTAGACTTCCCTGAGGCATCATGAGCGATTTTTCTCCCGGCCAGCGCTGGATTAGTGACGGCGAGGCTGAGCTTGGACTCGGCACCGTGCTTAGCTGCGACGCCCGTAGCGTTACCATTTTGTTCAGTGCCAGCCAGGAAACCCGTACCTACAACACACGCCAAGCGCCGTTAACACGCGTGATGTTCGGCAGCGGCGACCGCGTGCTCTCCGCCGATGGCTGGCAGATACTCGTGGATGACAGCAAAGAGTCTGGCGGTCTAATCACTTATATTGGCGAAGACAGCGAAGGTAATCTGCGCGAGCTGCCAGAAGCCAAGCTGGCCGACACTATGCAGTTTGATCAGGCCCGGGACCGCTTGTTGACCGGCCAAGTAGACCGCAATGACTGGTTCGATCTGCGCTTTCGTACTTTGCACCATTACCAGCGCATCGAACAGCACAGCGCCCTCGGCTTTGCTGGGCCACGTATCGACTTGATTCCTCACCAGCTATACATCGCTGATGAAGTCGCTGGCCGCCACGCGCCGCGGGTACTGCTGGCCGATGAAGTCGGGCTGGGTAAAACCATCGAAGCCGGTCTGATTCTGCACCGCCTACTGCTCACTGGCCGGATAGAACGGGCGCTGATTCTGGTGCCGGATAGCCTAACCCACCAGTGGCTGGTCGAGCTTTTGCGCCGTTTCTCGCTTAACGTTAGCCTGCTGGATGAGCAGCAAAGCCAAGCCCACGGTAGCGCCAATCCGTTTGAAAGCGCCCAGCTTGTGCTGGCGAGCCAAGGCTGGCTATTTGCCAACATTCACCGCCAAGATCAAGCGCTGGCCAGTCACTTTGACCTGCTGATCGTGGATGAAGCCCACCATCTGGACTGGAGCAGCGAAGGCAGCGGCCCAGGCTACCAGTGCGTTGAACAGCTCGCTGCCGAAATTCCCGGCCTGCTACTGCTCACCGCCACGCCAGAACAAATGGGCGTTGAGAGCCACTTTGCCCGCCTGCGTTTGCTGGATGCCGAGCGCTACCACGATATCGAGCGCTTTAAAGACGAAGAGCGTCACTACATTGGCGTGGCCAGCGCCATCGATGCCCTGGATGAGTTGCCCAGCGCCACGGAAGCGCGCAGCCGCGTAGAGGCCGTCGCCGATGACCGCGACAGCCAAGCCCTGCTGGCGACCCTTTGTAACCCAGAAGCCAGTGCCGAGCAGCAGGACGCCGCCCGCGCCCAGCTGCGCGACGCGCTGCTTGACCGCCACGGCACAGGCCGGGTGATGTTCCGCAACAGCCGTCGTCATGTGGGCGGCTTCCCCGAGCGTCGCTTGCACCTTGAAGCGCTGGAGCTTCCCTCAGCCTACCGTCGAGTCGTACGCCGTTTAGAGCGCGACGACGACTACCTCGACGAGCTGCTGATCGAAACCGGCATGGATCATCCGGACGTGCTGATCTACCCGGACGCCACCTACCGAGAGCTAAGCAACGACCCCCTCAACACCGAATCCTGGTGGCATATCGACCCGCGGGTGAACTGGCTGCTGGAGAAGCTCAGCGACGATGGCGACAGCGGTTTTGCCAACGACAAAGTGCTGATCATTGCCCACCACAGGGAAACCGCCGAAGGGTTAGCCGAAGGGCTTCGCGTGCTAGGTGGCTACCAAGCGCCGGTCTTCCACGAAGGACTCTCGCTGGTGGAGCGCGACCGTGCCGCGGCGGCGTTTGCCGACGAAGAGGAGGGCTGCCAAGTACTGGTGTGCTCGGAGATTGGCTCCGAAGGGCGCAATTTTCAGTTTTGCCGCCACCTGGTCATGTTTGATATGCCCCAGCATCCCGACCAGCTGGAGCAGCGCATTGGCCGCCTAGACCGTATTGGCCAGCGCCACGCCATTGAGCTGCACGTACCTACCTTTACCGGCAGCCCCGGTGAGCGACTGCTGCGCTGGTACCACGAAGGCATGGACGCGTTCAGCGCACCCCACGGCATTGGTAGCGAGCTATTCGATGCCTTTGGCGATGCCCTGGCCGATGCTCTGCTCGACGATGAAATGCTTGATGAAATCATCGCCGAAACGCGCCAGATGTTCACCGCCAAACTGGCCGAACGGGACGCCGGGCGCAACCGCCTGCTAGAGCTTAATGCCTGCCGCCCGGCTCGCGCCAAGCAGGTCAGCGACGCGGTACGCGAACTTGACGACGACCCGGCGCTGCCGAAATTTGTTGAGCGGGCGCTGGATATTTTTGGCGTCGACAGCCAAGAAATTGGCAACGGCCTGCTCTACCTTCAGCCCAGCCAGCACATGCTGGATGGCTTGCCGGGGTTAGTAAAAGGCGAAGAGGGTTTCTCAGCGACTTATAGCCGCGCCCTGGCACTGGCCCGGGACGACGTGCAGCGGCTCTCCTGGGAGCACCCGCTGCTGCGCGAAATGATGGAGCGCATATTAGATGGCACCATGGGCAATACCGCGCTTGCGCTGCTGCGCCACCCAGCGATTCCAAGCGGTCGATTAATGGCCGAGCTGGTGTTCCGCACCCACTGCCCGGCGCCCAAATCGCTGCACCTTAACCGCTTCTTACCGCCTACGGCGATTCGGGTACTGCTAGACGAATCAGGCGCAAACCTGACCAGCAAAATCTCCTTCACCGGTTTAGGTAAAAACCTCCAGAAGGTCAATAAATCGCTGGCGCGGGACTTGATCAAAAGCCGTCACGATCAGCTTCGCGTGCTGCTCACCCAAGGGGAAGGCGAAGCCGAGCGTGAGCTACCCAGCATTGTGGAAGCCGCAGAGACTCGCATGCGCACACAGTTGGACAGTGAACTCGCCCGCTTAACCGCGCTGGCAGAGCACAACCCCGCCGTCCGTGCCGAGGAGCTAGCGGCGTTGAAGCAAGAGCGCCAGGCGCTGAGCGACGCTATCGAGAACACCCGCCTACGGCTGGACTCGGTACGGGTGGTGATTACCGTCGACCCTAACGCCTAGCAAACCGTTAAAGGATCGCGCCTAGCGCTTTATTGAGGGTCGGGTAGTGAAAGGTAAACCCGGCCTCGATAAGCCGCGCAGGGCGCATATCCGCGCCAGTTAACAGCAGTTGCGACATCTCTCCTAAGCCCGCTTTTAGGGCAAAGGCGGGCACGGGAAAAATAGCCGGGCGATGCAGCTGTTTTGCCAGGGTTTGGGTAAATTCCGCGTTCGTCACCGGATGCGGTGCGCTGCCGTTAAAGGCGCCTGAGAGCGACGATTCATTGAGCAAAAACACAATCGCTGCCACTAAGTCATCCCGGTGTATCCAGGGCATAAACTGCTTGCCATCTCCAAAGCGGCCCCCCAACCCCAGCTTAAATGGGGGCACCATCTTCTGTAGTGTGCCGCCGCCAGCATCCAGCACCAAGCCAATGCGCAGTAGCGCTAAGCGAACGCCGAGCGCCTCAACGGGCTTCGCCGCTGCTTCCCACTGCTCGCAAAGCCGATGGGCAAACTCGTCATTTGGCGGCGTTGTTTCATCCACCATCTTACTACCCTGATCACCGTAATAGCCCATGGCCGAGCCGCTCACCATCACCTTGGGCAGCGGCTGGCCGTTGGCTTGCAACTGCTCGCAGAGCATCACTAATTGCGCTGTGCTCTCCACCCGCGAACGAATTAACTCGTTTTTTTGACTGTCACTCCAGCGCTTGGCGGCAATCGACTCACCCGCTAGATTGACCAACGCATCCGGCGGCGTATCCACAAACGCCTGAGCGCTATCGCGGATATCGCAGGTCGCCGGTAGCCGATCCCGCACTTTGTGAGGCGCCCGGGATACCACCTGGACCTCGTGGCCTAGCGCTACAAGCTGCTCGGATAGTCGTTGACCAACAAAGCCGCTGCCTCCGGTTATTAATACCCGCATCGTGTCGCTCCTGTGGATGAAAGGAAAGAAGTAAGCGCCGCCTGGCTTAACACTGGTTGAGCGCACAAACTTATTGTACGATATTTATACACAAGTGCTACAATCAAATACTTCAAAGATTATTCAGCTTTCAGCAGGCGTTATCATTACTCATTATCGCTTTATTCATTTTTAGCGCTGCGAGGTTTTATGGCTGCATCACCGTCGCTTCTTACTCTTTCGGCGCCTTGCGCTGTGGCCGTTATTGGCGCAGGCGTGTCGGGGCTTGCCTGCGCCCATGAACTGGCAAAAGAGAGGCTTAGCGTCTCACTATTTGATAAGGCGCGCGGCCCCGGCGGTCGTATGTCTAGCAAGCGACGGCCTCAGGCAACGCTCGATTTGGGTGCCCAAGCCTTTACCGTTCGTGACCCGCGTTTTGCGCAAGCGGTAAAAGAGTGGCAGCTTGCAAGATGCGCAGCGCTTTGGCCCACTAATCGTTATCAGGCTAGTTCAAGCGGTTGGCAAACGCATAACGATGATCAGCTGCGCTACGCCGGGGCTCCTCGCATGAGTGCCATTACCCGCCATATGGCGGAAGCACTCTCCTCGCAGCCCAACACCACCCTGGCCTTTGAAACCCCGATTGCAGCCTTTGAAAAAACATCGGACGGCTGGCAGCTCATTGATCAGCACGGCGCCACCTACGGCCCGTTTGCGGCAGTGGTCGTCAGCGCACCGCCTCCCCAGGCTCATGCGCTAGTCGCCGACTGGGACGACGCCCTGGCAGCTGCCTGCAAAGACAAACCACAGCGCGGCTGCTGGGCAGGCTGGGCCATTTTTGCAGGCCCCCTCCCGCCTATTGAAGGTGTCGTACCCACCTGGCACACCGTAGAGACAGGCCATGAAGCGCTGCGCCTGGCGACACGCAATAGCAGCAAACCTGGTCGTGAACAGCAGCCAGAGAGTATTAGCCTGCTGGCTCAATTGGCGTGGAGCGATACAAATATTGAATTGGCAAGCGATGTCGCGGCCCAGCAATTGCTCTCGGCCTTTACGGCGCTCTTTCCAAAAGGCACGGCGCTGCCTGAACTGGCTGACCTAGGCGCCCACCGCTGGCGGTATGCCCAGCCCGCAGAGGCTGGACAGCAATCATACTTATACAGCGAGCAAGGCTTGGCACTTTGCGGCGACAGCTTTCGCGGCAGCCGTGTAGAGGATGCTTGGCTTTCCGGTTTTGAGTTAGCCCACGCACTATTAGTCCGGTCGGTTTAATAGTGCAAGGCCAGCATACTCAGCAGTAAGCACCGCAAAGGTTGTACCTACTAGCTACAAGTTGTACAAAGGGGCCTATAATAGCGTGCAACTATTTAATCGATTACTCGCTATCCGATTTTGTGACAAGACGCTTTATCCGCGTTATGACCTTGTTACGGCAATTATAGACAGACCCCTGCGGCATCGGCTGCAGGCAACCAAGAGGCAATGGCGCCCATGAGCAACAAGGCGACCCACCCACCCGATACCCCTCTCTATCCGATACGGGAAGTTTCCCGTTTAACGGGTGTGAACTCGGTCACCCTACGTGCCTGGGAGCGACGCTATGGTTTAATTCGCCCGCAACGCACCCCCAAAGGCCACCGGCTTTATGCCCAAGACGATATCACCCGTATTGAGCGTATTCTGCAGTGGCTCAACCGTGGGGTACCCGTCAGCCAGGTCGTGGATTTGCTTGACCAACCGGAAGCGGTGGAAACGCCCGCGCCGGCAGCAGGCGACTGGACCAGCCAGCGCCAACAGCTCCAGTCAGTCATTGAAGCGGTTGATCTGCCCAAACTAGAAGCGCTGTACTACCAAAGCTTGGCGCTCTACCCGCTTAGCGTGGCCATTAATGAGCTATGGCAGCCGGTTATTCTGTCACTGGAAGCAAAATGGGCATCACAACCCGATGATCTTGTGCGCCGTACCTTTGAAGCTTTTTTGCGCAGCCAGGTCGGAATTCGGCTCCACTATGCCAACCAGGCTACCCGCGGGCCGCTGATTCTTCTCAGCGCTATGCCTGACGACCCAGGCCCTCTGTGGGTATTAATGTGCGCGCTGATGGCCAGCGAACAGGGCTATCGTGTACAGCTGCTTGATCACTCTCTGGCGCTGGCCGACCTCCCCCAAGCGGTGGCGCGGCTTCACTCATCCATGGTGCTGCTCTCCAGTGGCCAGCGGGAAAGCGATGACTATATTCGTCAGGCGCTCCCACAGGCGGCTCACTCATTGAATGTGCCCATTGGCGTATGCGGTGAAGTGGCGAGATTAAGGGAGGGGGAATTAAATGACGGCCCTGTTCACATGTTAGGGGATGACCTACCCCAAGCGATTGCACGGCTGCGCCCGCTGCTGCGTGAATCCGGCATTCTTTAAGCGGCTGTAGTAAGTCGCTGAAGCATTAGTGACGTCGCATTAATAATATGGCCGCTTACCCGACAGGGCAGCGGCCAATTTTTTAGCGCAATTTTTAAGCCCTTTGCAGGAGCCGCTATGAACGTACAGCTAGTATGGTTGCGCAGCGATCTGCGTATTCATGACAACTCAGCGCTCGCCGCTGCCGCGGCCAAGGGGCCGGTAGTCGCCGTTTTTTTGCGCAGCGTTAAGCAGTGGCAATCCCACGGCCATGGCGCTAATAAAATCGACTTCTGGGCGCGCGGCGTGGCGGCTATCGAAGCGTCGCTTAACGGACTTAATATTCCCTTACTGCACCGCGATATTGACGCGTTCGAAGAGGCTGCACAGGTACTGCTGGATATTGCTCGCGAGCATAACGTAGACCAGCTCCACTTCAACATTGAGTACCCGCTTAACGAGCAGCGCCGCGACCAGGCCGTAAGAGAGGCCTTCAAGCAACACGGAATTAACGTTCAAGCGCACCACGACGGGATTGCCTTCGCCCCCGGCAGCCTATTAACCGGCAAAGGCGACTATTACGGCGTTTTCACTCCGTTTTCCAAAGCATGGCACAAGCAGATTACCGCCGAGCAGCTAGCGCTTCGCGATACCCCTAGCGTGCAGACGCCATTAGCCATCGAAAGCGACCCGCTACCCGCCCTGCCAACGCTTGATGACAAACCGGTGGATGCGCGCTTGTGGCCAGCTGGCGAAGACGCCGCCAGCGATAACCTAGAGCGCTTTTTACGTTTTCGTGGCCGCCACTATAAGGCCCAACGCGACCTGCCCAAGGTGCGCGGCACCAGCGAGCTTTCACCCTACCTGGCGCTGGGAATGATCTCCTATCGTCAATGCTTTCAAGCGGTGATAAGCGAAAACGGCGGCCACTTGGCCGATGGCGATGCAGGCTTAACCACCTGGGTGAGCGAACTTATTTGGCGGGAGTTTTATCAGCACGTGGCGGTGGGGTTTCCCCAAGTGTGCCGCTACCAGCCGTTCCAAGCGCATACCCAACAGCTGCAGTGGCGTGATAACGACGAGGACTTTAAGGCATGGTGCGAAGGGCGTACCGGCTACCCGCTGGTAGATGCCGCTATGCGCCAACTAGTGGCAACCGGCTGGATGCATAATCGGCTGAGGATGGTTACCGCAATGTTCTTGAGCAAGCACCTGCTGATCGACTGGCGCCGTGGTGAAGCATTTTTTATGCATCATTTAGTCGATGGCGAGTTCTGCGCCAATAATGGCGGCTGGCAGTGGGCGGCCTCTACTGGTACCGATGCAGCGCCTTACTTCCGTATTTTTAACCCCACCACACAGTCAACCCGCTTTGACGCAGAGGGGGAATTTATCGCCCACTGGCTACCAGCGCTGGAAAGCTTGCCAGCGAAAGCGCGCCACGCCCCACCACGCGATATGCTTACTCAGTTGGACTACCCAGCGCCTATCGTTGACCACAAAGCCGCCCGTCAGCGTGCACTGGACGCTTTTAAAGCGCTCTCTAAATAGCGGCTGATGCCTCTGTGCCACAGGAAAGGAGTACCCCATGCCCAACGAGCAAGCCGTGGCGAATTTCTGTGCCTTCTTCAACAAACTAGACAAAACATGTACAGAAAAGCTATACGAGGTATATACTGAGGAAGTTGTCTTCAACGATCCGCTGCATCACATTAAGGGGCGTGAGGCGCTATCGCGCTATTTTGCCACGATGTACGAGAACGTTGAGCGCTGCCAATTTACTTATCACACGCAGCAACAACAGGGTAATCAGGCGTTTGTTACGTGGTCCATGGAGTTCGTGCATCCAAAATTAGCTAGCGGCCGTATTATAGAAGTAGAAGGATGCAGTGCATTGATGTTTGCCGAAGATGGCCGGGTTTCGCACCACCGCGACTACTTTGACGCCGGGGCAATGCTGTATGAGCACTTGCCACTCATGGGACACGTTATACGCTGGCTGAAACATCGCCTTAATTAATCATTCCTTTTGCTTAAGCACACACTTTTCGTGCCAGCAGGGAGCACCAGGAGAGGCACGATGAGCACATGGAAAACGCCCCAGCGTATCTGGCTGACCGGTGCCACCTCCGGCATCGGCGAAGCGTTGGCCAAAAAGCTCATCGCCCAGGGTCACCAGGTTGTTCTCAGCGCGCGTAATCAAGAAGCGCTTGACGCGCTGTGCGACGGTCATGGCAATGCTCACTCACTACCGCTTGATATAAGTGATCGACAGGCTGTCCTTGACGCTGGCGAACAGATCCGACAATGGCTAGATGCGCTGGATATCGCACTATTTAACGCCGGCACCTGTGAGTATCTCAATGCGCAGCATTTTGATATGGCGCTCGTGGAGCGAGTGTTCACGCCGAATGTGTTTGGCACGCTATACGGCGTGGAGGCTGCACTGCCGCTATTACGGGCAGCGCGGAAAGAGGGCAAGCCTGCACGGCTGGCCGCCACCTCAAGCGCATCAGCGTATTTACCGCTGCCCCGCGCAGAAGCATATGGCGCCTCCAAAGCGGCGGTTAGTTATTTTTTAGAATCTCTACGCCTGGATCTCGACCAAGAAGGTATTGATGTCAGCTTAATACATCCAGGTTTCGTTAAAACGCCGCTTACTGCTCGCAACGACTTCCCGATGCCGATGCAAGTCTCCGCCGATGAAGCGGCCGATGCGATCATTGCAGGCCTTGTTAAAGGACGGCTGGATATACATTTTCCCCGACGTTTTACCTACATCGTCAAATTTTTGGGCATTTTACCCCCCGTAATACGGCGCTATATCGGCCTTCGCATGACGCGCCGCCAAGAGGAACAGCAATGAGCGGCACAGCATCCCAGCGCATCGCCATTATTGGCAGCGGCATCAGCGGCATGGCGGCAGGCTGGTATTTATCCGCCCAACACGAAGTGACCCTGTTTGAAGCGGATAGTCGTTTAGGCGGCCATACGGCCACCATGGATGTTGAAGTCGACGGCAAGCCTTACGCCATCGACACCGGCTTTATCGTCTTTAACGACTGGACCTACCCTCACTTTCAGCGCCTGCTGGAAACGCTCGGCGTGCCCAGCCAGGCCACCGAGATGAGTTTCTCAGTGCATGAGACTGACGTCGACTTTGAGTACAACGGGCATACGCTGGGTTCGCTGTTTGCCCAGCGCAGCAACCTGCTGCGACCGGCTTTTTATCGCCTGCTCAGGGATATTTTACGCTTTAACAAACAAGCCACCGCCGATTTAGAGAGCCAGCGTTTGCCTAGCGAAATGACACTAGGCGAGTACCTGGATCAAAACGGTTACGGTCAAACCTTCCAACGCCGCTACCTGTTACCTATGGGGGCTGCGATTTGGTCGGCAAGCATTGGTGACCTGCGTGCGTTCCCACTGGCCTTTTTTGTACGCTTTTTCCGCAATCACGGGCTACTGTCGGTTAATCACCGCCCACAGTGGTACACCTTGGTCGGCGGCTCTAGGGGCTATATACCTAACCTCACCGCCCCCTACGCCTCGCGTATTCACCTAAACACCCCGGTAACGCGTATTACCCGTTCCGATACGGGCGTTATGGTTACCACCGCCCAAGGTACCCAACACTTTGACCACGTGGTGCTGGCCTGCCACGCCGACCAAGCGCTGGCCATGCTGGGCGACCCGACGCCCGCGGAGCGCGACATCCTCGGCGCCATGCCCTACCAAGATAATGAAGTGGTACTGCACACCGACACGGCACTGCTCCCCCGTCGGCAGCGGGCCTGGGCCAGCTGGAACTATCGGCTGGATGGCCGCGGGGCTGAAGAGCGTGTTTCAGTTACCTACAACATGAATATTCTGCAACGCCTGGAGAGTGGCACAACGTTCTGCGTCACGCTTAACGATTCTGCGAGTATCGACCCCGGCAAAGTGTTGGGGCGCTATACCTACGCCCACCCCCAGTTCACCTTGGCAGGTCAAGCAGCCCAGCAGCGCCACTCAGAAATCTCCTCGTCAGCCAGGCGCACCCACTTCTGCGGTGCTTACTGGCGCAATGGCTTCCACGAAGATGGCGTATGGAGCGCACTTAGGGTTGCCCAAGCACTGGGCTGCGATGAAGCCGCCACGCCGCCGGAAAACCCCAGCGCGCTTCCCGCCCACGAGCTAATGCCCAACAACAGCGTTGGGGAGGGGCTGGGATGATTACTGCGCCCCGCTCGCGCATTTATCGCGGCACGCTGCGCCACCGGCGCTTTACGCCCCAAAACCATGCCTTTAACTATCAAGTATGGATGGCGTGGCTTGACCTTGAAGAGCTGCCCACGCTGTTCGATAAGGTGCCGGGCTTTAGTGCTCGTGGCCCAGCCCTGGCGCGCTTTCGCCGTGAGGATTATCTAGCCCCCACCGACCGCCCCCTGCGCACCGCCGTTCGCGAAGAGCTAACCCGCCAACTGGGCAGCGCGCCGGATGGCCGCATTTTTGTGCTTACCCAGCTGCGAACCTTAGGCAGCGTATTCAACCCTATTTCGGTTTACTACGCCTACGACCACGTGGGCAGGTTAGCGGCGGTACTTGGGGAGGTTACCAACATGCCCTGGCGTGAGCGCACGTGCTACGCCTGCAGCGTCGAGCCTTCACGGCATAGCCACCAGGCACACTTTCAAAAAGCGATGCACGTATCACCGTTTAACCCGATGGAAATGGACTACCGCTGGAAGTTTAACCGCCCCGGCGAAAAGCTCTACCTGCACATGGAAAACTGGCAAGACGGAGCACGTCACTTTGACGCCACGCTGATGTTAGACGCGGCCCCCGCCACCCGGGGGGTGCTACTCGCAACGCTGGCGCGGCAGCCCTTCATGAGTATAAAAACAGTCGCGGGAATCCATTTTGAAGCGCTACGCCTGTGGCTTAAGCGCATCCCCGTTTATAACCACCCCAAGCGCAAGGAGACTTCAGAATGACGACCCTGCGTACCACGCCCCCGACTAGCAAAACGGCTCGTCAGGACCGCTTTACTCGCTGGCTTAAGCCCCGCTTGATGGCCCAGCTGAACGCCTTTCGGGGCGGTCGGATTACGCTGATTGAAGGCGAACAGTGCCACCACCTTGGGCAGGAAGGACCGCTGCAGGTCACCGTCGTTATTCGCCACTCCCGCGCCTGGAAGCGCCTCGCCTTTGGCGGCACAGTAGGCGCTGCGGAGTCCTACATGGATGGCGACTGGGATGCCGATGATCTCGTCGCTCTGGTACGCCTGTTTGCAGCAAACCTGGACCACGTTAACGGCAACATGGAAAACGGTAGCGCGCGCGTGGCGCGCTGGTTATTGGGGCTTGCCTACCGTTTTCAGCGCAACAGCGTCACGGGATCTAAGCGCAATATTTCGGCGCACTACGACATTGGCAACGACCTGTTCGCAACATTTTTAGACCAGCGCCACTGGATGTACTCCAGCGCCGTGTTCCCTTATCCGGAAGCCAGCCTGGAAGAAGCCTCCACCTATAAGCTCGATATCATGCTGGAAAAGCTGGATGTTCAGCCTGAGCACCACCTACTTGAAATTGGCACCGGCTGGGGCGGGCTGGCTATCCACGCGGCTAAAACCCGCGGCTGTCGGGTCACCACCACGACGATTTCTGACGAGCAGTACGCCCACACCGCCCAACGCATTAAAGAAGAAGGCTTAGAAACGCAAATCACGCTACTCAAGCAGGATTACCGAGCCCTAGAGGGGCGCTATGACCGGCTGATCTCGGTGGAAATGATCGAAGCCGTCGGCCATCAGTACCTCAACACCTACCTGGAAAAAGTCGACAGCCTGCTGACCGACGATGGTCAAGCCATGCTGCAGGCGATCACTATTCGTGATCAACGTTTTGAAGAAGCCAAGCGGGAGATGGACTTTATTAAACGCTACATCTTCCCCGGCGGCTTTCTACCTTCGCACCACGCTATGCTCGCCAGCGTGACGCGCAAAACGTCGCTTAACGTGGTCGCATTAGACGAAATTGGTCAGCACTATGCACGCACGCTGCGAGAGTGGCGCCACCGCTTCGAGGCCAGCCTTGAACAGGTGCGCCAGCAGGGCTACGACGAGCGTTTCATCCGTATGTGGCGCTACTACCTATGCTACTGCGAGGGAGGCTTTATCGAGCGCTCCATTGGCACCTGTCACTTGTTGTTAGCTAAACCTGCCGCCAAACCAGTACCTCTTATGGGTGCGCTGTAAGTGGCCACACAGCGCTGGCGCGGCCTGCTGTTCAATGCGCTGCGCTTTGAGGCTGGCTGGCTGTTATGCGTGGTAGGGGGATCTTGGGTGGCAGCCTTCGCTGGCGCTGGATTACTAGGCTGGCATTTTTGGCGCTGCGCCAAGCCCGGCGAATGGCGTTTCATTGGCGCTCTTGCCCTGCTAGGGCTAACTATTGATGGCGGTTTGCACTTAGCGGGAGGGTTTGATTTTAGCGGACATGCACTGGTAGCAGGCTTACTGCCGCTGTGGTTGTGGATGCTATGGCCGCTGTTTGCCACGCTGGTGTTTCACTCCCTCGCCTGGCTATGGCGCTACCCGCTGATTGCCGCTGCCTGCGGTGCCATCAGCGGGCCGCTCTCTTACCTAGGGGGCGCTGCGATTGCCGACGTGGGGCTAGCCCCTTGGCTACTGCCTGCCCAGGCGGTTATCTGGGCGGCCCTGTGCTTTGGGATTAGCCGCTACGCAATCCGCTGCACACCTGACTTTTCTAGCGCTTAGTTTTTTTAGCAGTTAGTTTTTCTAGCGATTAGTTTTTTAGCAATTAGCTCAGATGGGGCTTTTTTCAGTTAACGCCGACGGCGAGTGGCAGGGGCGCCCAACGCTGCTCTAACTCGTCAGCGGGTAATGGCCGTGCAAAATAGAAACCTTGAACCTGAGTACAGCCAGCATCGACTAAAAACTCGCACTGCTCTTTGGTTTCCACGCCTTCAGCAACTACCTCAAGGCCCATCCCTTCGGCCATGGCCAGTACCGCCGTGACGATGGCTGCATCGGCCTGGTCGTTGGGCAATTCGCGAATAAACGCCCGATCCAGCTTAATTTTATCCACCGGCAAGCGCTTTAAGTAGCCAAGAGATGAGTAGCCGGTACCAAAATCATCAATCGCAATGGCATAACCCAACCCGCGCAAGGTTTGTAGCCGTGGCCCCATATCCCCCGCCCGTTCGTCGAGCAGTACCGATTCGGTCAGTTCCAGGCCAATTTGCGCAGGCTGAAGCCGGTAGCGCTCTAAGCAAGTGGCCAGCTGGGTTTCCAAATCACCTTGAAAGAGCTGGAGCGCCGAAATATTGATCCATACGGTAATTTTCGGCATGCCACTATGCTGCCAGTGTGCCTGTTGAGCACAGGCTTTTTCGATCACCCAGCTACCAAGCTCGGCCATTAAACCGTGACGCTCGGCGAGGGGGATAAACTCCCCTGGCGAGATCATCCCATCTTTAGGATGCCGCCAACGGAGCAGCGCTTCCATGCCAATTAACGCGCCAGTGCCAGGGTGGTGTTGGGTTTGATAGTGCAGCTCCAGCTGGTCGCCTGACACCAGCGCCGCCCGTAAATCGCTTACCAGGGCAAGCTGAGGGTTATCCTGTTTATCCAGCGCGGGACGAAATCGCTGGCTATTATTGCGGCCTAGCCGCTTGGCGCTATATAGCGCGGACTCTAAACGCTGAAACAGCACGGCGGAGTCGCGGCCATCTTCGGGCGCTCGGCAGGTACCAAATGTTAGTCCTAAGCGCAGCGACTGTTCGTTAATTTCAAACGGGCGGCACATGTGGTCACGCAGGTTGGCTACCCACTTATCGTGATCGTCAAACGTGGTAGTGCGGATCACCATAAACTCATCGCCCCCTAACCTGCCCACCACGCTTCCCGCCATATAGCTGGCTAGCCGTTGACCAAAACGTGCTAACAAGCGGTCACCCTGATCAACCCCCAGACTGTCATTGATTGATTTAAGTCCGTCAATATCGATCAGCACCATATCCAGGCTCTCTCCTGCACGTAAGCCGCGCAGCCGCGACGACATTAATTCATGCAAACGGCGTCGATTTGGCAAGCCAGTAAGCGGGTCTTCATAGCCAATACGTCGCAGGTCATGCTCGCGGGCTTTTTGTGCGGAGATATCAATAAATAGGTTAATAAAATGAGTGATATTGCCGCGCTTATCGGTGATCGCCCTGACTTTTAACCACTCAGGATACTCATCGCCGTGCTTACGACGATTCCACATTTCACCTTCCCAGCGGCCAGTGGCCTTTAAGGTGCTCCAAAAGGCTTGATAAAAGGCTTTGTCGTGACGTGGCGCGGCTAAGGTTTCGAGCTTACGGCCTATCATTTCCTGGCTTTCGTAGCCGGTAATATCGGTAAACGCAGGGTTGACGGCGATTACGCGATTCTCCGCATCGCTAATCACCATCGCATCGCTTGCCAACCCCATGGCATCTTGAGCGAGACGCAGGCGCAAACGCTGCTGACGCACTTGGCTCCAAGCATCCCATAAGCCCAACGCCACTAAGCATGCCGCGACGATACGCAGCGCAGCATCGGGGATCCACACACAGGCAGGTAGAGCCACCAGCGCCATCCACACTAGCGGTCGATTAAGAGAAACAGGCAGCCACATGAAAATTAATCGCTTCCTAATTAATGATCGAAATAGGAGATGAGTAGCAGGCACGCTCACCTTGCCGCTCAGTAAAACGTGCGCGTTGTATATTACGTCAATAGGACGTTTATTGTGCAAATTCGCTAATTATGAAATAAAACATCTTGTTATCGGTTATCGGCCGCTAAACAAAAAGCTGTAGAAATACACGATAAGTTGCCTACGACGTGCATTCAGCGGTTTCGAGAAGTAGACTAGGCTTAACAACCATTTTGATACTCGGAACGATTCAGTGACCAAGCAACATTCCTTTGATCGCGAAGAACTGCTGGCCTGCTCGCGTGGCGAGCTCTTCGGCCCCGGAAATGCTCAGCTTCCGGCTCCTAACATGTTGATGCTTGACCGCATCTCGCACATCCATAAAGAAGGCGGTGAGCACGGCAAGGGCGAGTTGATTGCCGAACTGGACATCACGCCTGACCTGTGGTTTTTTGACTGCCACTTCCCAGGCGATCCTGTTATGCCTGGCTGTTTGGGTTTGGACGCCATGTGGCAACTCGTAGGCTTCTATCTTGGCTGGCTTGGCCACCCTGGTCGTGGCCGTGCGCTGGGCTGCGGCGATGTCAAATTCAGCGGCCAAATTCTACCCGACGCGAAAAAAGTGACGTATCACATTAATGTGAAGCGCATTATTACCCGTCGGCTTATTCTAGGCATCGCCGACGGCACTGTGACCGTTGACGGACGCGATATTTACCAGGCTAATGACCTGCGCGTTGGCCTATTCACCTCCACTGCGAATTTCTAACAGGAGGCTCCCATGCGACGAGTGGTAGTCACCGGCCTTGGCATCGTGTCGTGTTTAGGCAACGACCAGCAACAGGTCTTAGACGCGCTCAAAAACGGGCGCAGCGGTATTCGTTTCAAGGAAGAGTACGCCGAACGCGGCTTTCGTAGCCATGTAGCGGGCAGCGTCGACATCGACCTTGATACTCTTATTGACCGCAAACTGCGCCGTTTTATGGGCGATGCAGCAGCTTATGCGTATGTTTCCATGGCCCAGGCCATTGAAGATGCAGGGCTAACAGAAGAGCAGGTATCCAACGAGCGCACCGGTCTTATTGCTGGCTCTGGCGGCGCTTCTAGCGCCAACCAGGTAGAAGCCGCAGACGTCATGCGTGAAAAAGGCCTGCGCCGGGTTGGCCCTTACCGTGTTACCCGCACCATGGGCAGCACGGTATCCGCTTGCTTGGCAACGCCGTTTAAAATTAAAGGCGTTAATTACTCGATCTCTTCCGCCTGTGCGACCTCTGCCCACTGTATCGGCAGCGCCATGGAACAAATCCAGCTGGGCAAGCAGGACGTTGTGTTTGCGGGTGGTGGCGAAGAAGAGCACTGGACACTCTCCTGCTTATTCGACGCTATGGGCGCTCTTTCCACCCAATACAACGATACCCCGGAGAAGGCCTCGCGCCCTTATGACCAGGCTCGCGATGGCTTCGTCATTGCAGGCGGCGGCGGCATGCTGGTGCTTGAGGAGTTAGAGCACGCCAAAGCACGTGGTGCCAAAATTTACGGCGAGCTGGTGGGCTATGGCGCGACGTCCGACGGCCACGACATGGTGGCACCGTCAGGCGAAGGCGCTATGCGCTGTATGCGCCAGGCGATGGCAACCGTGTCGGGTGATATTGATTACATCAATACCCACGGCACCTCAACGCCCGTTGGCGATGTAGCCGAGCTCAAAGCAATCCGCGAGGTGTTTGGCAATTCAACCCCCGCCATGAGTTCAACGAAATCACTCACCGGACACTCGCTAGGGGCTACGGGCGTTCAGGAAGCGATCTACTCGCTACTGATGATGCAGCATAGCTTTGTAACCGCTTCTGCCAACATTGAGCATCTAGATGAGCAGGCTGACGGCTTTGATATCGTTACCCAGCGTCGTGATGACGTCACCATTGAGCGCGTGCTTTCCAATAGCTTTGGTTTTGGCGGCACCAACGCTTGCTTGGTTTTCCAGCGCTTTAACGATTGAGATAAGCGAGATACGTCAGTCGACGCAGGAATAAAACATTAATGGCGCCACTCGGCGCCGTTAATGTTTACCCGCTAGGCAATGAAAAGCAGCGAGGTGCACTAAGCTAACGAGAAGTGGGCCTTGGCACGTCAGAAATCTCCTGCAACTGCCCTTCAATCCACGCCTCTACATCAACTAACACCTCATCTGGGGTGCGCCCTGCGGTTTCAATCGGCTTACCAATTCGCACCCGCAGCACCCCGGGCTGCTTCACCCAGTTACGCCCCGGCCAACGTTCGCCGGCGTTATGCGCCACCGGCAACACCGGCACTCCCGCGCGACACGCCACCACGCTACCGCTTTTGTTGTAGCGCCTGCGGATACCGGGATCAACGCGGGTGCCTTCCGGAAAAATTAGCACCGAAAGCCCGGTACCTAAACGCGCTACGCCTTGGGTCAGCACCTGCTTCATGGCTCTGGCGGGCTTTGAACGGTCTAAACTAATGGGCCGCAGCAGCCTTAACCCCCAACCAAACACCGGTATTTTCAATAGCTCCTGCTTAAGCACCGTGCACACCGGCGGCTTCATCACCTGCAGAAATACCGTTTCCCACTCGCACTGGTGATTGGCCTGTATAACGCAGGGCCCCTCGGGAATATTCTCACGACCCTGGATGTCATAGCGCACGCCGCAGGCGATTTTGAACCACACCATCAAAAAATAGTTATAAAGGTTGAGCAAGCGATAGCGGGCAGCGAGCGGCAGGAAAGGTGCTATAGGCAAAAACAGCACACCAATCACCAGCATGGCGGAGAAGTAACCCAAGTAAAACAATAGGCTGCGAACCACATTGATCAAGCCGTCTCTCCTGTTTCAGCGTCACTCTGCTGGTCACGTGTTAAACACCACGCATCCAACATGCGACTTACTTCAAGGCGCCACGGCTTTTGATGCACACCAAACACATCCAATACACGGCGGCAGTTTAAAACTCGACGCAGCTTGGCATCATGGTGGTGGTTTAACGCCTGCACATCACCAAGGATGATCGACTCGCCACGCCCCTCTAAGTGGGTGGCTAACTGCGTTCGCACCATGGACGTAAATGTAAAGGCGCTAACAGGCTCTGTGCCTGCCAAATGGTAGGCCCCCCAGGCATCGGCGCCACAGGCCTGCTGCTGCAGTATGCCCATTAAGGCCATGGCCACTGCATCCGCCGAGGTGGGGCAAAAGATAACATCCTCAGCCGCGCGAACATTTTGCCCCATAATAAGGCTGTCGATAATTTCGCTTAGCCACGCAAGACTACCTTCAAGGGCGAACAACGGCCCTAGCCGCACAATCAAATGGCGGTGATACTGCGCCCGAATACGGTCGCCGGTTTCTACTAGTCGCCGTAAGCACTCATCCCGCGGGGCGGGTACGACGTGTTCATCAATCGGTACATCAAAACCATCTTCGTAAAGTTGGTCGGAAACGCACCATACCAGCGCAACCTCCTGGGTTTGGCAGGCCTCCAGGCAGGTGTCCACCGCATCTGCATGAGCCTTAACCGCCGCTGGCGTCATGCTTAGCGGATGCGCCAGCGGCGGTATGATTACCGCATCAGGCGCAATTGCCTGTAATTGCGCCGCCGTTACCGTCGTGCCTTGTTCGATAACAAGCGCCGCGTCGGTGCGACGGCTCGCCTCGCGGGCCAATGCCAAGCTTAGGCAGTGCCCGGCATCTAATATCAGCAGCTTCACGGCAGACCCTCTTTCTCAACCCAAGAACGTACTAGTAACTTACCAGCTTAAAATGGGATTTCGTCGTCAAAATCATCGAAGTTACCTGGATCAGGCGCGCCGTAGTTGCTGTTCTGGTTGGCGGGGGCAGGCTGGTTTTGCTGCGGAGCAGGCTGTGGGCTACGCTGGGCGCCGCCCTGCTGTGGGTAACCACCCGGCTGCTGTGGCGCGTTTTGAGCAGGCGGCGTCTGCCCTGGGTTGCCTTGCCCATAGCTGTTTTGCGCAGGGGCATGTTGGGCCGGGGCGTTTTGGGGCTGCCCACCCTGTGCGGTGTTGCCCTGGGCATAGTTATTCTGGGCATTATTCCCTTGAGAGTAATTACCCTGCGGCGCGCCGCCGCCTTGGAAGTCGCCACTGCGGCCATCAAGCATCTGCATGTCATTGGCAACAATTTCAGTGCTGTAACGATCCTGACCATTCTGGTCTTGCCACTTACGGGTTTGCAGGCGGCCTTCAATGTAGACCTTGGCGCCTTTTTTCAAATACTGCTGGGCAATCTCGGCTGTTTTATTGAACAGCACAATGCGGTGCCATTCGGTACGCTCTTGTCGCTGACCACTCTGACGGTCCATCCAGGTGTCGGAGGTCGCAAGGTTCAAGTTAGCCACCGCGGTGCCCGAGGGGGTAAAACGTACTTCCGGGTCTTGCCCCAGGTTGCCAATCAAGATGACTTTGTTAATTCCGCGCGCCATAGCTCGCTCCTTTAATAATCGGTCATAAAAATAATCAACCAACGATACGACGGCATCATCGGCTTCTCTGCCTGCTGCCCCGAGTTGAGCAGCTTAGCAGGGTTAAGTCTTAGGCGGCGAAATCAGCTTTGTTAAGGCCGCCCGGTCAAGCTGCTGACGATTCACTTTTAGGTACATAAGGCGTTCTTCAGGCACCACCATCACATCTTCAACCCCCACGACGTCGGCTAAATGCTCCATTAAGAGGTCTAACGCATCGGGCTGTGTGTCGTGTAGCGCAACGACCTCGCTGGATAACGGCGGCGGCGATGGCATACGCAGCATGGCCAACCACCATAACAGTGCCAAACACGCGCAGCCGATAAACACCGCATTAAGGCCCCAGTTATGCGCCAACACTCCGCCAAGCGTGCCACCTAAGAATGCCCCTAAAAACTGGCTGGTGGAGTACACCCCCATCGCAGTGCCTTTAGCACCGGCAGGCGCTAGCTTACTGAGCATCGAAGGCAGCGTCGCTTCCAGCAAATTAAAGCCGGTAAAGAACACAAACAGCCACACAAATAGCCAGTGCCCCTGAGAGAGCGTTAACCCCAAGCTAGCCAAACTAACCACAATAGCGCCGATGGCGAGCAGGCACATCAGCTTCATCTGCTGGCACTTCTCAGCCACAATCACCAGCGGCACCATGGCCACAAAAGAGAGCGCCATGACCACCAAGTAGGCCAAACCGTGGTATTCAACCGCCACCCCGGCACTGAGTAGCCGAAACGGAATTGCCACAAAAATGGCCATCAGCACCAGGTGCAGGGCAAAAATGGATACATCTAAGCGCCATAGGTCAGGGCGGGTAATGACGCTTTTCAACTGCTGACGATCCATGCCTACGTCGCGGTGACGCAGACGCCGCGGCGCGGGTGGCACCCAGCGCCAAAGCACTAACAAGCTCACTAAGGTCAGTAGGGCCGTAAACCAAAACACCGCCGACAACCCTGCCCAAGCCGCGAGCAAAGGCCCTATTACCATGGCGATCGCAAACGACACGCCAATCGATAAACCAATGGTGGCCATCGCTACGGTGCGCACCTGTTCCCGCGTTTGGTCAGCAAGAAGTGCCATTATCGCCGCCGCTATTGCCCCGCTGCCCTGCAGCGCACGGCCAAAAATAACCCCCCAAATGGTGTCCGCCAGAGCCGCTACAACGCTACCTAGCGCAAAAATGACTAACCCCATGGCAATAACACGCTTACGGCCAATGCGGTCAGAGAGCAGACCAAACGGTATTTGCAGTGTCGCTTGGGTTAATCCATAAATACCCAAGGCCACGCCTATTAATAGCGGTGTCGACCCTGTAAGTGTATCGGCATACAGCGCCAACACCGGCAACACCATGAAAAGCCCCAACATACGAGACGCATAGAGGCCAGCCAAGCCGCTGATTGCACGGCGTTCAGTGGCCATCAGCAGTGCAGAAACCTTGCGCATAATGCCCTTGTGTATGGTGGATGGGCCGAACGGCCTAAGATAACCGCCCATTCTAGCGCTTTGTACCCAGGCTGGAAACGTCCAGTGCCGCCGTTTCGCTGCAGGCAGTTTTGCCGGGAGGGGTACAGGAAACGTATAATCGCGCTTTTGCCACGCGATTCGAGGTGTTGATGGACAGCATTCTGGTCAGGGGTGCCCGCACCCACAACCTCAAGCAGATCGATGTGGAGCTGCCACGCGATAAACTGATTGTTATTACAGGACTTTCAGGCTCAGGCAAATCATCGCTAGCGTTTGACACGCTCTACGCCGAAGGGCAGCGCCGCTATGTGGAGTCTCTCTCTACCTACGCGCGCCAGTTTCTTTCGATGATGGAAAAGCCCGATGTAGACCACATTGAAGGGTTATCGCCTGCGATTTCCATTGAACAGAAGTCCACCTCCCACAATCCTCGCTCCACCGTTGGCACTATTACTGAGATTTACGATTACCTGCGCCTAATGTTTGCCCGCGCCGGTACGCCGCGCTGCCCGGAACACGGTGAAGACCTTGAGGCGCAAACGATTTCGCAAATGGTCGACCAGGTAATGAACCTGGCCGAAGGCACCAAGCTGATGCTATTGGCGCCGGTGGTGAAGGGCCGCAAAGGGGAACACCTGCAGCTGTTGGCCGAGCTTCGCGCCCAAGGCTTTGTGCGCGTGCAAATTGACGGCCAGGTGCTTGAATTAGACGACATTGCGCCGCTGGATAAACGCAAGAAGCACGATATCAGCGTCGTCGTTGACCGCTTTAAAGTGCGCGACGACATCGCCCAGCGTTTGGCCGAGTCATTTGAAACCGCAATCAGCCTCGCCGATGGCACGGCAATGATTCACTTTATGGATGGCGAGCAAGAAGATCTCGCCTTTTCATCGCGCTTTGCCTGCCCGGTGTGCGGCTACTCGCTCTCTGAGCTTGAGCCGCGCATGTTCTCGTTTAACAACCCCGCGGGCGCCTGCCCTACCTGTGACGGACTAGGCGTGCAGCAATATTTTGATCCTGAAAAGCTGATCAGCCACCCGGAACTTTCGCTGGCCGAAGGCGTAATTAAAGGCTGGGACCGGCGCAACATTTACTACTTTACCCAGTTACAGGCGCTGGCCAATCACTACCGGTTTGAGTTGGAAACGCCCTGGAGCGAGCTTGCCCGCCACGAGCGGGAGATTATCCTCAACGGCAGTGGTGACGAACAAATTCCGTTCACCTATGTGGGCGACCGTGGCCGCAAGGTAACCCGCGAACACGCTTTTGAGGGCGTGTTGCCTAATATGCAGCGCCGCTACCGGGAAACCGAATCCAACATGGTGCGCGACGACCTAGCCAAGTATATCGCCGTGCAGCCCTGTGCCACCTGCAGCGGTTCGCGGCTGCGCAAAGAGTCCCGCCACGTTTATGTCGATGACCAAAATATCGCTGATATTGTGCGCCTGCCCATTGGCGATGCGTGGCGCTACTTTGCAGATCTAAGCCTACCGGGCCGCAAAGGCGAAATTGCCGATAAAATCGTCAGTGAAATCCATGCCCGCCTGGAATTTTTGGTCAACGTGGGGCTTGATTATCTGAACCTTGAGCGCAGTGCCGATACACTCTCCGGCGGTGAAGCCCAGCGAATTCGTTTGGCCAGCCAAATTGGCGCGGGGCTGGTCGGCGTGATGTACATTTTGGATGAGCCTTCCATCGGCCTTCACCAGCGTGACAACGACCGCCTGCTGAAAACCCTGGAGAGGCTGCGGGACTTAGGCAATACAGTGATCGTTGTGGAGCACGACGAAGATGCCATCCGGGCCGCTGACCACGTGCTGGATATCGGCCCTGGTGCCGGTGTCCACGGCGGTGAAATCGTCGCCCAGGGCACGCCCCAAGACGTTATGGACAACCCCAACTCGCTCACCGGCCAGTACCTTTCAGGCACGCGGGAAATCGCCGTGCCGCCCTACCGAATTCCCGGCAACCCGGAAAAGCAGCTGGTGCTGCGCGGTGCTACGGGCAACAACTTGCAAGACGTCACTTTAAGCCTCCCGCTGGGGCTGTTTATCGCCATTACGGGCGTTTCCGGCTCGGGTAAATCCACCCTGATCAACGGCACGCTGATGCCGATTGCGGCCCGGGAATTAAATCGCGCGACCACGCTGACCGCTGCACCTTATGAGAAAATTGAAGGGCTGGATCAGCTTGATAAAGTGATCGATATTGATCAAAGCCCGATTGGCCGTACGCCACGCTCTAACCCCGCGACGTACACCGGGATTTTCACCCCTATTCGTGAGCTGTTTGCGGGCACTCAGGAAGCGCGTTCACGGGGCTATAAGCCGGGCCGTTTTAGCTTTAACGTGAAAGGTGGACGCTGCGAAGCCTGCCAGGGCGAAGGCATGATCAAGGTAGAGATGCACTTTCTGCCGGATATTTACGTGCCCTGCGACGTGTGTAAGGGCAAGCGTTACAACCGCGAAACGCTCGATATCCATTACAAAGGCAAAACCATCCATGAAGTCCTAAACATGACGGTGGAAGACGCCTTAGCGTTCTTCAGCCCAGTACCCGCTATTGCCCGCCGCTTACAAACCCTTCTGGATGTAGGTCTTTCCTATATTCGCTTGGGGCAAAGCGCTACCACCCTATCCGGCGGTGAAGCCCAGCGCGTTAAGCTGGCTCGGGAGCTGGCTAAGCGTGATACCGGTAAAACGCTGTATATTTTAGATGAGCCCACTACTGGTCTGCACTTTGAAGATATTCGCCAACTGCTGACCGTGCTCCATCGTCTGCGCGATCACGGCAATACCATTGTGGTGATTGAGCACAATCTAGACGTTATCAAAACCGCTGACTGGATTATCGACCTGGGGCCTGAAGGCGGCTCTGGCGGTGGAAAAATCATTGCCAAAGGCACCCCCGAACAGATCGCCAAACAGAAGGTTTCTCACACAGGGCGCTTCTTGGCCCCGCTACTGGCCCGGGGTAAACGCAACGCTAAACCCGCCTAACCCCGAATCAGGGCACGCCATCGCTTGCCCTGCCAACGTTTAAGCCAGCCAAAAGGGCGAGCAACATTGCCGCGTTATGTTTATATTATTTAGCACGTAACGTAACAGTGGCGGTTAACGCTTGAGGAGAACGTAAGCTGTGGATGAGGATAAAAGCTGTATTATTCGCCACTTTAGTCACTACTGCTCGCTGACTGAAGAGGAAAAACAGTTACTGGACTCTTTAGAACAGAGCCCGACCACGGTCAAGGCTGGTGCCCTGCTTTGGGAAGCCGGTGCTACGGCAGATGAGTTCTGCACGATTAGAAGCGGCTGGGCCTACTCCTTCCGCCAGCTTGAGAACGGTGACCGGCAGATATTAGAAGTCTTTCTGCCTGGCGATATTATTGGCCTGCGTGAATTTGCTTTTTCACAGCGACTGGACAGTGTCCGTATGATTACGGACTGCGAGGTCTGCCACTTCCCCCATAGGCGCATGCTTGAAATATTCCGCCAGTCGCTAACCTTGACCTCGGTGCTTTTCGCCATCAGCAGTCGTCAGCAGGCGCTATTGATCGAGCGGCTAATCAACTTAGCTAGGCGTACCGCCAGGCAAAAAATGGCGCACTTTCTCCACGAAATGTATATCCGCCTGCGCCAAACCAACCGTGATATTGGCGGTCAGTTTCGCTTACCTCTTTCACAGGAGCAGCTCGCGGATGTTTTGGGGCTGAGCCCCGTACATGTTAGCCGTACCTTTAGTGCATTAAGTGAAGAGGGGCTGGTTTTCCGAGACCGCCACCATGTCACCATCCCCGACCTGGATGCCCTGGCCACTGAAGGCGAGTTTGACGACTGCTACTTAACCGATAGCGTTAAGCCACTGCTTGAACAGTCCGCATAAAAAAAAGCCGCGCGCCTAAGGCACGCGGTTTGTTAGTTGCCTATTTTTAATTACCCACCTTTGTTAACCACACTTAGACCAGCCGCAGCCTGCATAGCAGGTGGGGCAACCGTCCATCATGATTAACTCACCGCGACACTCCGGGCAGTTGCCTACGCTGACGGGGCCACTGCCTTCAGGCTTTTTTACCGGTGCATCTGACCCGCCAATCGGTTCTACAGCGCCCTGCTCGAGCGCGGCGGCTTCGGCTTCTTCAGGCTGCCAGGCATGGCCGTGCTGCATACGATGTGCATAGCGCTCCACCAGCGTTTCCACTGGCACTTGGTTGCCATCCTGATCAAGAAAGCCACGGCGATAGAGAATTTGCTGAATCGACCAGGCAATCGCCGCGACTTCTGAGTCGTGGAACATCGGCTTGTTCCAGCGACTCATTCCACAGCGCACCAAGCCTTTATCCCAGGCCACCTTGCGCAGGTCGGCAACTGCCTGGGTCACATAGCCACCGCGGGCGGCCAGTGAAAGGCTGCGCATAGTAGCCGTGATCCACTGGTGTTCACTGGAGAGCTGCCCGGAGGGAAAGAAAAACTCTACGGGCCGCTCAATCACTACCCGCCGGCCGCCCATCACGCCCTCTACGGGCATAAAAGAAACCAACAAATAGACTTTTTTACGCCCTTCAGCGCCTACGTAAGAAATCTTTTCAGAGACGGCTTCCAGCGTCCCTTCCGGGCGAGAGGGAATTCGAACCGTGAGCGGATCTTCTTCAGGCAGCTCAGGGGCAGGCGCGGCCTGCTCCTGCTGTTTAATGCGATAACCAACTATTTTTGAAGTAATTTCAACAGCCATATCGTTCTCCACTTAGCAAAGGTGTGCGTGGTTTAGTCAGTAAGATGCTGCCCGCACTTACCATTTGCCGTAGGTGCCCTCTTTCAAGCCATCAAACAGGTTAGCGGCATTATGCTCTTCACCGTCGTAAATCACGGTTTCATCGCCGGTAAGCTCTAGGGTTTCGCCATTTTCCAGTTCAAACACATAGGTGGTGTTTTTAAGGTCGTCTTCGCGTACCAGCACACCTTGGAAGGCTTCAGGGTTAAAACGGAAAGTGGTGCAGCCTTTTAAGCGGCTTTCGTAGGCTTGCAGGTAGAGGTTCTGGAATTTTTCAAACGCAAAATCGGTAGGCACGTTCACCGTTTTAGAAATGGCCGAATCAATCCACTGCTGAGCGGCTGCCTGCACGGCCACGTGCTGCTCCGGCGACACCGAATCAGCGGTAATAAAGTAGTCAGGTAGATCGCTCTCTACCGCCTCGGCGGCAATAAAGTGGCGGTAGGCCGCCAGCTCAAACGACACCACTTCAACCTGCTCTTTGGTCTTTTTGCCCGACTGAATAATGTTGCGGAAGTAGCGGTGCGAGAACGACGGCTCAATACCGTTAGAGGCATTGTTACCCATGGAAAGCGAAATAGTCCCCGTCGGTGCAATCGAGCTGTGGTGGGTAAACCGCGCACCATGTTCGGCCAGTGCCGCCACCAGCTCAGGCTCTAGCTCAGCGACTTTCGCCATATATTGGCTGTAGCGGGCATGTAGAATACGCCCTGGTACCTTGTCGCCCACTTCGTAACCATCGCTTGCAAGCTGGGGGCGCTCGCGCATCATCTTCGGCGTAATGGTGTGCTCTTGCTCTAACACCGGCGCCATACCTTTCTCTTTGGAAAGCTCTAACGCTTGCTTCCAACCCTCCAAGGCAAGGTGACGGCTGACCTCTTCAGTGAAGGCTAGCGACGCGTTTGAGCCATAGGGGATTTTGAGCATCGTCATCGTTGACCCCAGCCCTAAAAAGCCCATCCCGTGGCGACGCTTAGCTTCAATTTCACGCTGCTGCTGGGGAAGTGGCAGGCCAGCGATCTCCACGACGTTATCCAGCATGCGGGTAAAGATAGCCACCACTTTACGGTAGCGCTCCCAATCAAAACGCGGCTTATCGCTGAACGGTTCGATAACAAACTGAGTGAGGTTGATAGACCCCAACAGGCAGGCGCCTTCCGGCGGTAGCGGCTGTTCACCACAGGGGTTTGTGGCGCGGATATCTTCGCAGAACCAGTTGTTGTTCATGCGATTAACCTGATCAATCAGGATAAAGCCCGGCTCGGCGTAGTCGTAGGTTGAAGACATGATCGTGTCCCACAGCTCGCGGGCTTTGATCACTTCAACAATGCGGCAGGCCACACGGCCTTGCTCATCCACCGTATAGCCCTCTTCGATAACGGGCCAGTCGCGGTAGATCAGATCCTTGGCCTTAACGTCCTCTTTTTCACCGGGATGGAGCGGAAACGCCAGCGGCCAGTCGGCGTTGTTTTTCACCGCTTCCATAAACTCATCAGTGATTAACAGGCTAAGGTTGAACTGACGCAGGCGGCCCGCTTCCCGCTTGGCCTGGATAAACTCACGCACATCCGGATGACCGACATCGAAGGTACCCATCTGCGCACCACGGCGCCCACCGGCGGAGGCGACGGTGAAGCACATTTTGTCGTAGATATCCATGAACGCCAGCGGGCCGTTGGTACCGGCGCCTGCGCCAAATACGAAGGCGCCCTTATGGCGCAGCGTCGAAAAGTCGTAACCAATGCCAGCGCCAGACTTCAGCGTCATGCCCGCATCCACCACGGAATCCAGGATATCGCGCATGGAGTCGCGAATGGTGCGCGATACCGTGCAGTTAATCAGGCTCACCGCTGGCTTGTAGGCTTCGGCACCAGCGTTAGACAAAATCCGTCCGGCGGGAATAGCGCCGTTTTCCAGCGCCCAGCGAAATTTCGGCAGCCACTCGTTCGCTTTATCGCCCTCCACCGCCGCTAGCGCCCGCGCGACCCGCTCAAAGGTAGCACCTACATCCTGGTCAACAGAGCGACTATGACGATCTTTAAGGCGATACTTAGCGTCCCAGATCTCCCGCGAGGGTGCCTGCATCGGAACATCATTAGAGGTCTTCATAGCTTTAGCAGCGGTGCTCATGTGGCAAAACTCCTTCACAACGGGGTGAATACAGTACTCAAATGAGGCGATTATACGTGGCATCGAAATGAAGTATAGACTTGACTTCACACTATATACGCCACTTAATTTTCGTATTTACTACTAGATATAGGAAAATCAGCGCGTTAGCTTTTGTTGGTCGCTAACACGCTATAGGCTAGGGTTTTTCTTGTGCGAAATGACCCATGCAAACGTACACCTCTTTCCCAACGCTTGTGATTAGCACCATGGCGAGCGCCACCCTTTGGGTTGCCGCGCCCTTCGCCGCAGCGGCTACGTTTAACATTGAGCAGCCCGACACCCATGGCCATTGGCAGTCGATGGTGCTTGCCCTGGGTGACGAACGCCACGTGCGCGCAGTGGAAACCCACAGCTACTCAGATGCGACCTTAAGCCTCAACGCGACCCAGGGCGTTTGTGATCTACCTTGGCTGGAAATGCGCGTTACCCTTGAGCAGCAACAGGGGGAAAGCAAAGCGGTCAATCTCGTACCGGCTAGGCTGCGTATTGATGAGCAGCCCATCGTGGATACCATGGCGGAATTTATTACCGAGCGCGGCGACGATGGCTTTTACGCACACTTCTATCTCAGCGAAATGCCTGCATTAATAGACGACATGCGCCAGGGCGAGCAGCTATTTATCGGCTTTGACCAAGAAGCGAGCGCACCGTGGTATATGACGTTTAGCCTGGAAGGTGCTGATAGCGCCATTGGGCGCATGCAATCGCTGTGCGATGCCTTCTTATCTACTGATGCCCCCTAGCTTATCGGCATGAATACACGCCTCGTCTTGTAGCCGTAAATGTTCGATGGGCTGGGGCCGCGAGAAGAAGTAGCCCTGGAAGGAGAGACACCCCTGGGCATAGAGCCAGTCACGGTGCGCTTGAGTCTCAACTCCCTCTGCAATGACCTCCAGCTCCAAGCTGTGAGCCAGCGCAATGACGGTTCGTACAATCGCGGCGTCGGCGGGGTCATCCAACACATCGCGAACAAACGACTGGTCAATTTTAAGCTGGTCCAGGGGGAGCTGCTTGAGGTAGGCCAGCGATGAATAGCCGGTGCCGAAATCATCCAGTGAGAAGCGAATCCCCAGCTGCCGCAGAGCCTCCATGCGGCAACGCACTTCGGCAATGTCCTCCATGAGCAGTGACTCGGTCACTTCAAGCTTTAGCCGCTGCGGATTGGCCCCGGTACGTGCTAAGACTGCTTTTATTTGTTCAACAAAACCTTCTTGTCGGAACTGGTTAGGGCTAACGTTAACCGCAGCACACAGCGCTGAGGTATGCGGCTGCTGCGACCAGACCACTAGCTGCTGACAAGCCGTTTCCAGCACCCACTCACCAATTATCCCAATGAGGTGCGTTTCCTCCGCTAGCGGAATAAAGACGCCCGGTGACACAATACCGCGCCTGGGATGCACCCAGCGCACGAGCGCCTCAACGCCCACGACCTGGCCACGCTCATCCACCTGGGTTTGGTAGTAGAGCGAGAGCTGCTGTCGTTCTATCACGTGCCGTAGGTCAGATTCTAGCTGGGCACGCTCCATCACTGCGGCTTGCATGGAGGGGTCAAAAAAGCACAGCGCATTGCGCCCAGAGGCTTTGGCCTGGTACATCGCCAAATCTGCCTGCTGTAAAATTTCGCTTACGCCTACCGCCTCCCCCGCAAATAGCGTAACGCCAATACTGCCAGAGACCTGGAGTGGGTGGTCATCAATGACCAACGGTTCTCTGAGTGCGGTCAGCAGCTTATAAGCAACACCTTCTGCATGCTGCGCAGCCACCGCGATATCGTCCCCCAGCTCATGAAGCATAACGACAAATTCGTCGCCTCCCAAGCGGGCGGCGGTATCACTGTCACGCACAATACCCGCGAGCCGTTTGGCAACGGATACCAGTAACGCATCGCCTAGGTAGTGGCCCAGGCTGTCGTTAATGGTTTTGAAGTTGTCCAGGTCAATAAACATCACCGCGCTGTAGTGACTCTCCTGCCGTGTCTCCCGCTGCCGGGCCTCAATGCGGTCAATTAAAAGGCGACGGTTGGGAAGCCCGGTAAGGGCATCAAAAAACGCTAGCTGATGAATTTCCTGTTCAGCGGCTTTGCGCTGGGTGATATCACTCAAAGTAGCTACATAGTGGGTAACGGCGCCGCTATCATTGCAAACAACGCTAATGGTCAACCATTGGGGATAAACTTCACCATTTTTACGCCGATTCCACACCTCACCTTGCCAGCGACCCTGCTCACTGAGGGATAGCCACATCTGTCGATAAAACGCGGCATCATGGCGGCCAGAATTCAGCATCGCCGGTGTAAGGCCCACCACTTCTTTTTCGTCGTAGCCGGTGATCTCACTAAAGGTGTGGTTAACCTGCACAATGCGGTTATCCGCATCTGCAATAAACATGCCCAGGTGCGTTTCAAACGCCATTGCAGCAATTTTTAGCTGCGCGGCTTCAAGCTCAGTGGCTTGCTGCGCTTTTTTTCGGGCTGCCACCTCCTGAGTAAGCTGTTGGCGGTGTTCACGCAGGCCTTTTTCCGCCGCATAAAGGCGCCGGTAGTGGTGAAAGGCCGTCGCTCCCAGTGCTGCTAATAGCCCCACTACCACCAAGATAATCCAAAACCGCCGCCACCAGTCGTTCAAATAAAAGGTGGTGTCTTCTCCACTGATGACTAGCCAGGGGGCATCACTCAATCGCCGCGCGCTAAACAGCCGCTGCGTATCATCGACTGGCGAAACGCGCTCCCACGTGGCCGCCAGTTGTTCACTTGCTAAAAAATGCGCCAGTTCGGGGGTACTGACCTCGCGGCCCAGCAAGGAGGGCGCTTCCTCGCCCCCCTGAGAGCGTTGCATGATGACACGGGGCGTAGCATCTAACAGTGCTAGACTAGCGCCTTCGTTCAGGGTTAAACGTCCCATCAGCTGCACAAAATAAGCAGGATCTAACCGCGCAACGATATAGGCCTCCGGCTCCCCAACGCTGTTTTCTACGCTTAGTAGGTGGAGCAGGCGAAGTCCATCCGCTCTCTCTGACCAGTAAAGGCGCGAGACGACATCGCGGCGGGCACTTTGCCTGGCTAACCCAGACAAAACCTCCTGTACGCCAACATCAAACCGCGTACTCTGAAGCGGTAGTGTTGATGCCAGTACATTGCCTTGCGGATCAAGCAGGCCAACTTCATCCCAAAGTGCGACTTGGTCGCGTTGCTGCAACAAATAGTGCGTCAGCACAGTCGTATCAATACGCTCGTCATGGGTGAGTTGATAGAGCGCCTCAACGCTCTCAAGGGCATGACGTGAGGTCTCGAGGGCGCTTCCTAACCACTCCGCCACTACATCAGCACTAGCACCTGTACGCGACTGCGCCGAGGTTTGCTGGTTGAGATAGTAGGTGCGCATCTCCCACACCACCAGCATGATGATACTTGCCAGTAATAGGCTGCCAAAGAGCCCTACCCATCTAGGGGAGAGGTAGCGCCACTTCTCACTCCAATACCTCAAGATGGCTCCTTAATGGCGACTTCAACACGGTTGCGCCCACTGCGTTTTGCCTGGTACATCGCCATATCAGCGCGGGCGACTAACGTTTTGCAGCTGTCTCCGGGCCGCCATGCCGCGACCCCAACGCTGACGGTAATCGGCTGTGGTAATTTATTTACCTCCTGCGAGGCAACAAGGTGGCGCAGCCGCTCCGCCAGCCCAGCTGCCGCCTCTATATCGGAGTGAGTCGCTAGCACCACAAACTCTTCTCCGCCCCAGCGGCCAAGATGGTCACAACCGCGTAGAGAGCTTTCCACCAAGCGCGCTAGCGATACCAACACGTCGTCACCCAAGCTATGTCCGTAGCCATCGTTGATCTGCTTAAAGTGGTCGACATCGAACAGCAACACTGCAAAGACTGCGCCATAGCGTTTAGCTGCCACCAGCTCAGCGTCGATGGCTTGCTCAATGCGGTAGCGGTTCCACACCTGGGTAAGCGGGTCGAAATGCGCCAGCTGCTCTAAGCGCTGATTTGCTTCCGCCAGCGCTTTGCGCTCGCACTCTAGGTACATATTGAGCGTGCTGATTTCGTACGCTGAAATCGCCAACGTTAGGTCTTCCCCCAAGTCCACCGCCGCTAGGCGCTCGACCCGCTGCCACGACTCGCTTTTACCCACCACTTCTTCATGCCATGCCGCCGGGGGGGTGGCCATGACGGCTTCCTGTGGGAAGGCTTTAGGCTGCATCGCCCAATAGAAGCTTTCTACCTGTTCAGGGCGGAAAAATAGCAGCCAGCCGCGCTGGGCGGGGTTCACGGGCAGGGGTACCGCTAGCACACCACACTGCTCGGGCATGGCTAGCGATGAGGTTAACGGCTCCTTAGAGATATCCCGGGTACACCACGGCCCGCTGTGTACATGGGCTTTATCCAAGCGCCTAGCCAACTGGCTAATCGCCTCTGGGGCAGGCGTATTACCAGACTGAAAAACGCTGCCCTTCGCCCATAGTGCCACGCCGTGGGAACGAAACAGTGCCATCCAGGTATCTGCCTGTTCAGCTAAAAGTTGCTGGGGGCTTTGCGGCTCTACGCGTGCTTTGGTTGAAAGCGCCAGGCTATCCTGCACACGCTGTAGATAGCGCGCTTCTTGACGTGCCCGCAGCAGCAGCAGGCGCTGAGTCGCCATTTGCACCAGCATGCGCACTGCGTCACGCACCGGAGGAGCCACCGGATGTGGTTTCGCCGAATAACAAAACAGCAGCCCCCAAAGGCCAGTATCGCTCTGCATAGCAACGCTTAACGCCCCGCGAACGCCAAGACGGTGCAGATAGCGTTGACGCTCTGGAGCAGGGGCACGCAGAAAACTATCGTTAAGTGCCACAGGGCAGTCACGGGGGACTAAGTGTTCACTAGGCGCTGCCACATCCTCAATTAAGCGCACCGGGTGGCGCTCGTAGGCGAGGCGTAAGGAAAGGGGGAAATCGCTGGCGGGAAAACGCTGGCCTAGCAGTGTCGGCAAGCCGCTGCCGCATGCTTCGGCGACGATCAGCCCGTGCCAGTCGCTATCAAAGTGGCAGATCGACACGCGATCGTGACCGGTCAGCTCTTGAACAGCCCGCACCAGGTAGTCAAGCAACTCCTCTTGATGACTCGCTTCCGTCAGCCGCAGCAGGCGCTCATTCACCGTTCCTAACAAGCGCCGTTTCCCAATCGGTGTTAGTGGTTCAATTTCCACCACAACGTAGGCGCCTGAACGGTAGGCATACAGCTGAAAGCGCGTTGGGCTCGCCGGGCGGGTAAAGGTTAGCGGCCCGGCCAAGCGCTGCTGGCCCTGTAGCTCGTGGCGAAGCCGTTGGCTTAGGCGTTTACCAAGCACTCCCGACAGCATCTGATCACGCCCGTCGGTAACGGTCGTGCCAACAAGTGCGGCAAAGTTGCTACTGAAAGCTTGAATGCGCCGACTGTCAGCATCCAACACCAGTAAAGCGCCAAACGACTGAAGTAAAGGGTGTTGCTTCGGCACGAAAATAGCCTCGAAAAAGTCTATTCACCCTTGACCTGCTGCTTTAGCAACAGCTCAACGCGCCGATTGGCTGCTCGCCCTTCTGCGGTCGCGTTACTTTCCATGGGTTGGGTGTCGGCATATCCGACCGCCCGCATTCGTGAAACAGCGACTCCCTGGCGCTCAAGGTGGCGCACAACCGCAATCGCGCGACCTACCGAGAGCTCCCAATTCGACGGGAACCGAGGAGTAGCAATGGGTATATTATCGGTATGCCCTTCTACCGAAATTTGACCTTCAAAGGCCTCAAGCGCCGTTATCAGGTTTTCTAACACATCCTGTCCTTGGGCCGTTAGCACTGCATCGCCACTGGGAAACAACAGGCTATCGTCGATACGCAGGGTAAGGCCTTCACGGCCCTGGGAAACACTGACCCCGGGAATATTTAGCCCTGCCATCTGCGGCCTTAGCCCCTGGTGACGAGGCTGAATACCGGTGGCTAAGGTTGCCAGGGGCAGTGAAGTAATCGCACTGGCCGAGCGCATTCTGTCGCTATCAAATGCCTCCCCCCCTCCTGGTGGCGTTAATGCCAGCAGGAGGACAAAGAGGGTGATTAACAGCGTCAAAACGTCCAAGTAGCTCGTTAACCAGCTCTCATCACCCTCGCCTGCCGCAGGGGGAAGTTCCAGCGCATGACGGGCTTCGCTATCCAGCATGGCGCTACCCTTTTGTCGCGGAGCTAGGCGTGGCGCGTGGCTTTACAGTGGCATCGCGTATTTCGTCGTGGTAGTTGGCAACAAAGGAGTTGAGTGTTTCTTCAATAAACGACGGCAAGCGACGTTTGGTGATCAGCGATATACCTTCAAGCACCATATTCATGGTGATGAGGCGCTCTTCGGTACGACGCTCAAGCTTAACGGCGATAGGCTTAAACACTAGGTTGGCGAGCAAGATACCGTAAAACGTGGTGAGCAAGGCAACGGCCATGCGCGGGCCAATGACCTCCAGGTCACCCGCATCCATTACCTCAAGCATATTGACCAACCCCACCAAGGTGCCAATCATGCCAAAGGCAGGCGCATAGGTTGCCATTGTGCGGAAAATTTGTGCCTCCGCATGCTCGCGCGCTTTTAACCGTGCTATGCGCCAGCGCAGCATGTCGAAGATTTCATCCTCTTTGGTATTGGCAATCACCAGTTGAATGCCCGTGCGTAGAAACGGGTTACGGGTGTGCTCAAGCTCTTTTTCCACCGCCCGAACATCGCCTTTAAACCATAGCCGGGACATCGACACGAGTTCGTTAATGTCATCTCGAACATAGGTGTTTTCACGGCGAAACACTAAGCCTACCAAGCGCACTACCCGAAGCACTTCTTTCAGCGGGTAACTGATAAACGTAGCGGCCAGCGTGCCGGTGATGACAATCGCTAACCCAGGTAAATTAAGAAAGCTTTCTGGGGACTCTGCGGTAAAAAACAGCACGCTTACCAGCAGTAGAATGCTGGCAGATATACCGATCAGCGTAGATGGGTTCATCAACGGCTCCTCGCCGGGTTCAAATAAGTAAGTGAGAGATTAATTGGCATCGTGCAAACGGGCGCGTAAACGGCTAACGGCCTGACTATGCAGTTGGGAGACACGGGACTCGGTAACCCCCAGCACAGCGCCCACCTCTTTTAAGTTCATCTCTTCTTGGTAGTACAGCGCCATTAACAGCTTTTCTCGCTCTGGCAGCGCCTCAATCGCTTCAATCAAGGTTTGACGTTGTTGGGCGTCCAACAACTGGTCGAAGAGCAAATTGCCAGCGCCGCTACTAGGCTCACCGCCCTCTGTCACCAGTTCTTCAAACGGCAGCAGTTGGCCGCTGTTGGTGTCATTGAGTAGCTGCTGATAGTCGCTGAGCGGCATCTCTAAATCACGCGCGATTTCCCCCTCTTCGGGAGCGCGACCTAGCTGTTGCTCCAGCCGCCGCACCGTCTCATCCATCGCCCTGGCCGAACGCCGCACGCTACGGGGTAGCCAGTCGCGCGTGCGTAGCTCATCCATCATGGCGCCACGAATTCGCTGGCTGGCAAAGGTGGCAAATGTCGCGCCTTGGGCCGCATCAAAGCGCCCAAGGGCTTCTAATAACCCCACCATGCCCGCCTGGATAAGATCATCTAGCTCGATGCTCGCGGGCAACCTCACCTGCAGCGTTAAGGCCTGACGTCTCACCAGTGGCATGTATTGGGTTAACAGCTCACTCTGTTTGATCCTGCCTTGTGCTGTATACATCCTCGTGCCTCGCGGCTAAAACACTTGTTACTGGTAATTCACGATGGCTTGCAGCCCCTGTACCCGCACCGGCCGTTGGCCAGGCGTTAAGGTAAAACGAAAGTACAGCGGCGCATCGGCGTGCTTTCCGGCTAATGCCATAGTGGAACCCCGCATGCTGTTAAGTGGGACGCACTGCTCAGGGTGACATAGCCAAGCATTTACTGGCGACGTAGGTGGCGCCTCATACCGCCACTGTATCCGATCGATCACTGCGTTTCCTACTTGCGCTGCGCTGGGCGCCACGATGGGGTGGCTGCGGCTGACCCTGTCGCTCATGGCGACCATGACACTGGGAACTTGGCTGCTCCAACTGCCAGGCGCCGCCTGCACGCTACTTGCCAACCCCATCGCGATGAACGCCGCCGTAATGCTCACCGTGATCACCTTTAAAATGCTCCTGCCCTGCCTACTTTTTCGCTGCATGGGTACTCCCAATAACGCTACTAGATAGTGGCCAGTACTCGTCTGCCAATACCCACTTGCTTATAAGCGCTGCAACCCCCTTACCGGGCAAGCAACAGCAGTTCTGTGTCTAAATAACCTGCGGCAGCTTCTCGCAAGTTATCGAGTAATCCTTGGCGTGGCAAGTGGGGCTCATGCAGCGCCAAAAGGCGCTTTGGGCCTTTGTTGTCATGCACTTGTCGCAAAACTCGGTACATCGGCATAAACGCATCCGCATCGCTACTTACCCACAACGCCCACCGCGGGTAACGCGCCACCAGTAATGGCAGATTGGCTGTAGCAGGGTCAACTAGGTGAATGTCCCAGCCATCTGGGTCGCCTGCCCAGCGGCGCCCCAACGCCGACCATTGGCTGAGGCGACTTCTTACCTTGTTAACCTGGTGCTGATGGGTGGATAAGCCCACCACCACCAGCGGCTGTTTCGGCGTGGGGGGTGCCTCTACTGTCGGCACCATGGCGGATGCAGCATAAACGGAAGCCGCTTCCTTTGAGACGGGCTCTGCGGGGACTGGCTCATCCGGCAGAGTATCTTCGGGCATTTCTCCGCGCTGCTGACGCTGTAAATCCGCCCATTTACGCAGCCCCGCTGCCTGGTCTTGGCTGCTCATACCATGCCCTCTCGGCTCACGCTACCTAGCTGACGAATAGCATCGCGGGCCATAAAGGCATGCACTAATCCGTCAAGTAAGGCGGTATCGCGCCGTTTTCGCTGGGTGCCTAGCAGCAGCATCAGGTCGGTACGCAGAGCAAGAGCAGCGTCATCGTCGGCACTGTCCAAATGCCCTGCTACGGCGGCAGCGCCGCTGGCCATGAGCAGGCGTATTTCAGCACTGACATCGCCACTGTCGGCTTCTTTAAGCTGCTGCCATGCCCGCTTGGTCAGCGCGGTGACCCCTTCGCTTTGCAGTTGGGTAGCCAGTAAAGAGAGTGCATCAGCGCCTAATCGAGCAGGGCTTAACCAGTAGCGCCGTGCAATACGCTTAGCGCTTTCGGGGTCACGAATCTCTCCGTACCACGCCAGTAGAGCATTGCCTGACGCGTCGGTCACTTCTGCGTAGGCACTCCACAACTGCATAGGCTGCCCACGAAAACGCACGCTTATATGGTGCGTAAGCGTGCTATCAATAAATAACTGGCGCTGGGCACAACGCGCGCCCTGGAAGTATACCCGCTGACTGGCAGGCACCAAGCTGACCCAGGTCAGGTGTTGGGCTTCCAACCATGCCAGCGCTTCGGTGTCGGGGAGTGCAGGCAGCAAATGGACGGCGATGCCGTGTGCATCACTTTGTGTTGCCAAGCGAGGCTGCCAACCGGCGGGCTGGCGATGCTGCAGGCAGGGTAGCGCCGACCATGCCCCGTTAGCATCTAGCCCAATATCTGGCATTGACCAGTCACAGCCACGCTCATTGCGGCGGGGGGACCATGCCATCCCTAGGAGGTTATCTGCCGGGGGCGTGTCAGCGAGTAAACGATCAAGCCGCCCATCCTGCACTGCGCTTGGCAGAGCGGCGATATCCCATACGGCCTCTAAGCGGGCAAAACCCGCCACTCGCTGACGCAGGCGCGTCAATACCGATGAGAGACGACGCCCTTGGCCAAGCACATCCCGAGACCAGCGGGGCAGACTTACCGGCGCGGAAGCAGGCTGGCTGGCTAACGTGGATTGGCTGTCCAGCGCCTGATCGATAAGCGCCGCGGGGTTCGCCACGGCCATATCTTCGGGCACTTGCTGACCGTGGGAGCCAAACAGCACACGCATCCCATGGCGCATGACAATATCAAGCACCGGCGCTAAGCGTCCGGCTTCGTCCTGCTTGGTGATAATACAGTCATCTAGCTCGGCGCCCGCCGCACGGGCGGCTTGCCGATAGCGTAGTACGACTTCTTCGAGCGTTTCCGGCTGGCTGGCAGCGTTTAATAGCAGTACTAACCGCACGGTCGATTGCCCCCCCTGCAGGTGAGCGATTTGCTCAATAACCCGCTGGTCACGCTGGCTCATGCCGACCGTATCAATGATTACCCACTGTTTACCCTGTAGCCGACCTAGCAGATCATCAATGGGCTGCTCCGCATCGAGGGCATACATCGGCGTATCGAGCAGACGCGCATATATCCGCAGTTGCTCGTGGGCGCCGATACGGAAGCTATCGGTGGTGACAAGCGCCACCGGCCGCGTACCGTGGCGCATCACAAAACGTGCCGCGAGCTTAGCGGTGGTGGTGGTTTTACCTACGCCCGTTGGGCCCACCAGCGCGACAATGCCCGTTTGGTCAAAAAAGCTGTTTTCCTGGTTAAGCACCGGTAAGCGCGCCATCAGCTGTTCGCGCAGCCATACAAGCGGCTGGTCACTGTCGGCAGAGGCTAGTACCAGTGAGTCCGGCAGCCCCGCCAGCACTTCGCTGCTTAACTCATCGCTAAAACCAACGCGCGCTAGCAGTTGGCGCAGCCGCGTGGGCGTATCCGCCGCTGCAGCAGCGGCAGGTGCTTGCTGTTGGCGGGTCAGCAGCTCACGCATATCCTGCATTTCACGCAGCAAACGCTCGCTCATGGCCTGAAGGGGGTCGGAGGCAGGCAGCGAGAAAGCGGGGGGAGAGGCGGGAGGCGGCTCTGGCGTGGGGGCTGGGTCAAAATGATCGACCGCTTCATCCGCCATCGCCAGAATCTCAACGCCGCCCTCGGTACGCCGGTTAGCAAGAATCAAGGCGTCATCGCCCAATGCCTCGCGTACTTGGCGCATCACATCACGGCTATTTGCTCCGACAAAACGTCTAACACTCATGCTTTACCTTTTGCCTCTGCTTGAATGGCTGCCACTGTTTTATCGGCGTTTATGCCTATCTCCGCTGACTAGCGCCCACCCACTACGGTGGTCACCCGCAGCGTACGGTCATCTGGCACTTCGGCCTGAGACATCACCACCATATGACGCATGCGTCGGCGCAGGAAGCGCGACAACACAGCACGTAATGAATGCTGCACCACCAGCACTGGGGCTTCCCCACTGGCTTCGTGCTGTTCTAGCGCTTGCTGTGCCTGATTCATCAGGGTGTCTGCTAAGCCTGGCTCCATGGCGCCGTTGCCGTTCATCGCCTGAATCAGCACTTGCTCTAGCTGGGCATCCAGCCCCATCACGTTAAGCGTTTCTTGCCCGGCAAACCATTGCTGAGTGATGGCGCGGCCCAGCGCAATGCGCACTAGCGCAGTGAGCTCATTAGGATCTTTCTGCTGCCCAGCGAACTCCGCCAGGGTATCCAGCACAGTGCGCATATCGCGAATAGAAACATCTTCATCCAGCAGGTTCTGCAGGATGCGCTGAAGCACCGTCAGGGAGATCGCTTTTGGCACGACTTCTTCCACCAGCGATTTTTGATCATCACCGAGCTTATCCAGCAGTTTTTGCACTTCCTGGCGACCGAGCATTTCCGGCGAGTGGCGGTGCAACAGGTGATTTAAATGGGTGGCAATGACCGTACTCGCATCCACCACCGTATAGCCATACACCTGGGCGTGTTCACGCTGACTGGCATCAATCCAGATAGCCGGGAGGCCAAAGGCGGGCTCTTGAGTGGGCGTACCCTGTAGTTCGCCAGATACCTGCCCTGGGTCGATAGCCAGCCACTTGCCTGGCTGTGCCTCGGCACGTCCAATCTCCGCGCCCTTCATCGACAGTACGTAGGTGTTGGGGGAAAGCTCCAAGTTATCGCGGATATGCACAACAGGGGGCAGAAAGCCGACCTCCTGAGCAAACTTTTTGCGCACGCTTTTAATCCGGCCCAACAGCTCACCTTTCTGGCGCGAATCCACTAGCGGGATTAAGCGATGTCCGACTTCGAGACCCAAGGTATCCACTAACTGGACATCTTCCCAACTCGCTTCCGGAGTTTCTTGAAGTGGTGGAGGGGCCGCAGCAATCTCCTCCTTGACCAGCGCCCGGTCTTTTTGACGGATCAACAGCCATGCAAGCCCGGCAAGCAGCGCCGTAAAAATCAGGAAAACCAGATTGGGCATGCCGGGCACCATGCCCAATAGCCCCATAACGATGGCGGCTAAAATCATAACCTGGGGGTTAACGAACAGCTGGCTGATCATTTGCTGACCAACGTCCTGATCGGTATTTACCCGCGACACCGTGACACCCGCTGCGGTTGAGATCACCAGTGCCGGAATCTGGGCGACCAAGCCATCCCCAATGGTTAATAGTGTGTAGGTACGGGCAGCATCACCGAAGTCCATGCCATGCTGCATCATGCCAATCAGCAGGCCGCCGATAATATTAACCACCATAATAACCAAACCGGCCATGGCGTCGCCGCGTACAAACTTACTGGCGCCATCCATTGAGCCGTAAAAATCGGCTTCTTGGGCGACTTCTGCACGACGCTTTTTAGCGTCCTCTTCACCAATTAACCCAGCGTTTAAGTCTGCATCAATGGCCATCTGCTTGCCGGGCATGGCGTCCAGCATAAAGCGGGCGCCAACTTCGGCAATCCGCCCAGCGCCCTTGGTAATAACCATGAAGTTGATAATAACCAAAATCAGGAAGACCACTAGGCCAACCGCAAAGTTGCCGCCTACCAGAAAGGTGCCGAACGCTTCGATAACTTTACCAGCGGCATCGCCCCCTTGATGCCCTTCCATGAGTACCACCCGGGTGGAGGCAACATTGAGCGATAGTCGCAGCAAAGTGGTGAACAGCAGCACCGCTGGAAACGCCGCAAAGTCCAGCGGCTTTTGCGCAAACATGCTGACCAACAGCACCATAATGGCCAGGGCAATATTGAAGGTGAAAAGCAAATCCAGCGCGAAGGGCGGCAAGGGCAGAATCATCATGCCCAAAATCATTAGAATCAGCAGCGGCCCAGCGAGCAGCTTCATGCGCACATCGCCCATCCAATCGCGCTGATTGATCAACTGGCCTAAGCCCTTCATGACTGCGCCTCACTGCCACCGGCATTGGGGCCGGGACTATCCATTTCCGGAGGAACCGGCAAATTATCAGGGGTGGGGGGCACCTCGCCTCCTTGTTGTGCAACATGCTTTAGGCGGTACGCCCAGGCCATCACTTCCGCCACAGCGGTATACAGTTCCGCAGGCACTTCGGCCTCTAAGTCCACGTGATGATACAGGGCGCGGGCCAAGGGCGCTGCCTCCAATCGTGGCACGCCCGCTTCTAAACCAATTTCACGGATACGTGCCGCCACCGCATCGGCCCCTTTGGCGACTAGCCGAGGCGCGCCCATACTGCCTTCCTGATACCTGAGCGCAATCGCATAGTGGGTAGGGTTGGTAATAATAACGTCAGCATCCGGTACTTTGCTCATCATGCGGCCACGCGCCATCGCCTGCTGTTGCTGACGAATGCGGCCTTTTACATGGGGGTCGCCCTCTGACTCTTTATGCTCTCGCTTTACCTCTTCCTTGCTCATGCGCAGCTTTTTAGCATTGCTCCACAGCTGGAAAGGCACATCGATGAGGATGACCACAATCAGCGATAACACAATTAACCCAGCGGCTAACGCGGCCATATTTAGTGCAGTGACCAGCGCCTGCTGAATAGGCAGATCCATCAGCCCCATAAACGTGCCGATATTAACGTACAAAAAGGTTGCCGCGACGCTCCCCACCAGCACCGATTTAGCAATCGCTTTGGCTAGCTCCACCAGTGCCTGAGGCCCGAATATGCGCTTCACCCCTTTAACAGGGTTGAGCTTTGAAAGCTTTGGCTGCATTGATTTTGCCGATACCAGCCACCCCCCCAGCAGCGCAGGTGCCACCAACGCCACCACCACGAGGAGTACAAACAGCGGAATCATGGCAAACAGCGTGCGCTGGCCAAGATCCAGGGCATTCACCAACATGGGAGTGCTTTCCATTACTTGGCGTCGCTCAAACAGGAATGCCCTCTCCATAACCATTCCCAACTGGTCATAGAGCATCTGCCCCATGCTCCAAAGCCCTATCACGCCCCCCAGTAGCAGCATAAAAGTGGTCAGCTCTCGGGAGCGGGGAACCTGACCCTCTTCGCGCGCTTTATCCAAGCGTCTGGGGGTGGCCTCTTCGGTTTTTTCCTGGTCGCTGTCGTTGTCTGCCATGCTGCTATCCGGCCGGTCGTACGCGGCTCACCATGAATTCAGCCGCCCTAGTGGGCGGCTGAACAAAAAGCCTATAGTGCCAGATGCGGCTTGTTACAATGTCTTAATAACAACGCATTAAAAGCCTAATTCATCCAATAAGTCGTCTACCTGATCTTGGCCCGTTACGGTATCCGGTGCATTCTCCTTCACTTGAGGACCATTGAGCAGGTCTTCTTTACGACGTTCGTTCTCGTTTTTCCACTGATCTTCGGCCTTGCGCTGCATGCTTTCCCGCGCCTGCGCGCCCGGCACGTTATCAATCAGCACCTGTACGAGCTGATGTTCGATCTCACGAATCACATCCATCATCTTCTTGATGACTTGGCCTGTCAGATCCTGAAAATCTTGCGCCATCATGATTTCCAGCAGCTCTTTATTGGTAGCTGCGGCCATAGTGGGCACATCACTTAAATAGGTGCGGGTCTCTTTAACCAAGGCTTTAGCATCATCTAGCTCTTGAGGCGCTTCAAACCATGCTTCCCAACGCTTATCCAGCGCTTCAGCACGGTCAGACAGCTGATCCTGAAGCGGCTGTGCCCGGTCAATAGCGTTTAACGCACGATCAGCGGCCTGCTCCGTCATGGTCGCAACATAGTGCAAGCGGTCACGAGCGTCAGGAATCGCTTCCGCTGCTTTTTCGATCTCTTTATCTAACCCCAACTCACGCATGTTTTCGCGCAGCATGCGGGTAAGCTTACCAATGCGATGGATAAGCTCTTCAGCGGCTTCATCGGGCAGTTGGGCAGTGTTTCCCTGCTCATTCTGGCTCATTATGATGTCTCCTTGCTAACCGAGCCACAAAGGCTCAGCCGCTTCATTTACCCATCTTGTCGAAGATTTTATTTAGCTTTTCTTCTAGGGTAGCAGCAGTGAACGGCTTAACGACGTAGCCGTTAGCACCTGCTTGGGCGGCCGCGATAATGTTCTCTTTCTTCGCCTCAGCGGTCACCATCAGCACTGGCAGGTCTTTGAGCGCATCATCCTGGCGGATCTCTTTTAGCATCTCTAATCCATCCAGATTGGGCATATTCCAATCCGAGACAACGAACTCAAAATTGCCGGCCCGCAACTTATTTAGCGCATCTTGGCCATCTTCCGCCTCATCCACATTGGTAAAGCCCAGCTCTTTTAACAGGCTGCGGACGATCCGACGCATCGTAGGAAAATCGTCAACTACCAGAAAACTCATGTTCTTATCGGCCATTGGTCATCCTCTCATCAAACACATGGGTTAGGGTGACTGGACACCCAGTCAGGGTTTATTACGGTTAAAACGCTTCCCACTCGTCGTGGTGGTTGTTCTGGCGGGCGCTCCGCTGTGCAGCAGGCTGTGTAGAGGCAAGCTGTGCTGGCGCCGAAGGCGCTATTGAGCGCGGCAATTCATAAGGCTGTTCTTGGACACCGAGCAGCTTAAAGACGGCAACCGCCTCTTCTAACCGGCTCGCCTGCTCCTCCAAAGAAGCAGCCGCCGCTGTAGCTTGCTGAACCAGCGCAGCGTTTTGTTGGGTCACTTCATCCATCTGCCCCACTGCTTGGCTAACTTGCTCAATGCCGTCGCTCTGCTCCTGCGAGGCCGCGGATATCTCATCCATAATATCGGTGACCCGACGCACGGCGGTCACTACTTCACTCATGGTGCTACCAGCCTGCTCTACCAGGGTGGAGCCTTGCTTAATTTGTGAAACCGACGCATCGATCAGGGTTTTGATCTCTTTGGCAGCATCGGCGCTACGGCTGGCCAGGTTGCGTACCTCACCTGCTACAACGGCAAAGCCCCGCCCTTGCTCGCCAGCGCGCGCCGCTTCGACAGAGGCATTCAGTGCAAGAATATTGGTTTGAAAGGCAATCGAGTCAATCACACTGGTAATATCCGCCACTTTCTGGGAGCTCGTTGAGATGCCATGCATTGTTTGCACGACCTGCTCAACCACCTGCCCGCCCTGCTCAGCGGTGGTAGACGCATCCGCGGCAAGGGTACTGGCTTGGCGCGCATTGTCCGCATTCTGCTTCACCGTAGCCGTCATCTGCTCCATGCTGGCAGCGGTTTCTTCAATAGAGGCGGCCTGCTGTTCGGTGCGCGATGAAAGATCCGCATTGCCGCCGGCAATTTCCCGAGTGCCGTGATGAATTTCACTGCTGCCCTCGCGAACTCTTGAAACAATCCCCGTGAGATTTTGCTGCATGGTTGCCATTGCAGCAAAAAGACGGCCGACTTCACCTTTACCTCCGGCGGGTAAAGGCTCGGTCAAATCAGCCTGGGCAATTTTATCCAAGCGACGCACCGCATCGTTAAGAGGAGCAATCACTGTGCGACGCAACCCTACATAGATCACCACGGTAACCAATAACGCAATGAGTGCCGCGAGGGCATTGATGAGGGTGAAAAATTCCCCTTCCACGTTAGAGTCGCTGCGGATGGTGCTCACGCGGTCAAAGCCATAATCAACAAAGGCAGTGGAGCTCTCAGCCAAGTTTGCCAACGGCCCTGTCAGCTCACCGCGCAGCCGATTAAACGTGGTGATATCCATGGTTTCAAAACTCACCAACTGTTGTTTAACCATTACTAATACGTCTTGAAAATCTTCAATCAAGTCACTGCCCAGCCTTTCACCTTGAGGCGTACGCGGCGTTGCAACAAAGTTTGCTAAGCGCTGTTCCGCACGCTCAATACGGTTAGCGGCAATCTCTATTTGCTCGTTAGTTTGACGTGTCTGACCCACCATTAAGAAGTTTGACGCCGTTTCCATCGCCAGCATCGCTTGGTTAAGCAATGAATCCGCACGATTAATTTCATTTAGCTGCTCATTGCTAATGACATCTAGTGTAGCTAAATTATTTTGGGCGCTGCGATCCGACACAAAACTGATGCCTGCCAACACCGCTATGATGGCGATAAAGCTGATGAGAGCAGCGATAACAGCCGCATGAATACTCAAGTTGCGAAACAAGCGAGCCATAGTACTTCCCCTGTTGACGTTATTTTTTTGGTTATGAGTTAAACCCGTTGGGCACGGCCGGAAGCCGCGACCAGCGCCATCAATCGCGATGGAATATCGTCTAGCGCGACGACATCAACCGCCCCCCCAACAGCAATCGCTTCTCTCGGCATCCCGAAAACCACGCAGCTCTCTTCGTTTTGCGCAATGGTCGGCGCGCCTGCTTGGCGCATTTCTAATAACCCTGCAGCGCCATCTTTTCCCATGCCAGTCAAAATCACCCCAATCGCATTTTTACCGGCGTGCTTTGAGGCAGAGTGAAACAACACATCCACCGATGGCCGGTGGCGGTTGACCGGGGGCCCATCGTTCAAGCGTGCCACGTAGTTTGCACCGCTGCGAACGAGTTCAAGGTGTTGATCACCCGGTGCGATATAGGCATGGCCCGGCAGCACACGCTCACCATCGGTGGCCTCTTTGACGGTAATCCGGCACAGCCGATCCAACCGTTCAGCAAACGAGCGGGTAAAGCCGCCCGGCATGTGTTGGGTAATCAAAATAGCAGGTGCGTTAGCAGGCAAGGGTTCCAGTACCGCACGAATCGCTTCGGTTCCACCAGTAGAGGCACCAATAATGATCAGCTTCTCACTGGTAACCAGCGGTGCTTTCAACTGCGTGGGAGGCGGCGCGTTTTTGTGGCGGGCCTGACGGGGTCGCGAGCGCGCGGCGGCACGCAACTTCTCAGCAATTTCGTTGGCGTACTCCATCATCCCATTGCGAATACCTAAGCTAGGCTTAGCAACAAAGTCCAGCGCGCCCAACTCCAACGCTCGCAGAGTGATTTCAGAACCGCTCTGGGTGAGTGATGAGACCATTAACACCGGCATCGGGCGCAGGCGCATCAACCGCTCAAGAAAGTCCAACCCATCCATGCGCGGCATTTCCACGTCAAGAGTCAGTACATCAGGGTTATGCTGTTTAATCAGGTCCCTGGCAGCAATGGGGTCGGGCGCAACGGCAACCACTTCCATATCCGGCTGTGAGTTGATGATTTCGGTTAGCAAATCTCGAATCAGCGCCGAGTCATCGACACATAACACTTTGATCTTGGCTGCGCTCAAAGCACGCCTCCTCTTGCGGTAGCTACCTGATGTGCTGTTACGCTTCCGCTTGAGAGATAACTGCTAACGGAGCTAAACGCACGTAATACGGGTTATTTTTTAGCGGGGGTGTAGACCGTCTGCCCACGCAACTTGAATGCATCGCTAATATAGGAGAAGTTTTCAGAGTGCCCTGCAAACAGCAGGCCATCTGGTTTCATGAGCGGCGCAAACCGCTTTAGAATTTTCGCCTGAGTATCTTTATCAAAATAAATCATGATATTGCGGCAAAAAATGGCATCAAAGGGCCCTTTAACGGGCCACTGGGGCGCCAGCAGGTTAAGCGGCAAAAACTCCACCAACGCGGATACTTCAGGTCGTATGCGGGCAAGACCAATATGGTTGCCAGTACCTTTCTGAAAAAACCGTTTTACCCGCACATCATCAAGTTTACGAACCTGTTCCTGGGGATAAATACCGGCGCGAGCCCTATCCAGCGCGTCAGTATCAATATCCGTGGCGATGACTTTCGCTTGAGAGGCTTTGGGGCCTAGCGTTTCCAGCAGCGTCATGGCTATTGAATACGGCTCTTCACCCGTGGAGGCCGCTGAGCACCAAATAGTGACCGGCTCCTGTTTATGCTTGATGTGCTCAGCCAGCAGCGGAAAGTGGTGCGCCTCACGAAAAAACGCCGTGAGATTGGTGGTGAGTGCGTTAGTAAACGCTTCCCACTCTTTGGCATCGGGCTGACGCTCTAAGCGTGACAGGTAGTCGGTAAAGTGCGTTATGCCGTGGTGGCGCAGCCGCTTTGCTAAACGACTGTAAACCATTTCACGCTTATGCTCGGCAAGCACGATACCGGCACGCAGGTAGATCAGTTCTCTAATACGTGAAAAATCGGCATCTGTAAGCAGCAAATCGCGCTCGATCTGCCCACTAGACGCCCATTGGCCGGCTTCGGCTCCCCATTCGCGTTGTCCGCTCAAAACTCTTCCCACTCCTCTGCAGAAACCGATTGCCGCTTCACAAGCGGCGCCGGCGATGTCACGCTATTTGGCTTCGCAGAAAGTTTATGCGCGGCAGCAGGTGCCCCAATAGCGGCTGGCATAGCCTGTAGCGACTGTTGATGGTTTAGCCGAAACGCCTCTACAGATAACGCCAGCAACCCCGCTTGATGTTCTAATGCTGCCGCAGCCCGCGCGGTTTCCTGCACGCGGCCAGCATTTTGCTGGGTCGCTTGATCCATTTCCGCCACGGCTTGGTTTACTTCTGCAATACCGCTGCTCTGCTCTTCTGAAGCAGAAGAGATCTCATGCATAATCTGCGTTACGTTGCGTGCCGCTTCAGCAACCTCTCTCATGGCCGCTTCAGCTTTTTCCACTAGCCCGGCCCCTGCACTAACATCCTGACTGGAGCCGTCAATTAATACCCGGATCTCTTGGGCCGCGCCTGCACTGCGTCCCGCCAAATTACGCACTTCTTCTGCCACAACCGCAAAGCCGCGCCCGTACTCCCCTGCCCTTGCCGCCTCAACCGACGCATTAAGCGCCAGAATATTGGTTTGAAACGCAATAGAATCAATGACGTTGATAATCTCGGTCATTTTGCGCGAGCTTTGGGTTATACGCTGCATGTTGTCGACTAGCTGTGTCATCAGCTCGCCGGTTTGCGTCACCCGTGTAGCATTATTATCGGCCAGACGGCGGGCTTCTTGAGCGTTATCGCTATTTTGGCGCACAGTCGTGGTTATCTCTTCCATGCTGGAAGCGGTTTGTTGCAGCGCGGCGGCCTGCTCCTCTGTACGCGATGACAGCTCTTCATTACCACTGGCAATACCCTGCGCCGCAGGAGTCACTACCTCAATTCCGCTTTTAACCTCGCCAATAATACTGCTCAGGCTTTTACGCATGGTATTTAGCGAATCAAGCAGTAGGCCAATCTCATCACGACGACGGGCAGGCACATGGGCTGCCAAGTTGCCCCCCGCTATTTGCAGGGTAAAGCGCGCAGCACTTTTTAACGGTTTAACGATTGAGCGTAACGTGAGTGTGCCTATTAGTATGAGTATCAGTAAGCCAATACTCAGCACGGCCGCCTGAGCGCTTAGCATGGCGGTTTGCTCCTGCTCAGCCTCTACCGCCATGACTTCCGCAGCAGCCTGTTTTTGCGCAATCAGCTGATTCACCATCTCCGACAGCGCTCGCCCATCGGTATTCATCACACGAATCACCGCATCTAAACCAGTAAACGCTTCATACGTCTCTTCAGCTTGCAGCACGTTTGCCGCTTGCCCCATGCCATTAGCTAAGAACGACTGGAGCTGTTGATCAAAACTATCCGCAAGCTGACTAGCGTTAGCATCACGCTGGTAGTACGCCTGCCAAACCTCAGCTACCTCCGCGGCGTTTTCCGCCACAGCTTCGCCCATCTCAAACCGTTGACTGATGAGCTGCATCCTTTCTGGTTCGATCATCGACTGACGAGTGTGGGCAATGGTTTGGTCGATCTGCTGCAGACGGATAACATCGCGCAGCCCATCGTTATTGAGGCGATCTAGCCGGTCACTGGCGCCATTTAATCCATAGAGTCCTAGCCCGCCACTGACTAACAGCAGCATGCCTGCCACCACAATCATGCCCACCAGCTTGGCGCGGATGGTGTGCAGGCGCACCCGCTTAAGGCGCTGCACCAGCCCCTTATAACGTATACGTCCTTTATCTAAATAGACCCGCTTAAGACGCCCCTCACGAATACCTGCGTATACCTGTTCTGCCTGGGCGATTGCCTCCCGTGACGCCTGAACCCGCACTGAGGCATAGCCGATCACCTGATCATTCTCGACAATCGGCGTCACGCTGGCGTCTACCCAATAATGGTCACCGTTTTTGCAGCGGTTTTTAACCAGCCCACGCCACGTTTCACCGGTTTCGATGGTTTGCCATAAATTTGCAAACGCCGCTGGCGGCATATCCGGGTGGCGGATCAGGTTATGCGGCGCCCCAATTAGCTCGTCATGGCGAAAGCCACTAATCTGGATAAACGCCGGATTAGCATACGTAATGCGACCTTTAAGATCCGTTCGCGAGACGAGAAAATCGTCCCCCTTTAGCTCAACTTCGCGTTGGGAGACTGGCTGATTGTTACGCATTAACGTGCCTTATTGTTAGGGAGGTGACGTTTTTATTAGTTAAATTGGGCGACTCTACGTAAATGCTGGATTAAAAAGCTTCCCACTCGTCTACCGACGCTTTAGAAGCAACCACCTTAGCGGGCCGTGGCGTGGCACTGGGTAGGATTGAACTAGTGGTCACTGGTGCGGTACTCGCTCCCGACACTCGAAAACGCTCAACCGCTTCACGCAGGCGAGCGGCCTCACTCTCTAGCTCATTGGCACTGCGAGCGGCCTGCTGAACCAGCTGGGCATTCTGCTGCACTACCTGATCCATTTGGGCAACCGCTTGATTAACTTGGCCGATGCCATTGCTCTGCTCTTCTGATGCGGCAGCAATTTCATCCATAATATCGCTGACACGCTGAACCGCTGCGACAAGATCTTGCATGGTCTGTCCTGCATGGTTCACTCGCTGCGTACCGGCATCAACTTTACCCAGTGAAGCGTCAATAAGTGTGCGAATTTCTTTTGCTGCATTGGCACTGCGGCTAGCCAAGCTGCGAACCTCCTGCGCCACTACGGCAAACCCTTTTCCGTGCTCCCCAGCTCGTGCCGCCTCAACAGAAGCATTAAGCGCTAAGATATTGGTTTGGAAGGCTAAGTTATCAATAACCGTAATGATATCAGCTACCTGATGGGAGCTGGCGCTGATCTCTTGCATGGTTTCAACGATATTACCGACCTCTTCACCACTGCGCCTGGCGGTTAAGGTCGCATCGCCTGCCAGTTGGCTAGCTTGGCGCGCGTTATCGGCGTTGTGACCAACAGTGGAGGCTAACTGCTCCATACTGGAAGCAGTCTCTTCCAAAGAGGATGCTTGCTGTTCAGTGCGTGAAGAGAGGTCATTATTACCGCTGGCAATATGCTGAGAACGCTCAAAAATAGAGGCTCCGCTTTGGCGCACTACGCCCACCGTCTCAGAAAGTGAGCCTTGCATATGCGCCATAGCGCTATACAGTCGACCGATTTCGTTATTACCCGGCGAGGTAATTTGCTGATTTAAATCGCCTTGAGCCATACGCTCAAAATAACCCACTAAGTTGTCTAGCGGGCGCAATACATTCGCCGTCACACCCCAAATAACCACCACAACGGTAAGCACCGTCATGACGACTACGCCAATAAGAACCCAGCGAACTTGGGCTGCAAATTCCGTAAACGCTGCCTGCTGCGACTGTAAGTCGCTGGTCGCTTGCACAATGGCAGCACCATGGTGGAGCGCGTAGAGACCTATACCGCACGCAAGGACAATCAGGAGTGAAAACGTAGCAAGTACCAGCCCCCAACTTAAACGCACGGTCATATTGTCCATCATTTGACGCACTAGCTGTGTCACACGCATTACTCCAAGCACAACCCAGTTGGCCGCAGCACTCCATGGCTCGCGGCTCGGTTGTTTAGCTCAAAATAGGCACACTCCTTATGCCCAGTGTTCTGCATTAAGAATTGCTAGTGCTATCTACCAGCGCCATTTCTTCACTGGTCAGAAGTTTGTCGATATCCACTAGCACCAGCATACGGTCATCAAGACTGCCCAGACCGCTTAAAAAATCAGAGGAGAGGGTAACCCCAAACTCAGGTGCGGGTTTGATCTGCTCTGGGGTTAGGGTCATTACGTCTGAAACACCGTCGACCACAATCCCCACGACACGGTCGGCGACATTGACCACGATCACCACGGTTTGACCGCCATACTCCACATTTTCCAGGTGGAATTTAATGCGTAGATCAACAATTGGCACAATAACACCGCGCAGGTTGGTCACGCCTTTTATGAAATCCGGTGCGTTGGCAATACGCGTTACATTTTCGTAACCGCGAATTTCCTGCACTTTCAAAATATCAATGGCGTACTCTTCTTCTCCTAAAGAGAATACTAAGAATTCGCGATTTTCTGCCTCTGCAGCGGCTAGCACCGCCTTATTAGCTGCTTGACTCATGACGGCTCAGCCTCCTTGTAATAAGCGAGATGTGGATGATTGGTTACTTTGCCTGCTTCTTTTTTGGCACGACTTAAGCGGTGTAAGCCCGTGATATCCAAAATCAATGCGACACTTCCATCCCCCAGGATGGTGGCAGCGGAAACGCCCGGCACTTTGCGGTAGTTATCTTCTAAGTTTTTGACAACCACCTGCTGCTGGCCAATGAGCTCATCGACCAACATGGCATAACGACGACCCTCGCCTTGTACGATAACGGCGATACTTTTAGTCGGGTCAGTAATTGCATTTTCGACGTCTAACACTTCATGAATCGCGATAACCGGCAGGTATTCATCACGCACTTTGATGACCACATCATCCCCGGCCATCGCGTACATATCACCTTTGGCAGGCTGGAGGGACTCAAGCACAGTAGAGAGCGGCAGGATGAACGTTTCGCCACCCACTTTGATTGACATGCCGTCTAGAATCGCGAGGGTCAGCGGCAATACAATACGCGTATTGGTACCTTCGCCCTTTTTAGACTGTATTTCGACTCGCCCGCCCATTCCTTGAATATTACGTTTCACCACATCCATACCGACGCCGCGCCCTGATACATCGGTGACCTCTTTTGCGGTGGAAAAACCGGGGGCAAAAATCAGTTGGAAAACGTCTTCATCGGACATTGCGTCAGAAACATTGAGTCCATTTTCACGCGCTTTATCGAGTAGGCGTTCACGATCCATTCCTGCACCGTCATCACGCACTTCAATCAGAATATTACCGCCTTGGTGGCGCGCTGAAAGCACCAGTTTGCCTACGCGAGGCTTGCCTAGCGCCTCACGCTCGTCGGGCATTTCGATACCATGGTCTAAGCTGTTACGTACTAAATGCGTAAGCGGGTCTGTGATTCGCTCAACCAAACTTTTATCCAGCTCGGTGGATTTACCCTCGGTAATGAGTTCGATCTCTTTATTCAGCTTGCCTGCGGTATCTCGCACCACGCGGGGGAATCGGCTAAATACAAACTCCATGGGAATCATGCGGATCGACATGACGGCTTCTTGGAGATCACGAGCATTGCGCTGCAGCAGACTCATGCCGTTTTGTAGCGAGCTATTGCCCACGGACTGATCGTCAAGGTCGCTAACCGTTTGATCGAGCATCGACTGGGTAATGATCAGCTCACCGACTAGGTTGATGATTTGATCAACTTTGTCGACGGATACACGTATCGACGAGGACTCGCTCGCGGCTTTTTTTGGCGCCGCCTTAGCGGGCTTATCGTTGGCTTTCGGGGGGCTCTTTTCGCTCTGCTCTGGCGCAGCTGAGGGGGCATCCGCGGTACTCACCACTTCCTCAACGGCGGGCGAAGAGGCAGGAACTGGCACATCAGATGCTGGCACTGGAGCTCGGTCATCCGCAGCAACGGTGCTGATGCTAATTTGCTCAGGCTCGATAATAAAGCACATCACGGCTTCGATATCGTCAGCACTGACACCACCTTTGAGGACGACCTCGTAACGCTTGTCATCACCCGAGTGCGACTGGATATCCCCCAGTTGCTCCAGCTCTTCGACTAGCAACGTGCGATCTTTATCGTTAACGTTCAGCAAAACAACTAATAGATGCGTCTCACCCTCTTCAGGCGACTCACTTTTACTCGGCTCTGACTTGGAGGCCTGCGTCACCATTGGCGCTGGCGTTGCAGGCGCTTCGAGGGTTTGTCCAATTTCCTCTAAAGCGATCTGCTGCAGAACTTGACAGATTCGCTCATAGGCTTCTTGGTTGGGCTCTTCCTCGTTGCGATAGGCATCGAGTTGCTCATGCATGATGTCTTTTGCCTCTAAAAAGGTATCAACGAGGTCAGCTCGCAGGGTCAGCTCCCCTTTGCGCGCATGATCCAGCAGGTTTTCGAAAATGTGCGTGGTTTTTTGCAGCACGCTAAACCCGAACGTCCCTGCACCGCCTTTTATAGAGTGGGCCGCACGGAAAATAGCGTTTAGCTGCTCGCTATCCGGATCATCGACATCCAGTTCCAATAAGTGCTGCTCCATATCTGCTAGCAGCTCTTCCGCCTCTTCAAAAAAGGTGTCAAAAAAATCCGCTATATCCATGCACCACTCCACATTATCATCATATTTTTTGGACCAGCTTCGCTCATTCGGCTACGTCGGCCTGTGGCATGTCTGGTAGTAAAGCCTCTTCGGGCGAATCGCCCTCAGGTAACAGCACATCAGCGCCAAGAATACCTGGGTCGCGAATTGTCTCAGCAATTTCGGGTAACAGTACTAAAAGCTCAATACGCCGATTAATAGGGTCTGAGGGGGCAGTGTCAGGCAGCAACACCCTATCGGCAAAGCCCGATACCCGCAGTAATTGACCTGGGTCAAGCCCACCGACCACCAACTCCCGACGCGAAGCATTGGCGCGGTCACTGGATAGCTCCCAATTACTGTAACCTCGATAGCCACCCGCATAGGGCACGCTGTCGGTATGACCGCTGATGCTTAGGTCATTGGGCAATTCATTGAGTAATGGCGCGATAGTGCGTAGAAGGTTACGCATATAAGGTGCCACCTGATCACTACCTAGTTGAAACATTGGCCGCTGCTCTGTATCGAGCAGTTGAATGCGCAGCCCTTCACGGGTAAGGTCAAAACGCATTTGGTTGCGCAACTGGCGCAGCTCCGGGTCTAGCTCAATGGCTCGCTCTATACGTTCTTGTAAATCAGAGAAAAAACGCCTCTCTTGCAAGCTGGGCCGCGGCTGTAGAGACAAATCTACCCGGGCGCGCTCACCATCGCTATGGGCTGGATCAGGCCCGCCACCGGGAATCACCCGCGTACTACCACCCCGGTCGCCGGTCATCGCGGTTATCAGCGGTGTACTAAAGTACTCGGCAACACCGCGCCGCGTTTCATCACTGGAGACGCTTAAAATCCACATCACCAGGAACAGGGCCATTAGCGCGGTCATAAAATCAGCCAAGGCGATTTTCCATGCTCCCCCATGATGAGCATGAACCACTTTTTTGCGCCGAATGACTATCGGGCGCTTGTCACCGCCCTTACTCATGCATTACCGCCCTTCTTGGCGTCGCGCACGTACTCTTCAAGTTCTGAGAAACTAGGACGTTCGGTGCTGTGCAGTGCCTTACGACCGAACTCAACGGCTAACTGAGGTGCATAACCATGCAGACTCGCTAGCAGCGTGACACGGATACACTGCAGCATTTTTTCCGCTTCTTTTGCCTGCCGATCTGCGTAGCTAGCAATTGGGCTGATAAAGCCGTAACCCATCAAAATCCCTAGGAAGGTGCCCACTAGCGCCATCGCAATCATTTGACCCATTTGGTCAGGGCTAGCATCTGCATAGGTCAGTGCTTTAATTACCCCCATTACCGCAGCCACAATGCCAAACGCAGGCATGGCATCACCTACTTTAGCAATCGCATCAATGGGAATATGGGCTTCTTGCTCAAATACTTCGATTTCGTGAAGCATCAGTTCGTCGATTTCCATCGGCTCCATGCCGCCGCTTACCATTAGGCGCAGGTAATCGGTTAAAAAATCCATAATGTGCGGGTCCGCAAGTACCGTGGGATGTTCTTGAAACAGCGGGCTTTCCTGAGGGTTATCGATATCGCGCTCAATCCCCAGCATCCCCTCACGGCGCACTTTGGAGAGAATTTTGTACTGCAGCGCCATTAGCTCCATGTATAGGGCTTTGTTATATTTTTTGGTCCGTTTGAGCCGCGGCAGTATTTTAAACGTGGCTTTAATCGCTTTACCGTTATTGGCGGCAATAAACGCGCCTACGCCCGCACCGCCAATAATTAACAGCTCTAAAGGTTGATACAGGGGGCCTAAACTACCACCTGCCAGCACATAGCCGCCAAATACACACAATATTACGACCACATAACCTAGGAGAATCAGCACAAGCAGTGTCCTTGCGATAGCAGTTTTTGTATCAACGGAGCGCCAACCACTGCTTCATCATTATGAATGACATTGGAGGGTTCCATTTCAAGTGAAGCTTAGTCATATCATACTAAGATGTAGGCGGTGTTTAATGGAAAAGTACCACCGTCTTTTAACGCTATCTATGCGATAATGGCTGTTTTTATTAATATTGCGCCTTCCTGTGAGTGGGTCATGGCTATGTTTCTGTACCGGCCGCTCCGCGTTGGGCTTTACGTGTTTTCCCGGCACGTGAAGGGGGCTGGCAAATACCGCATACATATCCGTGAAACGGGCTATGCGCATGGGCAACAAATCGCCCCTCACACCGGGTACATGTATTTAGCTGCAGCAGATCACTTTCAAAAAAACGCACCAGTGTCCACGCTCGCGTTAAGCCCAGCACTGGCTCCACGTCTTCAAGCGCTATTTGCTCTTCGTAAAGTCGATAAGCTTTAACGAACGCATCAATACGTTCGCAGCAGGTATCTTGTTGTAAACTTGCATAAATATTATAAAAAAGTGATGAGTGCACGTTAGGCAACCAGGTAACAAACCAGTCTGCCGAAAAAGGCAACATCCCTTTTGGAGGCGACATGCCACGCACTTCTTTATACAGCTTAATTAGGCGAGTACGGCTTAGATCCGTTTCCGTTTCCAACACCTGTAAACGTGCACCTAACTCAATCAGTTCGATTGCCAGCTGTACTTGATGCATTTCATCAACCAAGCTTTTCTGGCTCACTCTGCCCCTCCTTTGGGTAGTGAATCGAACGGTTCGCAGGCTGATAACAGCGATGCATGCAATCCCGAAAGCCCTTGATCTCTGGGGTTTTCCATAATTTGACGCAAGCGCTGCCCGCTAGTTTGGCTAAACCGACATACCAATTGATTGGTACGCGCCAGCTTCGTTAACTGCCAAGCATTAAGTGAAACGAGCAAATCTGCCAGTTCGCTATCAATTTTCAGGCGAAACATGGCTGCCTCTCGATCTTCACTCAGTAGACGTTGGGCAAGAAGTAAGTACGCTAAGTTTAATTCTTCAATTTCATCGAGAAAGTTTGATTGGCTCATAGTGTTCCATCGGACGACACAGGCGCGGCTTTATAAACTTTATAATGACGCCATGGGTGACTTTTTCCATCAACGTCATGGTTGCACACAACGTCTACATTGGCTACTTGAGCTGCTCACGGTGACTTAGCGCACCTTCAGAAAGCTCAAACACCCACACCAGCAACTCAGCAACGACCTGATATAAGCTCGCAGGTATCTCGGCATCTAAATCCAACTGCATGAGCAGTGCCACCAACTCAGGAGCATCGTGCACATAAATCCCCTGACGCTGCGCCTCTGCCATAATCCGCTCAGCTAACTCACCATACCCTTTTGCCACAACCCGGGGTGCCTGCTCCCCCTCTTGATAGGCCAATGCCACGGCTTGGCGGCGCCGCTCACCCGGTGTCTTCATGGTGGCTCTCCAAGCTTATATAACGCGCTTTAACCTGCACTTTGCGAAAATCCAGGGCCCCCAAACGTTGCTCTAACGCGCCTACCCCCTGCTCAAGTTGCCGGTATGTCGCTAGGTCTTCGGTGGCAAGATCTATGCTGAGCACTGACTGATAGAGCCATAAAGCAACGCTAAATGCGCCTACATTGGGTACTTCGAGCTGCATTTCAGAGCGCCACCCTTCGCCTGAATCAGTATCGTCCTGGGCGCTCTCACGCCCTTCATCACGTGTAGGCAAGTTAATCACTAGCGCCATAAAAATCCCGGCCCACACGTCGCCCTCCCAACGTATGGTAGGCATAACCAGCATCTCCAGCTGCTGACGCACTAGGCTCTGCAGGTTTTCATGCACAATCTCACGACCGCCGCGCTGGATGGCTACATCGGCTAGCTCGCGCGCACCCACTGCATCCACTCTAGCCTGGGCTGATTCTTGCCTCTCTGCCTGTAGCGCGGCAGGACTGGTTGGCGTATTGACGAGGGCCACGGGGCGCTCAAGTGTCAGCCTTTCGCTTGCGACCGGCACCAGCGCTGTATTGGGCAAAATAGAAAAGTTGCCAGACCCCGTTGGCACAGAGGGGCCTGTCGCTAAAGATGTAGCAACCGCCGACAACACATTCACATTAGCAGGCATTACAGGCCGTGGGCCGGGCTGCATCTGGGGCTCACGCAATAGCTGCTGGCGAGAAACATCCCCCTGGAACCAGCGTTTTAAATGAGACTCGTAGAACAGACCACTATCTCGTACGCTCGACTCTAGACGCGTCGCGAGCGTCGTAGCTGACGGCGCGTCCTGAGCTCTCATTAGGGGAGCTTCAGGGCGCATAACGGTGGGCGGCGCAGGAAAACGCAGCAACACATCCGCAATCGTGCGTGCCGCAGGACTTAAATGGGTCTGGGTGGAGCCTGGAGCCGTATTGACTCCGCCTTGGGTAGATAGGCGCTGCCCATCCGGGGAGTTTGGTAAGCGCTTAAGATCACCTAACGGCAGCGACATTGGCCGCCCGTCTAAGCTAGAATCACCTTGTAAGGCTCGCGGGCCTTCTCCCGGCGGAACAGGCTGCACAGGAGCATTCAAGGAGCGCTGTAAAGAGGCTTCCCCTTGACGCCCAAGCACTTGGTGCATGAGGGTATCAATAAGCGGCGTGATGCCACTCACGGAGCCCCCTGGTCTTGTGTGCCTTCAGGGTCATAGATGTCATGGCTGCCCTGCTGCGGCGCGTAGGCTCGGTGCAAATCACGCTGGCGCTGAGATACGCCAATTAGCTTCCCAAGCTCCTCACGTCGCGCAACCAAACGCCGGCGAATTTCAACATCGTGCTCAAGAATACTTTCCAACAGCTCAGCCTTTCGGGTCTTGGCAGAAGCATCTAACACGACTTTTTTATCAAGCTCACGCAACTCTTCGACTAACGTCACGTAATGGGTGCGCTGCTCAATAAGCTCTGGCCACTGCTCCGCATTGGCTAGCTCTTGCATATGCCTTGCACGTACAAGCAGTTCGGCGTAAGCCTTTAGCAGCGCTTTTTGAGTAGTGCCATGGACAGCTTCAGAACCCGACATAGTTGCCTCATGCACTCTGCTGTTGGCCGATTTCACGCCAAGCTGAAGCGATATCTTCCAGTAACCGTTCCGCCTGACTCAGGCTCTCTTCATCATTACGTAGGTTAGCAACTAAGAGTAAGCGGGCAATGTAGTCGTACAAGGACGCTAGCCGCTCAGCAATGGCACCGCCCTGCTCCTGATCCAATGCAGCCGCTAAGCCATTATTAATAATATCCAACGCCTTGGATATCGACTTTCCCTTCTCGGCTGTGTTGCCTGCCTGCATATGAATTCGTGCCGCCCGGATAGCCGCTTGGGCGCCGTCAAACAGCATTACGATAAGCTGGTGCGGGTCAGCAGACATCACACCGCTCTCCACGCCGACACGGGCATACGCCTTAGCACCACGCCCGTAGGCGGCGCCACTGCGAGAGTATGTCATAAGCGGGCACTCCTTCATTGGGTAACACAACAGCTGAGCCCATAGGGCTAATACTTGCTGTTAATGATTCAAAAAATTTGAGCTTTCAAGCTCAGCTATGTAGTTATATCGGCGCACCCACCACAGACTTTAACCCTCAAACACACTTTCGCTTAGAAAAGTAATGCTCGCAGGATGGAAAGTAACCTAGCTGCTAGACGATGGCAGCCAAATCACATCAGGTGGATACTGCCACCTCCCTAACAGGCCGCCCCAACCTCTCAAAGACATCACCATGCACGGATATTCCCAACGTATCGCGCAGCGGCGGCTCAACCCCCTCGGCCAGAACTACCTCAGATGGTGTACCATCTTTATTAAGGCGCACAATCCAGGCCAACTGCTCACTTGAAAAGTGGGCAAGCGAGCCAACAGGAAGCGTTTTAAAGTGCTCGACATAGCGCTTGATCCAGCGAGGATCAAATTGATGCGGATGACGCAATAAATGACGATAAATTTGTTGCGCTGTTCGAGCCGGACGGTCGGCCCGGTCACGGCGCATTGCCTCAACAACATCGACAATCGCGCTGGCTTTAGCCAACTCGTTAATATCATTACCCGACAAACCGTCTGGGTAGCCACTGCCATCAAGCCGCTCGTTAATGCCCCCAATTACCGCCTTGGCAACGGAGGCTGAAAGCCATTGACAGTTGTGTAGCCGATCCATTAGCAGAGACACATGCTCACTCATGGCCTGACGATGGGTAGCTTCAAAATTGGGCGCCTTGAAAACCACTTGGGGAACAAGCGCCTTGCCTAGATCGTGGATCAAACCACTGGCCACAACCGCCTTTTGCACGTCGCGCGGCATGTTACTTCCCACTAGATCCAGCAGGTGCACTGCCACGGCAATACCATGGCGCACGAGAAGCGGCTCAGGGGATAAGCAGCGCGAAGCAAATAGCAGCGCCTCGCGATCCTCTTCATGCAGCATTAATACGCGGTCGGCGTTGCGCGAGAGTTGCCGGGAGTCAATATCACTACCCTGTTGTAGCAGCAGTAATTGAGCATCTAGGTAAGCCGCCACCTTCACAAGGCGCCTAGCCGTCGGGGTGGCGTAACGCTTAATATCGCGGCGCCCAACAAGCTCTGACCCTTCGGCTCGCCTACCTGTCTGCTCAAACAGTGGCGATGGCTGACGATCTTCTTGCGTCTCTTTCTTATAGCGTGCCGCTTCACGCTCAATCTCACACACGAAGTACCAAATTTGACGCTCTTGCTCCGACGTGCAATTTGCAAAACGAAACCCCACCCGCAAAATATGGCGCTCAGGGTCTGTTTTCTGGTGGCGGGCCACGCCCTGTGCTTCAAAATAAGTACCATCAGGAAAGGTATAGGCAAGCTTAAGGGGACCATCAGCCTCAGCAAGCACGCCACTCGCAGCTAAAGGCAGCTCTATCTGGCAGCCATCCTGGGAAAGATCGCGCAGCTCACCCTGGACGCTCTCACCATCGGCGCTAACCACTGCTGCGGACACCACCATCCCCATGCGCAGCTCTGCGCGAAACGATTCGCGCCGCTGCAGCACATCTATTGAGGCTGGGTAGTCGCTACAGCATAAAAAACGCCCACCGGTGCGTCGCGTTTCGGTTAACGAAAGCAGCGGCGTACGCAACACCTTGCCCTGAGATTGGCCGCGTAAGAAGAATTGTTCGCCCTGCTGCAAGCGGCCTAGCAAGTAATCAACGGAAGACAAGTCCATGACCAGGGCTTCCCCAGCGTGCTGTTCCATTAACACAATAGGCTCAGGACGCGCATCCGACGTAGCCAAACAGAGCGATACACCACCGCTTTCAATCATGGCATTTAAATAAGCGCTTATCGTTGAGGCACTGGTAACGCCTTCATACTCATCTTGCTGAACGACCATGCTCGTCTCGCCTTCCTTACCACGTTATTGTTTGACACCCAACCTGAAGCGACAGAGCATAGCAGAAGCTTTCAGCAAGCCACATGTGCCCACTAGCCTAATTATGTTTTTTCTTTTCACAGATACCTGCCTATGAAAACTTGTCGATCTAACAAAAGCATCACAAGCCCAGCATTAACTCCTAAAGATTAGAATGTGTCGGCCGATAGAGATAGAGAGGCTCAATAATTAAGCAATAAGCTGCCTCAGCCTTTGATATTGCAACGCTACCTAGCCGTTAGGCTTACTTACCTTTGAAGGAACGTCTCTTATGGGTCCACTGCCATTAGACAGCGCGTCTGCTTCACTACCTACTCCATCAACGCAAACGCTTACGCCACGCCAAGAGCTTGTGAACAAACTCAGCCAACTCACAACACAAGAGAGCCAAGCTCCTGCCAGCAGCACAATTACGAAAGAAGAGTTGGTTGAGCCCATACAGCGTATTAATGATGTTATGCGACCACGCGGCCTTGAGTTTGATGTTAGCGAGCAGTCCACGCGCATCATCACCCGGGTTGTAGACCGAGACACAGGTGATGTTATTCGCCAAATACCGGCTGAAGAAGTGCTATTACTTGCCGAACAACTAGAGGAAATGCAAGGCCGACTTATCTCAGTGGAAGCGTAAAACAACCGCGTTTAGCAAGCGAACGCTTAGCAGTACGTAGTAAGACTATAAAAACTGATTAGCCTTTCAGTCAGCGTTCGCCATGCCGCTTTTCACACCATGCCCCTAGCCCCACCTTCGCCTTACTTGCTAGACCTGCATATTCATCACGTCCCGGTAGGCAGAGACTAGCCGGTTACGTACCTGCAATCCCATCTGAAAAGCAACACTGGCCTTTTGCATATCCACCATAACGTCATTTAACTCAACATTAGGCTCGCCTGCCTGAAACGCCATTGCCTTGGTGTTAGCACTCTGCTGAAGACGGTTAATGCGCTGTATGGAAGCTTGAAGCTCACTACCGAAACCGCCCTGACCAACGGCGGTAGAGACATGCTCGCCTTTAATAGGCTGAGCCGCCTGGGAAGCCATGTTCTGCATTTGCTGCAGGGCAGCCTGAATAGGGGGAGAACTCATACGTATGCCTCATTCGCATGAAAGTAAAATAATGCCTGCAGCCTATCACTGGTAGCATAAGACTCATACGAACAAATAGGTACGAAAAGCCAAGCTTTTCGTTCATTTATGGTCGACGCGCCCCGGGATAATGGCGTTCATCATAATTCCGCTTACTACTTTCAGCGGATAACCGCGATCGACGGATATAGCCTATGCCTTCTTTGGTGATGCGCCTGGGCCGTCATCGGTTTTGCCTGCCCTCTAGGAGGGATGCATGAGCGAAACTGGTGCTACGGCAGGCCGTCAGAACAGTACGACCCAAAACGTCCCCCGCAGTGGAACGGCAGAGAGTGAGACTAAAAGCACGCCGACGGTTGAACGCATGCTGAAACAGCTGCGAGGCAACCCACTGGTAGTGTTATTGGTCGCTGCTGCTGCGTCTATTGCTGTTGTCGCGGCGCTCTTCATGTGGGCCAGCAGCCCTGAATACCGCGTGCTCTACAGCAACCTCAGTGAAGCCGACGGCGGACGCATCATCGCCGAACTCGATAGCCGAGGCGTTCCCTATCAGTTTAGCGAAGGCGGCCAAGCGCTATTAGTGCCTGGCAATAATGTTCACACGCTTAGGCTTCAGCTTGCTGAGCAAGGCCTGCCTCGCGGCGGCAACCTTGGCCTGGAGCTTATGGATAACCAAGCCTTCGGTATTAGTCAGTTTGCTGAGCAGGTCAATTTCCAGCGCGGCTTAGAAGGTGAGTTAGCCCGTTCCATTGAGTCGCTTGGCCCAGTGGAAAGGGTGCGGGTTCACCTTTCCATGGCCAAGCCGTCGGTCTTTATACGCGACCGCGAGCCTGCCAAGGCATCCATTGTTCTGACCCTACTACCCGGCCGAGTTTTAGGTGAAGGCCAAGTCAGCGCTATTGTGCACATGGTCTCCAGCAGCGTACCTGAACTGTCCACCGAGGACGTCACGGTAGTCGATCAAAACGGTCGCCTACTGACCGCCAACGCCTCTCAGGGGAATGACCTTGATGGTTCCCAGCTGGCTTATATCACCGAAGTAGAGCGCTCCTACCAGCGCCGTATCGAGAATATTCTTTCGCCTATTTTGGGCAGTGAAAACGTGCGCGCCCAGGTCGCTGCACAAATCGATTTTTCACGCCGCGAAGAAACCTCTGAGCGCTACGGCCCTAACCAGGCGCCCAATGAGTCGGCCGTGCGCAGCCGTCAGCTAAGCCTTTCTTACGATGGCGAAGACCCATTAGCAACGGGAATACCTGGCGCGCTTAGCAACACCCCGCCCGGCGTGGCACCTGCCCCTATCAATCAGCCAGACGCTGAGGAGGGTGAGAATGACCTGCCGGCCAATGCGCTACGCAACCTACGCCAAGACGACGTCGTTAATTACGAAGTTGATCGTAGCATTGAGCATATTCAGCATCGCCTGGGGCAGGTTCAGCGCCTCTCGGCAGCGGTTGTCGTAAATTTCCGCCGCGCCATCAATGATGAGGGCGAGGTAGAACAAGTCGCTTTAAGCCCTGAAGAAGTTGCTCAGCTAGAGCGCCTCGTTCAACAAGCTATGGGCTTCTCACTGGACAGAGGCGACCAAGTCGAAGTCGTTAACACCCCCTTTGCCAGCACCGACGAGGCGACGGATGAGGCCGATTGGTGGCGGCAACCCGAGATACTCTCGCTTGCCTCTACGCTGGGGCGCTACTTACTCGTGGCACTTGCTGCACTACTGCTTTATCTGCTGATACTCCGCCCGCTGATCAAACGCTATACGCAGACACCCGTCATGGCAGCCGCTATGCCTGGCACTGGCAGTACCTTTAGCGTCAGCGTCGGTGACGAAAAGGATGATGAAGAGGATGAGTCGTCTTCAGAGGGCGGTGATACCTATAGCGATAAACCTAAACGTCGCCGTAAAACGTCGCTGTACGAACACAATCTTAACGACCTGCGGGAAATGGCCCAGGAAGACCCCCGCATGGTCGCAATGATTATCCGTAGTTGGATGAATGCCAATGAGTAGCTCTATTGCCGAAATGAGCGGGGCGCGTAAAAGCGCTATCCTGCTACTTGCCCTTGACGAAGACAGCGCTGCAGAAGTGTTTAAGTTCCTGAGCGCCACCGAGGTGCAAGATATCAGTACGGAAATGGCGCGCTTGCACCAAGTCTCCCACGAGGACATGAAGGCTGTTCTGGAAGCGTTTCACAATGAGTCCGAAGAGTTCGTGGCGCTTAACCTCAACTCCAGCGAGCATATTCGCTCAGTACTTACCAAGGCTCTTGGCAGTGAGCGCGCCACTAGCCTTATCGAGGATATCCTTGAAACCACGGGGGGCAACTCGGGCATCGATGCACTGAACCTTATGGAAGCTTCCATGGTGTCAGAGCTTATCCGCGATGAGCACCCGCAGATTATTGCCACCATCCTGGTTCATTTAGACCGCCATCAGGCTGCCGATATTCTGGAACTGTTTGAAGAGAAACTGCGCAACGATGTGGTTCTGCGTATTGCCACCTTTAGCGGCGTTCAGCCAGCGGCACTCCAAGAGCTGACCGAGGTACTCACCAGTATGCTGGATGGACAAAACCTCAAACGCAGCAAAATGGGCGGCGTAAGAACAGCAGCCGAAATTTTGAATTTGATGAACTCTTCACAAGAAGAAGTCGCCATCGAAACCGTTCGCTCGCACAGCGAAGACCTTGCACAGAAAATTATCGACGAAATGTTCCTATTCGAGAACCTACTCGACCTGGACAACCGTGCAATTCAAATGGTGCTGCAAGAAGTCGAAACCAACTCCCTGGTGGTGGCCCTCAAGGGCGCCCAGGATGCGCTGGTCGACAAGTTCCTGCGCAATATGTCGCAACGAGCTGCAGATTTGGTACGCGAAGATATGGAAGCTCGCGGCCCCATCCGGGTTTCCCAGGTAGAGACGGAGCAAAAAGCCATTCTACAGGTGGTTCGTCGTTTAGCGGATTCTGGTGAGGTCGTCTTGTCAGGTGGAGATGATGAGTATGTCTAATACTCACTCCCCCGAATTTGACCGCCATGGCACCTGGCAGCGCTGGCAGATGGATGAGCTAAAGGAGCAGAGCGCCAACTTCCAAGAGAGCAGCTTCTCTGCCCCCTCGGCGCAACAACGTAAAGTTGAGGCGGCACAGCGCGCTGCGGAGCAAGCACGCCAGCGAGAAGAGCAAGAGCGTCAAGCGCTCTATGAGCGTATTCGCCAACAAGCTGAGGAAGACGGCTATCAGGCAGGCTTGGCACGTGGCCACCAAGAGGGGCTCGAGCAAGGCCTACAGGAGGGGCACGCTCAGGCCGAAGAAACGCTTAAACAGCAAGTTCGCCAAACCGTCACTCCGCTTCAAGCTCTCGCTAAACAGTTCTCGGATGCCCTTGAGCGAATGGATGAAACGATTGCCCATGACCTTACCGAATTAGCGCTCGCCACTGGCAAGCAGCTTGCAGGTAATGCTCTCCAAGAGAACCCTGAGCAAGTTCTGACGATTGTGCGCGACCTTCTGCACACCGAGCCCCCCCTGGTTGGCCAGCAACGCTTGTGGTTGAACCCAGAAGATCATGCGCTAGTAAAAGAGCATCTAGGTAGCGAACTAAGCGCCGCTAACTGGCAACTCCAACCTGATGATCAGCTTGCCCGCGGCGGCTGTCGCGTCACTAGCGCCCAGGGCGAGCTAGACGCCACCTTTGAAAGCCGCTGGCAGGCCGTACACGCCCAACTCCGCAAGCGCCATCACGGCAGCGACACTTCGACCTCTTCGTAGGCACTAATATGAGCGATGCCACTTGCCCACATCACTACCGCTGGCGTAAAGCGCTGAACCGCACCACGCAGCGTGTTGGCCATTTACCCCACTACCGCACAAGCGGCAGGGTGATTCGCGCCACGGGCATGGTGATCGAGGTAGTGGGATTGCGAGTAGCGGTAGGCAGTGCATGCCGAATTGAATTACCCGGTGCAGACGGAAGACTTAACGACAGCGAAAAGCACGCAGAAGCTGAGGTCGTTGGCTTCTCAGGCGATAAGCTGTTTCTTATGCCCTTGGAAGAAATCACCGGCTTAATGCCGGGGGCTAGGGTGACGCCCCTTAGCGATGGCAGTGGACACAGCGCACGACGTTTCCCGATTGGTGATGAACTCCTAGGGCGTGTACTGGATGGCAACGGCAACCCACTGGATGACCGGGAAAGCATCGATGACGCTCCCCGCGCGACACTCCAAGCCACGCTGCTTAACCCACTCTCCCGCGCGCCTATCGATGCACCGATTGATGTGGGCATCCGCGCCATCAACGCCCTACTAAGCGTTGGCCGAGGCCAGCGGATGGGGTTATTTGCAGGCTCAGGGGTGGGTAAATCTGTTCTGCTTGGCATGATGGCGCGCTACACCCAGGCGGATGTCATCGTTGTTGGGCTAATTGGTGAGCGTGGCCGGGAAGTACAGGACTTCATAGATAATATTTTAGGCCCAGAGGGCCGAAGGCGCGCCGTTGTCGTTGCAGCGCCTGCTGATACATCCCCGCTTCAGCGCCTCCAGGGGGCGGCCTATGCAACGCGATTAGCCGAAGGCTTCCGCGATGCGGGCCGCAATGTGCTGCTTATTATGGATTCATTAACGCGTTATGCCATGGCGCAGCGTGAAATCGCCCTCGCTATCGGCGAGCCGCCTGCTACCAAGGGCTACCCACCCTCGGTGTTTGCCAAACTGCCTGGGCTAGTTGAACGGGCAGGCAATGCAGAGCGGGGCGGTGGCTCCATTACCGCTTTTTATACCGTACTAACCGAAGGTGACGACCAGCAGGATCCTATTGCTGATTCGGCACGGGCGATTCTGGATGGCCATATCGTGCTCTCACGCGGGCTTGCTGAAGCTGGTCACTACCCCGCCATTGATATTGAAGCCTCTATTAGCCGCGCTATGACCGCCATTGCAACGCCTGAGCAACTGCAGGCTGCGCGAACGTTTAAGCAGCTTTTTTCACGTTATCAGCGTAATCGCGACCTGATTAGCGTAGGCGCCTACAGCCCAGGCCACGACCCAAAACTGGATGAGGCAGTGAGCCGGTTTCCAGCCCTGGAACGCTTTCTTCAGCAAAACATTGATGAATGCGCAACGCTTGAAGCGTCACGCCAAGCACTGCATGCCACCGTGGGAGGCTAACCATGAGTCATTCACAGCTCGACATGTTAACCGGCTTAGCACGAGAGGCCAGAGACCAAGCAGGCAAGCTGCTGGCTGAAGAACGCCAAACACAACAACAGACCGAAGCACAACTTGAATCGCTCAACCGCTACCGCGCCGAGTATGCCGAACGTTTACAACTGGCCATGCGCGACGGTATTGACCCAGCTACCATGTACAATTATCAACAATTTCTAGCTTCGTTGGACGCCGCGCTGAGCCGTGCCAGGCAAGCACTGGCTGCACAGCAAAAACGTGTTCAGCAAAGCCAACAACATTGGCAGCAAGAGCAGCGTAAGCTCTCCTCCTACGATACACTAGCCTCGCGCCGGTTATTAGAAGAGCACCGCCGCCAAGAGCGCCATGAGCAAAAAGCTAGCGATGATTTTGTCACTGGCCGTTTGGCTCGCCAACTTACTGATAAACCGCACTAGCGTCGCGCCGGGGAACTTACTTATGAATATTCAACTGCTGCTTTCAGCGAATCAGGGTCAAAATTCCCTGTCATCCGCCCCGGCACAGACCCTGGGGCACAAAGGGGCGCCACACGCCCTTTTTCATCAGGCTTTGATACAAGCAACTGGCTCTCAGCCTCAGCGGTTAACCAGTCCGCCAACGGAGGCTAACTCTTCTGACCCGCTAGCCAGCTTTGTTCAACTGCTAACGTCACTAGATATCGAATTGGATGAGGACGCTTTGGCTGACTTACTCACTCGACTCCAGGCTGTCGACTTAAACTCAGCACATCCAATGGTTAATGAGGGTTCGCTGAGCGAAGCATCAGCGCTCACGCCTCTTGATGAGATCGCGGCACGTTTATCGTTAGTCGCCGCATTCTCCGAAGCACCAGTAGCGCCAGAGCTACAGTCAGCACCCCAGGTACGAGATATTGCCCAGCAGTTGGCTGTTAGTGAAAGCCAAGCCGCTGAGCTGCTTACTGCTTTTAACTCCCTTAGTGCCGCCACACCGCAGGGTACAACCATCACGGAGCTTCACCGACAAGTTGCCAACCTGCTGCCCAGCGCAAATACCTCAGAAGGTAGCCAGTCGCTCACTGCTTATCGAAGCAGCAACATAGCACTACCTGTAGATATAAATGCTAGCTCGCTTCGCATTGGTGGCGAAGCGCCAAACATTGCAGCCGCTCTAGCTGAACTTACGCCAGGCACCAGCAAAGGAGGAGAGCCCCCCCTTTCAACTCAGCCCGGCACCCTTACGCCAGCGACAGGCAGCTTAATGACCTCAGCGTCAATCGGCACACCCGTTAGCAGCCCCGCATGGCCTTCTCAGCTTGGCCAGCAGCTTATTCAGTTTGCCCAACGAGGGGGGGAGCACCAAGTTAAAATGCAACTCCACCCGGCAGAGTTAGGGCCACTCTCTATTTCACTTAAAGTGAGCGAGCACGGAACACAGGCGCATTTTTTATCAGCCCACGCCCAAGTTCGCCAAGCACTTGAACTAGCGATCCCACAGTTACGTGAAGCCTTGGCTGAACAAGGGATTTCACTTGGTGAAACATCCGTAGGGGAGCATAACAACCCTAACGAACAGGCCTTTGCTCAACAAGGCTCTAACACCCCCAACAGTAGTGGTGACAGCGGAAGCAAAGAAGAAGGCGACAGCGCAATTAAGCTCCTTGAGGGTGGTAACCCTTTAGTTCTTGACGGACGTGTCGATCTATATGCTTAAGTCACGCCTGAGTGGTCGTATGAAAATACTGACATCGCTACGGTTAGATAGCTAAACCAAAAGATAGACTCTCCAAAGGAGTCTGTTCATTTCATCATCAGCACCTGCGTTAGGCATAATGCTTGGCTAGTGTCATGCGTCATGATCATGGGAACAATAAATGGCAGAAACAAGCAGCGGATCCAAAAAACTGCTCTGGATAATGATTATTCTAGTAGTGCTGTCGTCTGCGGGCGCAGCGGCAGCGATATATATGGTGTTAGACCAGCGAGGAACTACGGAGGGTGGTGAAATTCAGCGGGTCGCAGAGCGCGAAACGCCTGTTTTCACGCGCATTGAGCCTTTTACTGTCAACCTTGCAGATGACCGCTACGGCTCACGTCTTCTTTATACGGGCATTACGCTACTCGTTGGTAACGAGCAAAGTAAGACCATTATTGAGGAGCACATGCCTCAAGTACGTAGCCGCCTGCTGATTTTGTTGTCAGGTAAACAAGCTAGTGAGCTTACCTCTACAGAAGGTAAAGAGGAGCTTGCCCAGGCGATAATCAGCCGACTCACCATACCTTTGACAGAAAATCAGCCGCCTCTCGATTTACGAGAAGTGCTATTTACTGAATTCATTGTGCAATAACCTCGGGAACTGGAGCCGTTCATGTCACAGGACGATCTACTGTCCCAGGAAGAAATTGATGCCCTACTTAAGGGTGTCAGCGGGGACGACGAGCCATCAGCTTCGGCGTCCCATTCTGAGAGTGAATCACGCATTCGCCCCTATGACCCAGCCACACAGCACCGGGTCATACGCGAACGCCTGCACGCGCTTGATTTTATTAACGAGCGCTTTGCACGCTATTTCCGTAACAGTTTATTTAACTTGATTCGCCGTAGCGCAGATATCACCGTTGAATCAGTTCGCTACCAAAGCTTTAGTGATTTTTCACGTAACGTGCCAGTGCCCACCAACTTGAACCTGGTGTCCATGAAACCGCTACGTGGCTCCGCGCTGGTGGTCTTTCCACCTAATCTTGTCTTTATGGTGGTAGATAACCTGTTCGGCGGAGACGGGCGCTTTGTCACAAAATCCGATGGCCGTGAATTCACCAATACCGAGCAGCGCATCATTCAACGACTTCTGAATTTAGCCCTTGAGGCTTATCAAGAAGCCTGGAAAGTGGTTTACCCCTTAGAAGCACACTTTTTACGTTCAGAAGTGCAGTCAAAGTTTGCCAATATCACTAACTCTCCTAATGAGATTGTGGTTAATACCAAATTTAATATTGAGGTTGGTAACCTTTCTAGCAACTTTCAGATATGCATGCCCTACGCGATGATTGAGCCGCTGCGTGATTTACTGGCCAACCCCATTAATGACAGCAACCATGACCACGACGGTACATGGTCGCGGCGCATGGCCAGCGAACTGCGCCATTCAGAGGTCGAGCTAGTGGCAGAGTTTGCTCAAATACCAAGCCGTATTGCCCATGTGATGGGGCTGAAAAAAGGCGACGTACTGCCCATGGACATTCCACAAACCATCACAGCTCGTGTGGATGGAGTACCTGTCATGGAGTGTGAGTACGGCAGCCAGCTTCAGCAGCGCGCTTTACGTGTCCTGCATATGATCGACCATGCCGCATTGAATAACGTGTCGTCCAAGGACTTTATTAAAGGTTCAACGCGACAGAAAGCCAAGGAACCCAAAGCATGACTGATCCTAACAAACCCGATCAAAAAATCTCTAACGACGATTGGGCGGACGCCATGTCTGAGCAAGAAGAACCTACTGCCAACGCCGATGATGCCGGTGAAGACGACCTTTGGTCCGCTGCGATGGCGGAACAAGAAGAGGCAAGCGCTACTAGTAACGAAGAGGATCCTTGGGCGGCTGCGATGGCAGAGCAAGAGGCGGAAGAGCAAGCCCAAGCCGAGGAGCCTGAGCACAAGACCCCAGCACCCGTAGCAAAATCAGCCAGTGACGAGGTGTTTCGTCCGCTCGGCCCGGAAAGTAGCAACGCTCAATCCCGTGATCTTGAAATGATCATGGATATTCCGGTGAAGCTTACAGTAGAGCTAGGCCGCACCAAGCTTACGATTAAGCAACTGCTTGAGCTTGCCCAAGGGTCAGTTATTGAACTTGAAGGGTTAGCTGGCGAACCGATGGATATATTAATCAATGGCTACTTGATTGCTCAAGGCGAAGTGGTCGTCGTCGAAGATAAGTATGGCATTCGTATTACAGAGATCATCACCCCCTCTGAGCGAATCCACAAACTAAATCGATGAGTGTCGCTACCTCTTCCACACAGAGCACGTCCATTGACGCCCTTAGCAGCAGCGGTGATGCCTTAATAGGGATGGCAGTGCTAGGCAAAACGGCTGCCGCACTCGCCCTAGTTATTGCCATCATTTTACTATGCACCGCACTATTAAAGCGCTGGCAAACGGGACGTCATCATCACGGCGCCCACTTACGCATTGTAGGCAGTACTGCGGTGGGCAATCGCGAACGTATCGTGGTGGTTGAGATCGAAGATACGTGGCTAGTGCTAGGCGTTAGCGGGGGTCGAATTACCAAGTTACATGAGCGTGGCGCTCCTAACGAACGTCCGCCTCCCACCTCGCCAGAACCACCGGCACGCTTTTCACACCGCTTAGCCCAGACGCTAGCAAGCCACCGTGACAAACGAGGCAGTGAAGCCCCGCCCTCTTCTGACCCAACGAAAACACCATGAGATATGTGATGCACCTCTCCTGGCCTTACCAGCTCCGCTGGTGGCTTTTTAGCGCTTTCATTGCCAGCGGCTTAATGTTGGCTTTCCCTGCCCATGCGCAACAATTACCCGGTTTAGTCTCACAGCCGCTGGAAGATGGCGGACAGCAGTGGTCCATCACGCTGCAAACGCTGCTATTCTTAAGCTCACTGGCATTTCTACCGGCAATGTTATTAATGATGACCAGCTTTACGCGCATCATCATTGTGCTTAGCTTGCTGAGAACAGCAATGGGTACGCAGGCAACACCGCCTAATCAAGTGCTACTAGGCATCGCCCTTTTCTTAACATTTTTTATTATGTCTCCCGTCATCGCCCAAGTGTATGACACAGCGTGGGTGCCTCTTACAGAAGAAACCATTGATTTTGAAGAGTTTTTACTTCTTGCCCAAGGGCCTTTTCGCGAATTTATGCTCGCACAAACCCGCGAGCCCGATTTAGCACTGTTCGTGCGTTTAGCCGATGTTGGCCCCATGCAAGGGCCTGAAGAACTTCCTATGCGCGTGTTACTACCCGCTTTTGTTACCAGTGAACTGAAGACCGCATTTCAGATTGGCTTCACCATTTTTATCCCATTTTTAATTATTGACCTTGTCGTTGCGAGCACCTTGATGGCACTAGGGATGATGATGGTGCCCCCCATTACTATTTCGCTACCCTTCAAACTGATGCTGTTTATCCTTGTAGACGGCTGGCAGCTAATTATTGGCTCGTTAGCTGAAAGCTTTTACATGATTTAATTGTCGCAACGGGCGACTAGGAGCAAACCATGACCCCGGAAATGGTAATGAGCATTGCTTACCAGGGCATGCGCGTGACCCTTTTTCTTGCAGGCCCGATGCTGATGGCCGCTCTTTTTACTGGCCTGCTGATCAGCTTGTTTCAAGCAGCCACGCAGATAAATGAAATGACGCTGACATTTATTCCTAAAGTATTGGCCGTTTTTGCCGTGCTGGTATTAGCTGGGCCATGGCTACTTGGATTGATTACGGACTTTACCCATCGCTTATTCACTAATATTCCTAACATGGTGATGTAGCCGATGGTCGAGGTCACGTTTGCCCAGCTACAGGGCTGGTTAGTGGCATTTCTATGGCCTTTCGCACGGATAACTGCCTTTATGGCGGCGTCACCTCTTTGGGGCCATAGCAGTATTCCTAACCAAGTTAAGGTGGGACTAGCGGCTATCGTTGCGGTGGTGATCGCCCCTGTTTTACCAGCCATGCCGAATGTGCCTGTTATGTCCTGGGCCGGTGTCGGCATCATGGTGGAGCAAATACTTATCGGCCTAGCCATCGGCTTAGTGATGCACATCATATTTGCCGTCGTGCAGGCTGCTGGGGAATTTATCGGTTTGCAGATGGGCCTGGCGTTTGCGAGCTTTTTTGACCTCTCCAGCGGCACTAACATCATGGTGCTATCGCGTATTCTATATATGATTACGCTACTGATGTTTCTTGCGCTGAATGGTCATTTGATGGTGTTAGAAACGCTGGTAATGAGCTTTCAAACCTTGCCGGTTGGCATCGGCACGCTGAATCCTAATGCCTTTGAGCTATTAGCACGCTATGCAGGGACTATTTTTGCGTCAGGGATGCTACTGGCTTTACCACTTTCTGGGTCGTTATTAATTATTAGCCTGTCGCTGGGTATCCTCAACCGCTCAGCACCGCAGCTCACCGTCTTTAATATCGGCTTCCCGACGTCACTCACCGTCGGGCTGATCTTGCTAATGGTACTTATGACCGATATAGGCCGCTTTTTACAAAATCTCTTCAGCCAAGGTCTCGCCTTTATGCAGAGCTTAATCGAAACCATGGCCCCATTAAGCTAAACCCCCTGCGCCTAACGGTACAAGGGTCTTAGTTCATACTCTTAAAAAACTGCATCTAACACTTAGACTTACATATAATCGAAGAGTGACATGCCCTTAATATCGACAAAGGCCTTTTGCGCAGCCTGCAATCCTACTTGACGTAGACTGTACTCGGAAATAGCAGACGCATAATCAAGATCCACTAAATCCGACAGCGTTTGCTCGTAGTTAAGCATGCGGTTACTGCCTACAGAATCAATAACATCCAGCTCGTTAAGACGAGCGCCAGCGGATGCACGAACAGTCAACACATTATCCAGTGCGTTGTCTAAATCACGCATTGACGTATTAAGCGTATTACGCAGCTCAGCCTTATCAGCAGCGGTGACAGCCGGGTTTTCCAATACGCGAATTGCCTGCTCCATCGTTCTAAACAGATCAGCAGGCCGTTCGGCACTGCCTGCTCGCGCCACTAAAATTTCATCCCCGTCTTCAGGTACTCCGTTAAGCGTTATGGAAACGCCACCAAAAGCAACACGCTGACCATCTCCCGAGTAGGGTTGATTGGTAAGTGCCGGATCATCAACGGCTACATAGTCTGTGCCATCAAAGCGTTGAACACTGTAGGTAGGCTCCCCCGCCACCTCACCAAAGACAACTTTATAGCTTTCACCAAAGTTCTCATTATTAATGTCATTTACTTGGGGACCACTAAAGGTAACGCTACCTTCGTTGGCTTGTGCTTCGGCAATATAGCCAGCGCCACTAGGCACGCTCTGAAAAATCGTGATGCCGTTTTCTGTCACGGGCATTAGCCGAGAGGAGTCGACCCTCTGCTCGCGTGAGTTATCGCTACCTTGATATCGAGTATTACCATCTGCATCGGAAACGAAAGGCGGTGTATTGTCTGCATACCCACCAAATAAATAGCGCCCATTGCCATCGGTGGCATTTGCCTGACCAATCATTGTTTCGTAAACGCCTTTGAGCTCGCTGGCAACCGACTGCCGGTCAACGTCACTCAAGGTATCGCTAGAAGCTTGCACTAATAGCGTTTTGGCACTGGTAATTGCATCACTAACACTGTTCAAAATGCTCTCTGTTTGCGAAAGCGAGTTGCGTGCCGAAACTCTCGCATCCGCAAACTGTTGTGTTATCGCTTTAGATTGGTCAACGCCTACCGCACGAGAAGCCGCCTGGGGGTCATCGGATGGATTCACTACCCGCTTCCCACTGGCGATTTGCTGGCTTACTTTTAAAAAATCGTTTTGCTGACGGTTAATAGAAGCCGTGCTTTGCTCAAACATGGTGACTGTGCTAATACGCATCGCCTAAGCTCCTTATTAATTCCGCAGGTTCAAAATAGTGTCCATAATGGTACCCGCGGTATCGATAACCCGAGCATTTGCTTGGTAAAACTGTTGATAACGAATTAAGTTAGCCGCCTCTTCATCAAGATTAACCCCCGACTCTGACTGCTGAACAGCTCTTAGTTGATCGGTAAGGCCTTGCCGCGCTTCTAAATTAACTTGTGTAATATTCGTGCGGTTGCCCACATCACTCACAATGGCACCGTAGGCACCGCTGACCGATGCATTGCCACCAACAATATTTTGACTTTGCAGGCTCTGCAGGGCCAAGGCATTACGGTTATCACCCGAAAAAGCTTCTTCACCCGCGGCAATTTTATCCACTTCAGAAATTGCCAATTCCATACCCGCGGCAGCACGGCGGACAGGCTGAACCTCGAAGCGATCCCCGTTTTCCAAACCCCCACCAAACGTCATAGTAACGCCGCCGAAGGAGAGTTGATCGTTATCTCGCTCAAACGCTACGGCGGCTCCGGTGTCATTGCGAATAACTGAAAAATCAGTGCCATCGTAACTGACGGTATAATCAGTAGCGCGTAGCTGCCCGATGTTATCGGTATCGAATTCAATCAATGCGGTGGCACTGTTTTCAGGAGAGCCGTATACCTGTGGTTCTCGGACGCGGAAAAAGTCTTCTCCATCATCACCATTTAAATCAATACCTTGCTTATGCTGCTCATTGAAGGCGACAGAAAGAGAAACTGCTAACTGCCCAATTTGATTCTGAGTTTTATCAAGGGTTTCAGCGCGGAAAGTCATAAGTCCACCCAAGGCGCCGCCCTGTACGGTCGACTCGTCAAGCTGAACCAAGTTACCGCCACCGTCACGATAGCCCACAACAGTGCGCTGGGGATCATTCTCAGCCTGAACCGCTTCAAGTTTAAATGAGCTTGTGCCCGTCACTAAGGGCTGCCCATTAGGCAGGCTGATGTTATAGGTTTTACCATCCTGTACATTCAGCCGGAGGTCCATACGCTCATTAAGCTCCGACACCAAGTGATCCCGCTGGTTGAGCAGGCTGTTGGGGGCTTCGCCAGTACGCGCACGGGCCAAGACTATCTCCCGATTTAAACCGGCAATCTGCTCAACCGTGTTGTTAACTTGGGTAATCTCATCTTTAATCTGATTATTAATGTTGCTCTGCATATCCTGCAGATAACCATCAAACGATCGGAACTGGGCGCTTAAGGTGTTCGCAGTACCCAATACGCCCTGGCGGGCAGCGGGGTCTGAAGGTGAACTCGCCAAATCTTCTAATGAAGAGAAAAATGACTGCATTAAGGGCGATAAGCCAGCGGCACGGTCAGCAAGCAGGTTATCAATTTGCGAAACCTGATTATTGTAAGTGCTCAAAGCGCTTGACTGTGTCTTGGCATTATTCAGCTGATTTGCGACATACGTATTGAACTGGCGCTCGATATCATTAACACGAACACCGCCCCCTATGCGTCCTTCACCAAGCTGTGTTAGTTCGCGATTATAGCTAGGCGTGTACACATTGCTAATATTGTTACTGGTTGTATTGAGGGCATTCTGCGCCGCGTTTAAGCCGCTTAAGCCGATCGAAAACATGCTCATGGTTCACTTCCTTAGGCCGATAACTTCTTTATCGGCAGCGCGCAGAAAAACTTGAATTGCTAACGGCGTCAACGTGCATCCGCCAACAGGTTGTGCCCTGGATTCAGCGGCCCCATGGTATTCATAACGGCAACCAGTTTGTCGGCATACAGGGGGTCTGTCGCATAACCACCCCGTTGTAATTCGCGTGCGGCTTGCTCCGCATTAGCGGCTTGCACCACACCGGCATAGCGGGGGTTATTACCAATCAAGTTCGCGTAGTCGGTAAAAGCGTGTTCAAACGAGTCATAAACACGGAAGGTGTCCACCATCTGTGTCCGGCGGCCATTGATATATTCATGGGTAACGATATCGGTGGTTTTACCCTGCCACTGGCTGCCTGCTTTTATACCAAATAAGTTATGGCTGTTACTGCCTTGGCGGGTAGCAATCTCGTGTCGACCCCAGCCTGTCTCCAACGCCGCTTGCGCTAAAATCAGTTCGGCAGGCACCCCACTTGCCTGGCTAGCTGCCTGGGCAGGCGCGGCGAGCTTTATCATAAACCGCTGCACATGCTCAGGGGCGTTAGAGAAGCTAGGTAATTCAGTGGCTTGTGCATCGCTAACTTCAGCACTTGCGCCAGGGCTGGGCTCCACCGAGGAGCGCTGTCTAACTACCTCTAACTCAGATAAGAAGCGTCCTCCGGTTTCACTCGCACCTTGTGGCTGCAAGGGCCCATCCAGCACACGCGGCGTCCCGCGGGGAATACCTGCAATCAGCGCCTGCAGCTCCTGATCCTGGTTCGCACTGTTCGCTGTACTACCAACGGCCCCTTGGCGCTGTAGCTGTTCCACCAGCATGTCCGCTAGCCCCATCCCTTTAGATGAGATCACCTGCGACCACTGCTGATCCAGCATTTGCTGGTAGGTGTCAGTGGTCGAACTGTTTAATAAGCCTGAGGAAGGAACGGCATCGCGCATGCTTTTCATCATCATTTGCACGAAAAGCGCTTCAAACTGCTGCGCAGCGCCATGCACACCTGCTTCTGGATCTACTCGCGCATTATGCTGTAAGCGCTGAAAACCATTCATATCCAGGGCAAACTGACTGGTCATATCGGCCATGCTCATTAGATAACCTCCAGCTCAGCACGCAGTGAACCCGAGGCTTTTAGCGCTTCCAAAATAGTCATTAGATCTTGAGGCGTCGCACCGAGCGCGTTGAGTGCATTAACAACGTCGTTAAGCTGTGCACCTTCTACTATTTGTAGATAGGCCTCTTGCTGCTCAATATCAATATCCGTGTTGGGTACAACAACCGTTTCACCTTCGCCAAAAGGCGCGGGCTGGCTAACACCAAACTGGGTATTGATCATAATAGAAAGATTGCCGTGCGCCACAGCTGCTTGTCGAAGGGTAACGGCGCTATTCATCACCACAGACCCCGTTCGGGCATTAAGTACAACGCGAGCAGGCGCGTCCATGGGTGTCACTTGCACATTCTCTACCCTTGCCATGAAATTTACCCGCTCGTTGGCATCCATGGGGCCATCGAGTGCAATCACTCGGCCATTCCGTGCGTAGGCAACCGATTGACCAAATTCGTTATTAATCGCGGTGACCACCCGCTGTGCGGTGCCAAAATCAGAGTTATTGAGCTGTAGCTCGAGCACCCCGCCATTACCTCCCAAATTGAGCGGCACTTCTCGCTCTACAAGCGCACCATTAGGAATACGCCCCGAAGCTTGTTGATTGATCTGCACACTGCTGCCACCCGCTTGAGCGCCGGCCCCTCCGACTAACATATTGCCCTGGGCAATGGCATAGGTATCACCATCAGCCCCTTTTAACGGTGTCATCAGCAGCGTGCCGCCTCGAAGGCTGCGGGCATTGGCAATAGACGAAACCACTATGTCTAAGCGTTGGCCTGGGCGAGAGAAAGGAGGCAAGTCAGCCGTGACCATAACCGCAGCCACGTTACGCAGCTGTAGATTAGTGCCCGGCGGTACGGTTACCCCAAGCTGCGACAACATATTGGTCAAACTTTGACTGGTAAATGGCGCCTGAGTGGTTTGGTCGCCAGTGCTATCCAGACCAACGACCAAACCATAGCCAACTAACTGGTTGTCTCGAACACCAGCAAACCCCGCTAGCTCACGCACACGCTCAGCCGCCGCTGCGGAAGTGACGATAAATAGCGCCAATAACGTTACTAAACGCAGCCCCCACCGTTTAAATGTCTGTCCACTGCTTTGCTGCATAGCCATTTTAAGCCTCTATTTGTCGGGCCTTGAACGCGCCTAGAATGGCGACACATTTAAGAAGAAACGCTGCAACCAGCCCATATGTTGCGCTTCATTAATATAACCGTCTCCTACATACTCAATTCGAGCATCAGCAACTTGAGTGGAAGGCACGGTATTTTGTGCTGTAATGGTGCGAGGGTTCACCACCCCAGAGAAACGAATAAATTCAGTTCCCTGATTTATCGCGATTTGCTTTTCACCACGCACGCGCAGGTTGCCATTATTCATTACTTCCAAAACAGAAACGGTAATCGTGCCGGTAAACGTATTATTGGCTTGCGAACCACCGCCTCCAGCAAAATCACTCGCTCCCGACACGTCAAAACCAAAATCAGCCAGGGCATCTAGCACGTCGGGCAACTGGGCCAAATTAAGGCTGGAACTGCCGGAACGGTTTGCGTTGGATTGAGCGTTCTTACTCGCACTTACTTCTTCATCTAACACAATGGTTAAAATATCGCCGATAGAGCGGGGGCGCCGGTCTTCAAACAGGGGCTGGTAACCGCGGCGGACCTGATAGATTGAGCCGTTGGCGACCGGGGGTGGCCGATCCACTATCGTAATTTGCTCTTGCTCTCCCACGACAGAGGCGCGGGGAACTTGTGCGCACCCTGCAACGAGTACAATAAAAAACGCTAAACCAATTAACCTTATCCGGCGAGAAATAGTGTCCAGTTCCAGCATGATGCGCCCTATTAGAAAGCCCTACTAATTAACAATGTTAGAGCTGACTTAAGCGCGCCAACATTTCATCACTGGTGGAAACTGCCCGGCTATTAATTTCGTAAGCACGCTGGGTCTGAATCATATTGACCATTTCTTCCACTACGTTAACGTTGGATGTCTCTACGTAACCCTGAAACAACCTGCCAGCACCATTATTACCCGGCACATCTTGGTTAGGGGCGCCTGATGCGCCTGTTTCCAGGTACAAGTTACCGCCGACACTCTCCAAACCAGCCGGATTAATAAACGAGGCAACGTTGATTTGGCCAATGTCCGCGTCTTGAGCAATGCCTGGCTGACGGACACTCACCGTGCCATCTTCGCCAATAGTCACTGATAAAGCGTTTTCTGGAATAAAAATAGCGGGCTCTAACGGGTAGCCGTTAGCAGTCACCATCTGCCCATTTTCATTTAGCTGAAAGCTACCGTCTCGGGTATAACCAACCGTGCCGTCAGGCAGAAGTACTTGGAAAAAGCCTTCGCCATTAATGGCCAAATCACGAGAATTGCCAGTTTCTTCCAGGCCGCCCTGGGTATGCAACCGCTCAGTAGCAACGGCTCGAACCCCTGTACCAATTTGCATGCCGGAAGGGAGCCTATCCTGAATATTGTTTTGCGCGCCCGGTTGCCGCATATTTTGATACAGCAAATCCTCAAATACCGGGCGTGAACGTTTGAAGCCATTAGTACTAACGTTAGCCAGGTTATTAGAAATAACGTCTAATTTAGTTTGCTGAGACTCTAACCCGGTCTTAGCGGTCCACAAGGACTTAATCATATTCGTGTTCCCTTAACTGAGAGGCCTTTATCAGCCTTGAATCGATAGAATGCTATTGGCCCGCTGAGCATTTTCATCAGCTGTGCTGAGTATTTTCATCTGCATATCGTAACGACGGGCCACATCAATCATGGAGACCATGGCATCCACAGCGCTGACGTTACTGCCCTCAAGCGCGCCGCTAACAATCCGCGCCTCCTCATCACCGGGTAACCCTCCAGGCTGGCCCTCCTCGTTTAAAGGAGCACGAAACAGACCATCTTCCCCACGTATTAATCCTTGCTCATCAGGCGTTACCAACTTAATACGGCCTACATCGACTAACGCCGCAGGCCCCTCACCTTGCGGAATAGCACTGATAGTGCCATCCGCGCCGATGGAGACTTGCGCGCCTTGAGGTAGCGCAATGGGACCGCCATCGCCCATTACTGGGCGGCCTACACTTAACAGCACGCCATCACTATCCAGCTGTAGATCGCCACGACGGGTGTATGCTTCAGTACCGTCGTCCGCTAATACCGCCATCCAGGCATTATCCTGCATCGCAATATCAAGAGTGCGCCCAGTACGCTCAATAGGGCCTTGAGAATAATCGGTGCCAGGCGTTGTGGTAACTGCCGAGACACGTGTAGCAAGTGCTCCATCCCCCAGAACCGGCACAGACCGCGCCGCTTGTAGCTGGGCACGGAAGCCTGCGGTGGATACATTCGATAGGTTTTGACTAATGACAGCCTGCTGGTCCATCGTGTGTTTAGCGCCACTCATGGCGGTATAGAGCATTCGATCCACAACTCACTCCTTCACAACGTTACGCCACTATTAAGGAATATAATTAAAGATTAATAATGGTCTGCAGGAGTTCATCCTGGGTGCTGATCGTTTGTGAGTTCGCTTGATAAGCGCGCTGTGCAACGATCATATCTACTAGCTCTCTCGCCATATCAACATTCGATGTTTCAATAGCACTTGCCTGAATCAAACCACGCAACCCTGCCCCTGGCGCACCCAGCAACTCTTGTCCAGAAGATGCTGTAGCAGTCCAAAGATTGTCACCTTCCGGACGAAGGCCTTCAGGATTACGAAACGTGACTAGCGTTATCTGCCCAGAAGCACGTGACTGCTCGTTTGAGTAGTTACGCATTACCGTGCCATCTTCTTCAATCGAAATGCCTACTAAGGCACCTGCTGTATAGCCATCTTGGATGGTGTCATTTACCGTTGAATTGTTAGCAAACTGAGTAGAACCCTCAAAACTAAGGTCGATATCAAGCTCTGCCAAAGGATTGCCGTCCCCAAACTCATTGGCAGCAAAAGTTGCATTACCGGTATTATCTGCCTGGAGCGTTCCGTTTTGGGTAAAAACCAGCTCACCCAAATCAACGTCGTAGACACCACCCTCAGCTGGCCCACCCGACAAGCGTCCGTTCACATCCCAGTTATTATCTGCTGTTTTTGTGAAGTAAAGCGTTAGGTTACGAGCATTACCTTGTGAATCAAATACCGTTGCATTCGTTGAGTAGTTATACGTATTTGCATTATCTGGATTAAATGCAGCTTCAATAACCGGTTGTCCTGAGTTCAAATTCAGTGAAACATCAAGACCTGTCGTTGCATTTGCTGGCAAATCACCAGGCGGGACCTCAAGAGGCACCGCATTACCACCTTCTTGTACATTACCATCAGCGTCAGCCGGGTAGCCCATAATCTGTGCACCCTGCGCATTCACTAAGCGCCCATCAGCTGTCATGTTAAGCTGGCCATTACGCGAGTAGCCAATTTCACCATTGGTCTGCTGGAAGCGGAAAAAACCATCCCCTGCAATCGCCAAATCCATACCACGGCTTGTCGACTCAATATTGCCTTGACTAAAATTTTGCTGAACCGTCGACGTGCGTACGCCAAGGCCAATACGCGACTCGGCAAATACATCGGCAAACTGAACGTTTGAGCTTTTAAAGCCTACCGTTTGCGAGTTCGCAATATTATTACCAATGGAGCCTAATTTTTGCTGTTGAGCGCCTAGACCACTAAGTGCTTGTGAAAAACTCATACTATTCCCCTGGGAAGCTGTCTTTAGTCAGTAGTTAAAGAATCTGTTTGATCTGTTCGAGCGTGACTTGGCCATAAACAGCCCCAAGGTCTAACCGCACATCACTGCCTTTTGCTCCAGGCGTTACGCCTTGTACCAGCGCATAATTGAGTGCAGTGGTTTCTACAGCCTTGCCTTCCGCATCAGTGGCTTTATAGCTAACGCGGTACGCTCCTTCAGGCACAGCTTCTCCATTGTTGGTTAACCCACCCCAACTGAAAGACTCTACCCCTGCGGAAACTGAACCTAAGCTTTTGGTATAAACTACTTCCCCAGACCTACTGGTTATCATTACTTCTACATTTTCAGCGGGCTTGGCTAGCTCAATACCAAATGGCGTTGCATAGGAGCCGGATTCAGCATCAGCGCTTACCATGACATTATTACCAGGCACCAATACGGCTTTATCAATAAGGCCTGCTGCCTGTAGGGATTTAGCGGCATCCATTTGCTGAGTAATGCCGTTTAGCGTCGTATTTAACTCTTCAATGCCACTCACGGTATTAATTTGAGCAAGCTGGGATGTCATCTCGGCATTATCCATTGGGTTCAATGGATCTTGATTTTGTAGCTGAGTAATTAATAGTGTCATAAAACTTTCACGCAGCTCTTGTGACTGACGTGCAGGCATCCCACCAGAGCCACCGCTATTGACACTATTGATAACACTCGAATCAATATTCATAGTTACCCTTCACCCAATGAGAGTGTCTGCATCATCATCTGCTTTGTTGTGTTGAAAACTTCAACATTGGCCTGATACGAACGCGACGCAGAAATCATGTTGACCATTTCATGCACGGGTTCAACATTAGGCTTAGCAACGTAGCCCTCTTCATCGGCGGCAGGATGATTGGGCATATATACCAAGCGTAGAGGTGAGTCGTCTTCAACCACTTCAGTAACGCGGACCCCCCCTACACCGTAGCGGTTATTTTGTGCCTGGGCTTGAAACATGACTTGCTTGGCCCGATAGGTTTCCCCATCTGGCCCGGCAATACTGTCGGCATTGGCCATATTACTCGCCGTGACATTCATACGCTGCGCCTGGGCGCTCATAGCGGAACTAGCAATATCAAACGCTGAAAACATCGACATAGCTTTATTATTCTCCTGTGACTCGGTTATTCAGGCTGCATCGCGTTTTTCAGCCCTTGAATGCGGCTGTTAGTAATCGTCAGTGCGGCTTGGTAACGAACGGCATTGTCGGCAAACTGGGTACGTTCTCGATCCATATCAACCGTATTGCCGTCTAGACTTGGCTGATCTGGGATACGAAACAACAGATCGGAGCTGCCTGCGCCACGCCAGGCGGGCCCTTGGCCAGAAAGGTGGCGTTCTGATGTTCGTGACAATGCAACACCACCGCTCTGCTGCTGAGCAGAGCCGTTACCTACTGCTTTTTTAAGCTCGCTGGCAAAATCGATATCCCGCGCTTTGTAATTGGGCGTATCGGCATTGGCTATATTAGCAGCAAGCACGTCGTGCCGTTCTCGCCGTAAGTTCAGTGCCTGCTGGTGGTAATTAAAGGCGGAACTAAGTTGGTCGATCATGCCGTCCCTCGCTCGCTGAGAGGCAAAAAATAAGTCGGAAATTATTGATGATGAATAATAGGCTCCGCTACGTCAGCCTAAAGCATGGAACAGCTGCCATTTACACCAGCATTTCGCATGATGCCTAGGGCACTTTTGGACTACACTTCACCGTCGATGTTTATCATCAGCCTTTATGATTGAGCGATTTATACATGCCTTACCCATCGCGCCCAGCATCGGGCTGCTTGGCACCTTTCAAACACTTTCTGTTTGTCTGCTTTTTAACCCTTTGCACCTCATTACAGGTGCAGGCTAACGATCAAGACCCTACTGACCAGACACTTACTGACGTAGTGCAACAGTTTCTTTATCAGCATTCACAAGCAATGGGCCAAGAAGTAGTCATTGATATATCCCCACCTTCTCCCCACCTTCCTGCTTGCATTGCGCCTGAACCCTTTTTCCCCAACGCGAACCAAACGCCTATCGGGCGTGTCTCTGTAGGTGTTCGGTGCGGCGATAATCGTCGTCAAGTACGCTATATTCAGGCTCAAATTGATATCGTTGGCAGTTACTCAGTCGCTAGCCGCGATATCGAACGAGGCACGCTGATTACCAGCGATATGTTGAGCCAGCGTGAAGGTAATCTTGGTGACTTAGCGGCTCAAGCGCTCACTGAGCAAAGTGATATTATTGGCATGATAGCTCAGCGTCCTATCCGCAGTGGTAGCACCTTCCATGCCCACTATCTACAAGCACCCCACTTAGTTGAAAGGGGTCAGCGGGTTACTGTCATCGCACAAGGGTCGGGCTTTCGCGTATCTCGCGAAGGCGAGGCAATGGCTAATGGCGCCCAAGGTGAACGTATTAGGGTACGCTTCGATACCCGCGAAATGGTGACAGCGCGCGTGGTTGGGCAAGGCATATTAATAGTGGATTTTTAACGCAGCACCTAAAGTCTTCTCTATAATGGCCGATAGTTAATATCACAGCGCATGCCGCCCCAACGTTGACGATGAGGCAAACAACGTGAAAATTGACAATATCAATCCGCTGCTTCGCTCAAATCAAGCCCAGCAGCGTGATGACGTACAGAAAGTAGGTGGAGCCAAACCGGTAGAGGCAGGTAGCGCGACTAAAGAGTCTACGCAGCTTAGCCAATCTCGTGCTGATAGTTCTCAAGATATTGATATGGCAAAAGTGCAGGAAATTCGCGATGCTATTCGAGAAGGCCGTTTAGAAATACGTGCTGATCGCATCGCTGACGGCTTAATTACTAATTTAAACGAGTCTTAAGAGGCCCATTATGAGCCTTGCGCGCCTACTCAATGATCAGCAGACCCGTCTTGATGAACTAACGGCGTTGCTATCGAGCGAGCAGACACAGCTCACTAAAGGCGACATCGATGGTGAGGCACTCACCAATATCGCACATACCAAACAAGCCCTGCTTGGCGAGCTGGAGCGTATAGAAGTAGTGCGCCGCTCTGTACAACAACGTCTAGGCTATGATGATGGTGCGGCCGGTGCCCTTGCAGCGGCGACTGACGCTAATTGCAAAGCTGCTTGGGAAAGCTTACTTGATAAAAGTGAGCGTGTTGCTCGTATGAACGAGCTAACTGGTCAAATGCTCACGCTGCGCATGAAACACAACCAGCAAATGCTGGATTACATCCGGCAAATTGCTGAAAAAACCCTGTATAAGCCTGATGGGCGTAACAATGCTCAATCAGGGCGAATTAATGCCTCTGCTTAATTTTTATACCCTCAGCAATGTCTAGACAATAACTATACAACGCGCTTCAATGAGAACCATATTGTTCTCTTTTTTCCGGAGCGTGTTCATGCTTTCCCATCTTCCAAAAGATTTCACAGCCGTTGTTACTGGCGCCAGTGGCGGTATTGGTAGTGCAATGGTTAAAGCGCTGCTGGCCTCAGAGAAAACCGGTGAAGTCATTGCCATCAGCCGCTCTTTCTTAGCATCTGATCATCCACGCCTAAAATCACTTATTGCCGATATAACTACCGAGCACGGCAGGTCGGTGGTTGCCCAGCAAGTAAGCGGACGCCCAGTCCACTTCTTATTCAATGCAATAGGCACTCTTCACGACGATAGCCATGGCTTACAGCCTGAGAAACGCCTTGAACAGCTTGATGCAGCTTCTCTTAATCATGTAATGCATATTAATGCAGCTTCCCCTGCGCTATTAATCGCAGCTCTTAAGCCATCGTTACAAGGCGCACATCCAGCGATCATCGCTAGCCTCTCGGCTCGTGTTGGCTCGATTACCGATAACGGTTATGGCGGTTGGTATAGTTATCGAGCCAGTAAAGCGGCCCATAATATGCTTATGAAAACTGCCTCAATTGAGCTAACTAGGCTTAACAAGCAATCCATAGTGCTATGCTTACACCCAGGCACTACCGACACTGCTCTTTCAAAACCCTTTCAAGCCCGCGTACCCAACGAAAAATTATTTACGCCTGACTTCGTTGCAGAGCAACTATTGAAGGTTATTTCCCAACGCACCCCAGAAGACACCGGCAGCTTTTGGGATTGGGCGGGTGAACCTATTGAATGGTGAGGTGTGGCATTTTCGACTCACGATTCCCCCTTCTCCCCTTATTTTTTCTTCCACGCAAACAAAAAACCCAGCCGATTGGCTGGGTTTTCTGCGGTATAAGTGCCTGACAATGACCTACTCTCGCATGGGGAGACCCCACACTAC
>NZ_JAFWFN010000020.1 GCF_017515565.1 Halomonas sp.
GAGGCCTAGAGCCTCCTAAAGGGCCCAGCGAGACCAGCTGGTTGATAGGCACGGTGTGGAAGCGCTGCAAGGCGTTGAGCTAACGTGTACTAATGGCCCGTGAGGCTTGACCCTATAACACCCAAGGGGTCTGGTCGCAGTAATAACGAAAACCGGATACGCAGCAGTGAGCCAAAGCACTTGCTGGAAAGAGACGATCACAAAACACGTCAACGACGACACAGCATGATGTACATTACCTGTTACGCCTGACGACCATAGCGAGCGTGAACCACCTGATCCCTTGCCGAACTCAGTAGTGAAACCGCTTAGCGCCGATGGTAGTGTGGGGTCTCCCCATGCGAGAGTAGGTCATCGTCAGGCACTTATTTAGAAAAGCCCCGAGCACAATGTGTTCGGGGCTTTTTGTTTGTCTAGAAAAAAACCAAAGACTCCCCATGGAGAGCCCCAAGAGCCCGGCGCCCGGATGGCCTGCCCAGACATCGTCGGGCACTTATATAAAAAATCTCCTAGGGCTCATGCCCTGGGGGATTTTTTTGCGTGAGGGGTAAGGGTAGAGAGAATCGTGAGTCGGAAATGCCGCACCTCACCACTCACCATTCAATGGGTTCTCCTGCCCAGTCCCAAAAGCTGCCGCTATCTTCTGGGGTGCGTTTGGACATTACCTGTAGCAACTGCTCTGCTACAAAATCAGGTGTAAATAATTTCTCGTGGGGAACACGCGCTTGAAAGGGCTGTGAAAGCGCAGTGTCTGTAGTGCCAGGATGGAGGCATAGCACGATCAACTGTTTGTTCAGTCTAGCCAGTTCAATTGAGGCAGTTTTCATCAGCATGTTATGCGCTGCCTTACTGGCTCGATAGCTATACCAGCCGCCAAAGGCGTTATCAGTAATCGAGCCAACACGGGCAGACAGGCTGGCAATAATCGCTGGATGCGTACCTTGCAGCGATGGCTTAAGCGCTGTAATGAGTCGCGCAGGTGTAGCAGCATTAATATGCATAACGTGAGCAAACGAAGCGGCATTAAATTGCTCAAGACGTTTTTCAGGCTGAAGATGAAGATCATCGTCATGAAGAGTGCCGATTGCATTGAACAGTAAGTGTACTGGGCGTTTGTTTACCAGATGAGCAAGCTCTTCAATGCCGTCCTCGGTAGTGACATCAGCAGTAAGCGCTGTCAGGCGGGGAGCATCATACGGAAGTGGAGAACGACTTACCGCGATTACTTCACCGGCTTGTTCAGAGTCTAGTAAGGCTTTAACGATGGCATTACCAATGCCGCCGCCGGCGCCAGTGACAATAGCCGTGAAGTCTTTAGGAAGATGAGAAAACATATGCACACTCCAAAGAAGAGAACAATATGGTTCTCATTGAAGCGCCTTGTACAGTTTTTGTCTATGTTTTAATTGCGGATTGAGTCACTAAGCAGAAGCATTGATGCGTCCCGGCTGTGCACTGTTGCGACCATTGGGCTTGTAGAGGGTTTTTTCAGCAATTTGCCGAATATAATCCAGCATTTGCTGATTATGCTTCATGCGTAGAGAAAGCATTTGTCCTGTCAGCTCATTCATACGCGAAACACGCGCACTTTTATCAATCAGGCTTTCCCAAGCTGCCTTGCAGTTTGCATCAGTCGCTGCGGCAAGCGCGCCAGCAGCACCATCGTCATAGCCAAGCCGCTTTTGTACAGAGCGGCGCACTCCCTCAATGCGTTCCAGCTCGCCAAGCAAGGCTTGCTTGGTATGTGCGATATTGGTTAGCGCATCACCATCAATATCGCCCTTCGTTAACTGGGCTTGCTCATTAGAGAGCAGAGCCTCTAGCTCATCAAGGCGGTTTTTCTGGTCATTGAGTAGACGTGCAAGGCTCATTATTTGCCTCTTAAGACTCGTTTAAATTAGCAATTAAGCCATCTGCAATGCGGTCAGCGCGTATTTCAAGCCGACCTTCTCGAATAGCATCGCGGATTTCTTGGACTTTCGCAGTATCAATATCTTGAGAGCTATCCACACGAGACTGGCTAAGCTGCGTAGACTCGCGAGTCGCGCTGCCTGCTTCTGATGGTTTAGCTCCATTTGCTTTCTGTACGTCATCACGCTGCTGGGTTTGATTAGAACGGAGCAGCGGATTGATATTGTCGATTTTCACGTTGTTTGCCTCATCGTCAACGTTGGGGCGGCATGCGCTGTAGTATTAACTATCGGCCAGGCGGGAGCAGACTTTAGGCGCTGCGTTAAAAATCTACGACCAAAACGCCTTGACCGACCACGCGTGCTGTCACCATTTCACGTGTGTCGAAGCGAACCCGAATACGCTCATCTTGTGCACCGTTAGCGAGTGCCTCGCCTTCACGGGATACACGAAAGCCCGTGCCTTGTGCGATCACCGTAACGCGCTGCCCCCTTTCTACCAGGTGAGGTGCTTGCAGGTAGTGGGCTTGAAAAGTGCTGCCGCTGCGAATAGGGCGCTGAGCAATCATACCTATAATATTGTCTGGCTCAGTGAGTGCTTGCGCTGCTAGATCCCCTAGGTTGCCTTCGCGCTGGCTTAACATATCGCGGGTAATCAGCGTGCCTCGCTCGATATCTCTATTAGCGACTGAATAGCTGCCAATAATATCGATTTGAGCTTGGATATAGCGCACCTGACGCCGCCCTTCACCACACCGCACACCCACAGAGACACGCCCAATAGGTGTTTGGTTCGCATTAGGGAAAAAAGGCTCGGGCGCTACGCAGGCAGGAAGGTGGGGCGAGGGTGGGGAGATGTCGATAACAACTTCCTGCCCCAGCGCATGAGAATGGTTATAAAGAAACTGCTGTACAGCATCTACCAGCTCCTGGCCGTTAGCCTGCGCCTGGAGAGATGTAAAAAAGGTGACAAAACAGACAAATATAAAACGTTTTAAAACTGCCAAACAGCGTAATGCTGGGCGCGAGGAGCTGGGCATGTGCGAATCGCTCAATCTTAAAGGCTGATGATAAACATCGACTAGAAAGTGTAGTGCAAAAGCCACCTAGGCATCATGCGAAATGCTGGTGTAAACAGCAGCTGTTCCATGCTTTAGGCTGACTTAGCAACGCCTATTATTCATCATCAATAATTTCCGATTTATTTTTTGCCTCTCAGCGAGCGAGGGACGGCATGATTGACCAACTTAGTTCCGCCTTTAATTACCACCAGCAGGCACTGAATTTACGGCGCGAACGGCACGATGTGCTGGCCGCGAATATAGCCAATGCCGATACGCCCAATTACAAAGCACGGGATATCGATTTTGCGGCTGAGCTTAAAAAAGCTGTAGGCAACGGCTCTGCGCAGCAGAGCGGCGGTGTTGCATTGTCACGAACATCCGAACGCCATCTTGCTGGCCAAGGGTCCGCCTGGCGTGGCGCAGGCAGCTCTGACCTGTTGTATCGTATCCCAGATCAGCCAAGTCTAGACGGCAATACAGTCGATATGGATCGAGAGCGTACCCAGTTTGCCGATAATGCCGTTCGTTACCAAGCCGCACTGACGATTACCAACAGCCGCATTCAAGGGCTGAAAAACGCGATGCAGCCTGAATAACCGAGTCACAGGAGAAGAATAAGCTATGTCGATGTTTTCAGCGTTTGATATCTCAAGTTCCGCGATGAGCGCCCAAGCGCAGCGGATGAACGTTACCGCTAGCAATATGGCCAATGCAGACAGCATTGCAGGTCCTGATGGCGAAACTTACCGTGCCAAACATGTGATGTTTCAAGCTCAAGCACACAATAATCACTATGGTATCGGTGGTGTCCGCGTGACGGACGTCGTTGAAGATGACTCCCCTTTACGCATGGTGTATATGCCTAATCACCCGGCTGCCGATGAAGAGGGCTACGTTGCCAAGCCGAACGTGGAGCCGGTGCATGAAATGGTCAACATGATTTCAGCCTCCCGTTCTTACCAAGCCAACGTAGAGGTTTTTAACACAACCAAGCAGATGATGATGCAAACACTCTCGCTAGGTGAGGGCTAAGCCATGATGAACAGTATTGATACATCCACATTAAGTAACATCAATGGCGGCAGAGGCGGCGCGCAGCTTAGCCAGAGTCAATCTGACGAATTACGCCAAAGCTTTCTAACGCTATTGATTACCCAGCTTGAAAACCAGGATCCGCTGAATCCGATGGAAAATGCGGAAATGACTTCGCAGCTGGCACAAATTAATACAGTAAGCGGGATTGAGCAGCTCAACGATACGCTCAGCGGCATTACCGAACAGATGAATGCCTCTCAGATGATTCAGGCATCCGGCTTAATTGGTAACGCCGTGCTTGTGCCCGGTAACAACGTTAAAGTCAATATTGATGATGAAGA
>NZ_JAFWFN010000021.1 GCF_017515565.1 Halomonas sp.
CCTTGACCCAGAAATGATCAAGGAAGTGCTGGACGTTATGGTCGAGCTGGCCGAAGAAGGCATGACGATGCTGTGTGTGACCCACGAAATGGGCTTTGCCAAAACCGTCGCCGACCGGGTGATTTTTATGGATCAGGGGCAAATCATTGAAGAGAACGCGCCCGAGCCGTTCTTCAATAACCCACAATCAGAACGTACCCAGCTCTTCTTAAGCCAGATTTTGGGGCACTAAGTAAAGCAATGGGTAAGATAATGGGCCTCCTGCAGGCCCATTTTTGTATTTCATTTATAGCTAACCGCGCCAGCGCATCAACATAAGAGAGACAATGTAAGATGGAAAAGCTATTTATCGACCGTGCCCCACAGCCGATTGCGCCCTTTTCGCACGCTTGCCGCGTAGGCGACCTGGTCTTTATTACCGGGCAAATGCCTACCGTACCGGAAACCAACGAAATGCTCCTGGGGACGTTTACCGAACAGACCCACCGCGTCATGCAAAACTTAGCGATTGTGCTGGAAGAAGTGGGCAGCAGCTTTGAGTACGTGGTTCAGTCACGGGTGTTTATTACCAACATGGGCCACTTTGACGAGGTGAACGGTGTCTACGCTAGCTACTTTGAGAAACCGCTGCCTACCCGTACCTGTATTGGCGTCACCGGCCTTGCCGGAGGCGCCGATGTAGAAGTGGACATGATTGCCTGGATTCCTCCCGCGCAAAAAACCGACTAGCTTCCCAGCCCAGTCATACTCCACATCGTAATACTCGCCGGCTGCAGAGCAGGCTGCTCACGATGCTGCGTCAGCGGTTTATTGGCCAGCGCCGTGAGCAGTATTTGCAGTGGGTCACCATGACTCACGACCAGTACCGTCTCGCCTTCACACTGCTGCTCTAGCGCTTCAATCACGGCGCACATTCTCGCGGCGACGCTGCTGACCGCTTCTACCTGCCACTGCTGGTGATCCGCACTCTGCGCATCGTGCGCCCATACGCCTGGATAGTGGCTGTCAGCCTGACCATCCAGCTCGCCAAAGTAGCGCTCACGTAGCCGTTTTTCTTTCTCAAGCGTTAGGCCAAACGCTGTAGCGACTCGCTCAGCGGTTTGTGTAGTGCGCAGAAAGTCCGAGTGCACTACCTTCGTCGGCGCCTGCCAGCGCCACTGCGCAACCACACTCGATAGCTGTTCTTCCCCTGTCGCTGACAAACCAAAGCCGCCAAGCCCCCGTTCAGGCGAGCTAATAATGAGCCCCTGTTCATTCGCTTGGCTATGGCCATGGCGCATTAAGAGATAGCAGTTACGCCAATGGTAGGAGGAGGTGATGAAAGTGTTTGACATATCTTTGTAACAAATCCTAGATTGAAGAAGCTCGTTTTCGAAAAATAAACATCTAGCGCTACAAATGTCCACTTGCGAAACACACGCCGGGCAAAAGAAAGCACCGAATTCAATAGTGGATAGCACAACACAAAAATAACGCACATAAGAGGCTAACCATGGAAACATCACGTTTCTGCAAACGCCTGTCGCTCTGGCGCTGCTAGTCACTTATATCGCCGCCCAGAACACTACCCCCAGCCGTGCTTGCCTTTGGCTGGGCACTTCATTCTGGTCTCCAGCCCCCAGTGAAAGCTATGGAAGCCGCCGCGAAAGTCGTCGCCTA
>NZ_JAFWFN010000022.1 GCF_017515565.1 Halomonas sp.
ACTACAATACTCAAAGTATTGACATTAACAAAGAAGCTGTTAATATACGTCTCGTCTTCAGCGGATGTGGTGGAATTGGTAGACACGCTAGATTTAGGTTCTAGTGCCGTAAGGTGTGGGAGTTCGAGTCTCCCCATCCGCACCAATTTAAGCTTTAGCTTTAAAAAAATTCGGTAGCCATAGGCTGACCGAATTTTTTTTGCTTTCCACTTTTATCTCTTCTTGATTTTTCTAAGCTACTGACTGAGGCTCACTTTTGGGCTAAATTAATAGTCATGCTTTTTACCAGTGTATTGAGAAGGATCTCATCCAATGGAATGGCTTAGCGATAATGCCCAGGCAATTTCTGCCGTTGCCAGTGTATGCACGCTATTAGTGTGGATATTTTATGCTCAACTGCTCTATAACGGCTATGTTCGCCAACGGCGACCTCGGATCATTATTAATCGGGGTAAAGGAATTGGTATTGAAGCCCTTTGCTTAATCAGCAATATGAGCAATGAAGCCATCTATATTCAACACGTGGTGGCTGTACTTCACACCCAACAGGGTCGACACTCACTCGACGTAGTTGAGTATCAGCAGCAGAGCGACGAGGATCAAGACGTCAGCTATCGCACCCACCAAGGCCCGCTTGCCTCCGGCGACTATCTGCACATTCAGTCGTTTGGAAACATAGTGAACCAAGTTAAACAGCACTGGAAAATCGATGATGAAGTGCTGCATGGGAACAATATTCAACTCGACATTCGCGTAATTGCTATTTACGGCTCTGAAGACATGCCGGTAGGTGCTTCACGTAGCTTCAGCCTTAATCTAGATGCAGAACCAAACTGCCAACTTACGCCAGCCAGCGTGGATACAGTCCGACTCAATGGTCGCAGACAACGAAAGCGAGTTCTGGAATGGATAAAAGAGATTGAAACCCATAAAGCACAATAGTCTTCACTTTTAAGTCAAGGCACCGATTCACGCTACTATTGAGACCGCTCGATGCAAAAAATAATAACTTACTGCTGGCTTGGCTTATTCACTGCATTAGCGACAAATGCCCATGGTGAAACTAACGCCTATGGAGATGAAGCAGACAGCGACTTACCCGAGTGGGCGGAAGAGCAGGTAGAGCCTTTCCGTGCTCGCGTGGGAAACTGGGTGGATAACACATCACGCAATATTGACTCTTTTTTTGGCGGCGATGAATCAAACTCTGTTAATAATGAATCCTACCTTCGGCTTGGTCAGGAAATTGATTGGATGGAGGGTGAAGGCACCAGCGGCGATGTCAGCATACGCTACAGAATCGACTTACCCACCACCGAAGAGCGGTTGCGCTTAATAATTGAGAGCGACCCAGAAGAGTCACAAGGCACTCTGGCTGATCAAGGTTCAGGACGGTTATATAATGATCAGCGAGACCGACGCTCATCCACGCTTGGCCTGGACTGGTTAGAAAGACGAGACAAACGTGAGAACTGGAGCAACCGAATTGGCGCAGGCGTACGTTTAAGGATTCCGCTTGACCCCTATGTACGCCTCACCAGCGAGAGGTTGTGGGATATGGGCGAAGGCCCCTGGCAGCTTGAATCCTCTAACCGTCTATCGTGGTTTAACAATGAAGGTTACTCAGCGCGAACGCGATGGGATATCGGTCGCCCGCTTTCCGAAAACCGCCATGTACGCTTTATCACCACTGTCCAGTGGCGCGAGGAGGAAGATACCCTTGAGTTCAGTGAAATTGCAGAGCTCAATCAGCGCTTAAATAATCGCAGCGCCATGCGTTACTCCGCCATCGCTCTTGGTGAAAGTGCGTCCAATCCTAGAATGACCAATTATTACCTCCAAACCCGTTACCGCCGCGACGTGCATAAGGGCATCTTATTTGCCGACGTCATCCCTGAGCTACACTTTCAACGTGAAGTAAGCTATGACCCTCGCTGGGCGATGACGCTGCGCCTTGAGATGTACTTCCAGCGGGAAGTTAGCCGCGACTATTTCAATTTCTAGGTCTGTTTACTGCTTTTGCTTATTATTTATATTCTTAAAACGCATTGGCAAGAACTGCCAATGCGTCATTAACTTACTCATTGGTCGCCATTCAATTAAATCCGCAGCCCGCCATCACACTCAATAATACGCGCCGTGAAATAATCATTCTCAAAAATAAAAGCAACGCTTTGAGCAATATTATCTGGCTCACCTAACTGCTTTAGCGGCACACTGGCTGAAATTCTCTCTAGCATATCGGGACGCATGGAGGCCGTCATGTCAGTGGCAATAAAGCCTGGCGCCACAGTACCCGCACGAATGCCATAGCGTGCAAGCTCCTTACCCCAGGTTACTGTCAGCGCATGAATCCCCGCCTTAGCAGCGGCGTAATTACTTTGCCCCATGTTACCCGCCCGGGAAATACTGGAAATATTGACAATAACGCCTTGATGACCTGCTTCTACCATTTGTGTCGCCGCCTCACGGCCACAAAGGAAGACCCCGGTCAAATTCACATCCAGCACCTTTTGCCATGATGACAGCGACATCCGCTTTTCAACCTTGCCATCTTTAGCTTTAATAAGCAGCGCATCGTCAGTGACACCTGCATTATTAACGCAACCACTTACGGGGCCCATACGAGTTGCAATATCAGCGAAGGCTGTTTGAACCGACTCTTCATCGGCAACATTGACCACAAATGCCTGCGCATCAATACGCTGAGACGAAAGCAACGAGACTGCCTCATCAAGCGCTTCAGCACTCATATCGAGTAGCGCCAAACGCGCGCCCTGAGAGCCTAGCCGCTGCGCCGTGGCAAAACCCAAACCGCGCGCACCGCCAGTAATAGCAATAACTTTATCGGTCAACTGCATGTCACTCTCCTTCGGCGAGATACTTTAAAGCACTGGCGTAGCGACTTAGCTGTAACATTAGCCCTAGCTATTTTTACAGCTTTCTACACAGATACTTCACTCAGGACAGCGCCACCTAGGGCGACTGCCATAAAAAATCATTGTGCACTGCAGCATAGAAGAAGCTGAGCTAAAAATCGAGTACTTAAAATCCCTTGCCCATACCCAAGCCGTTAAAAGCTGCTTGTTTTTTGTATTTCTGCCACCATATTCAGCGATTACGCCTGTTATGGAGCTCATTATGCCCATTCTCCTTTTTATATCGCTATTTACCTTACTCGACTTTGTGCTGCTTTTTTCCGTTGGTAGTCAAATTGGCTTACTGACGACGCTGCTGCTAGTAATTGTCACCGGCTTTGTCGGGCTGCATCTCATTCGCAAAGAAGGAGTATCAACCTTTGCCCGAGCACGTCAGCGCATGCAGGCAGGTGAAATCCCTTCAAATGAGTTACTTACCGGTGCAGCGCTAATTTTTGGCGGTGCACTACTGATGGCCCCCGGCTTTCTTTCAGACGCCTTAGGTCTCGCTTGTCTATTGCCTAATGCTCGCCAACTCATGCTGAAAGGGCTTGCTTGGTTAGGGCTTAAAACGGTGCATAAACAGCAGTATCAAGCTAATGCTTCTCACCAGCGGCAAAGCCAACGCCATGATCAAGAGCCAGAGCACCCGGACAGACCACTTGAAGGCGACTTCATTAGCCGGGACGACACTTCTCGACGGCGATAAGTGCTTATTAGGCAAGAAAATTGCTAATACGCAAATTTTTTCTTGTCGCCCCCTTGAAAGGTTCCGGGTAGCCCCCACTTTTGAGGCAGCAGACAAATTCGGCGAAAGCAGATGCTCTCGCCATTAACATGAAGGCAACGTGCCTTCACTTCTCGCGGCCAACTTGTCCACGAGAGTTCATTTTAAGCTAATAGCCTCAATAGGCTTGACGATACTCAGGAGAACGTGAGCATGAATATCCGTCCTTTGCACGATCGCGTCGTAATCCGCCGCAAAGAAGAAGAGCAGAAAACCGCTGGCGGCATCGTGCTACCGGGTAACGCGCAGGAAAAACCCACGCGCGGCGAAATCCTGGCGGTTGGTAACGGCCGTATTCTTGAAAGCGGCGATGTACGCCCGCTAGACGTTAAAGTTGGCGATACCGTTATTTTTAAAGACGGTTATGGCGTTGAGAAGCAGAATATCGACGGCGAAGAAGTTTTGATCATGAGCGAAGCCGATATTCTGGCGGTCGTTGAAGGCTAAGTATTGCTGCCGTTAAGCACCTCAATTATTTACTTTCACATTTTATATTCAATTTAGGAAGTAGCGAATATGTCAGCTAAACAAGTTAAGTTCTCAGACGATGCCCGCAAACGCATGGCGCGTGGTGTTGACGTACTGGCAAATGCAGTAAAAGTCACCTTAGGCCCGAAAGGCCGTAACGTAGTACTGGAAAAGTCGTTTGGCTCTCCGACCGTTACTAAAGACGGTGTTTCCGTTGCCAAAGAGATCGAGCTGAAAGACAAGTTCGAAAACATGGGCGCACAGATGGTAAAAGAAGTTGCTTCACAGACTTCTGACGCCGCGGGTGATGGCACCACCACTGCTACCGTTCTGGCTCAGGCAATTATCGCGGAAGGCCTAAAAGGCGTAACCGCGGGCATGAACCCGATGGATCTTAAGCGCGGTATCGACCAAGCCGTTGCTGCTGCCGTTAAAGAAATCAAAGCGATGTCTGTACCTTGCACCGACACCAAGTCGATTGCCCAGGTAGGCACTATCTCTGCTAACGGTGACAAGCGCATCGGTGAAATCATCGCTGAAGCGATGGAAAAAGTCGGCAAAGAAGGCGTTATCACTGTCGATGAAGGCCGTGGCTTTGAAGACGAGCTGGAAGTGGTTGAAGGCATGCAGTTTGATCGCGGCTACCTCTCGCCCTACTTCGTTACAAACCAGGACACCATGACGGTTGAACTGGAAGATCCTTACATCCTGATAGTGGATAAAAAGATCTCCAACATCCGTGAGCTGCTGCCTGTACTAGAAGCGGTTGCTAAGCAAGGCAAGCCGCTGGCTATCATCGCTGAAGATATCGAAGGCGAAGCCCTAGCAACGCTGGTTGTGAACAACATGCGCGGTATCGTTAAAGTGGCCGCTGCTAAAGCGCCTGGCTTTGGCGATCGTCGTAAATCCATGCTGCAGGATATCGCTATCCTGACTAACGGCACGGTTATCTCTGAAGAAGTAGGCCTGACGCTTGAGCAAGCGAACCTGGATCACCTGGGTACCGCTAAGCGTATGACTATGTCTAAAGAGAACACCACCATCATTGATGGCGCTGGTGCAGAAGGCGATATCGAAGCACGCGTTAACCAGATCCGCGCGCAAATCGAAGACACCTCTTCTGACTACGACAAAGAGAAGCTGCAAGAGCGCGTTACCAAACTGGCAGGCGGTGTTGCCGTTATCCGCGTAGGTGCTGCTACCGAAGTGGAAATGAAAGAGAAGAAAGCCCGCGTTGAAGACGCTCTGCACTCTACTCGTGCAGCCGTCGAAGAAGGCGTTGTACCTGGCGGCGGTACTGCACTGGTACGAGTTATGGCCAAAGTTCAAGGCCTGACTGGCGAAAACGAAGACCAGAACCACGGTATCAACATGGCCCTACGTGCTATGCAGTCACCGCTGCGTCAAATCGTTTCTAACGCCGGCGAAGAGCCCGCGGTGGTTATCAACCGTGTGAAAGACGAAACCGGCAACTTTGGTTACAACGCACAAACTGGCGAATTTGGCGACCTGTTCGAAATGGGCGTTCTGGATCCGGCAAAAGTTACCCGTACTGCGCTGCAGTCCGCTGGTTCTGTTGCGGGTCTGATGATCACCACCGAGTGTATGATCGCTGAAGACCCGGAAGAGAAAGACTCTGCACCTGACATGGGTGGCATGGGCGGAATGGGTGGCATGGGCGGCATGATGTAATGCACCCCTGAGCCTATCGCTCTGACGTTTAACGTCGTAAAGAACCCCGCCAAGTGCGGGGTTCTTTTATTTTAACGGGCCGGAAAGGCCAATACCTACTCATCTCTTCTCAAACGTCAAAGCGTGCTACCATCATCTCCCTTCCTTGTCAGCTTCTAGGTCTTTATTACCGTGCTTTCTAATATCCGCATCGTGCTGGTGCAAACCTTTCATCCTGGCAATATTGGCGCCACTGCCCGAGCGATGAAAACCATGGGATTAACCGAGCTAATTCTGGTCAATCCTCGTGCTTTTCCCGATGAAGAAGCAACGCGCCTTGCGGCAGGCGCAACGGATGTCCTGGAAAATGCCCGCTGTGTTGGCTCACTTGAGGAGGCGGTGATCGACTGCGTTCAAGTCGTCGGCGCCAGCGCGAGGTTACGTAGCTTACCGCTTCCGCACTTTGATGAGCCTGATGAAATGGCCCAGCAAGTGATTGAGAACGCTGCGCATGCGCCGGTTGCATTGGTGTTTGGGCGCGAACGCTCAGGACTTACCAACGATGAGATACGCTGTTGCACGCACCATGTCAGCATTCCGGCTAACCCTGAGTACGGCATCTTAAACCTCTCCCAAGCGGTGCAAATTTTAGCCTATGAAGTACACCGAGCATGGCGTAAACAGGACGGCAGCGACTTTACCTACCAACGTCCACTGGAAGCCACCCCACCAAGCCGCGAGCAGTTTATATATTTTCAGGAGCATCTTGCCCGCTTGATGCAGCAAAGTGGCTTTCTTACCCAGCCCCACGCCCGCACAGAAGAGCAGCTGCAAGCGCTATTCGCTCGCGCCCAGCCCAGCCGTAAAGAGCTTTCTCTATTGCGCGGGCTGCTCAGCGCCTTCGAAACCCACCAGCCTAAATCGTAAAAGCATCTATGAATGAAGAGGGCAGCCAATGGCTGCCCTTCTAACGACACTCGCTCAATAAATTAAAGCGTCATTGCCGCCATCCAACCGAAAGCAATCAACGGTAGGTTGTAGTGGAGAAAGGTCGGCACCACGCTGTCCCATATATGGTCGTGCTGCCCATCTACGTTTAAGCCTGACGTTGGCCCAAGCGTAGAGTCAGAGGCTGGCGACCCCGCATCCCCTAATGCCGCTGCCGTGCCAACAAGTACAACGGTTGCCATCGGCGAAAAGCCGAACTGCACCGCCAGCGGTACAAAAATCGCAGCAATGATGGGGATCGTCGAAAACGATGAGCCAATGCCTAAGGTAATAAACAGCCCCACCAGCAGCATCACCAACGCCGCGACCCCACGATTATCACCAAATACCTCAACGGCACCTGCCACCAACGACTCAATATCCCCCGTTGCTTTCATTACTTCAGCAAAGCCAGCCGCCGAAATCATAATAAAACCGATCAACGCCATCATACGCATACCGCTAGTGAACAGGTCATCCGCCTCGCGCCATTTAAAAATACCGCCTAACGAAAGCAAGCCGATACCCACTAACCCACCAACAATCATGGAGCCGGTATAAAGCTGTAAACCAAGCGCCGCCACAATAGCGACACCCGACATAATCAGCCCCAGCGCATGGGGTTTGGCAGGTGTGTGTGCCTGCTGGTGGGCGCTAGCTACCAATGCTTTGTTGGCGTAGTTGCGCTGGCGACGGTAGCTAAACAACAGCGCCACCAACAGACCCAGTGCCATACCACCCACGGGTATAGCCATCGCCATTGGCACCATGCCACGGGTGATTTCTAAACCTAGCGGCTCGCCAGCGCTGTTGAGATTAGCCAGCAAAATATCGTTCAGAAAAATGGCACCAAAGCCGACGGGTAGCAGCATATAGGGCGCCGTTAAACCGAAGGTGAGCGCGCAGGCGACAGCGCGGCGGTCAAGCTGAAGACGGTTCATTACAGTAAGTAGCGGGGGAATGAGGACCGGAATAAATGCAATATGCACTGGAATCGCGTTCTGCGACGAAATAGCCACCAGCAGCACCGCTACTAACAGCAGCATTTTCACCCGCGCTTGGTGAACCACCGAGGCTTCTTTGCCCAACATCGTTATGAGCCGGTTAGCCAACATGTCGGGCAACCCCGAGCGAGAAATTGCCACGGCAAAAGCCCCCAGCGTTGCATAGGCTAGCGCTACTTGAGCACCGCCGCCCACGCCATCGTTAAAGGCGCTGAGCGTTTCATCCAGAGACAAACCACCTATTACTCCCCCAACTAACGCGCCAACTACCAGCGCAAATACAACAGACACGCGTAAGAGCGACAGTGCCACCATCACCAGCACTGCAATAATTACTGCATTCATGAAAATACCCAGAGCTATTGAAAGGTCGTTAGTTCAGAAAGTGGCAGATATTACCAGAACAAAGCTACATAAGCAGGCTAAACATAGGGCGAGACTAAGGAACCCTACGCCCTTTACAGTCGCCGCAATGAGATGACTGCCCTACCCCAAATACTGGACTTTAGTCTAGCCACTATTGCTGCTTTGCAACATGACACCTAGTATTCCACCTTCCGCTTATTATTCAATAGCCACTAATTTAGGCTTTTTGAGAAAAACGATCAGGAGCCAGCATGGGCATGCTTGCGATTATTATTTCCCTCTTATCACTGATGTTTCTCGCCTACCGGGGCATATCAGTTCTGCTCCTGGCACCGCTTATGGCCTCCTTGGCGGTACTGCTATCAGGAGACGCCGCTTTTTTGCTGCCCATCTACACCGATACCTTTATGAAGGCCCTGGGCAACTACGTTATTCAATTTTTTCCGCTATTTTTGCTCGGTGCACTCTTTGGCCAATTAATGGCAGACTCAGGTGCCGCCCAATCAATCTCAAATGGCATCGTTAAACGCTTAGGCACTCATCATGTGGTACTAACTGTGGTCATTGCCTGCGCTGTGCTTACGTATGGCGGCGTATCACTGTTTGTGGTGGCATTTGCGATTTATCCCATTAGCCGTGAGCTGTTTCGCCAAGCCAACGTACCCAAGCGGCTGATACCCGCTTCTATCGCCCTTGGCTCCTTTACGTTCACCATGACGGCATTGCCAGGTACGCCAGCCATTCAAAACGCGATTCCTATTCCCTATTTTGGGACTAACAGCTTTGCGGCTCCCGGCTTAGGCATCATTGCTGGGCTTATTATGCTGAGCCTGGGGATTTACTACTTGCAGTCACGCGTAAAAAAAGCAGCGGCAAACAACGAAGGTTATGGCCAGCATACCGAGCGCGAGGCCGAACCAGCCGATGACACTGCCGACATACCCTCAATGCCGTTGTGGGTGGCGTTAATACCGCTGGTAATGGTGATTGGCTTAAACGCCCTGTTCACCTACGGCGTTTTTCCCGCAATGGATCTCAGCTTTATTAGCGACACTTTCGAAGATGTTACGCCTAGCCGGCAAACAGGACTTTGGGCGATTTTGATCGCTCTGCTGAGCGCGTCTGCCTGGCTGATTATTAGCCATTGGCGCCGCTGGGAAAACCTTAAAGAGACAATCAATAAGGGCTGTTTTGGCTCATTATTTCCTATCTTCAATACCGCTTCCGAGGTGGGGTACGGGGCGGTCATTGCAAGCTTGGCAGGCTTTGTGATCATTCGCGATGCAGTGCTAAATGTCTCTCCGGGTAACCCCCTGGTTTCCGAAGCGCTGGCTATGAGCGTGTTGGCAGGCATCACTGGCTCCTCTTCGGGCGGGCTTTCTATTGCCTTAGAAACCCTAGGCAGCGAGTACCTAGCCATGGCTGAACAGGCGGGTATCAGCCCAGAGTTAATGCACCGAGTAGCAACGCTTTCTGCAGGGGGCATGGACACCCTCCCCCACTCTGGCGCGGTTATTACCCTGCTGGCCATTTGTGGCTTAACGCACCGCCAATCGTACGGTAACTTAGCCATGGTGACCATTGTGCTGCCTATCGCGGCACTAGTGAGCGTTATCACCCTAGGCACACTATTTGGTAGCTTCTAAACCCTAGCAACCCATGCGATAGTAAGTCAGCTAACAGCCCAAATATGCTCACCTATGAGCGAATGAACCTAAGCCAAAAATAACGAGACCTAATATGGCGACTTCAAGGCAAAAAACACTGCTTTTCATTCTACTGGCAAGCTTCGTTATCTCCACCGCCATGGGGCTTCGCCATGGATTCGGGCTGTTTATTGAGCCCATGAGCAGTGATTTTGGCTGGGGTCGGGGGGTATTTGCTTTTGCGCTAGCCGTGCAGAACCTCATCTGGGGGCTTTCCCAACCCTTTACGGGCGCACTTGCTGATCGATTTGGTGCCGCAAGAATTATTGTAGTCGGCGGTATTCTCTACGTGCTTGGGCTGTGCTTTATGAGCCTTTCCACCAGCGCGCTGGGCATGACGTTAAGCGCTGGCTTACTGATCGGCCTTGGCCTTTCAGGAACAACGTTTTCAGTTATTTTAGGCGCAGTAGGCCGTGCGGTAGCACCCGAAAAACGCAGTATGGCCATGGGGATCGTGAGCGCGGCGGGGTCATTTGGCCAATTTGCCATGCTGCCTGGAACATTAGGGCTTATTGAGTGGCTAGGTTGGGCCGCGGCACTATTAGCCATGGGCGCCATCGCAGCCTTTATGATTCCATTGGGTGCGATGCTTAAGGATAGCCCCACGCCTAAATCTTTAGGTGATTTAAGCCTGCGCGGGGCCCTTAACGAAGCCGCTGGTCAGAAAGGCTTTTGGCTACTATGCCTAGGCTTTTTTGTGTGCGGCTTTCAGGTTGTGTTTATCGCGGTTCACCTGCCCGGCTATCTTTTTGATAACGGCCTTTCGATACAAATTGGCACGACGGTACTCGCACTGGTAGGGCTGTTTAATATAGTGGGCACATACACGGCGGGCTGGTTAGGCGGTATATGGTCTAAGCCGCGCCTACTTAGCTGGCTTTATCTCGTTCGTGGCGCGATTATTGCGGCGTTTATTGTTCTGCCTTTAAGTTCCACCAGCGCTTATCTATTCGGCATCGCCATGGGGCTACTGTGGCTCTCAACCGTTCCCCTCACCAATGGGATTGTGGCCTCTGTGTTTGGCGTCCGCCATTTATCAATGCTGGGGGGCATTGTGTTCCTGTTTCACCAATTAGGTTCATTTATGGGCGTTTGGTTGGGTGGCTACATGTACGACATCACGGGGCATTACAATACCGTTTGGCAAATTGCGATTATACTTTCACTGGTCGCTGCTGCTTTACACTGGTTTATTAGCGAAAAGCCGCTTGCCCGCCCGGCTCACACACAGGTGACATCATGAAAAGCACCGCGACGTTAGCTGCTCTGCTTTTAGTGGGTGCGTTTGCAGCGGGCGGGATTGTGCTTGCCTGGTGGGGCTGGCAAACGCTGGATGGTTCACTACTCCTCTTGGGCAGTCGGCTATGTTGAGTACTGACGCATAAACTGCGCGCAGTACCATGCCATCATCCGTGCCTCATCGGTGGGAATTACCCAAGCACCTACCGGGCTGTCCGCTGGCGAAATGCAATGTGCATTGCGAGCATTTGCATCACTATCCATTGCTATATTCAGCCAAGCACACTGCTTCACTACCTGCTCGCGAACATACGCGGCGTTTTCTCCTACACCTGCGGTAAAAACAAGCTGGTCCAGCCCACCTAAGGCGGCGACTAAACTGCCTATTTCCCGGGCGATTCGGTAAGCATAAAGCGATAGCGCCTCTTCAGCCTCTGGTGCATCGCTTTCCAGCAGTTCCCGGACATCGCCACTGATACCCGAAACACCGAGCAGCCCTGAACGCTTATAGAGCATCGTTTCCACCTCTTCAGGTGACATTCCTTCTTGCTGAATAAGGTGCAACACTAAGCCAGGGTCGACGCTGCCTGAGCGCGTGCCCATGGGCAGCCCTTCTAACGCAGTAAACCCCATTGTCGATGCCACGCTGCGCTTATTCTGCAGCGCGCATAGGCTGGCCCCATTGCCTAAGTGAGCGACAATAACGCGCTTTTTACTCGCCTCCTCAGGTAGGTAATGATCCAGCACGCGGCTGATGTAGTCATAAGAGAGGCCGTGGAAACCGTACCGAATCAGCCCTTTTTGAGTAAGCTCACGCGGCAGGGCAAAATGTCGCGCAACGGTAGGCTGCTCAGCGTGAAACGCCGTGTCGAAACAGGCAATTTGGGCCACCTCAGGATAGCGCTGCATTAAATGCCTGATGGGCGCCAACCCATGAGGCTGGTGCAGCGGCGCCAAACTATTTAGCTCACCTAGCGCGCGCAGGTGCTCTTCTGTCACCTTAATAGGCGCTTGGTAGTAACGCCCACCATGCACTACCCGATGACCAATCACCGCTATTGAACCGTTTTTATCGGCCTCCAACCACACCATTAAAGATGACAATGCTTGTTCGTGGGTAGTTGATGGCGCCAGACCGTTAAGCGATAGGTCGTTACCCTGTGCATCGTTTAAGTGGACGGTTTCACGCCCACAACTACCGATGCCAGAAAAGTGCCCCTCTACCTTCAGCGTTAGTGCGTCAAGGGTCATTGGCGCTTCATTCGGCGCTAGATAAAGCCCAAACTTGATACTTGATGAGCCACTATTGATCACCATTATTTGCATAAAACCTTACTCACCCTTTGATACGTTGCTCTGCTGTTGCTGATAGTCGGCCAGCAGTAGCGCTAATGCACAGGAAGCCATGCGCGTTAAAGCGTCGTCAGCACGACTCGTCAACATAATCGGCACCCTAGCGCCGACCACAAGCCCAGCCCCCGTAGCATCAGCAAGGTAGCTTAGTTGTTTCATTAGCATGTTGGCCGCTTCCAAGTCCGGCGCTAATAAAATATCTGCCCGCCCTGCCACGGGAGAATGAATACCCTTGGTTTTGGCTGCCGCTTCCGATATGGCATTATCGAACGCAAGGGGGCCATCCAGCGTCGCGCCTGTAATTTGGCCCCTATCAGCCATTTTGCACAGTGCTGCCGCATCGAGTGTCGAAATAATCTTTGGGTTAATGGTTTCTACCGCCGAGAGAATGGCAACTTTGGGATTGTCGTTACCCAGCGCGTGGGCGAGTTCCACTGCATTTTGGATAATGTCGCGTTTTTGTTCCAAGGTTGGGTAAATAGTAATGGCAGCATCGGTAATGAATAAGGGCCGCGGGTAGGTGGGCACATCAAATGCCATGACATGGCTCAGGCAGCGTTCGGTGCGCAGCCCTCCTTCACGCTTAACCACCTCATGAAGGAGCTCGCTAGTAGGCAGAGACCCCTTCATTAGCGCATCTACTTGGCCATCACGTGCCAGCGCCACCGCTTTAGCCGCGGCGGCATGGCTATGAGGTGTATCGATTAGCTCGAACTCGCTAATATCGACGTCGGCCGCGTTAGCCGCTGCCTCAATTTTAGCTTTAGGACCGACCAGCACAGGCACGATTAACCGCTCCGCGGCAGACTCCACCGCCCCTCTTATAGAGCTTTCATCCACGGGATGAACCACGGCCATGCGCAGTGGGTCAGGATGATCGGCCGCAGTAAGAATTTCATGAAGCCGCCCACGTTCAGAAAGCCGAATGGCCGGAAGTTCTGCACGGGGGCGACGGATTTTTTGAGTAGGCGCAAGCACCTCTGCTTCGCCCTCGATCACAATGTCGCCATGCTGATTTCGACATTCACAGGCAAATATTACGTGATGGTTACGCGACTGTTTCTCCGTTACCTTAACCGCCACATGAAGTACGTCACCCAAGCGAACCGGCGCCCTAAAACGCAGCGTTTGTCCTAGATATATAGTGCCAGGCCCAGGTAACTCAGTGCCCAGCACAGTAGAAATAAGCGCACCGCCCCACATTCCGTGGGCGACAACTTCTTGAAAGCGGCTGCTTTTAGCGTAATCATCATCCACATGCGAAGGGTTGATATCACCCGACATAATGGCAAACAGCTTGATGTCATCCATGGTCAAGCGTTTTTGTAAAAATGCCCTGTCACCCACTTTCATCTCGTCAAACGTACGATTTTCAATCACATCGCTGGAATGTGCTGCCATTAACCGGCTCCCTGAATTCGAATGTAGTAAAGTGGACTTAACAGTAGGTAGCAGCCAAATTCAGCGCTGCCACCTCCTGTTATTGATCCCACTAGATTGTAGTTATCAATACCCCAATCAGCACGATCTAATACTGAGCAAGGTCAAGACGATGACATAACGCATTGAGTAAACTATCTAAATAACGCTGTTCAAGATAAAAACCCTATGGATCCCTGATGAATTTCTTATTCTCTCTATCACGCCAGCTTAGAGACAGCCTACGCGACCTAGCACCTGTCGTATTAGTGATGGGCTTTTTTCAGCTGATTGTGATTCGGCAACCACTGCCCGATACGCTGGCACTAATTGACCTTTTATTAGGGCTTGTTTTTGTTGTTGTGGGGTTAACCCTCTTTATCAAAGGACTTGAGCTTGGCCTCTTTCCGCTGGGTGAAAATTTGGCCCGTGCGTTTGTGAAAAAAGGGTCGGTGGCGTGGCTGCTGGTATTTGCCTTTGCACTAGGCTTTGGCTCGACAGTGGCGGAGCCTGCACTTATTGCGGTCGCTGCTCGTGCAGGAGAAGTGGTGTCACAAAGCGGTTTAATTGCTAATACTTCTAATGCGCAAGACTCTTTCGCCTTTACGCTTCGCATGGTGGTCGCCGCCTCAGTGGGCACCGCCGTTGTTGTGGGGGTTTTAAGAATTTTTAAAGGTTGGCCACTACACCTGATGATTATCGCGGGCTATGTCATCGTTATGCTGCTAACGCTAGCGGCACCCAGCGAGCTGGTAGGTATCGCCTATGACTCCGGCGGCGTTACTACATCTACCATTACCGTACCGCTAGTGACTGCGCTAGGCGTAGGTTTGGCATCGTCAATTAAGGGGCGAAATCCAATGCTTGACGGCTTTGGTCTTATCGCATTTGCCTCGGTAATGCCGATTATCTTTGTACTGCTATTTGGTATTTTTGGCTTGAGCCTGATGGAAGGCGCCTCATGAGCTTACTTATTACTTTTTGGGAAACACTGCGCGATATCTTACCGATTGCCGCCATTATTTTTGGCTTTCAGTATATTGTTATTCGTAAACCGGTTAGGCGCCTCCCCCAGGTGCTAGCAGGTTTTTTAATGGTCTGGATCGGGTTATCGCTCTTTTTGGTGGGGTTAGAGCAAGCGCTTTTCCCTATGGGTGAGCTAATGGCAAGTCAGTTAACTGAGGCTAGCTTTCTACCTGCTGTTGCCGAGGGCGCCCAACGCCACTGGAGCGACTACTACTGGGTCTATCTTTTTGCGTTTGCGATCGGTGCCAGCACGACGATTGCAGAACCATCGCTGATTGCTGTTTCCATTAAAGCGGGTGAAATATCGGGTGGGACCATCAATCCATTAATGTTGCGCATTGCTGTGGCTCTCGGCATGGCGTTAGGTATTACCTTGGGTACCTGGCGAATTGTAATGGGCTGGCCGCTACAATGGTTCGTGCTGGTGGCTTACTGCTTAGTCATCATCCAGACACTTCGCTCACCACGCTCTATCATACCGCTTGCATTTGACTCAGGCGGTGTTACTACATCGACGATTACCGTGCCTATTATTGCGGCGCTTGGGCTGGGGTTAGCCTCATCAATCCCAGGCCGTAGCGCGTTAATGGACGGTTTTGGCATGATCGCTCTTGCCTGCTTATTCCCTATCATTACGGTGATGGGCTATGCCCAGATAGCCCAATGGCAAGACAACAGAAAACGGCCTGCCGCAAATACGCCAGGGAATAGCACTCAAGTAAGTAAAGGAGACAGCAATGCGCTTTAAATTGATTGTAGCGATGGTTGAAGATGAATTAAGCGACAATATTCTGCAGGCCGCCCGTGACGCTGGTGCTACCGGCGCGACAGTGATCAACAACGCCCGAGGCGAAGGGCTGAAAAAAGCGCGGGGCATTTTTGGTATGGAGATAACTGCCCAGCGAGATGTGTTGCTCTTTTTAGCCGAAGAGCATATTAGCCGCCAAATTTTGGAAGCTATTCAACGGGTTGGTAAATTTGATGAAACACCGGGCACCGGTATTGCATTTCAAATCGATGTTGAAGATGCCGTTGGCGTTAAGCATCAGATCAAATCGCTGTCAGAGTCGTTAACTCAGCCTTTATAACGCGTAAGGAATTTACAATGACACCTGCAACGCCTTACCTAGCCACATCTTCTCTAAACGAGCGTACAGCACGCGATGCCATGCATAGCAACTTTATCGCTATTGATGGTTTTGTAACCGTTGCCGAGGGTTTGGCACTATTTCGACAGCGCCACGCGTCAGTAATCATCATTAACCGGCGCAACGAACAAGACGAACTCGGCATCGTTTTACCGTCTGACATCGCCAAAAAAGTACTTTCCCCAAGCCGTCCACCCGAGCGTGTCAATCTTTATGAAATAATGACAAAACCCGTAGTTAGTGTGCGTCCAGAGATGAACATACGCTACTGCGCGCGCTTATTTGAACAGTTTGGATTATCGCTAGCCCCAGTGGTAGATACCAACCATCAAGTTATTGGCATCGTTGATTATCACCACCTGATACTCGATTGGCTAGCAGCCGGTCAAACCACTAAGTCCTAATCCCAGGCGTCAAAACGCTCAGGCTCAGAACCTAAACATCAACCTGACGATGGCGCCACTTTCGCATGAGCACACCGTGCTTGGGTGAAAAGAGCAACGCCATAAAGAAACAGCTGGTTGCCACCAGTACGATAGTGCCGCCAGACGCTACATCAAACGCGAACGAGAGGTATAAGCCCAGCACTGCCGACCCCACCCCTACGCCCATCGAGAGTAGCAGCATGGTTTTAAAGCGGTCTGTTAGCAGATGGGCGGTGGCACCGGGTGTAATCAGCATCGCAACGACCAGGATAATCCCAACGGTTTCCAGACTCGCTACAATGGTCAACGTTAGCAACAGGATCAAACCGTAATGGATGATGCCGGTATTAAAGCCAAGAGCCTGGGCTTGAGTAGGGTCAAACGCATACAGCATTAGCGGTCTAAAGGCGAGCCACACGACTAACAACGCCACCACGCTGGCAGCTAGCGTTAATAACAGCGCAGACTGCTGCACGCCGAGCACATTTCCGAACAGGATATGCATTAAGTGAGTGCTTGATGCAATCTTACTAATAAGCACAATGCCCAGCGCAAATGCACCCGTGAACATAATGCCCATCGCCGCATCAGATTTTATCCGCGTGTGGCGCTCAATCGCGCCAATGCCTAGCGATGTTAAAGCCCCGGTGACAAAGGCACCAATAAAAAAAGGCAGCCCCAACAGGTACGCTATAGCAACACCGGGTAAGACGGCGTGGGAAATTGCATCGCCTAACAACGACCAGCGTTTGAGTACCACATAGCAAGAGAGCATCCCGCAAATGGCACCCACCATAATAGAGGTCAGCAGCGCCCGCTGCATGAACGCGTATTGAAACGCTTTCGATATACTCTCGGGAAGTAGATTGACCAGCAGCATCAGTGCAGCAATCAGACCACTTACCAACGCATCGCTAAAGGTCTCAAGGGTTAGTAATAACTCGGTCATGCCTTATTCCTGCGCGACTGAAAAAGCAGTGGGACGAAGCGCTTGATCGTTACTCGATTGCTCGACTGAACTAACCGCTAGCTCTGCTAATCTAGCATCATTCAGCATCTCTTCGGGTGAACCAACGCCGCGCACAATCCGGTTAATCAACACAACATGATCAACATAGCGGCGCGCACCGGGCATATCATGGGTCACCATCACAACGGTGCGGCCTGCTTCCCGCTCACGTTTTAAAACATTCAAAATAAGCTGCTCGCTAGGGGGGTCTACGCCTGCCAGCGGCTCATCTAATAGCAGAATTTTTGCCTGCTGGGCCAAGGTGCGGGCTAACAGCACCCGCTTTTTTTGCCCACCTGAAAGCGCGCCGATAGGACGGTCCGCCAGTGCCAACATATTAACGTCCGCCAATGCTTTGCGGACTATCTGCTGATGGCTAGGCGCATACCAACGTGCAGGAAGCAGCCGCCGCCAGAGAGCATCGCGACGCATGTGACCATAACGGCCACCCATAACGGTCTCCCATACCGAAATAGGAAAATCCCACTCAATCGCTTCTCGCTGAGCCATGTAAGCGATATTTCCCGCCTTCCGATGAATGGCAATGGGTTCACCAAACGCATCCACGCGGCCACGCAAAGGCTTCATGCTACCGGTCAGCACGTGGAAAAGCGTAGATTTTCCTGCCCCGTTCGGCCCCACGATAGCCGTCCACTTTCCAGCTGGAAACGAAAGATTAATGTTTTCCAGCACTGGCTGGCGATGGTAGGCGGCATAAAGCGCCGTAATATCAATGGCAGCTGATGCGCTGTCAAACGGGGGCGTCATGTTGATTTACTCAGCAGCTAAATAGTGACGCAGTAACGCTACGTTGTGACGTAGCATGGCAAAATAATCATCAGCCTCACCCGCAGGCTCACTTAGTGAGTCTACATAGAGTGGCCCAGCTACCTGCAACCCTGTATCGCGGGCGATGCTGGTCACATGACGATCGGAAATAGTGCTCTCCCAGAATAGCGCCGCGGGTTGGCGCTCATCAATCATATCGATAATGCGCATTAGCTGCCTTGGCGACCCTTCAGTTTCAGAGTTGGTGCCCCAAATGCCATCATGCTCAAAATTATAGGCATCCGCGAAATAGAGAAAAGCTGCTTCGCTTGAAAGCAGCACTCGCCGCTCCTCAGGAATTGCCTCTAAGGCTTCTTGCAACTCAATATGCAGCTCATGCAACTGCTCTTTTAATGAGAATGCACGCTGCTGAATCTCAACGGCTTCATGCGGAAGCAGATCTTCCATAGCGTTGGCGATTACTTGCACATAAGCAGCAGCGGCTCGAGGATCCATCCATAAATGGGGATCGATATCACCTTCCATTTCACCCGTCACAATCGATTGCGTTGGGTATTCCGTAGCTTCCGCCACAGCGATGATAGGCACGTTTTTACTTACCGTTGCCTCTACCTGACGCATCCACTGTTCAAGCTGGTAGCCGTTGTAAAATACCAAATCAGCATCTTCGAGCGCAGCAAAATTATCGGGAGTTAGCTCCCATTCGTGCACCTCAGCGTTCACAGGTGTCAGCACTGAGACATGCGCATCATCACCTGCTACTTTCTTGACTAGGTCACCCAGTACAGAAAACGTAACGGCAACATTAATGGGTGATTCGTGTAGCTCATTAGCCTCGGCATGAGCGCTACCCCAAGCTAATGACACTCCAAACATTATCCCCACATACAGCTTGCTCATTACCTATCTCCATTGTGCTACGATCCGGTTACTTACCACTGTAGCGCACCAAAAAAGCTTTGTGCAAACAGTTTAGCCTTGGCTAACAATTATCTTCAAAAATACGCTACCATCACCAATTAACGTTTCCACTAACCTTGATAATATTTGCCAATGAGTGATTACCAGCAGCGGCACCCTTCTTCTTTAAATAACCTCAGTGACGATGCACTGCCCCCTGTGGAGCAGCATGCACGACAGTATGAGACCGTGCGCAATGCACATGAGACCGAGCTGATTGAAGATTACGTTGAGCTCATTGGCGACCTGATTCGCCATCGCGGAGAAGCGCGCGCAGCGGATATCGCCAATCGCATGGCCGTTAGCCAAGCAACGGTATCTAAAATGATTCGCCGTTTGAACGATCAAGGCCTGGTAACAAATAAGCCTTACCGCTCACTTTTCTTAACAGAAGAAGGCGAGAAAATGGCTAAAGTCTCTCGGGCACGTCACGATGTAGTGCTGCACTTCCTGCGCGCACTGGGCGTTGCCGACAGCACAGCACGTATTGATGCTGAGGGCATGGAGCACCACGTTAGCGATGAAACCCTCTCCATCATGCAGCGCTTCACTGAACAGCAGCGTCGATAAGTCGACTCGTTACTGCCCTGCGGGCACAGTTTGAGCACTTCTAAACATCCAAAGAAGATCAACTGTTAACATCATTTTTAATGCGCAAAAAAAAATGCCTAGGACGATATTTATATTCAAAATATCGTCCTAGGCATTTAGCTCATGCTTTATTTACATTAAAGCAACAACCAAATAATTTTTAGTATAATTAGGCCCTTTCTGACTTAGCCAAGCCGAACATTAGGGCCAACCTGTAAACCGTAGAGTACGCCTTAAAATAGTAACACAACAGATAAGCTAAACTCTTTTCTGTAAAAGTAAGCTCTTTTTGAAAAAACAGTTTTAAAGCTTTACGTGGGGGCAAGCAACCTTTAATTAAAATTAAAATAAATTTATTTTTAAAATATCTTTTATCTTTATAAACTTCCCCACCAAGCACACGCCTTTTTTTCTTCAGCATAGCCTTGATATCAGAACGCGCAGGATGGTTCACTATCACCTCAGAAGCATACTCTGTGTCTATGCCTTTATCGTTAGCTCGCTTCCCCCACTCGACATCACCACCTGACAAAAGAGCATCATTGAAATGTCCAACCGTTTCAAAATGCTTGGCCCAAGTCACCATGTTAGCTGTTGCAGAACCACCGACACTGGCGTATTTTTTTTGATCAAAGGCAAATGCCTTTTCATAAATTTCAACGATGGTAAGCTTATCCGCTTTAAAGAAAAGCTCCACTTTACCCGCCACCAGCTCTGCCCCCTGGTCTAGTCGAGCAACAGCTGACTCAAGCCAGAAAGAGTCAGGAATACAGTCAGAATCAGTAAATGCTAAAATATCACCCTGTGCAATTTTTAAGGCAGCATTTCTAGCTGCATAAGAACCTGGCTTATCTTCTTTAATCATTTTGAAGTTCTTAGGTAGAGTAAAACTTACTGGGGCGATATCTTCTAGCGCATTATTGACTATAATAACTTCAAACTTATCTTGTAAAAATGACTGATTTTGTAGCGCTTCCACACATTTTTGTAATCTCGCCCAATCATAATAGGTGGGCACAATCACAGATACCCTTGGGCAACTGATACGCCTTTTCACACTGGTATTTCCGGTTGAAAATTTGCATTCAATATTTTTATCTAAAAATAACATTTTAATCACCAAGCTTTTGACGATAACAAACTAATGCGGAGGTCAGCTATAAAGATAAAGCCTAATCTGCAACACAAGGTTATAAATTCACCCTCTCGAAACACATGAGACTGTTTCTCTAGTTCATAAACTAGATACCCCCGTCGTTTGTTACCGGACGGGGGCATTCAGCAATCAAGAACTTGTGTTGCATAGTATAAAAATACTTGCTGGCCTCTAAGAAACCCCAACAGCCATATAGTTCCTTGATGATTAAATGTATATTCAAATTATTTAAAAAATTAATACACCTTGATCTATAGGATGAACTTAAAAGTAGTCATTTATTATTAGAAAACCTAGCGAATATAAATAAACATTACAGAAATAAGGCGAGACATCACAATGTTGAGTAAAGAGGATTTTTCTAATGTTCAAAATTGTTAAAAAATGATGTTTGACGCTCAAGTAACTCTTTCAAGCGAGGAGTAGTGTATTCTAAATAAGAACGCGTCAGATGGTGGGTGTCAGACCACATCAACCTTTCATCAAAATAGGCAGGGCACAACTCCTCACTACATATCATTTCAGTAAAATCTATAGAAATAAATAAGGGTAGTTCGTTTATATACGCATCAACAGGATTTTTTGGCAGCAGAACTTCTTCGATCGGTCGGGCACATTGGCTCGCTTCCTGTCTGTTTTTCCATATACAATAACTTGGGTCACTTTCGAACCAAGGGTTGTCCCTAATACCTATTACCGGAATACCTAACGTGGTTATTGCCTGCCATTTTTCAACATATCCAGCGGGTACATATTCAATGGGATCGTTAGCAACCAATCTGTTCTCACGCGGCCGGTTAGACCGCGTTGAATTTGTTACAACAACATCAGGATTAATATCATCTATGAAATCAACTATATTATTATTCCAAACTTCACAGGTTTCATTGTTCTCTACAATTTCGTAGCCTAGAGAACAAGAGTGTTTTAATATAGTTACTAGCTTAAACTCGTACTGATTAGCAAGGTCTGAAAATAAAGGCTCCCACTGGCCAACATGCGAACCGCCTACAAGAGCAATGATGTTTTCAGAGGTAGTATCTCCAAATTCACAAATAACAATGTCTGAGTCGGTTATTTCTGTAGCACAATTATTTTCTCTTTTCATGGTCTCACTTAAATCTCTGGAAACCGCAGTAACATAACGATAGTCAAGATCACTAGCATCATCTTGTATATAAACTCTTGAACCGTAAAATAGATCATTATCGAAAACAGGATCTACATCATGTAGATTTTCAAAATAATACTTCGCACTTAGCCCGAGTGTCACAGAGGGAATGAAAAACACAAACCCGGTAGCAAACGCTAACCAGGTCTTGTTTTTAGGTATTTTTCTGAAAGGGCGCTCAATCAAAGACGTTGTAATGATAGCAAGAGCAATTCCCAGTAAAATAATGAAGAGGCCTTTTATAAATCCTAAATTAACAGTCTCATAATAGTTCTGAAAGAAAACTAATATTGGCCAATGCCAAAGATAAATAGTAAATGACATAGCACCCAACATAACAAGATACTTATTTGTTAAAAAATTATTAACAATTGATTTACTTTCAATTCTACTACCAGAGATAATCAGAAAAACAGCAGCACTAACGGGCAAGAGAGCCACATAGCCTGGAAAATTCCAACTTCTAGGAATCACCAGCCCAACGCTAAAAAGAACTATAAGGCCTACTAAAGATAACATCAAAGCAAGGCTTTTACTTAACTTAACATATGGCAACATAATAGCAACCATAGACCCCGCCAAAAACTCCCAGACTCTGCCTAAAGGATTGAAATATGCCGTACTAGGGGTAGCTATGGTAGAAACAACAGAATAAATAAAAGAACCGCAAATAACGATAAAAACGCCCATAATCAACGGCTTTAAAGACTTTGTCTTGCTTGACATATATAACAAGGGTGCAATCAAAAAAGGAATAAAGGCGTAAAACTGAACCTGGATTGATAACGCCCAATACTGTTGAAAGGGACTCGCAGGATCACCACTTTGTAGATAATCCACCTCACGTCTCATTAACAATAAATTCTCTAGATTTGCAGCACTGAAAACAAACTCATGGATTGTTGCAACCCAATAAACAGGAGGAATAAAAAAATAGCTTAATATTAAGGTTGCCACTAGTACTACATAAGCAGGCGGCGCCACCCGTTTTACAATATTTGCCCAAAACTGCAGCACTTTTAGCTTTTTATCTTTAGCATATTGTCGTAGTAGTATGCCTGTCATCAGGTATCCTGATACGACGAAAAACACATCTACACCACCCGATACCTTTTGAAACCAGATGTGGAAAACCAGTACTAGCATGGCCCCAATAGCACGAATTCCCTGGATATCATAGCGGTAACTATTATTAGTTGCATAAATATCAAAAGTATTATTCACAGCATCCTCCTTGACAATTAGCAAAAATCCATTTTATTAAAACTCTATAAAAAAAACAGCTTTAAACTCCAGCTAAAGCGCATTTTTAATATTTGATAAAGTTGAATCGTTATCACATTACCTCCAATTAAATACAACACCAAGAAAACCATACCTTGTAATAAGGTTATAATTCCTAATTACTAATTTTTAAAAATTTCTCTCTTAATTTTTCATAGTAGGGCTGAGGGATAGTTAATGAAACCAATACCAGCCATTGTCGAGGACGCATGCTGAAGAGCATTAGCGCATAAACATCTTTCTGAATTGATTTCCCCACCTGCTTTTTTTCGACTGCCCATGCAAGAATTTTACGATTTATTGAAGCCCTTAAATAACGCTTTTCATACCAGGATAATCCCACTTCACACTCCTTCTTTAAATCTAAGCAAGGATGAACATGAATCACATTATTTTTATTACTTACAACACCGCTATTATCTAGCAACCAAAAGCTTGTAACAGTTGAATCATAATGAACTTTTTTTAGATGACATAATGCTTTTAACCAAAAATACACGTCCCCGGCACGTTGATATCGACCCACAGGAAAACCACCCAGCTCTAAAAATCTGTCACGCTGTATGCAGGCACCGTTCATATGAATAAAGTCAGAACGAGAGAAAGCAGCTAATGCTTTCTTACGACTAAACACGCCACTTTTCAGAGTATTGCTTTGTCGAACAAGCTTATCCCCTTTCATTTTTTGAAAGGCATTAATAAATAACTCAATGGAAGGATTTTCAGCTATGGCGTCTGCAAACTTCGAAAGGTGGTCTTTAGCAAGCAGATCATCCGCATCAAAAAAAACAAGCCAATCAGAGGTTGCTTTGTGAGCGCCATAATTTCTGGCTGCATAACCGCCAGGTCCAGGTGTATCTCGTTGATATAGCCGTATTTTACCTTTGCGCTCTTCATCCAATAAAATCTCAAGAGAGCCATCGCTTGAGGCATCATCAACGACAATGATTTCAAAATCTTGGAAGGTCTGTTCATACAGACACGAGAGCGAGTCTAATAAAGTCGACACTTTATTATATACAGGCACTATCACTGAAAAAGCATACATAAGCGCACCTATCTATATAATCAATTAGACTTGAAATAAAGTAAATAAGAGGAAAATTAATTAAAAAATAATTGCTATTTCTAATTAATACTGTATAGGGATAACACCACATACCTATGAAAACGGCTTAAACTTATTGCAACTATTACTACTTATGCTCTATGGCGTAATTTAGTCTTTAGAGCTGCCTTGATCGGACGCGGGATGCAAGCAGCGATTCGTTTCTTCATCGAACGCAACAAGCGTTTAGCATTGCCGTTGCGACTCGTCAAGTTATCACTATCTGTTCCCGTATAAATTCGATTATCTTCACAGCTATAGACGGCTTTACCCGACATATTGGCAATACTCGCAGCTTGCTTGGCATCACTTTCAATAAAGAAGGTGTATTCAGAATTTTTATAAAACATGCCTTTATGTGTAGAGTGAACGCCTTGGCGCTGCCGTTCTTTTTTCGACGGTAAATTTAACATCACTAACCGCTCATGAATGATGCCCTGTTGCTTAAGCCACGCCTCAGTCTGGTCACGATATTTCTCAAGTCGATTTGTGACCAAACACCCTATTCTTCCTGCGGGCAGAAAAAGAGGAGCCGCATTATTTAAAAACGCAATATACTTTTCTCCGTCATCATTCTGATGATCTGTCGGATCAACACATAGTACACCATCAATATCAACGCAGGCTTGGGAAAGCATGGCAGGCGTAAAGAGGTTCCACTGAAAAATTCGGGGCGATTCCAAAGTATATAAAGAAATATCAACGTGCTGACAAGCATCACTATCTGTATAAATCGCCAAGGTGTCGATTGTACAGGGACAGTCACTAGGAATGGCATTTAATGCTTCCTGCATAGTACGCCCTGTCATCACACTATCATCAACAAGAAGCACCTTTTTTGCGTCCCATGCAGTGCTTGGTAGCCCCTCACTCTTCCTTCCTAAACGGGTTTTCAATGTCTGATTAGCAATGAAGTCCGGACCCGACTACATCGATATGCAGGCCCAACGCGATCATACTTGCTGGAATCATACCGCTACGGGGAATTCCAACCACCAAATCATAGCCCTTTCCCTGAACGTGAAATAAGGACGCAGAGATGTCCTCACTCAAATCACCATAAGATTTATAGTGCATTGATATCCCCCATTTCTAATGCTAAGTTAATAAAAAAATCATGATCGGTAACTTAATACTAAAATAGCAGTACTTTTACTTACTATTTCATCAAATGCCGCCGAATACTTCTTGGGATATTGTTATAAGCAAATTTCACAAAAGGTATGGGAAAATAATAGAAAGGTGCATTGAGCTTCCACAGCTTTTTCAAACTAATTTTAAACGAATTAAATGTATATCCAAGCCGATTTCCAACTTCAAAACTTTGAGCGTCGTGAAGTCGCTTTATTGTTAAAGGCAAATCTACCCGGTAAAACGTGTGGCCTCTTTGCAGCGCACGGATCCACAAGTCAATGTCGACTTGTCGAGTCATTGTTTCATCATACCCCCCAACCTCATCAAAGAGCCGCCGAGAGAAGAGAATAGAACTATGGTTAATTGGATTTCGGATATAAAAACTCTCTCTGCCCATAGGGGTAATAGCAAAGCCTCCTTTAGCTTGCGTCTCGCCCTCCCCATCTCCATAAACAGTTTGACTAGCTGTCACAACTAATTCTGCGTCTGGAAATATGCCAATCGTCAGCGCCTGCTTTTCCAATTTTTCAGGTAACCATTTATCGTCAGCGTCAATATTGGCCAGCCACCGACACTTGGCATGGCTGACAGCCAAATTCAACGCCTTCGAACGCCCAATGCCCTGCGTATTCACTAGCTGCACCGGTATGGGAGCCGTACTGCGCAGTTCCATAAGAATATCCCAAGTATTATCGTCAGACCCATCATTAACAACCACAACTTCTTGGGGTAGATATGTCTGATAAAAAACTGAAGAAAGGCTGGATTCCAGAAATTTTTCGCCATTTTTAACCGTCATAATGACAGAGACATCAACCTGATCCATCAGTTACCTCCGAGGCAATCGGTAAGCTTATAAAAATTTTATGGCGCCTAAAAAACTATAATCTAAACCATTAACTTATAATTTTTATCAATATCCGTAATATTGACCCCTTTATACTTTAATGACACGTTATAGAAAAAAACCCTGCTTACGGAGCTTGCTGTTAACTACTTTCCACACCAAGTACTTTACTTTGTTTTTAATAAAACGGGTTCCAAGCTCATCACCGGGATTATAGATGCAGTTATCGTTTAAGCAAAAAACAGGTTTCTTAGCCTCTCGACATATGAGCCTTGCCTGATCAGAGTCATCTTCGATAAACATTTCAGCAGTTGACGCCTTAAATTTCTCAACCTTGAATTTAACGAGAGACTCCAACGCTTTAACATTAGTTTCACTATCGGCCATAATAAGGTCTCGATATGAAATACCACTGTTTGCCAAAAGGCTTTCTACTTCATGACGGCTTGATTCATTTTGGCATGAAACAATCGTATCAATAACGCCGGATGGAATATAACGAAAACTCAAATCAGCTTTATTGCTATTAAGATCGCCTCTTCTAATCATTCCCTCTAAGCTAACGCAGGACCTACTTATAACTTTATGATGAAAAATGTTCCATTCGAAAGCTCTAGGGTGAGGAAGGAACTCAAGAATAATGTCCACATCTTTTCTGAATGGCTTGCTAGAATAGACTGCAAGGGTCGATGCACGAGCAGATAGCCACTCGGGAAGTGCCTCAATTTCACTTTTTAGCGAGTTACCAGACATAATACTATCGTCCACGATGAGTACTTTTTTTGCTTCCCACGGTGACGTTATTTCATTCTTTAACCCACGAGTCATGCCTTTTTTCAACGGGTAATTATTCACCCAGGAAGAGATATCCGTACAGTTGACATTCAGTGCTAGCGCAATCATGTAAGCCGGCACCATACCACTTCTCGGTATACCAACGACTAAATCCCAGTCTCCTGAAAACTTTACGAAATTTTTTGTAATGTCCCTACCTAGATCACATAAGATTTAAATCGTATTTGCATTGAGATTTCTCCATGACCCCACCTCAATTTATTTAGCAACAGATTTCAAAAGCACCGCCGAGACCACTGTAATGCTATTGGTACCCTTTATGCTCTGATCATCTGCTACAACATAAGTTACAGCACTTCTACTTCTTTACCATGCCGCTATTAAACAAGGCATGATTATAATCCCTTCTAGCTTTAAAATTTATTTTATACGGCTACGAAGCTGATCGTAATATGGTTGGGGTACTAATAATGAGGCAGCATGCAGCCATAGCCGTATATTCATCCCTGTCAATGTCAATGCTTTTAGATCCAAGCGTACAGACTGACCAAGCTTCTTTTTTTGCACCGCTCTAGAAATAACTTTACGGTTTATTACCTGGCGAAACTGCCGACGTTCACTCGGCGTCAATTTATAATCGTACTCTTTCAAGAAATTAAGCCCTGGAGGCAAACCAGAAAAGTAACGCTTGTCATCTATAAGGTCTTCATGTTTGAGAATCCACAAACTCGTGACAGTAGCGTTATAGTGAACTGCGTTTACTTCGCATAATACTTTTAACCAAAAATATACATCCCCGCTACGACGGTAATATCCTTTCGGGAAGCAACCTAACGAAAAAAAACGCTCCCGGCTAATACAGACACCGTTTATATGAATAAAGTCGAAGCGAGCAAAAGCACTTAAAGCTTCAAATCGACTCAGACGGTCTTTGGGTATTGCTTTTAAATAGGATAATCGACGCTGGCCTTGCATCTTTTGGTAAGCATTAACAAAAAATTCAATATCTGGGTTATGCGCAATGTCATTAGCGAAACAAGATAAGTGGTCGAGTAGCATGATGCCATCAGCATCAAAGAACACTAGCCATTGCCCGGCTGATTTATCTGCTCCTAAGTTGCGCGCAGCGTAACCCCCTTCTTCCTTTGGGCCTAGCTGAAATAGCCGCAGCAAACCAGCCTTTTCATGCTGGCGAAGTACCTCAAGGGAACCATCCGTTGAGTTATCATCTACGGCAATCACCTCAAAGTCTCTATACGTTTGCCGATATAAACATTCCAGTGAGGCAGATAAGGTCGCCACTTTGTTATTGACTGGTACGATCACCGAAAAAAAGGGCATATCAGTACATTTTCTCATTGTTATAAAGGTGATAATGCCAAGTTTGGTAATATACGGCGGGTTACTCGATATAAGCAGCGCGGAGTGAAATTACGAAATGCGCGGGATTTCAGACGCAGCCATGGGGTTGAGCTGCTTTTCTTCTTCATTATTAACGTCTGAACTCACCACCCCCATCGCTTCCAGCATTACAGCATTAACCTTATGGACATCGTACCGGTCTTTAGCTATCTCGAAAGAGCGTTGCCCCATGGCTTGCACGCGTGACGGGCTATCAATAAAGTTCTCCATGGCCTCAACAAGTGCATCAACGTCCCTTACCGGTATTAAGTAGCCATTATCGCCGTCAATAACTGTTTCTCGGCAACCCGGCGCATCAGTGGTGATTACCGCACGCCCCATCGACATAGCTTCTAATACTGAGCGTGGAGTACCTTCTCGATAATAGCTGGGGAGTACATAAACGCTGCAGTCAGCTATGGCAGGGCGCACGTCATCAAGCCACCCTAAATGCTGAATTGCACCTTCCTTGACCCAGGCGTCTAGCTCTTCTTGGGTAATCGTATCGGGGTTGCTATCAATATCGCCAGCCAGTTGAAATATCATTTCAGGATGCTGCTGCTTGATACGACGCGCAGCATTTGCGTACTGACGCACTCCTTTATCGCCCAGTAAGCGAGCAATTAGTAAAAAGCGCGGCGGCCCCGGAGGTAAGGGAGCTACCGTAAAGTGAGCCATATCTACTCCAGAACCATTAAGCACTTGCGAAGGCACTTCCTTACGCAGAATCCCAAGCTCACGAAAAAGGGCTTCATCGTCCGGGTTCTGAAAAAACACTTTGTCTGCCTTGCTCAGCGCTGCTGCATAAAGTCTACGCACTATTTGAAAAACCAATGCACGCTTGCCGCTAGCCTGGCCTGCAAACGCGTACCCCAGGCCTGTAATGAGCGCGTAGCGCTGGGGAACCTTAGCCAGCCAGGCGGCCAACATGCCATACACGACCGGTTTGATGGTGTAACCAAGAACCATTTCGGGCCGAATGTTGCGCATTAAACGGTAAAGTGACTGCAACGTTATAATATCTTTTAGCGGATTAAGGCCAGTTCTCTGCATTGGGCAATCGTGCGTAATTGCTCCCCATGCTTCAAGTTGCTGACATGTCTTTGTATCTTCCAAAAGCCCGGGAGCGGCTGTATGCACTTCTAGTCCTGCATTAATCAACGCCTGCACCAGCGGCCCCCGAAAATTGACTAACGAATAGCTTGTACACGATATCAACAAAAAGCGCCGTTTCGATATTGAAACCTTTGAATTCATGGGAACTCCTCAACCAGCCACCAGGCCACACCATTGTTGGGTGTGCTCACTTGGTGTGCATTATTAAAGTTGGTCTTAGTGGGAAGGGGTAGCTTTGAATAGCCAATATGCTAAAAGGCAGTGTTAGTACTCTCTTTCATAACCTCTTTCAGCACTTGGCAGGTCTTATCAATTTCTTCGTGAGTAAGCGTCGGATGGCATAAAAACATAAGGCTGGTTTGACCAAGTTCCTGAGCCACCGGCAGGCTAATTTGCGGCTGCCAGCCGGCACTCATAAAGGCTTTTTCGAGATAGACTTCAGAGCAACTGCCTGAAAAACAGGGCACTCCGCGTTGATTAATCTCATTCAGAATCCGGTCACGATCCCAGCCAGATGCAAGCCGTTGCGGCCTAATAAACACGTAGCATTTATAAGCGCCATGCTGGGAATATTCGCTTGTGCTATTTAATGATGTTTCTGAGCACAAAACCGGCACCCGCAATCCTGGGCAGTCACTCGCCACTTGCCAAATACGTTGAGCATTCGCATGGCGAATCGCGCTCCATTCGGGCATTCGTTTAAGCTGTATACGACCGATAGCGGCCTGCATTTCGGTCATACGCCAGTTGGTACCAAAGGTGTCATGTAACCAGCGAAAACCAGGGGGATGCTCACGAACATGAACGGCATCCCAGCTCTTGCCATGATCCTTATAGGCCCACATTTTTTTCCAAAGTGCAGCATTATTAGTGGTAACCATGCCCCCTTCACCACCGGTCGTCATAATCTTATCCTGGCAAAACGACCAACACCCAACATGGCCAACTCCCCCCACACTCCTGCCGTGGTAACGGGCACCATGGGCCTGGGCACAATCTTCAATCACATAAAGTCCGTATTGCTCTGCCAATGCCATTAGCGCTTCCATCTCGCATGGCCAGCCTGCTATATGCACGGCAATGATAGCGCGAGTACGGGGCGTAATTTTTTCAGCAACTGTGGCGGCGGTAATGTTTTGAGAATCACGATCAACGTCAGCAAAAACGGGGACGGCTCCCGCATTTGCAATGCATGATGCGGAAGCTATATAGGTTCGAGAGGTAACGATTACCTCCTCGTTATCCTTTTCACCAATTCCTAAGCCCTTCAATGCTAAGTCTAGCGCGTTGGTGCCGTTGGCTACGGCAATCGCATACTCAGTCTCAGCAAACCGAGCAAACTCTTTTTCAAACTCAATGCATTCCGTACCTGTCCAATAATTCACTTTATTAGAAAGCAACACATCCTGCACTGCTTGTGCTTCTTCCTGGGTAAAGGAAGGCCATGGGGAAAACGGACCACCAAGCATGTTAAGCCTCCATAACCAGTAAATCTTTTTCATTCATAACAACAGGTTTCTCATCAACATCCCTGAGAAATATCGTGCCTTCCAAAAACTCATAATGCTGGTAGGTAAAGGAGAATCTTTCAGGGTTAAGATTTGCTTCAAGATAATCTAACGGCAGATTAGCACCCGCCTTAGCCAGCGATGAAACAAACGCGACAAACCTGACGTTTATTTCAGTTATCATTGGCTGACCTTGCGCATTCTCTTTGAAATCTACTGTAAAAATACCGTTGGGTTTGGATTCATACTGGCTAAATATTGAACTGATAGCTTCTTCGGCAATTTTTACCAGCTCTTTATCATTGATCAATCTACCAAATGCTGTGTTACCTGTTATTCCTGAGGGAGCTACCTTTGACATAATGTATGTAACTCTCTCAGCACACGCAGAGCGTAAAATCTCCCCATCCATATAAATAACTTTACACGCAAGGTTTCTACCAGGAAGAAACTCTGAAGCTATAAATTCTTCAATAAGAGGGTTAATTCGCATCCACTCTTCTAACTCTTTTTCACTATTAATTTTCAAAGATCCAAGGCCGCTTGAGCCTACGGTTCCGCGCACCCAAAAAGGGTAATCTAGAGGTAAATTATTGCTTATTTCGCCATTCAGAAAAGTACAATAACGGGGTATATAGGGTTTATTTTGAAGAAGATCATGCAGTTGTTTTTTATCAACCAATGCCTCTGTCGGATGCCTAGAAGAAATAAACGCTTTACAAGGCAACCCCTCTTCCTCTTTACGTTTCGACCAAGCAACGACTTCCACTTCTGGCAATACAACAGCAAAACTGATGTGATGGCGGTCAATGATTTTTGCAATTTCAGTCCAATAGTGTTCGTTATTGGCCTTGGGCACCAGATAAGTTTTACTGTAAGAAGTATTATCGTAAAGACCAATTGCCAGGGGATCTGCATCTACACCAATAAAATTATAAGCATCAGATTCAGAGTCAATAATTGACCTGACAAAACTGCGAGGCGTTGGCCCACCGACACCCGTGACCAGTATGTTAATTTTATTAGTCATTCTTTCCACCCTTTTGGTTGTGCAGTTTTGATGCTTTGAAATTGGGCATAGCCACGTCGCCTGAATAGCTGATACCTTCTCGTACAAACACCTTCTTAACTGTCAACAGCAGTATCTTTACATCCAACAAGAACGTTTGGTTATCGACATACCAAATGTCATAATCAAATTTTTTCTCCCAAGAAATTGCATTTCGGCCGTTGACTTGTGCCCAGCCTGTTACACCTGGGCGTGCCTCATGCCGCCGTGCTTCGTAGGCGCTATAGTGGGGTAGATATTCCATTAGCAAAGGTCTTGGGCCTACTAGGCTCATATCCCCTTTCAGCACATTCCATAGCTCGGGTAGCTCATCAAGACTAGTGGCCCGTAGGCGTCGGCCGAATGGCGTTAACCGCTCTTTTTCGGATAGCTTGTGGCCTCGCTCATCATAGGCATCCCGCATAGATCGGAACTTCACAATCTCGAAGGGTTTACCATTCAGCCCCGGACGATGCTGGCGAAACAGCACGGGCGTTCCCAATTTATAGCGAACTAATAACGCTACAATAATCAGCACAGGTGATAGCAATATCAACCCGACCAGTGATGCAATAATATCGATTTGGCGCTTAAACATGTGCCACCTATTATTAATAGTTGATCCCAAAATTAAACATGACGGCTAGTTACAGTTGAAAATAAAGCAACATCAAATATCATGTGAAGTATCACTTTAAACACAGACATTTGATTGCTAAGTCAACGAGCAACAGCCATTCATTTTTTATTTATTACACTTGAAATAAAAAAAACCGCGGCCTCACCTATTTTTTAAGCCAGTTTATTCGTTTATCGTCTCAGCAGAAAGGGGGGTTAACGTGACTGCTGGCAGTAACGGTTTGACCCGTCCTACTGAGTAGTAGGTAAATCCTTTTGCCACCATCCGATGTGGTTCATAAAGATTGCGTCCATCAAAAATCGTTGGCTCAGAAAGCTGATTTTTTATAAGGTCAAAATCTGGCGCTCGGAAATTTTGCCACTCCGTAACAATGATTAAGGCATCGGTATTTTTTAGGGCTGCTTCTTTAGTTCCACACAGACTCAGCTGCTCATGACTTCCGTAAAGTCGTTGTGCTTCTTCCATGGCTTCAGGGTCATAAGCTTGAACCTTAGCACCTGCTGCCCAAAGCGCTTCCATAAGCACACGGCTAGGGGCATCACGCATATCATCGGTATTAGGCTTAAATGAAAGCCCCCAGATGGCAAACGTTTTATCCTGCAGCTGTGCATTGAAGTGCTGGTATATTTTTTCGAACAGGGTCGTTTTTTGCTCTTGGTTACGTAGTTCAACCGCCTTAAGCACTTTGGCATCAAAATCAATAGCATCTGACGTATGGATCAACGCCTGTAAGTCCTTAGGAAAACAAGAGCCGCCGTAACCCACCCCTGGGTAAATGAAGTGATAGCCAATGCGTGGATCAGAGCCTATCCCCTGACGCACGGCTTCAATATCGGCGCCCAGTCGCTCGGCCAAGTTGGCCATCTCATTCATGAAACTAATTTTGGTAGCCAGCATGCAGTTGGCGGCATATTTGGTCAGTTCGGCACTTCTGACATCCATTACAATAATCTTGTCGTGGTTGCGATTGAACGGTGCATAAAGCTCACGCATCACTTCTATGGTGGTCTCGCAATTGGTACCAATGATAATTCGATCAGGTTTTTGGCAATCTGAGACAGCGCTACCTTCTTTCAAAAACTCCGGGTTTGACACAACATCAAAGCTGATATCGTCACGACCACGCTTTTCCAGTACTTTTTCCACTTCGGCACGCACTTTATCGGCGCTGCCTACCGGAACGGTGGATTTATTGATGATAATTTGGTCGCGTTCCATGTGTTCGCCGATGGTAGCCGCCACCTTCAGCACATACTTAAGATCAGCGCTGCCGTCTTCATCTGGCGGAGTCCCTACGGCGATAAACTGAACCTGACCATGTTTGATCGCAGCAACCGCATCGGTCGTAAACTCAAGCCTGCCAGCAGCATGGCTCTCTTTTACTAATGCTTCTAATCCCGGCTCGTAAATGGGAATGATGCCTAATTTAAGCTGTTCAACTTTATTAGCGTCTACATCAACGCAGATAACATGATGGCCAACTTCAGCCAAAATGGCACCTTGAACCAGGCCAACATAACCCGTTCCGAAAACTGTAACATTCATGGGATTTCCTGCTAAGTATGGGTGTATTAATTGAAGTGAAAAAAGGCACTTTATTTAAGTGTGATTGGCGCGTTACTCGTCACTCGTCACTCGTCACTCGTTACTCGTTACTTCAGTAGGTTTATTCGATGCGCTTTTATTTAATGAGTAGTAGTCTCGGTACCAATTAACAAAACGTTCAACCCCCTGGAAAACTGGTGTAGATGGCTTATAACCGACTTTTTTTTCTAGTTCTCCTGGTCTGCATAAGTATCAAGAGCATCACCGGGCTGAAGGGGCAGTAACTCTTTGATAGCTTTTTTGCCTAAGGCTTTTTCAATAGCTTCGATATAGGCACTAATTGTCACAGGGTCGTTGTTACCAATATTAAAGAGACGAAACGGTGCATTACTGATAGCCGGGTCTGGGCAGTCGCTATTCCACTCATGCGCGGGGGTCGCGATGTCGTCACTAGCGCGGATGATCCCTTCAACAATGTCGTCCACATACGTAAAATCGCGGGTGTGGCGACCATAATTGAAAACTTGAATGGGCTCATCGTCCAAGATCTTTTTAGTAAACTTGAATAGCGCCATATCTGGGCGCCCCCAGGGCCCATAGACGGTAAAAAACCGCAGGCCGGTGGTGGGCAGTCCAAACAGATGACTGTAACTGTGGGCCATCATCTCATTGGCTTTTTTGGTAGCCGCATAAAATTGCAACGGATGGTTAGCCCCCTCATGCTCTGAAAACGGCATTCGCGTGTTAGCACCATAAACACTGCTCGTACTGGCATATGTTAGGTGCGCGATTTCAGCGTAGCGGCACGCCTCCAGCACGTTCGTAAAACCAATGAGATTGCTTTCTACATAGCTGAGCGGGTTTTCCAGTGAATAGCGCACGCCTGCTTGAGCCGCTAGGTGTATAACCCGATCGAAACGATGCTCATTGAAGCACTGCGCCACTGCCTTTTGGTTAGCCAAGTTAGCTCGAATAGAAATGTAACGACCGCTTGCCTCGGCTGCTGTCTGTTCTAGTAGTTTAAGACGGGCTTCTTTAATAGCGGGGTCGTAATAATCATTAACGTTATCGAAACCTACAACACTATCTCCACGCTCTAGCAGTTGTTTAGCCGTGTGAAAGCCGATAAAACCGGCATGGCCGGTAACTAAAATCTTCATACAGTGACTCCATGCTGACGCAACCGGGGCAATTGGAAAGACGGGGGGTTAATGACGAACAAAACGCTGAATATGTTGCCAACTCACCCGCCTTAAACCACCCAGCGCTAAGGGTACGAGTGCCACTGAACGCACCATCGCCAGGACGGGTCTCGGGAGTTCGTTTAAGCATAGGGATCGAGGTAAGCCGGTATATGGAAACCAGCGCTCACCGTAAGAACTCTGCTGGGCTGAAAGCGGTAAATCACCGGTGAAACGAGAAGGCACGGCATACCAGGCATAATTGCCTTTCAATGTTTCTATCTCGTTAGGGCCGGGCTGTAAAAATTCAAAATCGATGATTTTGAGCCCCTGACAAGGGTCATAAATAAGATCTTGCGGATTCAGATCGATACACTCATAGCCAAGACGTCGGTAATGAAGGATTACCGCCCTTACGCGCTCAATCGTCCAGATAGGTAGCAAACCATGAAGTGAAAAAGGCGCACGGGGCGAGAGAATACGATCCATACGATTGGCGTAACGCTCAAACACTAAGTAATGAGAACCTACTTCTAGTAGTCGTGAAACTTCAGGCAGTGATGCGCCTAGTTCCCGCGCCCTTACCTCTCGCTCTAGATATCGCTCGCGCCCAGGACGGAAGGTTTTGCAAATAGCTTCGGTGCCGTTAAAGTCGACTAGCTCAACTTTAGCTCGGCACACCTGCTTACTTAGATCGGCCAGAACCGGGTAAGGCGTACGAAACGCGGCATTATAACTCTGGGCCGTTTGCCGTATTATATCGATCTGATGTGGTACCACATTTTTAAGATATTGAAGTGCCTGCCCTGCATTGCAGGTCAAGTCCACCAGGTTGCTATGTTCTTGTTTGCTACGTTCTTGGTTGGCTTTATCGGTGAGTTTTTTCTTAACCGTCAGCAACCGAATATTATCAACTCGCTCAGTTGTATCTGACGCGGACGTTATCTCCCTAACTGGGTAAACATCGTGTACTACCAAAAAGTGAACCGGTAAACTGCTACTGCCTGCTCCATTATTAATTGAGGGCTGTTGAACACCGTCTATACATCGAGAAAGCGCCTGCTGCTGAACTTCCTGGAGAGGTAAGTCACACAGAATATTAAACCCATAGCGATCCAATAAGCTACGTAGGACGTCGAGATATTCCAGCCCTCGCTCTTTAATCAATAAAACAGCAACCCCTGATAGCCACTCCTGTTGCTCTATATCATGGTGTTTATTGGTCATAGCTTTTCTCCTTAAGCTAAAGAGAGTGCTTTTTTAAAAAAAGGAAGTGATGACATACTTAGTTATGTCAAATTCATCACTTAAAGTTGGCAAGAGAGGTGATTACTTAGCGCAATGCTTTTCTGGCAGGCGTATCAACTCTCTTTAGAAACAGGGCTTAGTGCGGGTTCGATACGATTAATAGAACGTAAGAAATGAGGCGTATCCAGGGGTTGGTCTTGGGGGGCGGGGAGCATGGCCTGACGAGCTTCCCATACCAAATCAGCTATTTCATCCAGGGGGTGGTAATCCAAAGGAGCCGACTGTAAAAGTTGTCGAATACGCAAGTGATCCGTTTCAGTAAAGGCCTGATCCAGTTCCTTTAAAAATGCTTCTAGCCTAGGCCATTCCCAGAACCGCTCTTTTGACGTCATAATGCGATCGTGACGCGTCCTACGCACGTCATCACCGATCAGCAGCTCCTCGTAAAGCTTCTCACCAGGCCGTAGGCCGGTGTAGATGATTTCGATATCCCCTTCAGGGTGTTGGGCATCTTTCACTTCAAGCCCAGAAAGTCGAACCATATTCATCGCCAAATCGTAGATGCGTACTGGCTCGCCCATGTCGAGTACAAATACCTCGCCACCCTCACCCATGGCGCCTGCCTGAATAACAAGCTGAGCGGCTTCAGGAATGGTCATGAAATAGCGGGTGATATCAGGATGTGTCACTTTAATAGGGCCACCCTGCTCAATCTGTTTACGAAATACCGGGACTACTGAGCCACTTGATCCCAAAACATTACCGAAACGCACCATGCAAAAACGCGTGTTTGTTTGTGCATGAGAAAATGCTTGGCAAATAAGCTCGGTCAGTCTTTTAGAAGCACCCATCGCATTAGTGGGACGAACTGCTTTATCGGTAGAAATCACCACAAAGGTTTCCACCTTCGCCGCCATGGCCGCCTTAGCAAGGTGCAAGGTGCCCAAGACGTTATTGCTTACTCCCTGCACAAGGTTAAACTCCACCATCGGTACGTGTTTGTAAGCAGCGGCGTGGTAGACGGTATGCACTTCGAAGCTGTCGAACACCGCTTTCAGGCTGCCCGCATGCTGAACCGAGATAAGCAGTGGTTTTAGTTCACAACGTGATTGGGTCGTTTCGATATGCTGCTTCAACTCTTGCTCGATGGCATACAGCGCATACTCACAGTTGTCGACCAGCAATAGCTGTACGGGATGCTGAGCTAGTATCTGACGGCATAGCTCACTGCCAATTGAGCCTCCCGCCCCGGTCACCATCACTGCCTTATCTTGAATATTGGACTGCATCAACTCAGGGAAAGCAGGTACCGCTTCTCTCCCCAATAAATCCTCAAGGGCCACATCATGAAGCTCGCTGATTTTAGCCCGCCCGGCGATTACATCAGCACTGCCGGGAATTGTCTTAAGAGGAACAGAGAGGCCCGAAAGCCAGTGCAATATTTCACGTCGGCGCCACCGGGGTGCACTAGGGATCGCGAGTAAAACCATAGCAGCCTGATACTCCTGAACCAGAGCAGCCAACGCAACCGGCTGATGTACCCGCAGCCCTTCGACCATGGCGCCTTCAAGTCCGCGCCAATCATCCACGAAGGCTACTGGTTCATACTCCCCACCGTGGCGAAGCGCTGCAACCAATTCGCAACCCGCGGCACCAGCACCATAGATCACCACTGGCTTACGCTGGCGACGCTGGCTATGGCGATACAGCTCGCGTAGTACAAAACGAAGGCTGCCAATGCCTAGCAGTAAGAGAAGTGAGTAGGTAACGATGATCGATGGACCAATGGAGTGTCCCACAATGTAACTGGCTGGCATCACGAGTACGGCCGATGACATCACCACCATCACAACCGTCGGAACGGTGACATGACTCATGTATCGAATTACCAGGCGATACAAACCAAGCCACTGAAAAAGCAGAAGACTCATCGGCACCAACAGGCCGATAGCCATCCAAAGAGAACCATCGCTGAGCGGCTGTGAGCTTTCCAGATGGATCATAGCGGCCAGTTGCAGGCTGCTCGCTACAATCACTGCATCCAGAACCACCAGTACCCTGCGCTTTATCCAGCGTGGCGTCATCGATAACGACTTCATTAAACTAGCCATGTTTTCCCCTTTATACTTCCTTGCTGGCATTACTCACGGGTTATACGGTCACGATGTATGCTGCGGCGTTGTTTTATGAAAGCTCAGGAACTAGACGGTGCTGCGCAACGGCCGCGGAGCCTTGCCGGTAGAGATGCCAACCGATCACCAGTACCATCCAAAACAGTGTGGAGCGCAGACCATTATGGGTAGTGGAATAAATCAATGGCCCGGCCACCGCAGCCCATACGTACAACGGTGCTTGGCGCAACACGATCGCTATCGTTAAGAGAAAAAGCACGAGCCCGGGTAGGCCGTAGGCAAACAACATGTTAATGAAGGAAGAGTGAATTTCATGCCCATCGTAAGGCGCAAAGCGCTCGCGCTCGGCCTCACCCGCCCCCAGGATCGCGTATTCAGGGAAGTTCATCAGCCGGTCAAACTTGCGTTCTTCATAGACGCTATCCACCTTACCCGGTGCCCTGTCCATACGCGCTTCCAAATTACGCAGCACTTGTCCATCTGAGCTGACATTAGCCACCAGCACACCCAGCAACAACAGAGGAAGTAGCAGTAGCAAGCGTGCAAAGTGCTTAACTTGTTTGGCATTAGCCAGCGCCCAACCGGCCAGCACCATGACGCCCCCACCCATGGCCGCTAACGACGAAGCCGCTAGAATCCCTAGTACTCCTGAGGCTAGCCCAGCGAGCGCTAGGGGTCTCATCTGTATATGAAAATCATCGAGCATTAGCAGCAACACCACGCCGCATAGCGAAAAATAGGCGAGTTGGTTGGGGTTGTTGAAACTACCCGTAGTACGACTAATACCCATGGCTAACTGCATTACCGTAAAGCCAGCCGCTATTATTAGGGCAATTGATACGCCATTACGGATAATGCCTAACGCACGGTCGCCGTAAACATGGAGAAAACGCAATAACGACATACCAATTAGGAAATTAAACAAGAAGAACTGAGCGGGTTTAAAAAAAGTGGTGGTTTGCATTATCAAGGTCCAACTAAGGCAAACCAGCAACACCCATAGCACCATCATTCCCCAGCATATAGCGAAGGGTGAAACTTTGAGTTGTTTATCACCCAGCGACATCACCAGCATGACACCGGAAAAGCCTATCAATACAAAGTCAGCCAGCTGTGGCGCACCACTGGGGAACAAATAAAGACTGCTCAGTGAGAGGCCCAGGAATAGCAGTAGTGCACCAATCAGATTCATGGCGATATCCTTTTTTCCGTGACTAGAGGTTGGCCATCATCTGGAAGGTCTGATTACGGCTGGCTAGATCATCGTAGGTGCCAGCATCGATTACTTGCCCACCCTCCAGCATGTAGATGATGTCGCACTCTTTAACGGTCGCTAGGCGGTGGGCAATCATGACCACGGTCATCTGGCCGGAGAATCGCTGGATATCATCCATAACTCGACGTTCAGTTATTCCGTCCAGAGCGCTAGTGGCCTCGTCGAACACCAATACTTTGGCTTGCTGATAAAGAGCGCGAGCGATACCTAACCGTTGGCGCTGCCCGCCTGATATCTGCACCCCACGCTCGCCGATGTGGGTTTCAAGACCTTCAGGAAATCCTTCGATGAGATCATCGAGCTGCGCCATGTGCAGCGCTTCCTTCGCTCTCTCGATGTCAATATCGTCACGCTCAATAGCAAATGCGACGTTTTCAAGGATGCTGGCATCGGACAAAAATATCTGTTGTGGGACAAAACCCACGCCTGCCTGCCAATGGCGCAGGTTTTCCGATGACAGGGGGATACCATCAATCAGCACTCGCCCTTTCTGAGGCTCAATCAGGCCCAGCAGTAAATCGATAGCCGTACTCTTGCCACTACCGGAAGAGCCCACCAAACCCACCATTTTATTAACGGGGATCGTCAAGTTCAGCCCATCCAGTGCCAATGCCCGTGAACCTGGGTAGTCAAACACCACGTCCTGCATCCTAATTTCACGCTGGGGCACCCAAGGTGTTGTCTCTGCTTCAGCGTGCGCTTCACTCACTGCGTGAGCGTTTTTAAATTCACGACTTGCTATCAAATCGTCACGAATAGCGTCATAAGCGGCTAAATTGCCGCGTATTTTCGTGATTGAGGTGTAGATTTTTTGAAAGCCGGGGAGCATTTTGAAGCCTGCCAGCGCATAAATTGAAAGGGCTGGCAGAATGGCGCCTAGGTTGCCTTGGTACAGGTTTAGCAGATAAAGCACCAGCACAATGACTGAACCAAATGCGACTAGCTCAATGGCGAAACGCGGCGCTTCACTTAGGCCCTGAGTTACTCCTTCACCCCGCGCGATACGGTTGCTTGCCTTATCAAAGCGTGAGGTAAACCCCGCCTGTCGATGAAGTAAAAGCAGGTCTTTAATGCCTCCAAATCCCTCATTCATCAGTTTGAAGCGCTTGGCTTGCGCTTCGGAAACCCTTATGCCATTGATTACGAGATAGCGTCGCACCGTCTGATATAGCAGCAGATAGGTGCCTATGAAGATCACCATGCCGGATATCGCTACCACCGGGTTATAGAGAAAAATTGCCAGGGTCATCAAAGACACCATGATCAACTTAGCGTTGAGTTCCATGGCGGGATTGATGATTTTAATGGTCACTCGTTGGACCTCAGCAGATACTTTAGTGGTTAAGCCACTCGTATTCTGGCCGGAGTGAAACAACCACGGTTGATGTAAGTAATAGCGGTAGAGGCGGCTTGATAGTTCTGCCCCTACCTGAGCGCTGTAGAGCGCCAGCCGCCAAGTGGTGTAAATAGAGACCAGCGCCGCCAATAGCAGCACGCCAAGAACCATTCCGCCCAGTAAACTCAAGAACGTCCTAGGGCTTTGCATGCCGCTGGCGTCGTAAGCCAAAGCGAGCCAACCATCGCCCTGAAGCTTACCCATATCACCCACTACCGCCATGAAGGGCCCAATAGCAATGACACTTGCTATCTGAGCCAGCGCCATGGCAATAATTAACACTTGGAGTCTCAACAACTGTCGGCGTTGTTGCTGAGTCAATAAAGAATAGAATTCCCGCAATTGCTTTAGCATAGTGGTTCACCGGTAAGCATAGAGGTAGCTGCCGTAATATCCATGGCGGCTATTGGTGGCTTTCTTAACGCCGTTCAAGATTCCACCCTTGATATTCACACCCGCATTCTCCAAACGGCGCTTAGCGGCTTTGATCTCGCCAGGGGCGTTAGTATCGAAGCGCACGACCATCAGACTGGTGCCGGCCATCTTGCCTACCACCGTGGCATCGGTTACCGCGAGTATCGGCGGCGTATCTACGATCACTAAGTCGTAGTTCAGGCTCATCGCTTCAAGAAAGTCATGGAAGCTTTGCTGCATCAAAAGCTCTGAGGGATTAGGCGGCACACTACCTCGTGACACATAGTCCAACCCTTCTAGATCGCTATGGCGAACGGCTTCTTCAACCTCAATACGCCGTGCCAACAACTCAGAAAGGCCTTTTACGCCCTTGCCGTTAAACGCATGGTGTAAGTGACCACGGCGCATATCAGCATCGATCAACAGCACTCTCTGGCCTGCTTGAGCACATACCGCTGCCAAATTAGCCGCCACGAAACTCTTACCGACCCCAGGACTAGCACCGGTTATCATCAGGCGATTATTGTCAGATTCGAGCATGGCAAAATAGAGACTCGTACGCAGGCCACGCAACGCTTCCACTGCAATTTCGGCGGGTTTCTGAACAGCCAGCAAACCTCGGAAAACTTCCTGAGCCTTTTTCGAATGGCGCGGACGAATTCGCTCGGTAAGCCCTGCCTGCTCTCCAGAATCCGGCAACGTTGCATAAACGGGCAGACCCAATTCTTCGAGCTGTTCGGGAGTCTTAATCGCACGACTAAGTAATAAACGCACCACCACGATCATTGTTGCCAGCAATGCTCCAATCAGGCCGCTGACAGCCGAAATCAGAGGAATGCGCGGAGCAATAGTGCCGGGGTTCAACATAGCGGTATCCAGGATACGCACGTTGCCCACGGTTCCAGCCTTAACCAGACGCATCTCTTGAAGCTGATTCAGCAACTGAACATATACTTGCTGATTGACTTGGGTATCCCGCGTCAGGCGAAGTACTTCCTGCTGAGTTTCAGGGAGTTCATTGACCTGGGCATTGAGACGATCGCGCTCTGCGGCAAGCTGAGAGCGCTGCCTTAAAAGTGTCTGGTAGTTGGGGTGCGAAGGACGGTACCGCTCAGCTAGGTCGGCTTCCCTCATTGAAAGCTCGTTGAGCTGGTTTTCAACTTCAACTACGCGAGTAAGAAGGTTTTGAGTCTCGAAGGTTAAATCTACCGAATCACGTTGCGCCCGATAATCATTGAGCATTCCCTCAGCATTGGATAATTGGTCACTAACTTGGGGAATCTGCTCGTTAAGAAAAGCGATCTGCTTCTCTGCTTCTTCGGAGTGGCGCTGCACGTTTTGGGTAAGAAACACCCCGGTTAAGGTGTCCAGCGTCGGCTGGATCTCACTGCGATCGGCACCGCTTAGTTTAAGTTCATAAACGCCTGACTCAACGCCTCGCGGCATAATCTCGAAACGACTCTGCAAACTCCTTATTGCATTAAGAGAAGAGACCCTCTTTAAGGTAAATTCAGACCCTGGGTGCGCTATTGCCTGGCTAATGAAAAGGCGATAACCCAATGTATCGTCTTGAACCGTTTCACCGACATTGCCAGTCAATAGGGTTTCTTCTTCCAGTAGCAAGTCAAAACCACCATCTTCCTTAATGCGCACTACATGATCCAGCCCGATGTTTTCATCGGGCACTTCAAACCGCGAAACACGCAGCGACTCGTCGGCCCACACATAAGGGTTTTGCCAGTTACTACCCTCGCTGTCCCCTAACCACCCACGTATAAATGCTGGCGTAATGCTTTCGATCGACGCCTGGTTAACACCATGGCTAACGAGGAAATTTCCTACCATCGGCAACCGGCGCGGCTCAACCTGAATGGCCAAGTCTTGCCGGTTAGCGGTTTCACCGAGGACCATGCGCGACTGCAGAATTTCAAGCTCAGCGGCAGTCGGGTTATCTGGCTGCCTTTCACCCGCTGAATCCATGAACGCTAAGTTCGAACCTCTCGCCTCAATCTGGACTAAGGCATCCGCTTGATAAATACGAGGTTGAGAACTGGCATGAAAATAGCCTCCAAGAAGAAAAATGCCCGTTAACGAAACGATAAACCAGCGATGGTCGAAAAGCGTATCTACCAACTTACGTAGATTAAGGTCGTCGCTCTCCTGAGGGCCAAGCGACGACGGTGGTGCCGGGGGGAAGTGAGTCATAGCCATGCCTCATTACTCTTCAAATAGTAGTTAATTCGATGCTTAAAGATCACCAACATCCACCGCAGTCGTTGCGACATCACCCGGCAAACTGACGGAAGGCAGCAGCAAAGAGATCACATTGTTCCAACGAGCCAGCGGCGCTGAAGTCACGTACACCACATCCTGGGGCTCGAGAGGAAAACGCGTTCCCAGCAATAAGCGCGTGGCATCTCGAATATCCAGCTGGTAAATAGTGGCGATTTTTTCGCTGCCTGGAGGGTTCCCACGCACTACGAAAATGCCTGAAGGCTCGGCTCGATTTTCGTTTACACCACCAGCTCTACCTAATGCATCCGTCAAGGTAATGCGCTCGTTACCCAAGGCAATCGCACCAGGACGTAATACCTGCCCCATCACAATGACGTTCTGGTTTTCCATAGAAGGCACATGAAGAAGGTCACCATTACGCAGTAAGCGGTTCTGGGTCATATCCCCTTGGCGCATCATGGCATATAGCGAGATCTTATCTTCTCTACCGTTTCGGCTTAACGTGACGTTATGCCAATCGGCGTTATCACGCGCGCCACCTACTTCACTGATGGCATCCAGAACCGTCATTGGCACAATGGACAGCGGCAGGGTGCCGGGGTTTTCTACTGCACCACTGATGTAAACTTTCTGTGAGTGAAACGCTGCAATGCCTACTTCTACCTGAGGGTTGGTGATCACGCTGGAAAGCCGCTGCGCAATCAGATCGCGAACTTGGTCAAGCGTCATGCCATCGACCTTAACGCGCCCCACGTAGGGGTAAAACATGGTACCGTTAGGCCGTATACGGTTACCGGTTTCTGCAGCGGAGCGCTCGGTACCCGCAGGGATAGTCAATTCAGGATGGTCGTAGACAATCACGCTCAGGATGTCGCCAGGGCCCACACGATACTCATAGCCCTGCACCTCCTGATCTAATGCTTGGGGCGTTGCGCGAGTAGGCACCTCCATTTCGTACATCGCATTCACCAAGTTTGGGGTGATTGGCTGTACGTCAACGCTCCCATCCAGTGATTGATCCAAATTGCCCTTATCGATATGACCGCCAGGCGCCATGGCACAGCCGCTGAGAACACCCAAGAGTACTATCAGCATTAGATAGCGGATCAGACGGCTTGGATGTTTTCTCGCCCCCACTTCTTCTATCTCATTGAATTTGTTCATTCTTTACTCCCTTTGCTTTTCGGCTTTCCACGCTACCGCCCGGGGATTTATGATCAGGCATTTCCCAGAGCCTTTTGAAAACTGCCATGAAGATGCCAACCCGCGCAGCCCCATGGGGCACAATTATCAATTTGATAAACAATCTTAAGGTTACATAAAAATACAAAAAGATTACTTCCATTTACATGGTCATGGCAGAGTGAGATTTCTAGTGCTTTTTTAGGCTGGGGAAGTACGTTTAGGTATTTTTTATAACGATGGGAAGGGTCATAGATAAGCTTAAAAATATTATTTCGCGGCTCATTTATGTTTATTTTTATATTAAAATCAGTGATTTGTTAGAAAAATAGATTGTTTAGCCATCATTCTTAATAATTTTTTATAACATCTAAAATATTCATCAGCGCTAAGTTATATTAGACCTAGCCTTGTAACATCACCGTTACAAAAGCACCCAATTCTGTCTCGAACAGTAAATAAGCACTATCTAAAGTAACTTACCTAAAAAAAGGCGTGCCTATCCGCCTTATCAAGCGAGGAAAAAAGAAAATGCAGAGAGTGAATAATTGCAGAAAGTGAATAATTGAAGCGTGGTAGCACTGATTAGTAAGGGATACTAATTAACATAATCAGCACATTAGCCAATCATTGATGTTTAGAAAGCGTGGGTAGGCAGCGTCCAGGCAAAAATCAGCGAAACAGAACCCGCCTCGCATGAGCGGGTATCATAGATGAGTATTTTGATCGGACGTACGAACAAAGGATCTTAACGCCTATTAGCGAGTGCAGGCAGGCTGCGTTCAAAGCCTAGAGCTTTTCCGCCCATAAGTGAGTAGCGTCTCTGAGTAGCGAATGAACATGCTCGAATACCTCTTTTGTTTTTCGATACGGGTCAGGTATATCCTGCCCTTCGCCGCCATCCAACCAACGGCCAAGCAAAAGTGTTTTACCCAATGCTTGAGGTGCTTGCTGTCCCACAGCGCGACGCTGACCCTCTGTCATCACAAGAATAAGATCGGCTTTTTGAATCATTGTGTCTGAGAGTTGACGTGCTTGGTGATGAGCGACATCCAAGCCATCTGCTTCTGCCAATTGTCGTGCAAACGATGCAACAGGCTTGCCCTCTAATGCGCCTAATCCAGCTGAGCTAACCTGACATTTGGGTAGTTGCTGCCTCAGAAATGCTTCGGCAACAGGGCTACGGCAAATGTTGCCGGTACAAACCACCAAAATACGCTCGAACATAGCTTACTTATTCCCTAGCAAGAGGAAATGAAAGTTATCAAATGCCATACTTAATGCTCCCAATGAATAGCAATCAGTCCAAAAGCTTCATAAATAGCCCGCTCAGTTTTGCGTAGCTCACGCGCAGAAGGTATCCAATAAGCAATCGCCTCCTGTTGTTTAACCAAATAATGCGTGGGTGCCGCCACGGGTTTTAAACCAACCAGTTCGAAATGCTGTATTGCGCGAGGCATATGCGACGCTGATGTCACCAGTAGTACCTGAGCGCCGTCGCCAAGTAACGCTTTTACTTCATTTGCCTCTTCTCCGGTGTCTATGGGTGATGTCAGTTTAATAATCTGCTCTGAGGGCACCCCCAATGACTCAGCGGCTTCAGCATAGCCATGTGCCATGGTCATTTCAGGATCTGTACCGCCACCTGAGACTAATAATGGCAAATCTGAACGCTGGTTCCATAACCTCACACCTTCCATCAAACGGAATCCTGAACTTTCACTTAGCCGTCCGGTTATTGACCACGGCTGCTCTGGCTGCCAACCGCCACCTAATACGACTACAGCATCAATTTCGCTATTTTCTGGCCACTCCATTAATGCCGCATACTTTGACTCTAAGGGTTCAAGGAGACCATCAGCGACTGGTGCCCACGCAGCCAGCAAAAGTAATACCACTGCCACGACCATTAGATTATCGCCTAAGCGGTATCGCCCTCGTTTACGAACTACCCAGCCGATACCAAAGGTAATGGCCATTAAGGGGAGCGGCATCAACAATATAGCCGTCAGCGTTTTAACTAGGCTATACATGAGGAGTATGCTTTCGTTGCTCTCCAGGCACCTGAACCCAAAGTAAAATCAGCCAGCTGGCGTATACTGCTATTCCAGCCGGATAGGCAAAGAAAGAATAGCTCAAGCCAAAGCTTATGAAGCTTATTGCTAGTAACACACCCGCCATAGAAAAAGACCTTTGTTTAGGGTTTTCGCTGCGCAAACCGGGTAGGAAACGCCATAAGGGAACAAGATAAAGGCCTAATACCATCAGAAGACCCGGCACACCCCGCCGTACCCAAGCGTCTAAAAGGTCGTTATGTGCATGCCAATAATTGCCAAGTTCCGGGTTGATTACTCCCTTTTTCTTTAACCTTTGCATAGCGGGATCATAGCCTCGATGCCCATAACCTATAAAAGGTTGATCACGAATCAGCCACAATGCTCCGCGATACATTTCCAAGCGAGCCCCCACAGAACCAAACCCGGTACCCTCAATATAACGGTGCACTTCACTCACCGCCCTATCCACCCGTTTTGCCACACCGGTTTGCGGAGCTACATAAACCACTAGCATCACGACAAACACAGAGCACATTCCCAACCAACGCCACCTGGCTCGCCAGCGGTGCGTATAACCGTAATAAAATACACATAACACTAGCGGTAGGATTAACCAGCCTCCACGCGTACCGGAAAATACCGACGCTAACGCACCTCCCGCCGCGCCTCCCAGTAAAAGCATGCTCCAATAAAAACGTGTTGCTTGCTGGTGCCAGGCCCATCCAAGCCCGGCCAAACATAACAGCGCACTTAGTAACGCAAAATTACCAAAAAAAATAGAGTGTAGTGGCGGATGCCCTGTTGCACGGGTCAAACCAAGCCCTAGTTTTTGCCACGCAGCCCATCCTCCAGCCCCTATTCCAGCCAATGCTAAACCGGCCCACCATCCCCATGTTTTTAGCGCTGCAGTACGAATCATCACCAAGGCCAGTGCAGCGAGCCAGGCCGCTCCTGCTAAAGGCAACGCTTGACGCAAGCTGGCATGCCATACGCCAACCATTACTTCGACCACACCTACACCCAACAACAAAGCCAGCAAAAGACCATCGCCACGCCACGTTATGGGTTTCACGCAGCTCTTTTTTCGTCGTTTACTCCATGCAAGACATCCACCTACTCCCCATACAACGGCGATTACCAACCCCAACCAATAGCCCAAGGGTAACAGCAGCGGTAAAGCGGTGATTGCTACAGCCTGCATGTACTTTTTGCCTTATAGATCATAGGAGTGAGTATGCGTTACTACTTCACCCGATCCCCGCTTCCTTTTCCCAGCACCGTCAGAAACAGATAGCGAAAATACGTCGGCACCGCCATTTCGGCCAACATTTTTTGATCCATTTCCGCCAACAGTTCAGGCGTAGACATATCAATATTGTTAAGTTGAGCCAAGCCGGTAATACCCGGGCGAGCGTTGTATACATTGCGCTTGGAACGCTCCTGGATCAACTCGTGTTGCGAGAACAAGCACGGGCGAGGCCCCACAAGACTCATATCTCCCGTCAATACATTCCATAGCTGGGGTAATTCATCCAATTTAGTGCGGCGCAAGAAAAGACCGAAAGGGGTGATTGAGGAAGCGTCTGCAAGATGCGAAGCAACCCAGGCGGTATCAAGCTTCATGGTTCGGAATTTGATGAGCACAAACGGTCGGCCACGATATCCCACGCGCTTTTGCAAAAAAAGAGGAGAGCCAGTATCCCAATAACCGATCAAGGCTAATAACAACAATATCGGTAGGCCAAAGAGCAGACCCGAGGCCGCAAATAGTATGTCAAAAAAACGTAGTGTTTTAGCCATGTTATCAACGTCCGCAGGGTTGTTTTTAAGCCTAATTATTTATAAAAATAGGCAGGGCAACTTTCACTCCAAACTATAAAACCCAGAGAGCAACCGCTTCAACGATTAACTGCGTAACTATTGATAAAGATTCTAGTCAAGTGGCCGATTCTTCGTGCATTATGAGTTGATTCTATCACCTTGTCACCATAGCTATAACTATCAATATTCACGTATAGAAAGACAAAAAATATGGTCATATTCAGCATTGTAAACAACACTTTTAATCGCCGCCAACTGACAAATAAGCATTACTTTAAATAAATAAAATTTCTAAACTTGTACTGACAAATTATGCATTGCTGTCGAAGAGCTCAGTTTAGAACTCTTCTGAGAAGAACATTTTAGGCAATGCGTTAGGGGGCTAATGAGATAGGGGCTAATGAGATAGGGGCTAATGAGATAGGGGCCAATGAGATAGTTGCTGAGATATTTGTGCCACCTCCTCCATAAGCATTGGTTTCGCACTTTGAGATATCGGATGACGGGTCCCCATTGGGTAGTTTAGGACTGACATTTGCAGGAATGCGCCCAACCTGGGGGTGGCAATTGATCCAATTCATACGAGCCCCTTCCCAAAATTGCCGGGCTTCTCGGCCTTCAAGGATAGTAAAACAGCCGGGGAATTCCTTATTCAGATTTTCAATCTCTACGATTGCCCCTCTCTCGACCAGCACATCTGCGGGCCAAGCACTGTCTCCCATCCATGCGATTACATTGTTCGAACAGGACTCCGTTGTTGAAAGGGCATCCCGAAATCGACTTGCAAAACCACGACCATGGGGCTTTTCACGATCATCATAGGCAAACACAGATTTTTGAATCGACCAGGCGTGGGGGGTCGCCGAACGCATTTTCAAGCCAAAACCATGATACACACCGTCAGGAGCTCTTGTTTGATCTGGATGTGGTACAGGCGTAGTTCGAATCAATACTTCATTAAGTGTTACCAAGTTTGTTCGATAAGCATCAGATGACCCTCCTGCCGGATCTGTCGCTACTGCTTGCATCACACCGTCAAACAGCGTGTCCTCAACAAGCATAGTCTGCATTTGAGTCTCCTCGATGGCATCGTCAAAAATATTTGAAAACCATGTATTACGCACAGTGTGGCGATTGTAAGACGTGACCGCTTGGTGTCTGCGAGGAACATATAAGCCAACTCCGTCCTCTCCGACGTTGTCTATTCGCGCACCATCGATGATGGACCAATCTGATACTAAAAGTATTGCTCGCCCACGAGGTCTTTGCTTTGCCTCCCTCCAATTCATTTCAGGATCGTTGGTTCCAATAAAAGTACCGCCCGCAAAGCAGACAGGAGTAGGTAACGAACCGCCGTTGACAGAGCCGCTACTTATTTTTACAGGAAGGCTGTTAGGTGCATCAGGAAACTTTCGTTGGTGCCAAATTCCATCTCTGGCGTCAAATCGAGACTCTACCGGCACCCGATTGCTGCCCGCGTCGTAGAGATTAAAATTATCATACCCATGATAGCCACTAAGGTCTGTAATAGGCCCCTTATAGGTTTTAAGGCATGAAAATGTGTCGTCGACATACTTACCCATGTTAGGGGCAGGATCCGACTGTCTCTCCTGGTTGATTTGGTCAAAAACCGGGCGCTGCTCCAACCCCTTAGCCTCATTTTGATAAAAGGCAGCCATAGGGCCGATGACTAAAAATAGTCCCAGAAATTTAAGTTTATCTTTCATAGACCCCTCACTTTTTTACCATCTAAGAAAGTATAAAAACAATTATATTAAAATTTAAAAAAACACAGTGACAATCAGCCTTGCTAGAAAGTCCTGAGTAACGGGGTAATAACTTTCAATTATCTAAAGCTGGATTTACATGTATCTGGCGATTAGTCAGATACATCACGTTTAAGCATTAGTTTTAAGCAGACTCTTTTTTGCTATAAACCGTTGCCTAACGTCAGGCTTGGAGAAAACACTGTTAGGCTTAACCTCGACGAACATATCGATACCCCCTGCTTTGACTAAGCGAAAATCAGGGGTGTACGGAAGGGTCTTGCCTTCGTAACAGTAATGGAAGCCCTTGGGCTGCGCTTCAAAAGACACAACAGCATCTGAGTATTCAAAATGGAAACAAGCACGAAATTCCAGCGATGACTCAACAGTTAGCACGCTATATTTTTTGACGCTAACAAGTTTGTAGGGATTTTTAACGCGGGAGGGGCGAAGCTTAGAATGGTACATAGCATCACGATTTCTGTTGTAAGGTTACTAAGAAATAGTTTATGCGACGCTTTTTTACAAATTATGCCCACGTTGGGGTGAGAAGGACAGAAATGGAGGCGGCCCCAAAAGCCACATCCCGGCACACGCAGCCACCACTACCGTTGCTCCCTTCCGGGCCTGGCGGGGTTTGCAGTTTAGCGTTGCGGGAGGACCTAAGGGGCCACCATTGCAATGCATATATCAAAATACGCATTAATGCTTATTGGTGGCTACGCCCTGATTTGAACAGGGGACCCCATCATTATGAGTGATGTGCTCTAACCAGCTGAGCTACGTAGCCTTTCCGACATCAGCGGGTGCAGAGTATACCTATATTAGAGACAAAAGGCAAGCCAAAACGGCCTGCCTTTTGCTTTGGTTGCATGCGTATTTATAGTGCGGCCTTAACAACGGGCAGTGCTTCATCGCCTTCGCGGGTTGTTACGCCTTCTAACCACGTATCAAGAACATCGGTATTTTCATTGAGATACGCACGGGCGGCAGCTCGCGGCTCCACCCCATCATCCATAATCGCGCTCATCAACTGGTTTTCCATTTCCAACGTAAACGTCATATTGCGCAGTAACGTACCAACATTCGGGCACTCTTCAACAAAACCAGCGCGGGTATTGGTGTAAACCGTTGCGCCACCCAAGTCAGGGCCGAAATAGTCATCGGCGTCGGTTAGGTACGCCATGTCAAAGTTTGTATTCATGGGATGTGGTGCCCACCCCAAAAACACCATCCACTCTTCATTAGGCACACGTGAACGAAGCTCTGCCAGCATCCCCGCTTCGCTTGAGTCGACCACTTGCCAGTCACCCAAACCATAAGCATTGTCGTCAATCATTTGCTCAATCAGTTCATTCCCATCATTGCCAGCCTCAATGCCGTGCAAGCGGTGTTCAAACTGGTCGGCGTGCTCCGCTAAATCCTTAACCGAGGTTACGCCAGCATCGTAAACGTACTGGGGAACCGCCAGGGTGTATTTTGCCCCTTCAAGATTTGCCACTAGGCGCTCTACTTCGCCGCTTTCAATGTAAGGATCACTAATAGACGCCATAGAGGGCATCCAGTTACCTAGAAAGACGTCAAAATCATTATTTCGCATGCCCGCATAGGCAATCGGTACAGAGACAGTATCCACGCGAGGTTCGTAGCCCAACGCGTCCAATACTTCACTTGCCATTGCGGTGGTCGCGGTTATATCTGTCCAACCGACTTCTGCAAAGCGGACACTGCTGCACTCGTTAGCAGAGGCTACCGCGGGTAACCCTGCGGTAATTAGAAGGGCGGCAAGACCACGTGAGTAGTTCGGTTTTATCATTATCAATCCCCTTTCTAGTTTGTCATCACACTGCATTTAGCAAACTGCTTTTAGTACACAGCCTCTGTTCAATACTCGCTTTTTATTGATTGAACGTTCAATAAAAAAATGTCATCATCACTAGGTAATCATGCCTACCCCTGCTTTTCAAGGCCGGGGGTAAAGGGCATTCAACGTCATTAGGAGATAGCTGTGCCTAAGGTGGGAATGGAACCAATACGCCGCCAGCAGTTAATTAAAGCCACAATGGCGGCCATTGACGAAGTTGGCCTCGCCGAAGCGACTGTAATGCGCATTGCACGCCATGCAGGTGTTTCAGCGGGTATTATTAGCCACTACTTCGGCGGCAAGGATGGCTTGCTAGAAGCCACTATGCGTCAAATCCTGACAGATCTTAGTGATGCTGTGTCGGCACGCCGTCGTGCTCTAGAAGACGGATCACCCCGCGCCCATATTGGGGCGATTATTGAAGGCAATTTCGACCGCACCCAGGTGACGGGCCCAGCCGCCAAAACCTGGCTCGCCTTTTGGGCTAGCAGCATGCACAAACCCATGCTTCAACGCCTTCAATACGTCAACGATCGCCGTCTTTACGCCAACTTATGCCACCAGTTTCAGCGCGTTATGCCCCGCCCTGACGCCCGAAATGCGGCAAGAGGATTAGCCGCCATGATTGATGGTTTGTGGCTTCGTGGCGCGCTTACCCCAGATGGTCTTGACGCTGCAGAAGCGCGCCACCTTGCGCACACCTATCTCAATCAGTTGCTCACACATCACGGATGCTTAGAAGAAGCCGCCGCTACTTATATTCGCTAAGGAGACCAGCATGGCCACTCAAGACGTACAGCCCCTTTATATTGATGGTCGCCCGGTAGACGCCACCTCCGGCGAAACATTTACCGTTACCAATCCTTTCGATGGCAGCTTGCTCGCTACCATCGGCCAAGCAAGTCAGGCGGATGTTGATGCCGCCGTTTCCGCCGCCCAAAAGGGCCAACGCGAGTGGGCTGCCATGAGCGGCATGCAGCGCTCACGCATCCTACTGCGTGCCGTGGCGCTATTGCGTGAACGCAACGATGCGTTAGCTGAGCTGGAAACCCGCAATACCGGCAAGCCGATCAGTGAAACGGCGAGCGTGGATATCGTGACCGGCGCAGACGCGCTTGAATACTACGCTGGCTTGGCGCCCGCCATTGAAGGCAGCCAAATCCCCCTGCGCGACAGCTCATTCGTCTACACCCGCCGTGAACCGCTGGGCGTAATTGGCGCCATTGGCGCTTGGAACTACCCCATCCAAATCGCCTGTTGGAAAGCCGCTCCAGCACTGGCCGCAGGTAACGCAGTGGTGTTTAAGCCTAGCGAAGTTACCCCGCTGACGGTGATGAAACTGGCCGAGATTTTCACCGAAGCAGGCCTGCCCAACGGCGTGTTTAACGTGGTTCAAGGCGATGGCCGCGTGGGTGCAATGCTCACCGAGCACGAAGGCATTGCCAAAGTATCCTTTACGGGCGAAGTGGGCACCGGCAAAAAGGTCATGGCTGCGGCAGGTGGCTCTACGTTAAAAGATGTCACTATGGAACTGGGCGGTAAATCACCGCTGATCGTATTTGCCGACGCCGATCTTGACCGCGCCGCCGATGCCGCCATGATGGCCAACTTCTACTCCAGCGGCCAAATCTGTACTAACGGTACCCGTGTATTCGTTGAGCACAGCGTCAAAGAGGCCTTTGAAGCCAAGCTGGTAGAGCGCGTCAAGCGCATTAAGGCAGGCGACCCAATGGACCCCAGCGTCAACTTCGGGCCGCTAGTGAGCTTTGAGCATCAGGAAAAAGTGCTCTCCTATATTGCGCTGGGCAAAGAGCAAGGTGCTCGGTTGTTGGTGGGTGGCGATGACTGGAACAGCGGTAGCTGGGCCGATGGCGCCTGGGCAGCTCCCACAGTATTCACCGACTGCACCGACGATATGCGCATCGTACGTGAAGAGATATTTGGCCCGGTAATGTCGGTGCTTGCCTTTGATGACGAAGCCGAGGTCATCCGCCGCGCCAACGACACCAAGTACGGTTTGGCTGCAGGCGTTTTTAGCGAAAGCCTGAACCGCGCTCACCGTGTCATTCACCAGCTAGAAGCCGGTATTTGCTGGATTAACACCTGGGGCGAGTCCCCCTCCGAGATGCCGGTAGGCGGCTATAAGGAGTCTGGCATTGGGCGTGAAAACGGCGTCGAGACGCTTAATCACTATACGCAAACCAAGTCCGTGCAGATCGAGATGGGCCCGTTTGAGTCGGTGTTTTAAGGAGTGTTCATGTCTCAACCACGCGAATTTGATTACATCATTATCGGGGCAGGCTCGGCGGGCAACGTGCTCGCTACCCGTCTGACCGAAGATAGTGACGTTAGTGTTCTGTTGCTCGAAGCCGGTGGCCCTGATTACCGTTTCGATTTTCGCACTCAAATGCCTGCTGCCCTAGCCTATCCGCTGCAGGGCAAACGCTACAACTGGGCGTTTGAAACCGACCCCGAACCGCATATGGATGGCCGCCGTATGGAGTGCGGCCGCGGCAAGGGCCTTGGCGGCTCCTCGCTCATCAACGGCATGTGCTACATCCGCGGCAACGCACTGGACTACGATAATTGGGCCAAACAGCCCGGCCTTGAAGAGTGGGACTACCTAAACTGCCTGCCCTACTTCAAAAAGTGCGAAACCCGCGACATCGGCCCGAACGACTACCACGGTGGCGATGGCCCGGTTAGCGTCACCACGCCAAAAGCGAATAATAACCCGCTTTACCGCACCTTTATCGAAGCCTGTAAGCAGGCAGGCTACCCAGAAACTGAAGATGTTAACGGCTACCAGCAAGAGGGCTTTGGCCCTATGGACCGTTTCGTCACGCCTAAAGGCCGACGCTCCTCAACCGCCCGTGGCTACCTGGATACCGCCAAACAGCGCAGCAACTTAACCATCGAAACCCACGCGGTGACCGATGTCATTGAGTTTGAGGGAAAGCGCGCCGTGGGTGTTCGCTATGAGCAAAAAGGCCAGACACAACACGCTCGCGCCCTCCGTGAAGTACTGCTGTGTGGCGGCGCGATTGCCTCACCACAGATTCTCCAACGCTCTGGCGTGGGTAACCCAGAGTGGCTTGAAGAGTTAGGCATTTCTGTCGTTCATGAATTGCCCGGGGTTGGCGAAAATCTCCAAGACCACCTGGAGATGTACATTCAGTATGAATGCGAAGAGCCGATTTCACTCTACCCGGCGCTGAAATGGTATAACCAGCCAAAAATCGGCGCTGAATGGCTATTTAAAGGCACCGGCGTTGGCGCCAGCAATCAGTTCGAATCCTGTGGTTTTATCCGTAGCCGCGATGAAGAAGAGTGGCCGAATCTGCAGTACCACTTTTTGCCCATTGCGATTAGTTACAACGGTAAAAGTGCGGTGAAGGCTCACGGCTTTCAGGCCCATGTGGGTTCTATGCGCTCCGAAAGCCGCGGGCGTATTCGCCTTACCTCGAAAGATCCACATGCTGCGCCCAGCATTCTGTTTAATTACATGGCTAAAGAGAAAGATTGGCAAGAGTTCCGTGATGCCATTCGCCTTACCCGTGAAATCATAGCCCAGCCAGCCTTTGATCAGTACCGTGGCCGTGAAATCGCCCCGGGCCCTGACGTACAGTCGGATGAAGAGCTTGATGCTTTCGTGAAACAGCACGCCGAAACCGCTTATCACCCCTGCGGTAGCTGCCGAATGGGCGAGGACGCGATGGCTGTCACGGATAGCCAAGGCCGCGTGCATGGTCTTGAAGGGGTAAGAGTTGTCGATGCGTCACTGTTTCCCATTATCCCTACCGGCAACCTAAACGCGCCGACGATTATGCTGGCAGAAAAAATAGCCGACCGCATACGAGGCCGCGAACCACTGCCTCGCGCTAACGTAGATTACTATGTTGCTAACGGAGCGCCCGCAAAACAGCACTGAACTTCACTTTGCAGTTATGACTCAAACGCCGCAGCGTAACCCTGTGGCGTTTTTTTATGCCTTGTACTCAGCGCAGAGAACATCCCCTTCACCAATACGCTACAGTAGTGGTTAAACGCAGGGTGACACCCAGCGGTTGAGAACAGGGGTTGAGAACAGAAATTGATAGGAGCCAAAAACCGTCACAGAAATAGTCTGATCAACAGGCTAAAGGCAGCCTATGGCAAGCGAAAGGCTTGCACTGAATAGCGAGAGTCTGCCAAAATTCAAACATTCGTTTAAATGCACTACCCGCTAACAAAACACGAATTAACAACCCACGGAGAGGTTATATGCTAACCCTACTGCTTATTGTGCTGGCCATTGTTGGCTTGCTCATTGTAATGCGTCGGGAGGCGGGCGCTACCCCTGCGCTCGCCGTCCTCGGTGTTCTCGGTCTTGTCGGGGTTTTATTCGGCGCCCCCGTTATCGGTGTGCTACTGCTGATCGGCGCAGCCGTAGTAGCTGCTGCAGGCCTACCTGCTCTACGCAGCAAATGGCTAACGCCACGTCTTTTTGCCATGTTTAAAAAGGTAGCGCCCAAAGTGTCCGCTACCGAGCGCACCGCGCTGGAAGCAGGCAGTGTCTCCTGGGACGGTGAGCTCTTCTCGGGTAAGCCCCAGTGGAACAAGCTGCTCGACTTTAAAGATGAGGGCCTGCGTGAAGACGAGCAAGCGTTTATCGACAATCAGTGTGCAAAAGCCGCCGGCATGTGTAACGCCTGGGATATCGCGAAAGAGCGCGCCGACCTGCCCCAAGAACTTTGGGATTTCCTGAAGAAAGAGGGCTTCTTCGGAATGATTATTCCGAAAGAGTACGGCGGTTTAGGCTTTTCTGCTAAAGCCCAGTCCACGGTGCTACAGAAACTTTCTGCCAACGAGACCCTAATGGTCACCGTTGGGGTGCCTAACTCGCTAGGCCCAGGTGAGCTACTGCTGAAATACGGCACCCAAGAGCAAAAAGACCACTACCTGCCACGCTTATCCGATGGTCGTGAAATCCCTTGCTTTGGCTTGACAGGCCCCCGTGCCGGTTCCGATGCCACCTCCCTGCCGGATACCGGCATTGTATGCAAACAGATGGTTAACGGCGAAGAAGTACTAGGCTTGCGCCTTAACTTCGAAAAGCGCTGGATTACCCTGGCGCCTATCGCCACTGTCGTTGGGCTTGCTTTCCGCCTTTTCGACCCGGAAAAACTGCTGGGCGACGAAGAAGATCGTGGCATTACCCTAGCGCTGATTCCCCGTGATACTGATGGCATGGACATTGGTCGTCGTCACCACCCCATCGGCAGCCCGTTTATGAACGGCCCGATTAAAGGTAACGACGTCTTTGTACCGCTGGACACTATTATCGGCGGCCCAGACATGATTGGCCAAGGCTGGCGGATGCTGGTTGAGTGCCTCTCCATTGGCCGCTGCATTACCCTGCCCTCAGGCGCTACCGGCACTGCCCGCTATGCACTTGGCTGGAGCGGTGGTTTCACTCGCGTTCGCCGTCAGTTCAACGTACCGGTGGCAGAGATGGAAGGCGTTCAGGAGCCATTAGCACGTATGGCATCCTTGGCTTATATCTCTGCGGCGACGGTTTACCAAACCGCTAACCTGATTGACCATGGCGAGAAACCCGCCGTGCCTTCAGCAATTTTGAAAAGCCAGCTGACTGAATTCCAACGCGTGCTCCTAAGCGATGCGATGGATGTTCATGGTGGTAAAGCGGTAACCCTTGGCCCGCGCAACTACCTGGGCATTGGCTACAGCGCTAACCCGGTAGCGATTACCGTTGAAGGCGCCAACATCATGACCCGCAACCTGATGATCTTTGGTCAGGGTGCCATTCGCTGCCATCCCTACGTCCTTGACGAGCTAGCAGCGAAAGATGCCAACGATATTAAGGCGTTTGATAAAGCCTTCTTTGGCCACGCGGGTCTAATCTTTGGCAATGCGGCGCGCGCCTTTACCTTAGGGCTTGGTCTCGGTAAAGCCAGTGTGCCTTTCGATGGCCCTGCGGCTATTTATGCCCAGGATATTGCACGCCTCTCTGCTGGTTTTGGCTTATGTGCCGACGCGGCCATGGCCAGCCTTGGCTCTGAGCTTAAAAAGCGCGAAATGCTCTCTGCCCGCTTGGGTGATGTGCTCTCTAACCTTTACTTGGCATCCATGGTGCTTAAACAGTGGCAAGCAGGCGATAAAGTAGAAGGCGAAGAAGCCCTTCTACATTACAGCTGCCGCTTCTTGCTACACCGCGCCGAGCAGGCCTTTGTTGAAATTTTTGACAACTTGCCAAATCGCGCGCTAGGTAAAGTGCTTAACGCTGTCACAATGCCCACTGGCCGTCGTTGGGATAAACCCAGTGACGACCTAGCACGGGACATTGCCCAGCGCGTCTCTAGCCATAGCGCCCTGCGCACCAAGCTGCTTGCCAACACATGGGATCAGGATGACGGTAAAGAGCGCAATCCGCTTGCCCGTTACAATGCCCTACTGGCTGAGTACGAGCGCGCAGAGAAAATCTACCGCACTGTTAACAAGGCTTACGCTAAAGGCGAGCTGCCGCAGACGGCACTTCACCCAGAAGCGCGGGTGGAAGCTGGCCTAGAGAAAGGGCTAATCAGCGAAGAAGATGCCCAGTTCATGCGCACCTTTGAAGCAGAAGTGCTTGAAATGTTAACGGTAGACGACTTCGCCTACGATGCGTTTGCTACGGATAAATCAACCTTGATTGACCACAACGCAACGCCGGTAGCCAAGCCGACAAGCGAAGAAGCTAGCATTAAGTAATCCGCTAGCACGGGTTACAACCTCACTGTTTGAGCTGTATGTCGTCGGTCAGATAAGTGTCCTCGGATTTATAAGAGGACACTTTGAAGCATCTGACCGCGACTCACTACTTGCGCCTAGGCTACTTGCATCACTCCCCAGCCCGGCCAAATACGCCATCCCCACCTATTCCTAAAATCCCGACACTGGCCGTTCAGCCAGACGTCGCGCAGTGCCCACGCCTGCGCACGCTATGTTCGCGCTTACCCCCTCTAACGGCTTCTTATCATAAGAGCACTTCCCATGCGCTTTCGAGACATTGCCGTCTTCTTGTGAGGATAGTGGTCTCGAAAACGGGGCAACGACCGATAGCCCTACCTAATACGTCAAAGCGCTGACATTGAAACAGAATGTGACGCTAGCCTGCGCGTGCCTAGGTGAACGATATTTAATTTTTATTACTCTTAAATTTCAATGAACTAGAAATACTAAAGGGCTTCTAAACCAACTAAAGCTAATAATAATTAACACCCAAAGTATGACATTTCTCACTTTACTAAGACCAATAAATACAGGTGGTAAAAGTCTTCTATATCTATGAATATGCCCAATAAGATGTAACCAAACGTTACGAACTGAAACTTACGTGATGCTCAACAATTATCTTAGAGCCTTTTCATGTGAGCACCGCTAAAAGTTAAGGGGATAAAGGATGTGCAGCCTACCAAGTTGGCAAGATGGCGTTCGTTCGCTTATTTGGGAGGAACAACACCGCCAGGCTGGCAGTTTGCTGTCCGTTGTTAGTGTCGAGGAGTATATCGACAAGATTTTGCTACATGCCGATTTTTTATGCCTTCACACCTCAGGTAAATGTCTTGGGTTCGTGGCTTATTACTGTAAAGACGCTACAACCCCAGATGCCTTTATTACCTTATTTGTCATAGCGCCTGAAGTTCGTGGCAGCGGCTTGGCTGCTTCTCTACTTAATGGTGTCACCGTGCAGTCACGCCAACATAACTGTTCGCGCTTGAAGCTATGGGTACACAAAGAAAACGCAAGTGCCCTTCGTTTTTACCAACGCCAAGGCTTCCGCTCCTGCGAGAGCAAAGAACATATGTTGTTAATGGAACTGCCGATTCGCTTTGAACAAGGCCCGGCATTACCACTTTCTAATTTAATGGAGTCATAAGCCATGCAAGAAAGAATCAGCGTTGACGAGTTCGGTCATATCATGGAGACCAAGGGCTGGGTTGTCTTCCCTTCGGCATTAGACGAGCACTTCGTCAACGAGTTACGCAGTGACTGTCTGGAGTGGATAGATATCTGCCAAAACATGCAGATTAAGAACGGTGTTAATACCCAGGGTGATGGCACCGCCCACCACTGCCTGGGAGCGAATGACAGTATTGACCGTTACATCGACATGCATCTTTTTCATCCTTACATCTCACACTATTTCGGTGAACAGCCCTATATCTGCCACTCCTTGACGCCGATAGGGGGTTTTCCGGATATGAAAACCTACGTGCACAAGCTCCACCGAGACGTGAGAACTTTCATTCCGGGTTATCCGCTCAAGCTAAACATGCTGGTGATGTGTGACGATTTTACAAAAGATAATGGCACCCTAGTACTTTCGGGTTCTCATACGAGTGATCAGCCACCCGACGAAAAAGAGTTCGAAAAGCACCACGAAAGAATTGTGGCTCCTGCTGGCTCGGTTCTGCTCTTCAATTCGCTGCTTTGGCATCAAGGTGCGTTAATTTCCGGAGACAAAGCGCGTGTCGCCTTGACGGTGGGTTACAGCCGAGCATGGGTCAAACCGCACATGGACTACGCTCGCATGCTAGGTGACGAATACGGCAAGACACTTTCGCCCTTAACGCGACAAGTGCTCGGTTATAACGCCCGGGTGCCCGTCAGTCTTGATGAATGGTACAGGCCAACGGAACAACGGCTGTATAACGCCAACCAGGGGTAGCCATCATGCGCATGACTCTCGATCATAGGGCGTTACATAAACTCTCACACCAGGCGGGGGGAACCTTTTATTTATTTGATGAGAACCGCTTCGTTGAGAACTATTCACGGCTTCGTGAGCAGTTGCGGCAGCATCATGCCAATACCCAAGTGGCCTACGCGCTCAAGGCCAATTATATGCCGCGTATCTGTGAGCTTATCAATGAACTGAGCGGTATGGCAGAAGTCGTATCCCGCTTCGAGTTCGACGTCGCCCGCCGTCATTTGCCCACAGCCCAACTCATATTCAACGGCCCTATCAAGCGTGAAGATGACCTTCGCACGGCCCTGCGAGGTGGCTCAGCGGTCAATATCGACTCCTTTAGAGAAATTGCGTTATTAGAGCAGTTGGCCGGTGAATTTGATGAAATAGTGATTGGACTCAGGGTCAACTTTGCTTCGCTCCCCGCTAGCCGTTTCGGCTTTCAGGTCGAGTCGGGGGAGCTTGAGAGTGCTCTAAACAGGTTGAAACGCACTCCAAACCTAAAGGTGACGGGGCTGCACTGCCATGTCAGTGATCGGGCGCGCGGGGTAACGGCGCATACGGAGCGCATTCGCTTACTTAGTGAACTGGCCTTACAGTTAGCACCTCAATATACCATCGAAACACTGAACGTCGGCGGCGGCCTGCTGGGCGCCATGCCAGCACAATTGAAATCGCAGTTCCCATTTGAAGTACCAAGCATCGATGAGTACGCCGATGCCATCGGGTCAGCTTTCAAGCGCTATGCCCCATGCTCCACCATGCAGCTCATTGTCGAACCTGGTATTTCCATGGTCGCCGACACCCAATGCCTCGTGGCCGAGGTAATAGAAATAAGAGAAAGGAACGGCATCTATCAAGCATTAATCGATACCAGCATAAACAGCACTAACCCGACCCACTCAAACAGCCAACCGATGCTGTATGCGGTAACCGCGAATACCCAAGATGCCAGCTCACCGCACACTTACCGCCTTGTAGGTCATACCTGCATGGAACACGACGTCATATGTGAGGCTTTTACAGGTCGTTTGGATATAGGCGATTATATCGTGTTCGAAAATCGCGGTGCCTATTCACTCAACTACACCCCGCCCTTTATTACGCCCGCTCCGGCCGTGCTCAACCGCCAGGGATATATGCTCAAACGCGCCGACGACTGCGCCAGCGTGCTTGTCAGCTACTGTTCACGCCACGTTGAATCGCCTTCTGTCGATATTAGTTACCCAGCAGATTCCCTCGCCCCTGAACCCTCCATCCATGTATGAAAATAGCGAATTGAGTCTACGAACGAGTCAGCCAGCTCGAAGCCGCATCACTCGCAACACTTTTACTGCAGAAGGAATAAAACAATGAATATTCTTTTCACCTGTGCTGGTCGTCGTAACTACCTGCTTCACTATTTCCGAGATGTGCTGTCTGGCAATGGCCGCATATTGGCAGCCGATAGCAACGAGAGTGCTGCTGCCATGGTGGAAGCGGATGCAGCGTTTCTTGTTCCGCGTGTTGAGTCACCGGACTATATCCCTACGCTACTGACACTCTGTGAACAGCAGAAAGTGGGGATGCTTATTGCTCTCAATGACAATGAGCTTTCAATACTTGCTGAAGCAAAACATAGCTTTATGCGCATAGGCACTCAAGTGGTCGTGTCTTCGCCTGGGGTTATCGCCCTGACTGCCGATAAACTGGCCACTGCCGAACTCGCCAAAGAACTTGGCATTGCTACCCCAACCAGCTACCTACATGTTGACACCGCCTTAAAGGCGATTGAGCGAGGCGAGCTATGCTTCCCACTGTTCGTAAAGCCACGTTGGGGGTCGGCATCGCTAGGGGTCGAATGCGTCTATGACATAGACGAGCTGAACTGGGCTTGGCAACGGGGTCTGCGCCGCCTTCCCCGCAACTCACTACAGCAGTACGCCGACAGAAAAGATGGTTTACTCATCCAAAGCGCCCTGAGCGGCCAGGAATATGGCCTTGATGTGGTCAACGATTTGCAGGGCCGATATCAGACGACGTTCGTCAAGCGCAAACTAGGCATGCGCTCCGGTGAGACGGATCAAGCGGTAACGGAGGACCGTCCTGAACTTGTCGCCCTGGGACGCCGCCTGGGCGAAACTTTAAAGCATGTCGGCAACCTCGACTGCGACGTATTTTTGGACGCAGGGAGACCCTACCTGCTCGAACTCAACCCGCGTTTCGGTGGCGGCTATCCTTTTTCTGCTGCAGCAGGAGCAGACGTGCCGTCAGCGCTCCTAGCCTGGGCGGATGGAAAAGCGCCGCCTATGCACTGGGACGCTATCCGGCACAATGTTATCTCTAGTAAATGCGAGCGCATTGTAAGCCTTGACCGTTCGGTAGCCCCGGTGGCTGAGGCAACACCAAGCGCCGTAGAAACGTGTAACACCTTTATGAACCAGTTTCCGTTGGCGGCCATGGCCTTCTATTGGCGCTGACGCACCTTACCCGCCAAGGTGCCCACACGTGCACCACCTCTCAGTAAGCATAAAGCCGACTCCATACACTAGGAACCGGCTTTTTATCCTATGCCTCAAGCTCTCTCAGCTCATTTGACATACTTGGTGTCATCTTCTCGAAACATTCACACCCTATCGTTTAAAAACGAATATAAATGGTTAAAAACGCGTTGCAAGTTCGAAAATGATCAACTAGCCTTTCGTTATTGAAAATACATGTATGGAAACTGATCATTACTGCTTCAGATTCCAGCACAGTCACCATTACTCTCATCTGCAATAGCGATTTTCAGTAGCATTTTTCCAATAACAATGACGCTAGCGAGATCGGCATGTCCTTATATTTGCAGCATATTGACCACGTCGTTGGCGGGGTCCCCCATATCAGTAAGGTAGAACTTGAGCTAGAGCCGGGTTCGTTTAACGTGCTTTTAGGGCGAACTCTGGCGGGCAAAACCACGCTTATGCGCCTAATGGCAGGTTTGGAGCAGCCCTCCCAAGGCAAAATTTTCATGGCTGGCAAGGACGTTACTGGCGTTTCCGTACGAAAGCGCAACGTCTCTATGGTTTACCAACAGTTCATCAACTACCACAGCCTGACCGTACGCGACAATATTGCCTCCCCTCTCAAGCTTGCCAAAACATCCAAAAAAGAGATTGAGCAGCGTGTGGGGAAAATTGCTGAAATGCTCCGTATCGAGCATTTGCTCGACCGATACCCACAGGAACTCTCAGGCGGGCAACAGCAACGCACAGCCATGGGCCGTGCTCTGGTAAAAGAAGCTGACCTCATTTTATTCGACGAACCGCTCGTCAACCTTGACTATAAACTTCGCGAAGAGCTTCGCGATGAGCTGCGTGAACTATTTAAAGCACGTAATTGCATTGCGGTTTACGCCACTACAGAACCTAACGAAGCGCTGGCACTGGGCGGCAATACCGCTGTACTGCATGAAGGCAAGCTCCTGCAGTATGGCCCCACCGATCAGGTCTATCGCAGACCTAATAGCCGTCACAGCGCCGAAATGTTCTCAGAGCCTCCTATTAACGTCGTGCCTGGAACACTTAACCATGCGGCTATCTCCTTCGACCCGTCTTTAAGCTTTCCTTGCGACAGTGGCTTACTGGGCTTGGCTGAAGGCACCTATGATTTTGGGGTGCGTGCTTCACACATTACTCTTTCACCAACCTCACCTAGCGATATAGAGCTGCCGGTGACGGTTGACGTTGCTGAAATCAGCGGATCTGAAACCTTTTTGCATGTCAGCCATGAGAGGTTTCCGTTAGTGCTTCACTTAGCAGGCATTCACGAATTTCACGTCAACGACCCCATAAAGATCTATTTCCCCTGCCATCAGCTTTACGCTTTCGATAAACAGGGCAGCACTGTGCATGTGCCCGCTGGCCAAGGGGGCACCCTAAATGGCTGAAATTACTCTCAGAGGGCTTGCCCACAGTTATAGTAAAACGCCTACAGCCAGTGATGAGTATGCGATCCGCCAACTGGATCACGTCTGGCACCAGGGCGGCGCTTATGCCCTGCTTGGACCCTCTGGCTGCGGTAAATCAACGCTGCTCAATATCATCTCGGGGCTACTGGAGCCTTCGGAAGGTGACGTATTATTTGATGGACAGCGGGTTAACGAACTCCCCCCTGAAGAGCGCAATATCGCTCAGGTGTTTCAGTTCCCCGTCATCTACGACACCATGACGGTGTACGACAACTTAGCCTTTCCGCTACGCAACATGAATATCCCCGAATATCGCTTAGATCCCAAAGTACGGGAAGTCGCAGATATTTTAGACCTGACTCCCCTTCTGAAACGTAAAGCCAAAAACCTCACCGCCGACGAAAAGCAAAAAGTCTCCATGGGACGCGGCTTAGTACGTGACGATGTTTCGGCAATACTGTTCGACGAACCGCTCACCGTTATAGACCCGCAGCTTAAATGGAAACTACGCCGCAAATTAAAAGAGATCCATGAGCGCTTCAATATCACGATGATCTACGTTACCCACGACCAGCTTGAGGCTTCCACCTTCGCTGACAAAATAGCGGTGATGTACGACGGCCAAGTTGTTCAATTTGGCACCCCTCGTGAGCTATTTGAAAAGCCAGCTCATACCTTTGTGGGCTATTTCATTGGCAGCCCCGGCATGAATTTTATGGAGGTCTCTCACCACGCAGGAAGCGTCATGTTTGGTGATCAGCCGGTGCCGGTAGCCAGTGCGATAAATCAGCGAGTGGCCGCTGCATCGTCTAGCAATATCAAACTTGGCATCCGCCCAGAATTTATTGTCGTCTCTAGCACGCCGTCGGCAAATGCACTTCCTATCCAGGTGGTTGCATTACAGGATCTGGGTACCTACTCACTGCTGAGCTTCACCCTCGCTGGCCAGTTATTCAAAGCACGCCTACCCGAAGGGCATGCCTCTATGGGCGATAGCGCATTTGCCGAATTTCCCCTTCAGCACATGGCCCTCTATATCGACGAATATTTGGTGGAGGTCGGTCATGAATAACAAAGTACAAAACAACCGTGCCTGGCTATTAGTGCTTCCCATGCTAGTGCTGGTGGCCTTTTCCGCCATCATCCCTTTAATGACCGTTGTTAATTACTCCGTGCAAGACGTGTTAGGCCCCAATGCGCGCTTCTTTACCGGCACCGAGTGGTTTGAAAGTATCTTGAACGACTCCGCCCTTCGCGCGGCCTTCGTTCGCCAAATCCTTTTTTCACTGACAATCTTGGCCATTCAGGTGCCGTTAGGTATTGGTATTGCGCTTATTATGCCCAAGCGCGGATGGCAAGCATCGGCGGTGCTGATCTTAATTACCCTACCGCTGCTGATCCCCTGGAACGTAGTGGGCAGCATTTGGCAGATTTTTACCCGTGGCGATATTGGCCTAATGGGCTGGGGCCTGCGCGAGCTTGGCATTAACTACAACATTACCCGCAATGCCGGTGATGCCTGGGCCACTATTATCTTGATGGATGTTTGGCACTGGACACCCCTTGTGGCCATGCTCTGCTATAGCGGCCTGCGTTCAATTCCAGAGGCTTACTACCAGGCCGCACGCATCGACCGTGCTTCGAAATGGGCAGTATTCCGCTATATCCAGCTACCAAAGCTTACTAACGTTCTGGTCATTGCGGTGCTTTTACGCTTCATGCACTCGTTCATGATTTACGCTGAACCCTTTGTATTAACCGGCGGCGGCCCTGGCAGCTCCACCACCTTCTTAAGCCAATCGCTGGCTACTATGGCCATCGGCCAACAAGACTTAGGCCCTTCTGCGGCATTCTCGATTATCTATTTCCTGGTCATTTTGCTGGTGAGCTGGGTGTTCTACACCACCATTATGCACATGCAAAAAGATAAGAACCCGCAAGGGGGAGCATGATATGTACCATCTCGAAAACACCCAGCAAGGTGAGAAGTACAACACCATTTTCAGCCAAACCACCCCGGCACAGCGCCGTCGGCGGAATGCGCGCAGCAGGTGGCGGTCGCGGTTATTGTTAGGGCTGTATCTTTTCCTGATGATTTTGCCAATTTACTGGCTGATCAATATGTCGCTCCAGACGAACAGCGAAATTCTCGGTTCAATGACGCTGTGGCCACAAAACCTAACCTTCGACAACTACCTGCGCATCTTCAATAACCCCAGCTGGTACATGGGCTACGTCAACTCGATGATGTATGTCTCTTTGAACATGCTCATCACTATTTGCGTTGCGCTCCCAGCGGCTTATGCGTTTAGCCGCTACCGCTTTATCGGCGACAAACACCTATTTTTCTGGCTGCTAACCAACCTAATGGCGCCGCCTGCGGTTTTTTTGCTGCCCTACTTTCAGCTTTATTACTCGGTCGGCTTGTTTGACACCCATATTGCCGTAGCCCTTGCCCACTGCCTTTTCAACATCCCGCTAGCAATTTGGATCTTAGAAGGTTTTATGAGCAGCGTCCCTAAAGAGATCGACGAAACCGCCTACATAGACGGTTACAGTTTTCCGCACTTTTTTATCAAAATTTTTATTCCCATGATTCGCTCAGGCATCGGCGTCACGCTGTTTTTCCTGTTCATGTTCTCTTGGGTAGAGCTCCTGCTTGCGAGAACCTTGACCGCCACTAACGCTCAGCCAATCGGCATGATTATGACCCGCACGTCAACCGCATCAGGCATTGACTGGGGAACGCTAGCAGCGGCCGGGGTGCTCACCATTGTGCCCGGTATTTTGGTGGTCTATTTCATTCGTAACCATATTGCCAAGGGCTTTGCCCTGGGTCGCACTTAAGGAGACGCTGCTATGACGTGGATGGTATGGACAACCCCAACTGCCATTTTCTTTTCATCAATTGCAGCGATGCTGGCCGGTATGACGCTGTGGGAAATTCTATCGCCCACTATTGAGCGAAAGGGCTTTCTGCCTATTAGCACTACCCGGGGTGACAGGCTATTTATCGGCCTGTTATCAGCAGCTTTTATTCACTTAGGCGTTGTGGGTTTTACAGCGCTTTCTATCTGGATTGCACTAGCACTCTCAGCGGTATGGCTGCTGGTGCTCATGCGCTGGGGTTAGCACACATAACGGCACCCAGCGTTATGGCGGTATCAGGGATGGTCACAACGCCAGGGAAGAACACAACAAAACGAGGTCACCATGCGTAACATACCCTTCAAACTCACCACCCTCGCCGCTAGCTTTATGCTCGCATCGGGGACGCTGCTAGCCGACGACCACGGTGCACGGGCAATCGCCGAGCGCCTGGTAGATGAGCACTTCCAAAACTCCACGCTTAGCCGTGAAGAGCAAATTGAAGAGCTTCTCTGGTTTGCTCAAGCCGCCGAGCCCTTTCGCGGTATGGATATCCAAACCATGGCTGAAGGGCTAACCACCCACGTTTACGAAAGCGAGGTGCTAGCGCCTGCCTTTAGAGAGCTTACGGGCATTAACGTCACCCATAACATCATCGGCGAAGGCGACTTGGTCGATACCATGCAAAACCAGATGCAGTCGGGAAACAGTATCTACGATGGCTACATTAATGACTCTGACGCTATCGGCACTCATATTCGCTACGGCACGACGATTAACCTCACTGAGGCAATGGAAAACGAGTGGGCCGACCTTACCCTGCCCACATTAGATTTAGACGATTTCATCGGCCTGCAATACACCACAGGGCCAGACGGCAATGTTTATCAACTACCCGCTCAGCAGTTCGCTAACTTGTACTGGTTCCGCCATGACTGGTTTCAGCGCGAAGACTTGCAGGAGCAGTTTCATGACATTTACGGCTACGACTTAGGCGTCCCAACTAACTGGACAGCGTATGAAGATATCGCCGAGTTCTTTACCGTGCATGTAGGCGAAATTGATGGAACCCGAGTTTATAGCAGATGGACTATGGCCGCCGCGACCCATCGCTTGGCTGGCGATTCCATGACTCGTGGCTCTCTATGGCAGGTATGGGGAGCCCCGGCGTACCCTTTGGCAATCCCGTAGATGACTGGGGTATTCGCGTTAACGAAGAGAGCCAACCCGTCGGTGCGAGCGTTAGCCGTGGTGGTGCCACTAACGCACCTGCATCGGTCTTTGCGATGCAAAAGGCCGTAGATTGGCTACGTGATTACGCCCCCGAAGAAGCGCAGGGCATGACCTTTGGTGAAGCGGGCCCCGTACCTGCACAGGGCCACATTGCCCAGCAAATCTTTTGGTACACCGCGTTTACCGCAGACATGACCGACCCATCCGTCGCGGTTACCGATGATGAAGGCAACCCACTATGGCGCATGGCCCCTTCCCCTACCGGGCCATACTGGGAAGAAGGCATGAAAGTGGGTTACCAAGATGTAGGATCTTGGACATTCTTTGATTCAACGCCAGAAGACCGTCGCACAGCGGCATGGCTATTCGCCCAGTTCACTGTCGCAAAAACGACATCACTGGAGAAATTGATGGCAGGCCTTACGCCGATTCGTGAGTCCGATATTTTCTCAGATCAAATGAGCGAAATGGCGCCCAAACTAGGTGGCTTAGTAGAGTTTTACCGCAGTCCTAACGAGTCCAACTGGACCCCAACGGGCACTAACGTTCCCGACTACCCAAGAATGGCGCCGCTATGGTGGCAAAATCTAGCGCCTGTTATGAGCGGCGAAGTTAGCCCACAAGAAGGCCTGGATAAGTTGGCAGCCGACATGGATAACACCATGAATCGCCTCGCCCGCGCCAATGTCTTCGACAGCTACGCGCCGGTGCTTAACGAAGAGCGCGACCCACAATACTGGCTTGATCAGGAAGGCGCGCCAAAACCCAAGCTCGATGATGAAATGCCGCAGGGAACCACCATTCCATACGATGAAATGATGGAAGCATGGATGGCTGCAGGTACACGCTAACCTTCGCTAGGCGGGCTAAGGCCCGCCTCTTCCAACGTTTCATCAGCGGCAAACAGGCATTGTGCCTCTGCACCTATTGAGATCGTAAACACAGGGCTTTTTCTTTGTTAACTGGAACCGCTATGAAACTGCGTAACCGCAATATCGAGAAATTGCACACTGAAGAATTTGACGCGCTAATTATCGGTGGCGGCATCAATGGTGCCGCCACCGCTGCTGCCCTGGCTGGCAAAGGCGCTAAAGTTGCCCTTATTGATCGTGGCGATTTTGCAGGCAGTACCAGCATGCACTCCTCCAACTTAGTGTGGGGGGGGATCAAATACATGGAAAGCAAAGACTTTGCACTGGTACGCAAGCTATGTAAGAGCAGAAACCACCTGATTAAAAGCTACCCATCAACGGTACAAGAAATACGTTTTCTCACCACGATTGCGAAAGGTTTTCGTCACTCGCCACGCTATTTGTGGGCGGGTACTTGGCTCTACTGGCTAATGGGTAATGGATTTACAAAACTACCGCGTTTACTGACGCCGACCAAAATAAAGCAGGAAGAATCCATCATTAATGTTGAGGGTTCAGTGGGAGGGTTTGAGTATTCAGACGCTTACCTACACGACAACGATGCCCGCTTTGTTTTTAACTTTGTACGCCATGCCCTCAACTACGGCGCCGTGGCCGCTAATTATGTAGAGTCACTTGGCGCCGAGCGCGAAGGCGAGCAGTGGCTTACCAAGGCGCGTAACGTTATGGATGGGAGCACTTTTACCATTCGCTCCAAAGTGCTTATTAACGCCGCCGGGCCTTGGGTGGATCAGCACAATGCGCTGACCGGTCAAAAAACCACCCACCAGCACATGTATTCCAAGGGTATTCACTTAATTGTTCCGCAATTAACCCGCATCAAGCGTGTGTTGGCATTTTTTGCTGATGATGGTCGGCTATTTTTTGTTATCCCCATGGGTAACCGCACCTGTATTGGCACCACCGATACGCACATGGAACACCCGGAGGTCGATGTTACCGCGGCTGATATTGCTTTCGTACTTGAAAACATCAATACGCGGTTGACCCTTAAAGCCCCCCTAACACCCGACGATATTATTTCTACCCGGTGCGGGGTTCGTCCGCTGGCCATTAAGGCTGACCAGGGTAGCGATCGTGATTTTTTACAGCTTTCCCGCAAGCATGTTATCGATACCAACGCCGAAAGCGCCCACATCAGTATTTTTGGCGGTAAGCTCACCGACTGTTTGAACGTAGGGGACGAAATATCAGAGGAAGTCTCCCGCCTAGGTGTCAACCTAACGGCGCCTAATTTTCACTGGTACGGCGAACCGCCCACGCCCGTCAAACAGCAGTTTATGGATCAAGCGGCACGCATGAACTTAGATGCCATGACTGCTGCCAGCTCCTCTGAGCCACTCTCCTCTCGCCTGTGGCGGCGCTATGCTGAAAAGGCAATGGGAATGCTTGAGGAAATCCGTCAAGACCCTTCTGAAGCCGATATTCTCATCGAAGGCACGGAGTACATCCGCTGTGAATTAGCACATGCTAGGGATCATGAAATGATTACCCAGCTAGAAGACTTTTTACGCCGTAGAGCCAAAGTGTCATTGGTCGTTCAACACGAACAGCTACGCCAATCAAAGGGGCTGAAAGAGGCCTGCAAAGTACTGTTTGGTGAAGAGGCAGAAGAGCGTTTTAATACCTATTTTGAACAACATCGCGATACGGCTCGCCCGCCCAGCTCGGTAATTAAGAGCCGTTAATGTTTAGTAAAAATTTAACGTTATAAAAACAAAATAACTCAACGGTTAGCGATAGCTAAAAGTGCTTCATTAAAAACGCCCCCTCGTAAGCGAGGGGGCAATAATCGATGCAAGCTAATTACGGTGCAAACTAATTAGGGTTCTATCTACTCTTCGTTTTCGATTAGCAGTTGTGAGTCGCCCGACAATACTTCATCCCACGCTTCTTCTAAGGTGCAGCCCAAACGACTATCGATAGTATCAATAACCTCAACAGCGTGTTGGAGCGACTCGCGATTGCCTTTCAGAGCTAGAACCAGCTTAGCTAAGTCTTGCTTGCTGAATGTACTAGCGATACGGTCGGCTTGTTGGCTCAATTCTGTGCAGTTCATGGTCAATCCCTCATGGTATGGTCAGCCGCTGCTTGTATGTGGTGAAGCTCGTTTGCTGAAGAACAAGCAGCCATCTTAATTAACGACGATTGGTGACGTTGCTACTCATGCTGAGCCGGATAAGTGCTCAGTTCGGTAACTGCGAAACGGTCACAAGCTTTACAAGACCTTCGCCTTTGGCACCTGGGTACAACGTAGTGCCTCGGTTGTAGCAAGGGATCAGTTGAGTCACATCGGGATAACGATACATCTCCCTGATCCATGACTTCACTATGATTCAAGGAAGCTTTGCTAACAATGCGTCATTGGCAGCAGGAGGGGTTGTAGCTTGACTACATCAGGACACTGGCGAGGAGTTTGGTGACGAATAGTTTCAGGATTACTGCTAAGCGACTGTTTTAAAAGAAACACGATTTTTTAGAAAAGTTTAAAATAAGCATTTAAATAGCCGTAAAAATTCAAATACCGCATAAAAACTGTTTGTTGCAATAAATTAAAAGCGTGTGCAGTTTACACGCAGTAGCAAAATAAACCATACGACCAAGGGTGATAAAACGCTCAACTGGAGAAAAAACAACGGCACTATTTAGAATTTAGAATAGCGCCGTTATATACCTGTTAACACGTGAACGTTATTAATTAGAACGCACACGTGACACCGCATCCAGCCAGCCTTGGTAGAGGTGTTCGCGAGTGGTCTCTTCCATCATGGGCGTGAAACTTTTCTCACAACGCCATAGCTGCTCTATCTCTTCAAGGGAGTCGTACCACCCCAGGCGCAGCCCGGCTAGATAAGCAGCGCCTAGCGCGGTGGTTTCCAGGATGGTCGGCCTATCTACCTGAACATTAAGCATGTCGGCCAAAAACTGCATTACCCAGCTGTTTTTTACCATGCCCCCATCCACACGAAGGTTTTTCGGTGCAGCATCCATGTCATCATTCATGCAGTGCTGTAGGTCGAGGGTTTGGTAACAGACGGCCTGAAGTCCAGCGGCGACAATTTCAGCAATCCCGGTGTCCCGAGTAAGTCCAAATATCGCCCCTCGGGCTTTCGGGTCCCAGTGAGGTGCGCCTAACCCTGTAAAAGCAGGCACTAAATATACGCTGTGCCCACTACGGGTTTCCCGCGCTAGCGCTTCGGTTTCAGAGGCATCAGCAAAAAGGTTTAAGCCGTCACGTAACCACTGCACCGTAGCACCCGCTACAAAAATACTGCCTTCCATGGCGTAGGTGGGCTTACCGTTTAACCGATACCCGATAGTAGTCAGCAAGCGATTGCGTGAAAGAGAAGGCGTATCCCCGGTATTTACAATCATAAAGCACCCGGTACCGTAGGTGCTTTTCCCCATGCCCGGCTGAAAACAGGCCTGCCCTACCAGTGCAGCTTGCTGGTCACCGGCAACACCGGCAATAGGCAGCGGTTCTCCCAGCCAGCTCACTTCCAGCGTACCAAAATCGTCGCTGGAGTCTTTCACTTCCGGCAGCATGTTGGCCGGAACGTTATACAGCTTCAGCAGCGATTCATCCCACTGCTGCGTATGGATGTTAAATAGCGCTGTACGCGAGGCGTTAGTAGCATCTGTTGCGTGTTTACCACCGGTTAAACGCCAGATAAGAAAGCTGTCCACCGTGCCAAACGCTAATTCACCGCGCTCAGCCCGCTCCCGAGCGCCCTCTACATGATCCAAAATCCATGCAAGCTTAGTCGCCGAAAAATAAGGATCAATTAACAGGCCCGTTTTCGCCTGCACTTCCTCAGTGTGACCCTGGTCACGCAGCGACTGGCACAGCTCAGAGGTACGCCGGTCTTGCCATACAATGGCGTTATAGATAGGTTTTCCTGTTTTACGATCCCAAACAACCGTCGTTTCACGCTGATTGGTAATACCGACACCATCTACTTGCGAAGCGCTGATATTAGCCTTAACCAGCACCTCTTTGCAGGTTGCGATGACCGACTCCCAGATGTCTTCAGGATTGTGCTCAATCCAGCCATCCTCTGGGAAATGTTGGGGGAACTCCTGTTGGGCGATAGCGGTAATTTGCCCCTGGCGATCAAACAGAATAGCGCGGGAGCTGGTCGTACCTTGATCGATGGCGAGAATAAAAGAGGTCATATGACGTTCGCTTTGTTGTAGGTGTCTTTCGAATTTATTTTTTTACTTTCGCTTTATTATCATTCAAGGCTACTCCAGCCTCCTAAAAGGTCAAGTATGAACCTTCTATGCAAAACTGGTGCTCTAATGCAATTCACTACGCAATATGCAGCGCTACGCCATGCTGTTTAAGCAGTTGCAGAATCGTTTCAGGGGGGGGGCGGTCGGTAAACAGAGCATCTAACTGAGAAATATTACCCTGGCGAACAACAGGGTTTCGGCGGAACTTCGAGTAATCAGCTGCTAAGTAAATGCGTCGTGAATTGGCAATAATAGCTTGGGCAACGCGTACTTCTTGGTAGTCAAACTCCAGCAGTGAGCCATCTTCATCAATACCACTGATCCCGATAATGCCGTAATCCACCTTAAACTGGTTAATAAAATCGATGGTTGCCTCACCAATAATACCGCCATCCCGTGAGCGCACCTGGCCACCGGCAATAATCACTGTGAAGTCTTCTTTATGCTGAAGAATAGCCGCCACGTTGAGGTTGTTGGTGATAATTTCCAAGCCCTGATGCTCCAGCAACGCTTGAGCAATCATTTCATTGCTGGTGCCGATATTGATAAACAGCGAGGAGTGGTTAGGGATATGTTCTGCTAAACAGAGGGCAATGCGCTCTTTCTCTTCCAGGTGCAAGGTTTTGCGCGTGCTATAGGCCGTATTGACAGTGCTTGACTCAATTCCCACCCCACCATGTACCCGCCGCACCCGGCCTTCGTCGGCAAGAGTATTCAAATCTCGCCGAATGGTCTGCGGGGTGACTGAAAAGTGGTCGGTGAGCTGTTCTATGCTCATATAGCCGTGCTGTCGAACGAGCTCGACAATGGCATCCTGGCGAAACTGTTGGTTCATAGGCCCGGCCTGTTAATTATTTGTTTATCTTTACGCATAGTAGATTAGCAAAATTTTCGTCACTTATAACTTGCCGCATAGAAGCTACATCAAAGCGGCCACACCCAAAGGATCATGGGTATCGCAACCGCCAGCACCACTAAAGAAAGAGGCAACCCCAATTTCCAGTAGTCACCAAATCGATACCCGCCGGGGCCAAGCACCAGAGTGTTCGACTGATGGCCGATAGGGGTCAAAAACGCGCAGGAAGCACTCACCGCAACAACCATCAAAAAAGGATCCATGGAGACATCAAAGCCGCTCGCTAAGCTTGCTGCTATGGGTGCCATTAATAGCGCGGCGGCAGCATTATTCACCACGTTGGAAAGCAGCATGGAGATAATAAATAGACCAACCAAGGAAACAATAATGGGCCACTCGACGCCAAACCTTAGCAGTGCATCGGCAATAATTTCAGCGCCACCGCTGGTCTCCAACGCCTCACCCACAGGCAGCATTGCCGCTAGCAGCACAATCACCGGGCCATCAATGGCCTGGTAGCCCTCTCGCAGCGGCAGCACGCCGATGAGCAGCGAAATTAATGCCGCTGTACTCATCGCAACCGCTGCAGGCAGCAAATCAAACAGCATGGCCATAATCGCTAATGCGAAGATACCTATCGACATCGCCAATTTTCGCGGCTGTCCTAGGTGGAGCTCGCGGTTAGCCAAAGGGAGACAACCTAAGGTGGAGAGGCTTTCAGACATTTCATTTTCGCTACCCTGAAGCAGCAATACATCGCCGGTTTGAAAGCGAATATCCCGCAGGCGCTGTTTCAAACGCCCACCATCTCGCGCTACGGCCACTAAGTGCAGGCCAAACTGCTGATTTAAGCGCAGTTGGCGCACACTTCGATTCACCATCATCGAATCATTGCGCACCACCGCTTCAATTAGCTGCAGGCCTTCAGTATTCACTGGCTGACGTTGGTCGGCGTCTTGAGCGTCATTATCTTGAGAGCTATCGTCGGCATTCTCAGCCTTCTCATTACCATCGTCGGCTTCTTCGGGTTCCGCAATGGCGCTTAAACCTACCTTGTCTTCAAGCAGCTTCAGTTCATCGGGGCCTGCTTCAAGCAGGAGAATATCGCCCTCTTTAAGCACCCCATGAAAGTTATAGCCCGCCCGACGGTCGTCGTCCCGAACGACAGCGAGCACAGGAAGAGTCTCTTCCAACTCGTCATGCAGCTGCTGCAGGGTCAGCCCATTGGCTTTGGAGGCTTCCGTTACGTTTAATTCCACTAAATAATTAGCGGTATCAAACATTTCTTCCGTTGAGGCTTGGCCACTGCGTTTCGGGGTTAAGCGCCAGCCCACCACCACAATAAACACCAGGCCCACTAACGCAACCGCAATCCCCACCGGAGCAAAGCTAAACATACCAAAACTCTCACCGGTCACGCTGCCGCGATAAGTGGCGATGATAATATTCGGCGGCGTTCCAATCAGGGTGGTTAACCCACCCAGCAGCGAGCCAAACGCCAGGGGCATTAATAGCAGTGAAGGAGAGGTGTTGTGTTCACGGGCAAGACGCATAGCCACAGGCAATAATAATGCAAGGGCTCCCACGTTGTTCATCATGCCGGAAAGCACCACAACGGTGCCGACCAGCGCTAGGAGCTGCAGCAGTAACCGTTCGCCAACCCTCAGCACTTGATTGGCAATAATATCCACCACGCCAGAGCGCTCAAAACCACGGCTAATCACCAACACAGCAGCTACCGTGATAACGGCTGGGTGACCAAACCCCATAAACGCAGCATCGGCGGGTACTAACCCAAGCATTACCGAGCCAAGCAGGGCTGCCAGCGCGACTAAATCATAGCGAAAGCGCCCCCACATGAAGGCAGCTAAGGTGACACCCAAAACAATAAATACCAAGGTACTAGGCGCTAGCCCCAAACTTTCCAATGTCATACGTATGCCATCTCCCTATGTTGCGAACATCTATTAAGCACGCCACACAGTGAGCGACGCATAAGCCCTTGAGTCAGGTACAAGGACTATACGACCGTAAAGCGACTGAAAACAGTGACATCCGCCAAACAAATAACAAAAAGCCTGGCGTGGCCAGGCTTTGATAGGCATAAACATGAACCTTATTTATTTTTTCATACTGGCCAGCAGCCGTTCAACGGCCTCTAGATGCTCCGGCTCGTTGTGACACATACCCTGGAAAACCGCGCAAACATCTAAAAAGCCTTTTAGCTCCATCGTGGGCGCCATTTTCATCAGCCGCTTGGTTAAGCGAGTGGCCTTGGGAGGCTGGGCGGCTATTCGGTTGGCATGCGCCATGGCGGTCGCTATTAAGTCATTTGGTTCAACAACCTCTAGCACCACGCCGTAAGCAAGCGCCTCTTCTGCGGTGATTATCCGCCCAGAGAGCGTCAGCTCAAAAGCACGCTGGTAACCTATCTGGCGCTGCATAAACCATGCACCGCCATCGCCGGGAATGATCCCCAGGTTAAGGAAGGTTTCGCCAAATTTAGCGCGGTTTGAAGCAACACGAATATCGGCCATATTGGCCAAATCAAATCCTGCGCCGATAGCGGCTCCGTTAACCGCGGCAATAATCGGCACTTCCACCCGATCAAGCGCCAGCGGCATGCGCTGTATGCCCCGCCGATAGCGCTCGGCAACTTCAGCAACGTCACCGGCAAAGTCACCGCCTCGTTCTGCCATATCTTTAACGTTACCACCTGCGCAGAAGGCAGAGCCCGCGCCAGTCACCACCAGTACGGAAACCTCTTGGCAATGGTTTACCCACTCCGCGGTCGCCACAATATCATCGACAAGCTGGGTGCCCGTTAACGCATTACGCACGTCGTGGCGGTTTAAGGTAAGCGTTGCTACGCGATTTTCCAGCGTTAAAGTAGCATCAACTAGTTCAGGTACCGCTTGGCTCATTGGTCACGCTCCACAATAATTCGGGCATCAACAATCGCATAGCCGGTGGCATGGCTTTCCGGGTAAGCAATTACCGGGTTCAAGTCTAGTTCGTGGATACTAGGGTACGCCTCCACCAAACGGGAAATTTGTACCAGCAGCGAGACCAACGCCTGCTTGTCGACACCCGCTGCGCCGCGCACCCCGGCCAGTACTTTTTGCGCTTTGATCTGGTTAACCATGGATTCTGCATCAGCGTGGCTAAGCGGCAACGCGCGAAACGCTACATCTTCTAATACTTCGACAAAAATACCGCCCAGACCAAACATCATGACCGGGCCAAAGATCGGATCTCGAAGCATGCCAACAATCACCTCCACGCCCTTCTCTACCATTGGGGTTACCAATACCCCTTCAATTTCGGCACTAGGGTCATAGGCGTGGGCACTCTCAAGAATCGCCTGGTAAGCCTCGCGAAGCGCCGTCTCACCCACGAGGTTTAGCTTTACCCCGCCCGCATCTGATTTATGCAGGATATCTTTCGAAACCACCTTCATAGCAAGCGGTTTATCGCCAAAGTGGCGGGCGATTTCGCCAAGCTCGTCAACGCTTTTTGCTAGCGGCTCATCAGGTACCGCAATACCGTGCTCGGCCAGCAGTGCCTTGGCTTCAAACTCGAGCAAGTCCCGCCCTTCAGCTCGGGCTGTTTTAAACATAGCTTGCCCGGCTGCTGAAGGCTGTACTGGCTCGGCAGTGACACGCACAGCTTGGCCAGCAAGATACTCGCCTCGCTCGCCCAAGGCAGAAAGCACACGAACTGCATGTTCAATGGAGGCGTATACCGGCAAGCCTGCTTCATGCAGCCGCCGAAGCGCAGGTGGCTTAATCGGCGCATAGAGGCTGTAAATGACGAGCGGTTTTTGATTGGCGTTGGCGAGTTCTACCATGGCTTCGGCGCCGCGCATTTCATCACCGAGTAAGGACTCAGCAAAACGCATGCTATAGCCGCCAAACATACCCACCAAAAACACGCTATCAACGCCCTCGTCCGCCATAACGATTTCAATACAGCGGGCCAGCAGTGACGGGTTGGCATCTGAGGAGCCAGCAACATCGACCGGGTTCACGGTAGATGCCTGGGGCAGCAACACGCCTCGTAACGCAGTACGAGTAACGTCGGAGAGCTCTGCTAGCTGTAATCCAGCCTCTGCCAGGCGGTCGGCAGCAATGGTGGCCTGGCCGCCGCCATCAGAAATTACCGCAACGCGCTTACCGGGGGCTTTTTGCAGCCGCCCTAGCCCTTCAGCTACGGGCAAAATTTCATCCGAGTACTGCACCACGCTAACACCCGCTTGGCGCAGCAGATCAACGGTCATCTGGTAGCTACCCGCGAGTGCCCCAGTATGCGAACTAGCCGCTTTCTGGCCTTGTTCGGTGGCGCCAGACTTGTACACCACCACGGGTTTCATGGCGGTCACATCCCTGGCAACGTCTAAAAACTTGCGGCCATCACGAAAGCCTTCCACGTACAGCGTGGCCACCCGGGTATGCTCATCTTCCCCCAGGTAGCGCAGGTAGTCGTTAAACCCTATATCGCTTTGGTTGCCAGGACCAATATAGGTGCTAAACCCCACCTGGCCGTTGTGCTGCGCTTCAAGTGCGAGCGAAAGCAGCATATTGCCCGACTGCGACACAATCCCGATATCGCCAGGGGTGACGTTATCCAGCGCCAGCAAATTAATGTGGTGGTGAAGGTTAAACATACCTGAGGTATTGGGCCCGATAATCCGCACACCGTGGGCACGGGCTGCCTCCATCATTTCAGCTTCCAGCGCCGCGCCCGCCTCGCCAGTTTCACCAAAGCCGCTGGCGAGAATGACCGCCCCTTTTACGCCTCGGCGGCCACACTCGGCGATGAGCGCAGGCACCGTGGCGGCGGGGGTACACAGCAGCGCCAGCTCAGGATTGCCCGGCACCTCACTGATAGAGGGCCACGCTTTCACGCCTAAAATAGTGTCAGCTTTAGGGTTAACGGGGTAAATAGCGCCGCGATAGCCACCTTTTACCAGCCCCACCATGGCTTTATAACCGCGCTTGGTGGGGTCAGCAGAGGCGCCGACAACGGCAATGCCGGTGGGTGCCAAAATAGCGTGTAACGGGCTGCGTAACGGAAGATTGCCTTCAATGGTGTTCATGGTGTTGCCTGTCTAAAAAAAGAAAAAGAGGACGAACTACTTACCTTGGAAGTTCGGCGCGCGCCGCTCGGCAAACGCATCGACGCCCTCTTGCCAATCCTCGGTGGTAGAACAGGTAAACACCGCGTCTAATTCCTGCTGTAGCTGGCTCTCTAGGCTGGTGTGGCCACCACGGTTGACCAAAGGCTTTAACATGGCCATGGAAATAGGCGCCTGGTTGGCAAGCTTTTCCGCTAACGCCAACGCTTCTTCGCGCAAATTTTCCTGGGAGTGGCTGGCTAGCGCCAGACCAATGGCAGCAGCCTCTACCCCAGTCATCTTTTCACCTAAATAGAGCAGCCGCCGAGCCTGGGTTAGCCCTACCAGTTGAGGCAAGAGCTTGGAGACCCCGCCCCCTACACAAGTGCCGATGCTGGTTTCCGGGAAGCCAAGCTGGGCATCGTTTGCCATCACGATAAAATCGCAGGACACCGCCATTTCTGCCCCGGCGCCTAAGGCATAACCGTTCACTGCAGCGACCACGGGCTTGTTAAGCTTAATGATTGCCTCGCACACGTCGTTGCCTAGCTGTAAATACGCATGACGCTGGAAAAGCGTGCGTGCTGCACCGCCGTGGGCCTTCATGTCGGCTCCAACGCAGAATGCCCGCCCTTCACCGGTCAGCACTACCGCCCTTACATCGGGGGTTTGGGCAGCGTACTGCAGCACGTCTAATAGCTCACGGTAGAGCGCTTCGATCACTGCGTTAAGCCGCTCTGGGCGATTAAAGCGCACTTCCAATACACGGTTTTGCTGTGTAACCAGCAACGTTTCATAACAAGGCAGTGAACTGGCAACGGGGGACATCGTATTTAAACCTCTAAGGACTGAGCGCCAAAAAGAAACAAACGTTTCTATATTTAAAAAATAGAGAAACACACGTTTTGCTAACGATAGTCCATATCGTGCAAATCAGTCAACACAGGCGTTTCAAAAACATTTATTATTGGCACATTCGTTTTGCATCGTACCGGGAGCACACCATGCCTGACCCCCACCACCCACATCCAACGGGCTTGGACGACATTAATCAGCGGCTTGCTGAAGGCTACCCCGCACTAAGCCCCCAGCTAAAACGCGCGGCCAGCTATGTGCTGGAAAACCCCATGGGCATCGCCTTTCAATCAATCCGCAAAACCGCCGCGGCCGCGGCCGTCACGCCATCAACGCTGGTTCGCCTAGCCAAACGGTTAAACTTTGAAAGTTATGAGCAGTTTCGAGACGTGTTTCAGTCCGCCGTTCAGGCAGCACCGGTTGAACTAAGCGGGCGGGCAAGCAAGCTAAAACATCAGGCTAACCAGCCTGAAGATGCGCTATTTGTTGAGGTAGGTGATGCCGCCTTCGATAACATTGGCCGGCTATTTACGGCTGATAATCAAACACGCGTAAAAGATGCCGCCCAGCGAATCCTGGCCGCTCGTAGGGTCGCAGTCGTCGGTTTTAGGGATACGTTTGCCTGCGCCTATCACTTTGCCTACGTAGGGCGAATTGCCATGCCGGACGTGTCGTTAATCCGAGGGTTAGAAGGCGGCTTGCTCACCGAACTGGATCATTTCAATGAGCAAGACATAGTGGTAGCGTTTGGCTTCGAGCCCTACTGCGCAGAAACAGTAAAAGCACTGGAAGTAACGCGCGCTAACGGCGTACAGGCCATCGTAATTACCGATACGCTGCGCTCACCCCTGGTACCCGGGGCCAGCGTTACCTTTACCGTTGCCAACGCCACGCCGCATTTTTTCCCCTCGATCCTCTCAGCGATTACCTTAAGCGAGGCGATATTGGCAGAATGTGTGGCCTTTGGCCCGGATCAACTGGTTGATAACGTCGCCAGCTTTGAAAGCCGAATGCGCAAAATGGGGCTTACGTGGAAGTGGAATAACGGGGTAATAACCCCAGGGCACCCGCTCCAATAAGAAGCAGGTGCCGCTGAGTGCTAGGAGAGAATGTCCATAGTGAACGATTAGGGCAGCAGGATGGTTGAACCGGTCGTTTTACGGCTCTGCAGCGCATCTTGCGCTTTACCCGCATCCTGCAACGAATAGCGGTTGGCAACGTCAATGTTAAGCTTGCCGCTCTCAATCATGGCGAAGAAGTCTTCGCACATCATCTCTAGGCGTTCGCGGGTATCGGCGTAGCCATTCAGGCTCGGTCTTGTCACAAACAGCGCGCCTTTTTGGTTAAGAATGCCAATATTCACGCCATCGACAGGGCCAGACGCATTACCAAAGCTCACCATCAGTGCGCGGGGTTTTAAACAGTCCAGCGACATTTCCCAGGTATCTTTACCTACAGAGTCATAGACCACGTCGCACATTTCGCCGTTAGTCAGCTCCCGCACCCGCTCCACGACGTTCTCTTCGGTGTAGTTAATCGTCGCCCAGGCGCCGTTCGCCATAGCGAGATCAGCTTTCTCTTGAGAGCTCACGGTGCCGATTAGCTTAACGCCTAACGCTTTAGCCCACTGACAGGCAATGGAGCCAACGCCCCCTGCCGCCGCGTGGAACAAAATGGTTTCACCGCCTTTGAGCTCATAGGTTTGGCGAAGTAAATACTGCACGGTTAAGCCTTTCAGCATGCTGGCGGCGGCAGTCTCAAAATCAATAAAGTCCGGTAGCTTGATCACTTTAGCAGCAGGCAGCGTATGTACCTCAGCGTAGGCGCCCAGCGGGCCTTGGGCATAGGCAACTCGGTCGCCCGCTTTCAGGTGAGTCACACCTTCGCCTACCGCGTCTACCACGCCCGCACCTTCAGTGCCTAAGCCTGAGGGCATAGACGGCGCGGGATACAGCCCGGTGCGAAAGTAGATATCAATAAAGTTAAGCCCTACTGCCTTGTTGGCAATACGTACCTCACCGGCACCAGGCGCTGCGGGTTCAATATCTACCCACTCCAACACCTCTGAACCACCGGTTTTTGAAAACTCAATGCGCTTAGTCATACTCATAGCTCCTTTTTATTAGTTGGCCGTACCTTGTGTCGCTATCCAACCGCGTCACAACCGATAAATCAAGCAATAGCCCATCTGCGGCGACACATCCGTGTCATGCAGCCATGCTAAACTTCGCTACCTAATCGGTCACTTTTAGAAGGCTGTTGTATGACGCATCCCACAATCAACTTGCCCACCCTTATTGCCCACCGTGGCTATTCAGCCGCGGCGCCAGAAAACACCTTAACGGCGGTTCGTGCCGCCTATGATGCAGGCGCCACCTGGGTAGAATTGGATGTTCAACTGCTTGGCGATGGTGCGCCGGTTATTTGGCACGATAGCGATGTTAGCCGCTGCTCCGACGGGCGTGGAGAGCTTGCTACCATGACCTGGCAGCAGGCCCAGCGCTTAGACGTGGGCAGTTGGTTTGGCGATGGTTTTTCAGGGGAGAAAATGGCAAGTCTAGAGGCGATGCTTGCGCTGCTTAATGAGCTAAATATGGGGGTGAATTTAGAGATTAAGGTCAATAAAGGCCGCGATCCCATCGCCCTCGTCGACACCGTAATGCCAAGTGTATTGGCGGCGTTACCCGCCGAGCGATTAATCGTCTCATCATTTGATGCCGCCGCCCTTGCCCACTGCCGTCGTTTCGCGCCTAAAGAAGCGCTTGCGCTTGGAGTGCTATTCGGTAGCACGCCCAAAGAGTGGCGCGCCCCATGCGAAGCGGTAGAAGCCTTTAGCATTCATGCGCATTGGCCGCATTTAAAGCGCCCCCAGGCCGACGCCATGCGAGAAAATGGCTATCAGATTTTGTGCTATACACCCAACGACCCCAGTGCTTTTGATAGCCGCTGGGCGTGGGGTGTCGCCAGCGCTATTACCGATGAACCCGCCGCCTTCCAGCGCTACCTTAATAACAGACGCCAGCACGGCTAAGGAAAACGATGAAATACCTAGGCGCCCACGTCAGTGCCGCAGGCGGTGCTGACCAAGCCGTTACCCGCGCCGTGGAAATCGGTGCAACGGCGTTTGCTCTGTTCACTAAAAATCAGCGTCAGTGGAAAGGCAAACCGCTTACCGACGAAGCCATTTTGGCGTTTAAGCAAGCCTGTAAAAAGCACGGCTTTGGCCCCGAGCAAATTTTGCCCCACGATAGCTACCTGATTAACCTTGGCCACCCGGAAGCCGAGGGGCTGGAAAAATCCCGCGCTGCGTTTTTAGACGAAATGCAGCGCTGCGAGCAGTTGGGCCTCACGCTGCTCAATTTTCACCCCGGCAGCCATTTAAATAAGATCAGCGAATCCGATTGCCTCAAGCGGATTGCCGAGTCGCTCAACGAAGCGCTGAGCCACACTCAAGGCGTAACAGCAGTCATCGAGAACACCGCAGGCCAAGGCACTAACCTTGGATGGCGGTTTGAGCATCTGGCGGAAATCATCGAACACGTCGATGATAAAACCCGCGTTGGCGTCTGTATTGATACCTGCCACGCCTTCGCTGCGGGGTATGACTTACGCACCGCCGACGCCACCCACGATACGCTGAATGAGCTTGGCAACGTGGTGGGCTTTGAGTTTTTGCGGGGCATGCACCTTAACGATGCCAAAAGCGCCTTTGCCAGCCGCGTTGACCGCCACCACAGCCTGGGGAAAGGCAATATCGGATTAGATGCGTTTACCACTATCATGCAGGATGCACGCATTAGCGGCATTCCCATGATCTTAGAAACTATAGAGCCCGAGATTTGGGCCGAAGAGCTTAACTGGCTGCGAGCTCAGGCGCCGGAAGCCGCCCCTGGTAGATAGTGAATAACATCGTGAAAGCGTAGCCGCCTGGCGGTGTTATTACGCATGGCGTGGGGCCTGTCGGCAAAAAAGCGCAGCCCCTCGCCAGCTCGAAGGGTTTGCCAGCGCTCATCAATGCGCAGCTCCATTTCTCCTTCTACCACGACGATGTGTTCCACGACCCCACTGGCGTGGGCCGATGACTCACTTATTGCTCCGGGTGCTAGCTCAATCATAAACATTTCAAAGCCCAGCAGCGGATCGTAAGGGAACAGCAACCGCGCCTGCATTCCCACGCTATCCTCCCCCCATACCGACTCCCAACCATCCCGATGCAGCTCCCCCAGCGCGGGCTTGTCGCCATCAAATAACCTAGAAAACGAGACTTTAAAACCGCTGGCAATTTTCCAGAGGGTAGACACCGTCGGGCTAGATTCCCCCCGTTCAATCTGACCCAACATCGCTTTGCTTACCCCGGTAGCCCCAGCAGCACGGTCTAGGCTCCAGCCGCGCTCTTTACGAAGCTGTTTAACGGTTCCTGCGATATGTTCAGCAATAGTATGGGGCGCGCTTGCCATTGGGCTCTCCTTTAATGAGGTTAGTTAGTTTACCGACTCCTTGCCCTTACAGCATGGCCCAATTGGCAACTTAGTTTTCGCCCCCATTTTGCAGACTCACGCCTGCTTGCCTAGGCTTACTTGACGATTATTGTATTAACTAAACGCAAGGAGCGATAAATGAGCGATACCGATCTAGGCTTAATGGATGCAGGCTCGCTAGCCAATCTCTACGAATCCCAGCAGGCCTCACCCTTAGAGGCAACCCGAGCGGCCCTGGGACGCGTTGAGCAGTTTAACGAACAGGTAAACGCTTACGTGTATGTGGATACTGAGGGCGCTGAAAGCGCTGCCAAGGCTTCGGCAAGGCGCTGGGGGCAAGGCAAACCATTGAGCCCAATCGATGGCGTTCCCATTTCCATCAAGGATCTTACCCAGGTAGCGGGCATGCCCTGCCGAGAGGGGTCGCTCACCACCTCAGATGCGCTCTGCGATACCGATGCACCGCCCGCCAGAATGCTACGAGAAGCAGGCGCAATTATTCTTGGCAAAACCAACACCCCTGAATTTGGCTGGAAGGCAGTCACTGATAACCGGGTCTTTGGCGCTACCGCTAACCCTTGGGATACGCGTCTGACAGCAGGCGGTTCTTCCGGTGGGGCCGCTGCGGCGGCAGCGTTGAATATGGGCGTGCTCCACCAAGGGGGTGACTCTGGTGGGTCTATCCGAATTCCCGCAGCATTTACCGGCGTTTTTGGTTTTAAGCCCACATTCGGCTGGACACCCCAATGGCCGCCTTCAAAAGAACCCAGCCTTTCGCATTTAGGGCCACTTACCCGCTCGGTGAAAGATGCGGTCAGCATGCTCAACGTTATAGGGCGCTACGATTATCGCGACCCCTACGCCACCCGAGGCCAGCCAGAGTGCTGGGGTGAGGACTTGGATAAAAGCCTGGAAGGTTTGCGTATTGGCTTCTCAAGCGACTTAGGCTATGCCCAAGTTGACCCACAGGTAGCGACACGGGTGCGAGAAGCTGCCGATAAGCTTGCGGCACTTGGCGCGGAAGTGGTTGAGGTAGATCCGGGGTTCGAATCGCCACTGGATACGTTTCGTAAGCTATGGTTTACCGCTTCTTTGGAGCAGTGGTCACAAATGAGCAGTGCCCAGCGGGAATTACTTGACCCTGGCTTAGTCGCCAATGCTAAAGAAGCGCAAAGCTGGTCAGCGGTTGAGTTATTTCGCGCCCTTGCCGACCGTGCCACGCTCACCCAGCGGCTGGAGTATTTTAATCAGCAGTACCACCTATTGATGACCCCCGCTGTCACTCTTCCTGCGTTTGATATCAATCATGAAGTTCCCCCGGGCAGCAACATGCGCGACTGGGAAGAGTGGGCGGCGTTTAGCTATCCATTTAACCTAAGCCAGCAGCCCGCTGCTTCTGTGCCCTGCGGTTTTACCGAACAAGGCTTACCAGTAGGTTTTCAACTAGCAGGCGGTAAATATGATGATAAACGCGTACTGAGAGCGTGCCACGCCTATATGCAGGCGCATCCGCCTCGCTTTCCTAGCATCCCGAACCCCGCTCACTTCGCCAGCTAGACGCACCTAGCCGCTATCAAACTTCCAATATCGCCATTGTGCGCTATGACGCACAATGGTAGCCTTGCGCTTTGTGCGCTATAGCGCACATTTATGAGTGCACGTGAGGTCACCCAATGGAAGCGCCAAACACCACTAAGCCTTCGGCTATCACCACACCAAAAACCGCATTTTGGCGCGACGTGAGCCTGTCGACGGTGACCGCCGGGTGCGTAGCGGTGATTATTGGCTACACTAGCTCAGCCGCTATTATCTTCCAGGCCGCCGCCGCCGCAGGTGCCAGCGCCGCCCAAATCAGCTCCTGGCTTTGGGCGTTGGGGGTAGGTATGGGGCTTACCTCATTAGGGCTTTCGCTCCGCTACCGCATGCCGCTGCTCACCGCTTGGTCCACCCCTGGGGCAGCCTTTTTAGCCATTAACTTACCCGGCGTTCCCATTGAAGAAGCTATCGGGGCGTTTCTATTTTCCGCGCTGCTACTCACACTTTGTGGGGTCACTGGGGTGTTTGAGCGCTTAATGCGGCATATCCCTGGCGCCATTGCATCCGCGCTGCTAGCGGGTATCCTGCTGCGCTTTGGGTTAGAGCTATTTAACGTTATGGAGAGCCAATGGCTGCTACCTCTCGCCATGCTGGCCACGTGGGTAGCTGGCCGACGTTTATGGCCGACGCTCGCGGTGCCTTGTGTGCTGCTAATCGGTGTGCTGCTTGCTATGTTTCAGGGGCAAATCAATTTACAGGGGCTTCCGCTCACTCCTACCGCCCCGGTGTTTACGGCGCCCGTTTTTAATCCTGCGACGTTAATAGGGATTGGCATACCGCTCTTTGTGATTACCATGGCCACCCAAAACTTACCTGCTATGGCGGTCTTAAGGGCAGCAGGTTATAAGCCTAACAGCTCACCCTTAATTAGCTGGACAGGCGGAGCAACCCTGCTTCTGGCTCCCTTCGGCGGCTACGCACTTAACATGGCCGCTATTAGCGCAGCGGTGTGTATGGGGCCAGATGCCCATGCCGACCCACAGCGCCGCTATACCGCAGGCGTCGCCGCTGGCGTGCTTTACATCATAATGGGTATTTTCGGCGCAACGGTCACCGGCATATTTAATGCGCTACCTAGCGTGTTAGTCATGGCACTGGCGGGCATCGCACTCCTAAGCACATTAGGTAGCGGCCTGGCAGGTGCTTTTGAGAAAAGCGAACAGCGCGATGCCGCTATCGTTACGTTTTTGCTAACCGGGTCAGGCATTTCACTGCTGGGGATTGGTGGAGCTTTTTGGGGGCTGATGGCGGGCTTAATCGTGCTAAAACTTACCACTATCAAAAAAAAGAGCCTTTGCTAAGTTCTTGAAACTAAAACGCCCCCAGCCGCTCGTTGACGGCTGGGGGCGTTGCAAACAAAGGTAAGCTCAATAAGGTGGGCCTACCCTGTATTTATATACGTAGTGATGAGCTTACATCGTCGAAAGACGCTCTTCATCCAATACGCCAGACATCCGCACCATCGCAAGCGCTTCGTCTAAGCTGTCCACCTCTTCGATCATGACCAGCTCATTTTCCAAGCTAACGGGCTGACCGGCTTTATCTGACAGCAACTTTTCAAGTGATGCGACGTCCATCGCATCATCCAGTTTATGCACATCTACCGATGCGCTGCTGTTGCTAGGCAGATAAATGGTGCCATTAGAGAAATCGACTGCGTAAGCAATGACGCCCGGCACAATAAAGAACAGCAAACCAACACTGTTGGCGATAGCCACTACGGGATCTACATCGCCGCTTAACTGCCCTTTTCGCTCAGGATAAAAAAGCGTTCCACACCCACTGAGTGCTACGATGGAGACACCCACCATCGCCCCCGCTAGCCAACGGCGCAATGCTTGCTGCATGAAGGTTCCCTCATTGTTCCAAAGTACCGATAGCCGGTGGCAATGCCACGTAACGTTTGAATTAACAGACGCTATCGACCCACAAATCCCGATAAGTTTAGCACAATTCAACCTAAGCGCTGCTAAGCAAATAGCGCAGGATTTTGCCGCGTTAACCGCTTCACCGTACAATGCCGCTTTAAACGCACATCAACGTGCTAATCTCAGCGTTAATGACGACCCAACAAACCAGCGTCACCTCTACAACCAAGGAATGCTCACGCCCATGCGCGCCAGCCAATTATTGATTGCGACATTAAAAGAAACCCCGGCCGACGCTGAAGTCATCAGCCACCAGTTAATGCTGCGCGCCGGGATGATCCGCCGTCTTACGTCGGGCCTATACACTTGGCTACCCCTTGGCCTGCGCACCCTGCGCAAGGTGGAGGCCATTGTGCGTGAGGAGATGAACCGCGCCGGTGCCCAGGAAGTGTTGATGCCTGCAGTTCAACCTGCTGACCTGTGGCAGGAGTCTGGCCGCTGGGAACAGTACGGCCCAGAGCTTTTGCGCTTAAAAGACCGCCACGACCGTGACTACTGCGTTGGCCCCACCCATGAAGAAGTGATTACCGATCTGGTGCGTAAAGAAATCGCCAGCTATAAACAGCTGCCGATTAACTTCTACCAAATCCAAACTAAATTCCGTGATGAAATCCGCCCTCGTTTTGGCGTGATGCGCTCGCGTGAATTCATCATGAAGGATGCTTACTCGTTCCACCTGGACGAAGCCTCCCTCAAAGAGACCTACCAGGGTATGTACGACGCCTACACACGCATCTTTACCCGTCTGGGTCTCGATTTCCGCCCTGTCATCGCCGACAACGGCTCCATTGGTGGCACAGGCTCCCACGAATTCCACGTGCTGGCCGAGTCGGGTGAAGACGATATCGTGTTCTCTAACGAATCCGATTACGCAGCAAATATCGAAAAAGCTGAAGCACTGCCTGCACCACTGGGCAGCAACCCCGAGCGCGCCGCCCCTAGCGAAGAGATGAGCCTGGTCGACACGCCCGATGCCAAGACCATCGCCGCCTTGGTAGAGCAGTTTAAGCTACCCATTGAAAAAACCGTTAAAACACTCATGGTACACGCAGTAGAAGGTGGCCTGATCGCCCTGTTGGTGCGGGGCGACCACGAACTTAATGAAGTGAAAGCGGAAAACCTGCCCCAGGTTACAGCTCCACTGACCATGGCCAGCGAAGAAGAGATTCGCGCAGCCGTTGGCGCAAGCCCCGGCTCCCTTGGCCCAGTTGGGCTTCAGGTTCCGGTGATTATTGACCGCAGCGTCGCGCTAATGAGCGATTTTGGCGCCGGCGCCAACGTCGATGGCAAGCACTACTTCGGGATTAACTGGGAGCGCGATGCTGCCCTTCCCCAAGTGGCCGACCTGCGTAACGTGGTAGAGGGCGATCCTTCACCCGATGGTAAAGGCACCCTCTCCATCAAACGTGGCATTGAAGTGGGCCATGTTTTCCAGCTTGGCCAAAAGTACTCCCAAGCGATGAATGCCAGCGTTCTGGGCGATAACGGCAAAACCAGCCACCCGTGGATGGGCTGCTACGGCATCGGCGTAACCCGCGTGGTAGCCGCCGCGATTGAGCAGAATCACGATGAATCCGGGATCATCTGGCCCAACGCCATCGCACCCTTCCAGGTAGCGCTCGTTCCCATGAACGCACATAAATCTCAGCGGGTGCGTGAAGAGTCTGAACGCCTCTACCAAGCGCTTACCGCTGCAGGCCTAGACGTACTGCTAGACGACCGCGACACACGTCCAGGCGTTAAATTTGCGGATTTAGAGCTTATGGGTGTGCCTCACCGCTTGGTCATTGGTGACCGCGGTTTGGATAACGGCGAGCTGGAGTACAAAGGCCGCCGCGACAGCGAAGCCACCATGATTCCCGCCGAGAAAATTATTGATTTTCTGCGCGAACAAGCAGGCTTTAGCAACGCACAGTAACCGTTAACGACGATGCCACTGAGCGTAACAATAGGCCGTTTGCAGCGGCCTTTAAGGTGGGCACTGGCCGTCGTCTTCGTCGCCTCGCCACTGCCCAGCGCAGCAGAGCCACCGCTGCGCTTAACCTTAGAAGCCACGCACCAACAAACCGCCTATCATCAGTGGCAACGGGAGCAGTGGCGCAGCCGAATGGACGCGCCACTGTCTCGCTTTATCAGCGATCCAGACCGGCGCTATGCACTGTTAACACGCCTCTACCACGAAGCCCACCTAGCGGGGCTGCCCCCCAACCTAGTATTAGCCCTCATCCAGGTGGAAAGCGCCTTTAAAGCAGACGCGGTGTCGTCTGCAGGTGCGGTTGGCTTGATGCAAATCATGCCATTTTGGGTGGAAGAGCTAGGCCTGCCTATTGATGACCTCACCGAACCTAACCGCAACTTGCGCTACGGCTGCACTATTTTAGCCCACTACTTGGCCGTAGAACGCGGCGATTTCACCCGTGCGCTGGCGCGCTATAACGGTAGCCTTGGGCAAACTTGGTACCCTGAGCGGGTACTAAAAGCATGGCGTGACTATTGGCGCTAACTCAGCTTTTAGATTTCATCCATTAGCTCTGACTTCATCTACGGGCCCTGCTTGGGAAAATGCAGCAGGGGACCGTAAATCACTTGCTTAAAACATTTGCTTAAAACACTCGCCAAAACACTTACCAAAAGCAAGTTAAGCCGGGAGTACCAGCGTCTGTGAGTACATCGTTAATGCGATAACATGACTTTTCAACCTAATAGATACATGATTAGGGTCTTTTATTGACAATAATTAGGTCTACCGCCATGCCCCTGTTGCGTAAAAGTACTGGTCTACGCCATTTTGCATGGCCGCTAAGTATCATGGCTACGTTGCTTAGCTTCAAAGCTCAGGCTGCCACATTGAGCGTTGCTGATACGGAGGGCACCCCTTTAGAGCATGCCGTTGTAGAAATCTATATTGAGGGTACAGCCACCCCACCAGCCACTGAGGAAAACATCTTCCAACGGGACGCCGCCTTTCACCCTACCGTCACTACAGTGCCTACTGGGAGCTATGTTGCATTTCCAAATGAAGACACGACGCGACACCATGTCTTTTCGTTTTCTCCAGCTAAAGTGTTTGACCTGGAACTGTTTTTAAATGAAACGCCGCCGCCTATTCACTTTGATCAAGCGGGTGTGGTGGTATTGGGCTGCAATATTCATGACCAAATGCAGGCGTTCATAGTGGTAAGCGATGCCCCCTACGCTGCGCTCACTAATGCTGACGGCACGCTAGACGTCCCTGAGCTCCCTGAAGGGCGTCACCGCATGCGGGTATGGCACAGCCGCATGGATGACAGCCAAAATGTTTGGTGGGAAGGCGATATCAGTGATGCAGACACACTAACCGTCAGCCTTGAGCTCAATGCCCTCACACCAGAACCTGCCACGCTGTCGCCACTGCAGCAGCGCTTTCGTAATGCCACGCATCCTCAACAGTAGCGGGCGCTGCTGTTCGCACCTTTGGTACTGAGGTAACTATGCGTTTTCGCACGCGCTTAATGCTAGTGCTTTTGACAGTGGTTATCGTTTCGCAGCTGGCCACGGGGGTGGCTTTTTTGCGTGCCACCCAAAATGATGCGTTAGCTAAGGGAAATCAGCGCCTAGAAGTAGGTGCTCGCGTGCTGGAGCAGCTGCTTGATATCCGCGGCGAACAACTGCGCGATAACGTGGCTATTTTGGCCGACGATTTCGGCTTTAAGAGTGCTGTCGCTACCCAAGACACGGCTACGCTCTACTCGGTATTAGCCAATCACGGTGATCGAGCCAGTGCTGACATGGTGATGCTCAGTGATTTAAACGGTAACGTGCTGGCCAGCAGTCACCATGAACAGCAGAGTACAATACCTTTTCCCGAGCTATTTCAACGTGCTCGGGACACGGGGAGCGGCGTTGGCGTAGTGATTGACGAGGGCCAACCCTATGAGTTTGCGCTGCTACCGGTGCGTGCCCCTAACTTAATTGGCTGGGTTGGCATGGGGTTTTTAATTGATGAAGAGGTGACACAAGAAATCAACGCCCTTACCGGGCTAGATGTGAGCATCGTAACCTACGACGCCACCGGTGAAGTGCGCTATCTGGCAAGCTCCTACCATCAACAGCAAGCAATGCAGCTGATGAACGACAGCGAGGAGCAACTGAGGAGCGGCAGCTATACCAATCGCAGCCTGATAGGCGACGATAATCGCTATTTATCTTACTCACTGCCCCTGCTCACCGACAATCAGTTTCAATCTTTTGCATTCATTCAGCTTTCCCGTGATGAGCTGCTAGGCGCCTACAGCCGACTACAATGGCAATTATTGAGCATTGTTGCCCTCATGCTGATTCTAACCTTAGCGGCGGCTATGTGGAGTGCTCGCAGCATCAGCAAACCACTGATTGCGCTGGCCCAGGCAGCCAAGCGGATTGGTCAGGGTGAGCGTATCGAGCGCATTCCTGAAGGCTCAACCATTGCTGAAACCAAGCAGCTAGCCACCACGCTGCTCTCCATGCAGCAGGACATCGCCAAGCGCGAAGCAACGCTGCTGCATCAATCCCGTCACGACCTGTTAACCAACTTACCCAACCGCATGAGCGCGTTTGAGGATATCGAGCAGTTTATCCAGCAAGGCCGAGCGTTTACGCTACTGCGCTTCTCTATTAACGACTTTCGCGATATCAACGACACCTTTGGCTATGAGCTTGGTGACCATTTACTCATCACGCTCGCGAAACGCGTGCAGGCGCTGCCTGCCCCCATCATGAAAGCCTATCGCTTAGATAGCGATGAGCTCATGATATTGATAAGCCAAGCACGTTTTGATGACGCGCAGCGCGAAGAGATGCTGGCACTGATTGGCGACCCTATCAGCTTAGATAAATCACTGATCACGCCTTCTCTATCAGCGGGTGAAGTAAGCTACCCAGACCATGGTGACACCGCACAGTTACTGCTACGGCGATCCGATATCGCGCTTGATACAGCACAGCGTCAACACCATAGCCACAAGCGCTACGAAGAGGGCCAGGAGGAGCAGCACCTGCGCCAGCTCATGTTGATCCGGGATTTGCAAGAGGCCGTTGATAAAGATGAACTATGGATGGCTTATCAGCCCAAAGTAGACACAACAACAGGCCGTGTTTGCCAGTTTGAGGCGCTAATGCGATGGCGGCACCCAACGCTTGGGTTTATCCCGCCGGACGAGTTTATCGAGCTTGCCGAGCGCTCAGGCAATATCGGCTTGCTCTCAAGATGGATGATGGCCCACGTCTGTGAGCAGCTACATATATGGAAATGTGCCGGTCACCACTTATCGGTGGCTATAAACCTTTCCGCCAGCGACGTGATTAATGGGGCGCTTCCCCAGCACATCAACGAGCTGTTCGAAAGCTACGCGCTAACCCCCGACCAGCTTACTCTGGAAGTCACTGAAAGCGCCGTGATGCAAGATATTGAAGCCGCTATGGAAACGCTGATGGCGCTCAGCCAAATGGGCCTCACCATTGCCATCGATGATTACGGCACCGGCTACTCATCCCTGGCGCAGTTAAAACGCCTGCCCGTGGATGAGCTAAAAATCGACAAGTCGTTTGTACTTAAGCTCGATTCTCAAGAAGAAGACCTCACCATTGTGCGCTCCACCATTGAGATGGGTCACAACCTAGGTCTTAAAATCGTTGCGGAAGGCGTTGAAAATCGCGCGAGCGCTGAGCTGCTTAGCTATTTGCATTGCGACTATCTCCAGGGCTACTGGATTGCTAAACCGATGCCCGCCGATGAGGTTACCCATTGGCTAACGGCATTTACACCGCTTACCTTCGCCTCCCCTATGTCAGCCCACTAATTAAAAAAGGGAACAACATGCGCAATACCGGCTCATCAATGCGGCGCGCCATTGTGGCAGCCGCCGCGCTGGGTGCTTTTTTAGCAGCTTCCCCCAGCATGGCAGGCAGCCGCATTCTAGGTACTGGGGCAGTCAGCGCAATTGAAGGCGCGGCAGGAGGCGGTTTGTCGCCTTGGGCTGTTCTCGCTAGCACCGCCAGCGACGATGAAATCGGTATCACTGCCTCCGCCACCCGCGCCTGGCTCGACGATTACCGGCTTACCGTGAAAGGTGCCAGCATTAATCTATACGACCGGCTGGAATTCTCTATTGCTCGCCAAACCCTTGAACTCTCTACACTCGGCGGCGAGCTGGAACAGGATATTTACGGGGCAAAAGCACGCCTATTCGGCGACGTGCTGTATCACCCGCTAGGTATTTGGAGCGCAGGCGTCATGCATAAACGCCTTGTTGATGGCGGCGTACCCACCGCACTGGGGGCTAATGACATCAACGGCACCGATGCGTACCTAAGCGCCAGTAAACTGCTGTTTAACGCCTTTTTTGGCCGCAACGTGCTGCTGAACGGCACGCTGCGTAATACAGCGGCAAATCAAGGTGGGTTACTTGGGTTTGGCGGAGACCAGGGCGGGCGCTCGTGGATGGCAGAAGGCAGCCTAGGCGTGTTCGTTACCCCGAACTGGGTAGTGGGCACAGAGTATCGCCAAAAACCAGACAACCTCAGCGTAGCCCAGGAAGATGATTGGCAAAGTATCTACAGCGCCTACTTCTTTAACAAGCACGTATCGGTGACAGGGGCGTGGCTCGATTTAGGCGATATTGCTGGCCTGCCCTCCCAGCGCGGCGGCTATCTCTCATTACAGGCGGCGTTTTAAACCGCTATTGCCCTTCAAGGCTACTAAAGGAAACCGCCATGGGACGATTGAAAATGACGTTTAAGCTGACGCTGCGCCGCAAGATCATTGCGGGCGTATTGATAAGCACGCTGCTGCTGACGGGCTGCGCCCAGCACAACCCGCATACCACACTTTATGAGCGGATGGGTGGCCAGCCCACTATCGATGCCGTAGTAGACAACCTGCTTTACCGCATTGCCGATGACGACGAAGTAGTGGTCTACTTTGCCAACAGTAATATTGATTTATTTGCCGAATCCCTGGCCACTCAGCTGTGCGAAATCAGCGATGGCCCCTGCACCTACGACGGGCCACCCATGGACCGTGCCCACCAAACTATGGGCATTACAGACGCACACTTTAACCGCGTGGTGGAATATCTTGATGCCGCGATGCAGGAAGAAGGGGTAACGCTCGCCGCCCGTAATGACATGCTAGGCCGCTTAGCCCCCCTCTATGAAGATGTCATGCGCTTGCGCTAATTTGCCAGCCATCACGTCCAGCAGTTTTTACGCGATAAAGCGCTTTATCGGCAACTTCATAGGCATAGGCGAACGTTATCTCAACCGCCACAAAGCGCACCGCCCCAACGCTAAGCGTTACGCATTTATTATCCGGGTGGGCAGGATGCTTAAACTGCTCTGTCGCTAGACCTGACAGCAACGACTCACAGTACTGAGTAAGTACAGGGTCATTGGGACACGGCAACACGGCAGCAAACTCATCGCCTCCCAGCCGGTATAGTTTGGCCTCTGGGCCTAACTGCTTTTGCAGTAGGTTAGCCAAGCGGCGTAATAGTTGATCGCCTTCGGGATGGCCCAGCGCATCGTTGTACTGCTTGAAAAAATCGACATCAACAAGGATCAGCCCAAGGGATTCGTTTGCCCTTGCCAAAACTTCTTGGTGAAGTGCACTACGGTTACCAATCCCCGTGAGCGGGTCTCGCATGGCTCGCTTCATCCAGGCAAGCTTTTGCTCAGTGGCAAGCTCTGTGCGGCGCAGTTGACGCTCATGCATCAGCCAGAAAAGCAGCCCCATTATAAAAATTATCATGCTTGTATAAGTAAGCACTTGGTTATGACGGCGGGTACTTTCCGAGAAGTTATTGATCGCCACGCCACGGCGATCTAACTGATCCATCTCAATGTGCGTCAGACAGTTAATAGGCCCTAACAGCTCACCGGAGGCAGCAAATGCCGAAAGGTCACCCTGAGATAGTCGCGGCGCAAGGGAGCCAACAATCAAAATACTAGGCGCCGTGCAGGCATATTCTTGATGGTAGACACTGACGTCCATTAGCCCATAGGCGAGATCCAAATCCAACGAAACAGCCTCAATGTTTTCCGCGCTCGTTGGCTGCTCGTTAAGCAGTGTTTGCTGGGCACGCTGTAGGTAGGCGCGGGAGCGAGTGGCCAACTGCTGGCCTGTTAAGCTACCCGTCTGGCTAAAATAGGCCTGAATTTCGGGATACACCCAGCGCGACTCGTAGATAATCAGCAGCATCAGCGCCATAAAGCTCATCAGGCTCAGTGAAAGCCAGTTTATATAGTGCCGCTTTCTCCTGCTTCGCTTTTCCACAGAAGCAGGGGGTTCGAAAGGCTCATTCGAACTCACCATCTAGCCTCGATGCTACGAATCATCCAAACCCAGTCGTTAAATTCGCGCAGTGAATTGATATCGCGTGCTCCATAATCTCGCTCTACCAGCCGCAGCGGCCCCCGGGAGCGAAGGGTCAGTGGCTCTCCATCCTCTTCAACAATCATGAACCAATTGGGGTCGTCCCACCCACTCAGCGTGACGTCGTAGTCATCCCAGGCAGTGAAGTGCAACGCAGGGGGTATATCGCCAAACTGCTCAATCAGGAAATCACGAAATTCAAAGCCACGCATTTCCACTTCTCGCCCCTGGTATGGGTCAAAAAGGGTAAAGGTGGTATCTGCCTGTGGGATTAGCGAAGCGGTAGCGATATGACGGGTATCATCGCCATTAATAAGGGTTAATTCTCGTGCATGCGCACTTGCTAATGGAAAACTGACAATCAGTATCAATAGATACGCGAAGCCCGTTTTTACCTGCTTTTTGAAACGATGAGCATACGCGACAAGCAAACTAGCAGCGTTCATGGCACAGAGTCCCTAGTGGTAAGTACTTATTATGATAAAAGCACTATACCAGGGCATGAACACACCTGTTTTCAACGCATATTAACTTAAGACGAAAAGACGAAAAAACAAAAAAGCCGACCCAAATGGGCCGGCAACAGGAAGCTTACTGTTAACAGTAAGCCCCCTCCCCTGACGACGGTAACAACCGATTACGCTAAGGCTTTTTCCGCTCATCTTTACGAAGATGGTCGCGGATAACAAAGCCTGCCCAACCGATCATAAAAGCGATCACTAACGCGATAGTGACTAAGCTAAAAATAACAGTATCATCCCAGTACATGGCTTCCCCTCCCGCCGTGATGTATGGATTCATCATACTGGGTAAACGTTAGGGGAAACTGACCTGGGTCAAGCTTTACAAGTGCCCAAAACCGGGCCGGTGAAGAACTTGATACATGTCATTTCTTAGGATGCTAATCGCTTATTATCGAGGCAGTCTCATTCGCGGAGGGGGCTTTTAAGTTGCAAACTGAACGTCATACATTCACAACACTTTGCGGTCTTCTACCTTACTGTGCTCAGTTCCGGGAGGAAGCGGATGCCCTTTAGCTAGTTCAGCCCGGGTAGCCTCTCTTACGTCTAACACGGTTACTTGGTAGCGAAGGGTATGACCTGCTAAGGGGTGGTTGGTATCCACCGTGACTTGGTCACCGTCAATACTCAGCACAGTTACAATTTGCGGGCCTGCCTCCCCTTCGGTTTGAAAGCGACTGCCTGGCGCAAGCTCAGCGCTTCCAAAAGAAGCCCGGCTCACCTCTTGCACCAAATCTTCATTGCGCAGCCCGTAAGCCTCAGCGGGGGCTAATGTCACGCGAAGCTCTGTTCCTGCCTCTTTTCCCTCTAGCGCGCGCTCTAGACCGGGTAAGATATTATTATGACCGTGCAGGTACTCCAGCGGCTGACTGCGCGCCTGGGAGTCATCCAGCACGTGGGTACTACCATCGTTAAGTACGTCGCTAAGTACATAGTGTAAGGTCACTACCTGATGTGCCGTAATCGACATGGAAAACTCCTCTCCGGTAAGCTGTCGGCGTTGTCATGGATGTTTGGCCTAGTCTATCACTGACCGTTTTTATAGCGGGCCTTTTTACAGCAGGCCTTTGCCCCGATTTTCTTGGAGTTTATGTAACATGCCCACCCCCACGCCCCAGCGCAGTTGGCTTGCTGCGCTTGCTATATATTTGCGTGCGCCTGTCATTACCATGCTGTTTTTAGGGTTTTCCGCTGGCCTGCCTTTTCTGCTGGTTTTCTCCACCCTTTCAGCGTGGCTGCGAAGCGACGGCGTCGAAGTAGCCGCCATCGGCTTTTTTGCCTGGATTGGCATGCTCTACTCCATCAAGTTCTTTTGGGCACCGATTGTAGACCGCTTAGCGCTACCACTGCTGACCCGCACCTTTGGGCAGCGGCGCGGCTGGATGCTGCTGGCACAGGGTATGATTGCTGCCGGGCTGATTGGCTTAGCGGGCTTAAGCCCCGTGGGCAACCTGGGCTGGGTTGCAGCATTTGCCTTGCTGGTGGCGTTTGGCTCTGCAACGCAAGATATTGCCATCGACGCCTACCGGATTGAGTCTGCCGATGACGACATGCAGGCCGCCATGGCCTCTACCTATATTATTGGTTATCGTGCTGGCCTGCTGGCGGCCGGTGCCGGGGCGCTCTACGTCGCCTCGGTGGTTTCCTGGAATGTCGCCTACCTAACCATGGCGGCGCTGGTGGGCATTGGCGTGCTTACCGTGCTGATTCGCCCTGAGCCAAAGCGCGCCTCACTCTCAATTCAGCTTATTCATGAGCCTAAAGTGCGGGCTTTTATCCGCGCCAGCCGCGGCAAACCCAAAGTGCTGCGCCGCCTCGGTGCCTGGGCAATCGGCGCTATCGTTTGCCCGTTCACCGATTTTTTCAGGCGCTACGGCGTAAAAGCCCTAGGTATTTTGGTGTTTATTGCAATGTTTAGGATTAGCGATTTGGCCATGGCGTCCATGGCTAACCCGCTGTATATCGATTTAGGCTTTTCGCTGGCGACCATTGCTAATGTGACTAACGTTTTTGGCATCGCCATGAGCATCACTGGGGGCATTCTTGGCGGGCTGCTGGTAGCGCGCTATGGCATTGGGCCGCTGCTGGTTTTCGGCGCTGCGGTCGCCACCCTCACGAACCTGCTGTTCGCGGCGCTAGCACTTGCAGGTCAGCAACTGCCGATGCTGGTAATGGCCATTGTCGGGGATAACTTGGCTAACGGCTTGGCTAGCGCGGTGTTTATCGCGTTTCTTTCAAGCCTGACCTCGCGCGCGTATACCGCCACTCAGTACGCCCTGTTCTCATCGCTAATGACGCTACCCGGCAAATTTCTCAGCGGGTTTGGTGGATTAGTCGTTACCTCTCAGGGATACGCCACGTTCTTTGTAGTGGCTACCCTGCTCGGCCTACCCGCGATCGCTTTAGCGATCTGGATAAGCCGAGACAAGCAATTGGTACCCGCCCCCATGGTAAAAGCAGGCTAACGGGCTGCTAGCGGTGATTATTAAGCCACTCCAGAGCGCCTGGGGTGGTGCGCCACTGGTCACGCATTAGCGTGCGGTACTGCCATGCCTCTGCCCGGGAGCCAGGATCAACCTGCCCATCGGCGTAGGGCAAGGAGGGTCGAGGGCTTTCGGCACAAATCAGCTCCAGGGCATGGCGGTTATGGCCAACCACCTCGGTTAGCGCTGCTTCGGCGGCATCGTGTTTTTCAAGGCGATAAAGTGCCAAGGTGCGACCCATCAGTAACCCTAATACGAGCGAGCCGTCATCTTTATGGGGCTCGTCGGTAAGCGCCAGCGCTTCTTCGTTGCGGTCATCCCGCAGCAGCTGGTCGAGCACCAGCTCTTTTAGGCCCAGGCTATCTTCTTGATCTATTGCGAGCAGCTCTTCGGCTAGCTCGCGGGAGTGCTGGCGCGCGCCGCGCTCCATACCCACCACCAGCGCCAACCCTGTTCGTAGCAGCATGGCGTTATCCGCATCATCCCAGCACAAGCTACCATCACCCGCGGCGCGTGCCTGCTCCAGCCAGCGGGAAAGGCGTAGCGCCAGCGGCGCTAGCAGGCTTGGCGCCATCCACGGCAAGCTGCCAAAGCGACTGGTGAGCGCAAGCGTTACGTCTTGCACCACCTGAGGCGCATCCAACCACTCCGGATGGGCACAAAGCGCCGACATCCACTCGATGGCATTGCCCCAGGGGTCATCCCGAAACCCTAGCGCGACGTCTTCATCCACCAATACCTGAAACTGCTCGTGCCAAGCGGCAAACAGGGTCTCTTCGCGAGCGGTAGTGGTATAGAGCAGCCTGCCGGTCTCGCTATCTTGTTCAAAAGAGAGCTTAGGGGCAGTGGGCAGCGCGGCCAAAAGCGCTTGTAACGACACCAGCGGTGTTGCCATGTCCTCTTCAGCGCTAAGCAACTGGTCAGCAAGCGTTGCGCCGGGGTTTTCAGCCAGCGCGGCAAGAAAATCGAGCTGCTCTTCATCCAAATCGCCCTGGCGCACCAAACGGCGATACCAAAAATCAGCGCGCTCTTTGGCCTCACTCTCGTGCCCTTCATGCAACAGCAGCATCGCTTCGATGTAGGCAAGCGTGGGGGAATCTGGTAGCGCCTGCTGGGCTTTCACAAAGGCACCACGGGCGCTATCCAGGTCGTCATTGTCCAAGTGCATGAGGCAGAGCCGCTCAAGCGCCACGCCGCGTAAAAACAGCGGCCCGCGCTCCATTACCTCGTCAAGCAGGTCGGCACGCTTGCGGGTAAAGCCCCGCTCTTGATAGATATCCAAGAGGATTTCAAAAGCAGGTTCCGCCTGCTCCGGCAGCCGTGACCAGTCGCTGCCATCAAACAGCGACTCAAGAATCTGCATTGAACGTCCGGTTTGGCCACTCTCAGCGGCAATTAGCCCCGCTTCTAGAAGCGCCTGGGGAGGCGCCTGCTGGCTCTCAAGCGCCGCTTTTAGCGTTGCTCCTTTCCACTCGCGAAGCGACAGCATCCACATCATCTGTTCAGGGATATCTGTTGGGAACTCAACGCGATAGCAGCACTGCTTATACTTGCGACCGGAATCGCACCAGCAAGGCTCGTTACGGCCAGGGGTGGCCAAGGGTTCACTGGCAAAATCTAACCGCTCTAACGGTGTTTGTGACCATAAAATGGGCGCTAACGCCTGAGCGGTGGCGACATTACCATTAAATGCCTCCGCGCCTTTGCCACGTACCCAAGTCATAAAATCGGGGTAGTGCTCCTGCTGCCTGATTGCCGAGAGTGCCCCAGAGGCAAATCCCAGCAGTTGATCGACCCATACCGCCAGCATTGCCGTCTCCACTGTCTTCAAGACTATTAATCTTTAAAACCCAATTGAAAAGCGCAATAGTCTAGCATGGCTGGCGGCGCTCTCGCAGCGGCAATCGCTTAGGGCTTACGCGCCCACTCAAGCAGCGGTTCAGTGCGGCTATACATATCCAGCCGCGCTTTAAGACGCACCAAGTTCCAGTAGTGGCCGTTTAGCGCTCGGGAAAGCAGCAGCGTATCGGCAGGGGGTTGGAGGCGATCCATCGCGGCCCACACTTTGGGGGTTAGCTCACGCAGGCGGCGGTGAACCCGTACATCGCTAAAGTCTTGCTCGCCGGGGGCGAACAGCGGCGACACGCAATCAGCCGACTCTTTATAGAGCGCCAGCGGCGCGCCCTGCCCTTGGCGGCCCCCCATTTTCATTAGCGCGTCGTCCATTGCCATGGGGTCTTTGATTAACGTGGCATCCAGTAACTGCATCATGGCTTTTAGGCGCGCTTCAGGCACAGGGATCACGGCCCCTAAATCGTAAATAACCAGACGGCCCTGGTCATCACAGGCAAAGTTGCCCGCGTGAGGGTCGGCGTGAAGCTCTTGATAGGTAAATAGCTCTTCGGTAATCCAGTCGGCCAGTGCCATCGCAACGTTTTGGCGGGTAGTGTCGTCGGCGCTCTCTAAATCGCGCAGCGGTGTACCGCCCACATAGCGCATAGCCAGCACATGCTGGCCGGAAAGCTCAAACAGTGGCTCAGGGATCACCAATTGCGGGTTATTCTGGTAGCGCTCGCGGTAGCGGGCCAGCGCTTGGGCCTCTGCATGGTAATCAAGCTCTTCACGCAGGCCCTGCGCCAACTCATCAAATAGCGCATCCAGTCGCGCTTGGGGCACTTTGAACCAGCGGCCCAAGCTCATGATTCTCTTTACCTGCTTTAAGTCACTTTCCAGCACATCGGCCAAGCCTGGGTACTGCACTTTCAACACCACAGTTTCGCCAGCTAATGTCACCGCTTTGTGCACCTGCCCCTTAGAGGCACTGGCAAAGGGGCGCTCTTCGATGTCGGTAAAGTAGGTCTCAATATCGCCATACTGCAAGACCAGCGCTTCGCGAATACGCGGCCAGGGCATTGGCTCTGCCTGCCGCTGTAAACGCGCCAACTCGTTGGCTAAGTCAGGCGGCAACAGGTCATCCCACTGGGACATAATCTGCGCCAGCTTCATAGCGGGGCCTTTCAATTCAGAAAGCCCTTCAAACAGAGCTTCACCCAGCGCCTGCCAATCAGCCTGGCCGCCTAAGCGAGTTTTTAGCAGCGCCCCGCCTGTGCGGGCGCCCAACCCTAGTAAACGTCGTGTTCTACCGCGCTCGCGCATGGAAACCGCCTCGTTGAATACTTTTACACAGCTTACTCAATTCGCAATATTTATACAAAAACTATACGAATAAAGTATCAATGTTATCTATCAAGCCAATTATTCAGCGCTACTCAGCAATAACAGGCCCAAACATAGGCCGCACGATATCCGCCTTGCGGGTTCTGCTACTATAGTGGCCATTCGAACCTTATCACTTGCCACCACACGCTAAGGCCTTTGACTGCATGCGCTTGATTATCGCCGAAAAACCCAGCCTTGCCCGCGCCATTGCTGAAGCGCTGCCCGGCAGTGCCAAACGCCAGGAAGGCGCAATTATATGCGGCGATACCGCGGTGACCTGGTGCCTTGGCCACCTGTTGGAACAGGCGCCACCAGAAGCGTATGACCCCGCCGACAAACAGTGGCGGTTGGATCGACTGCCCATTGTTCCCCAACAGTGGAAACTGATGCCCCGGCCCAAGGCACGTGGCCAGTTGGCAGCCATACGTAAGCTGATTAAGCAAGCCACCAGCGTGGTGCACGCTGGTGACCCAGACCGCGAAGGCCAGCTGTTGGTACAAGAAGTCATAGAGCACGTAAAGTACCGAGGCCCGGTGCAGCGGCTGCTGATTAGCGACCTCAACCGCCCGGCGGTAAGCCGTGCACTGGCGAGCCTACGCCCCAACGCCGAGTTCCAGCCGCTGTTTCAAGCTGCTCAAGCGCGCTCCCGCGCTGACTGGCTGTATGGCATTAACCTGACCCGCGCCTGGACGCTAACCGGCCGACAAGCGGGGCACGACGGCGTTCTTTCTGTGGGGCGCGTACAAACCCCCGTACTCGGGCTGATTGTTCGCCGAGACAACGCCATCCGCGATTTTGTACCCCACCCGTTCTACCCCCTATGGGTCGATTTACAGGTTACTCAAGGCCAACTGCGCGCCTGGTGGGCGCCTAAAGAGCACGAACCGCTGGATGATCAAGGCCGCTTGATTGAACGTACCCCCGCTGATGCGTTGGCCGCGAAACGTCCCGGCGCAACCGGCACGCTGACGACACTCGATCAACAAGAAAAGCGCCAAGCGCCGCCGCTGCCCTACGCGCTTTCTGCCCTGCAAGTCGACGCCGCCCGCCGCCATGGGCTTTCCGCACAGATGGTACTGGATATTTGCCAGCGGCTTTACGAGCAGCACAAGCTGATTACCTACCCCCGTTCCGACTGCCGCTATCTCCCCGAAGAGCACCTTCCGCTTGCCCAGCGCAGCTTAACCAGCGCCTGCCAGAATGACGACACCCTGCGCCAGTGGCTGAATGGAGCCGACTTCAGCCTGCGCTCCAAAGCGTGGAACGATAAACAAGTGGGCGCCCACCACGCGCTAGCGCCTACCGGAAAGCCGGCAGATTTTAGCCAGCTCTCCGCCACCGAGGGCCATGTGTTTCGGCTAATTGTGCGCAACGTGATGGCCCAGTTCTACCGGCCGCTGCGTACCTTTGAAGTAAAAGCCGAATTCACCCTGCTGGATGAAGCCTTCCGCGCCCGGGGCCAAAGCATCCTTGACCACGGCTGGAAGCCGCTATTCACCACACGCGATGAAACGCCACCGCTGCCGCCGCTAACCCAAGGCGAAACCTGCCAAGCTGTGGCCGCAGGCGTTGAGGAGAAGGAAACCCGCCCGCCGGAGCCTTTCACTGATGCCAGCCTGATCAAAGCGATGATGAATATTGGGCGCTATGTGGATGACCCCAATGTGCGCCGCACCCTGCGCGACACCGATGGCCTGGGCACTGAAGCTACCCGTGCGGGCATTATCGAAACCCTGGTACAGCGTGGCTATCTGGTGCGAAAGCAAAAAGCCCTGCGTGCCACCCGGCTTGGTTGCGCGCTCATCGCCGCCCTGCCCAGCGCGGTAAGCACACCGGAGCGCACCGCCCTATGGGAGCAGCGCCTACGGGCTATTTCAGAGCAACAAGACGACCCCGGAGCCTTTCAGCACGCCCTGCTTGATGACCTCCACGCCCTGCTACGGCAAAGCGATGCCAACAAGCTGCGCCAAAGCCTACAAACGGCACAAGGCGAAGCCGCCGCGCCCGCAAAGCGCGGGGCGGCAACCAAGAAAAGCTATACAAAAAGAAAAAGTACAACGACCAGAAAGCGCACTGGAAACAGTAAAACGCGGTAAACAAGCAATGGACCAGCGAGGAATATGTATGGCTCGCTGGTCATTAGGCTTTAAAAAACACCGCCTGCGTTGCCGGCTTTTCGTACAGAACCCACCTAGCCCACCGGGTTACGCATTTTTGGAGTATGGCCTCAAGCCAAGCAGAATTTCAGATTTCTCTTTGAACGGTTGATCTAGCAAATGCTGTTCGGTGTGCTTGGCGAGCTGCTCTCGTAGACGCGTATATACCGCCTCGCGGTCTTGGCTGGTATCAATCTCAACACACTTGCCCTTGCCCTTGAACAACTCAACCGTGGGCAGCGTTTCAGCCTTGAACGTATCGAACCTTAGTTTCATCGCGTCGATATTGTCATCCGCGCGACCCGAGTATTTAGCACGACCCAAGATACGCTGTTCGAGCACCTCAAATGGGCACTCAAAGTACAGCATGGTCGGAAGCTCCGACTCTCTGCCAAACACTTCGTACCATGCTTCCAGATTGGAAAGTGAGCGAGGAAAGCCATCAATCAGAAAGTTTCTTTTGCCGGTGGTACGGGTGGTTCGCTCCATGGCGTCCTTGAGAAGGCGCACAACAATCTCATTGGGCACCAGCTTCCCCGCAGCAATGTATTCTTTAATGATATCGGTTGTCGGGCCGCCCGCTTCCTGCTCTTCACGCAATAAATCACCTGTAGAAAGGTGCGTCCAGCCAAGCTGAATGTCCGCAAGCTCACACATGGTACCTTTGCCAGCGCCGGGGCCGCCCAGCACAAAAACCACATTGGGTTCGGGGCAAGGTTCCCGCGGATCGTAGTGGTGAAGTACCACCTTCGGCGCTGGCGCTACTCCCATTTTATAAACATTCCACTCACGGTCGGTAGGCGGCAACTCATCATCACAGGTAATTTCGTAGGCAAGGTGGCCGTCTAAACGACTAATGCGCCAGGATTTATAACTATTAGAGTAAGAAATAGCAGGGCTTCTTGCCGCCTTACCATCGGCGCGATCCCACGCCATCTTTCCGTTCCAGTACCCCATACTGGACACAACACCCGACTCTGATTTGGCGGGAGGCGCTTCTGACGGAACGTAAAGGCCATCCACTTCAGGCAAACCAGCGCCAGACACTTCAATGAACAGAGTGTTGGGTGTATTGGGTGTTGTCTCGGTCATTTAATACTCTCATGTTTGATTAACAGGTCTTAAAATCTCAGCTGCAAAACGAGCGTAACCAGCAGGCACATGATACCGCTATTCTGAAAGCAGCGGCGGCATGGGGCAGTCGAGGATATCGGCCATTGCCCGGAATAGCTCAGCCTCAGCAGGCAAAATGCGCCCGCTGTGCTCAATACAGCGCGCCATGGCCTGCAGTAAGGCTGGCTTGTGCAACGGTTTCAGGCGCCGCAAACGCTCAACGGCGAGGCTAAGTGCCTGCATGTCGCTGGTACCCTCCACCTCTGCCAAGTCAAAAGGCAGCTCATTTCCCGCTGCCGTCAGCGCAGCGCTAATCTCAGCGGGGTCATCCTGCCCGGCGGCAGCCAGCACCGCGAGGAGCTGTTGGCACTCCCCTTTAAGGTCGCTTAACTTGAGGTTAGAAGGCCCGCCATGCTGCTCACCCAAATTGTTTAGCACTAGTTGATAGAGCGTCCATTCAAACAGGCTAACCTTGCCATCCGCATCAATCAGCCGCTCCATACAGAGGCGAAAGTGCTGGCCCTGCTCGTTGGAAAGTGACTGTAACGCGGGCAGCGTCAGCTCGATCAGCGGCAACCGCAGGTGTACATCCAGCCTTGAGACATCGGGGCCACACGCCAGTAATGCTTGGTACACATCGGGCAGGGCCGCTTGCTCTAACGCCTTTAGCTGATGCTCTCGCACCGCCTGCTCATCGCTTAGCAGCAGCGCATATATCAGCGCACGAGCGGTATAAGGCTCATGGGCAGCTTCTTTTATCGGTGCTGGCAAGGCGTCGAGTACTGACTGCGCATGCGCTAGGTGGCGTTGATCAGGCTTCCCCATGGCGCCAATGGCGGCTTGAGCAGAAGCGCCGGTTAATATAGCGGAGATGACGCCCGCACCGGCCATATCAGAATCCTGCATGCCTGTTCGAATACCCGCTCTAAACCCGGCACCCGGCCGTGCTTGGCTTTCTGCGTTTGAGGCGTCGCTTTCGGCCTGCTGCGGGGGCGGTTCGACCTAGAAACGGCCATCCAAATCAGGCATTACCCGCTGGACACGGTCGTTAAGTGGCGGATGAGTCGCCATCATTTGCGTAAACCCTGACCGAATCCCCTGGCTGAATAGTAGATGGCTGAACTCTGCCGTATGGGACGCTTGCAGGTTAGATCCTTGCGCATGTGCGCCAATCTTCACCAGTGCATTACCGATACCTTTGGGATTACGGGTAAATTGCACGGCGGAGGCATCAGCCAAATATTCCCGCTGCCGGCTGACCGCTGATTTGATCAAATTTCCAAAAAAGGTGCCCGCGTAACCGATCAGCATTAGCGAGGCCCCAAGCGCCAGCACTACCATCGCCGAGTTATCACGCTTGTTGCCCCCCACTCGACGAAAACGCATGCTGCGCAGCAGTGTTCCGCCCAGCAGGCCAATTAACAGGATGCCGTGCAGTATGCTTACTAGGCGAATATTCAGCCGCATGTCACCGTGCAGAATATGGCTGAACTCATGGGCAACCACGCCTTGCAGCTCGTCTCGATTTAAGCTGCGAATTGCCCCACGGGTAATACCTATCACCGCATTGCTGGGTCGATAGCCTGCTGCAAAGGCATTAATGCCCTCCTCCTCTAACACATAAACCAAGGGCACCGGCGTTCCCGAGGCAATGGCCATCTCTTCCACCACATTGAGGATTCGGCGCTCGTCAGCATCGCGAGTATTTAGATTGATCTCGCGCCCACCTAGCGCTTCCGCCACTGCCCGGCCGCCACGGCTTAATTGGTGCTGCTTGAATAACCCACCTAGCACCACAACAACAATCACCGCCGCTGCTACACCCGCCACAAGCTCGATGGATAAAGTGGACATTACCCCGTCAACCGAGAGGTCTGTTTGGGCAGCGGATTGCTCTCCCCCCATAAAATGCAGCGTAAGGACAACGACCAGCGTGGTGACAATAATCAGGGCGAGCACGGCCAGTATGAGTAAAACAACCAAGTGCCCGGTTTTGCGTCGGGCGTGATCCTGTGCAGTAAAAAAATCCATTAGCCCTATTCACTCCGCGGTTACTTAGAACGACACCTTAGGCGCCACCTGAATTTGGGCGCTGTCTTCAAACTCTAGCAACGCAGCATCTTCGCCATGGCCGAACATACCGGCCACCGCCACCTGGGGGAAACTCTGCTTGTAGGTGTTGTAGTGCATCACTGAATCATTAAATGCTTGGCGCGAAAACGCCACTTTGTTTTCAGTGCTGGTGAGCTCTTCAGAGAGCTGCTGCATGTTCTGCGAGGCTTTTAAATCTGGGTAGGCTTCCATCACCACATTAAGCCGGCCCATTGCTTGTGTCAGCGCGCCTTCAGCGCCGCCTAAATCGGCAATCGCCTTGGCGCTACCTGGGTTTGCAGCGGCCGCTTTCAAGCCCGCCGAGGCCGTATTACGCGCCTCAATGACCGCCTGAAGCGTTTCCCGCTCATGGCTGAGATAGCCCTTTGCCGTCTCCACCAGATTAGGAATCAAGTCGTGGCGGCGCTTTAGCTGCACTTCAATCTGAGCAAAGGCGTTCTGGAATCGGTTTCGCAATGACACAAGGCGGTTGTAAATGGCAACGACATAGAAAACAACAGCCGCGAGAATCGCCAAAATAATGATGAGCGTAATCGTCATGATCCTTCCTTCGTTGGGAGCAGAGAGCGATGGAGCAGAAAGTCGTGCTTCATCCATTAGCAAAAATAGTAGCACTTAAGCGATTTAAACGTATTAGCGATAGCGTGGGCGTGGACGGGGCCGCACAACAAACCAGCTCGCCACCACTAAGCTACCAAAGAGGGTGTACACCAGCATAAACACCCACTCCGGCGCGGTGAAATACAACAGGTTATGTAGCCAGTGCTGAATGAAGGAGCCTCCGTAGGTGTCTACGCCCGCCTTGGCCCGCAGCGCCATCTCCCAAATCGTCAACGGACACACCATGCCTAACCAGGATTGCACGACCACATAGACAATGGCGCATAGATGCGTAATACGGAAGAAAGGGTTGCGCACCCACCGCCAACCAAGCAAATAGCCCGCATAGATGGCCACCAAGCCAAGCACCACAAACGCCACAAACAGCACGTGGATGAACAAAATGGCATCGGCTAGCAGGAGCAACAACTGAGGGGACATGGGCGCTCACCCTGGGTAACTAGATAATAAATGGCGTGTTTTATGAGATGCTGACAGCGTTTCCTTGCGCGAATCATTGGGCTTACCAGGTCTCTCCAGCGTTTGGCGGCCCAATCTCGATCTGCATATCGGGTGCAATATCCACGACGCCCTCAATCTTCTTTAACCGATCCGCCGTGGCTATATCTGCTGATCCGGTTATGCAGCCAATATCCTCAAGTACATCCCTAATGGTTAGGCCTTCTGCGCTAAGACGCGTGGCGATTTCCTTGATCGATTGATCGCTTGAAATCGTAATAATCCATAGCTCTATACCTTGCATTAATCCTCTCTCCGGCGTTCGTACGTTGAGCATTACCTTGAAAACTAACGAACACGACAGCTGCCCACCGATAATTAGCTCAGTTTAGGGCGCTTGCACCAACCCCGCCCCTACCCGGTCGTCGGGAAATGGCAGGCGCTGCGCTGAAGCCAGCAGTCGTCTCCAAAGGTTCATTCCACGCAGCGAGGAGTCGGACTCAGCCCAAAGCGCAGCGCAACCCGCAACGTGTGGTGCTGCCATGCTGGTACCGCTAATCGTCTTGAAATTAATCGGCCGGGGCCATGACGAGAACACATCGCGCCCTGGTGCCGCAATATCGACCTTCCCAACGTTTGAAAAGCTGGAGGGCCTTAAGTTCGGGTCAAGCGATGCCACCGACATAATAGTAGGCGAATTGGCAGGCGCCCCCGTTTTCATCGACGCATTACCCGCGGCGGCAATAATCAGGCACTCATTACGAAGCGCCGCCGCACCCGCGTGGGTGTAGGCTACCTGCGCTGGGCTTTGGCTACCCAACGACATCGAGATAACCTCGCATCGGTTGGCAATCGCCCAATTCATCCCTGCCAGCACGCCTGCGCCGGTGCTGCTACCCGAATTTGTAAGCACTTTCCCAACGAAAACCTGCGCATCGAAAGCGACGCCATAGCCAGGCGTACTCCCAGCAGAAGCCCTTGGCCCACAAGCGGTGCCAATACAGTGGGTCCCGTGCCCATTGATATCTTGTACCGGCTGCCCTACGAATGATCGGCAGTCAAACGGCCTGTCGGTAAAGTCGGGATGCCCACAATCCATTCCCGTATCAAGCACGGCCACCTTAATGCCAGCACCGCTCCAGCGACTTTGTGGAACCTTGCACCGTGCCAAGCCCCAGGTCGCCCCTAGCACTTCATCACGAAGCCCCTCTTCAGTCTCACCAATCCCCATATCAGCGCCAAGATCGTGAGCAATAGTGCTCGCTGCCCGCAAGAAGCCCCGCAGGTACTCCGAGTTTTCTGAGAAGGCAAAATATTCAGGCTCAATAATTTCTATCGGCCCTTCCGTTAAAACAGCATCGTTCACGCTCACCCCATGCTGCTGCAAGGCATCGCCGCCCACCAGCGCGACACCAATCTCAGGAAAAACCATTACCTCAGCATCCCCGGCGTCTTCCAGGCTGACCGCTTGGCCTGCAAAGTCACGGGCATCGGCGACTCGAAATTTCCGGTCTTTCAGCGTTTTGATGCCCTCTTCTAACATTCCCTCTCGATAACTGATGAGAAAACGCCCTGTTTCAAGGCAGTGGCTGCCGCGTTCCAGTGCCGCCAATAACAGCTGTTCGGCCCCGCATGAAACAGAATTGAGTGATGCATTGGCACCAGTGCGCTTATTACCGCTGCCATTACCGTTAGGTTTTGTCGCCATCGTAAGTTCCTTCTCGTTTGGCTCTGTGAAGCGTTTAATCGCTTGGGATTGCTAGGCTTTGTGCACGTGATGTCCCGTCAGACCAGTGAAACTTTCTCGCTTAAGTGATATTGCCAACATGGAAGCTCACGGATGCACGCCAGCAGGCCGTCAATTGACCCGTTGTTAAAATATGGAGGAAAGCGCTTGATTCAGCCAGGCGCAGCCAGGAACGTAATCGGTGCGCCTAAACCGAGGCAGCAAACATAATCGCGAAAATTATTAGCAAGTTATGTGCGCTAGCGCGCTGACGCATGGTTGAGCCAGTGCCAACATACATAACTATCGTTAGCTATTTATCTAACGGTAACCTGCAGCCAGCATCGAAGTGTTGATTACCTCATGGTGCCGTTTGCCTGTTTTTTATGACCGGAGAGGCGCATGACGATTACGTTGCAAGTTCCCACGACCAATCACCTACTTACCGCGCTACCAGACGCTGAGCGTAATGCGGTAATGGCTGACTGCGAAACTGTGGAGCTTGCTTTTAACGAGGTACTGCTCCAGCCCGGCGATCCAGTCACCTACGTTTATTTCCCTATTGACTGCTTTATTTCACTCATTGCCGTCGTCGACACTGACGACCGCTTAGAAGTCACTATGGCAGGCCGAGAAGGCATGCTGGGCACCTCAGTAGTGCTTGGCGTTGAAGACACGCCGCTGCTCTCGCTTGTACAAGGTGCGGGGTCTGCCCTGCGCATCAGTGCCGTCCGCTTCAGAAAGCTACTTGAGAAGTGCCCGGTACTGAATAAGCGGATGAGAGGGTATGTCTATGTCGTGATGAACCAACTGGCGAAAACGGCCGCTTGTAATCACTTTCACGAGATTGAGGCGCGTCTCGCCCGCTGGCTACTGATGACACAAGATCGCGCGAGTTCTGATCAACTGTATTTAACCCATGAATTTCTAGCCATGATGTTAGGCGTTCGTCGGGCAGGCGTTACGCTTGCCGCAATAGCCCTGCAAACCCGTGGGCTGATTGGTTATCAACGCGGCGAAATTGATGTGCTTAACCGGTCGGGCCTAATCGAAGCCTCTTGCAAATGCTATCAGGAAGACACCGCGCTTTATGCCAGGGTGTTAACGTCATTATGAAAAAACAACCCTTGCCCTAACGCATGACGTGTTCATGGTCCGTCGGTGCGACTCTTCATATTGTTGTATCTTGTGTAGAGGCGACAATGGAGAGAGAACCGCATGGAATCAAAACGCTTGTTCAGAACCGACACGATACTCCTGACAGCAGGACTTATGTTGATCGGCTACCTACTCGGGGAGGTACTCCTTCTTGTGTTTGCGGCCGTTCTGCTTGCGGTCGGTCTCGACGGGCTCGCGCGGGCAATCGCAAGGAAGCTGCCTTTCTCTCGCGGGTGGGCGCTCGTCGGCGTTGCGACTGGCATCGCAGCGATCCTCATCGGTTCATTGGGGCTTACGGCGGCAAGCCTCGTGCAGCAGTTTCGGGAACTAGGCGAGACAGTGGTCGATTTTGGGGAGAAAGTGCAGGCCTGGCTCACTGAGCACACCGACATAAACATAATGGAGGAGATGAACGCCGAGAACGGCGACCTTGCCGATGCAGCGGGCGAAATAGCCGGGCATGTCATGACGGCGTTCGGCGCCTTAACGAGCCTCATCATCCTTGTCATACTGACACTTTTCTTGGCAGCAAAACCGGCGCTTTACCGGCGGGGAGCGGTGCGCCTCGTGCCACCCAACAGCCGGCCCCTAGCAGAAGACACACTATCCTCGCTAGCCCATGCCCTGCGCTGGTGGTTTCTAGGGCAACTCGTGTCAATGGCGCTCCTTGGGGTCACGGTTGGGCTAGGGCTCTTCCTGCTCGGCATCGAGCTCTGGTTTGCGCTCGGGGTCTTAACGGCGCTGCTTACTTTCATCCCGTTCATCGGCCCACTTATTGCGGCAGTGCCCATCGTGGCGGTGGGATTCACAGAAGGGATGCAGACAGGTTTGATCGTGCTGGTGGGTTACATCGTGATTCAAAACATTGAGGGAAACGTCTTGGTGCCTATGATTCAACACAAGGCGGTCGAACTCGCCCCTGCCCTGCTAATCACCGTACAAGTACTCCTCGGCCTCATCTTCGGGGCGGCTGGGCTCATACTCGCCGCACCGCTCGCCATCGTGGCGATGATCACGGTTCAAAAGCTCTGGGTGGAGCATACGCTGGGAGATAAAGTGACATAGGCAACTGCTGTGGGAGCCGCCCACTTAAGGGCTGACAACGCGACTACCAAGCTTCCCGCATTGCTTTTAAATCACAAAAATCAACGCCAGGTGCACATCACCGAAACCCTCGACCCACTTCGCAAGCCCACGATAGCAAGCCTTATCACCCAAGGCTTGCTTGAGGTATAGGAACGGGTGCTGCACCTTCGCTCGAATGCTGGCTTTGATCTTCTCGACGACCTATTGCTTAGCATCTAACTTCTTTCGTGTTCTCCCCCGCTTTTGATAGCCACCTTTTTAAACGCCTCACCTATTCAGATCATAAAATTAAAACGGTTGACTTAAACTTAGTGGCTGCGTTATTCCATAGAAGTGCCAATGCGTGAAATAAGCGTGTAGGCAGCTAATAAAAACAACGGCCACTCCGTCAAAAGGCCACAACTAAGAGAATGTGCATGTCAAATGATCACGTCTATGACAGCGCGCCGTGGGCACATCTTTATGGCACCACTAATGACGCGATTAAGGACCAAGCGCAGCAGCAACGCTTTGCGAATATTCCCGCAATGATCGTCGCGGCGGCCAAGCAGTTTGGCACTCATACCGCCTTCACAACCTGCATGCCCAACGGTATGAATGGAACGCTCACGTACCGGCAAGCAGATGAGCTCTCCGATGCCTTTGCGGTTTACCTACGCGAGACCTTAGGCCTTGCCAAAGGCGACCGCGTGGCGGTGCAAATGCCCAACTGTTTAGCCCTGCCCGTGGCCATTTTTGGCATTCTAAAAGCGGGCTGTGTACTGGTGAACGTCAACCCGCTCTACACGCGCCGGGAAATGGAGCACCAGTTCAACGACGCTGGCGTGCAGGCGCTGGTGATCATGGATATGTTCGCCGATAAACTAGAAGATGTGCTCCCCAACACCCAGATTAAGCACGTGGTGCTGGCCTCACTCTCACAATGGTTTTCGCCGGTGGTTCGCACGGTATTGGATGCCGTGCTGAAGTACTGGAACAGGGCCATCCCCAAGCACTCTTTACATGCTGTTCAGCTCACGCACGCCATTCAAACAGGCCAAGCCGCCCAAACCAAACAACGTATTGATGTGGCGAGGTACTGGCAGAACATAACCCGCGAAGACACCGCGCTGTTGCAATATACCGGAGGCACCACCGGCGTCAGCAAAGGGGCTGAGCTTGCCCACGGCAACCTGTTGAGCAACTTAGAACAGGTGGATTTAGTGGTTGGTAGCCATATCGAAGCTGGCAAAGAGTGCGTTCTCACCGCGCTACCCATTTATCATATCTTCGCGTTTACAGTGAACCTGCTCGCGTTTTACAGCAAAGGCGCGCACAACGTTCTAGTGCCCAGCCCTCGCCCTATTCAAAACTGCCAGCGGGCCTTTGATAACTACCCGATCTCCTGGATATCGGGGGTTAACACGCTATTCAACGCCCTGCTAAATGAAGAGTGGTTCACGGTGTACCCGCCTAAAAGCATGAAAGTGGCGATGGCGGGCGGCACTGCACTGCATAAATCTGTTGCTGAGCGCTGGCGCAGCGTAGTGGGCACGCCCATAGCGGAAGGCTACGGCCTGACGGAAAGCTCACCGGTTATCTGCTTCAACCCCATTGGACACGAGCGCGCTAACAGCATCGGCATCCCTGCACCGTTTACCCAGGTGCGCATCGTCGATGAACAGGGCATCACCGTGCCACAGGGAGAAACCGGCGAGATTATCGCCCGCGGCCCGCAAATCATGAAAGGCTACTGGAACAATCCTGAAGAGACGGCCAAAACCTTGAAAGATGGCTGGCTCTACACCGGCGATATTGGAACCATGTCGGAAGATGGGCATTTCCAAATTGTCGACCGCAAGAAGGACATGATTCTGGTCAGCGGGTTTAACGTCTACCCCAACGAGGTTGAAGACAGCATTGCGCGCTTACCCCAAGTGCAAGAGTCTGCGGTGATTGGTATCCCCGACGACCAAACCGGTGAAGCGGTACACGCCTACGTGGTGCTGCGTGAACAGGGGCTGAGTGGCAAGGACATCATCCGGCACTGCAAAACAGAGCTAGCTGCCTACAAAGTGCCCAAAAAAGTCGTGTTTTGGGATGAACTACCAAAAACGCCTGTCGGGAAGGTGCTGCGCAAAGAGGTTCGCGCCAGTGTTCAGGGCAACCGCGCTGAGGCTAAACAACAATAACCGGGTAACAATAATAACCGGTTAACAACAGCGGCCGGTAACGGAGTTACAGCACTATGTTGAGTACACTACTATGTTGAGAACACTACTATGCTGAGTTCACTGGAAGAGAGTTTACTGTCGATCATGATGGTGATCATTATGTTCGGCATGGGGGCATCACTCACCTTTAAGGACTTCAAGCTCTCCATGCGCCACCCCCAGGCCATAGGGGTTGGCTTCTCATCGCAATATTTGCTGATGCCGTTTATTGCCTTTGCCCTGGCGCGCCTTCTCAATCTCTCGGTTGAACAGACGGTTGGGCTAGTGCTGATGGGCTGCATGCCCGGCGGCACCACCTCCAATATTTTTGCCTATTTCTCGCGAAGCTTGCTCAGCCTCAGCATCATGATGACCATCTGCTCCACGCTGGCGGGCTTTATCCTGGTACCGCTGTGGATGGCGTTTTACACCCAAGGGATTGATGACGCCTTCCGTATTCCCCCTGACCAAATTGCCCGCCTGCTCTTTGTGCTGCTGATTCCGACGCTGCTAGGCATGTGGATACGGCGCAAAAATGCCAATATTGGCGCCGTGATCGAGCTGGTAGGCGGCGTATTGGGTGCCATCGTGATTGTGTTTCTGGTGGTGACGTGGGCGCCGCGCAACTGGCGCTTGCTGATGGAAACCAGCTGGCAGGTATATGCGGCGGTGGTTCTGCTGGGTTTAGTGGGTTTCCTGTTCGGTTACCTATTCTCCCGCGTGCTTAAGCTCAACCCACAAAAAGCCCGCACGGTGTCTCTTGAAACGGGGATTCAGAACGGCCCGCTGGCCGCGTTAATCGTGATCATGACCTTTAGCGGCGAAACACAGCAGTTAATTCTACTGATACCCGTCATGTACTCGCTGTTTATCGTCCTGAACTCCAGCGCAGTAGCGGTACTTTATCGCAAGCTAACCAAACAAGAAGAGCTTGCCCGCGACCAAGCCAAGGTCGAACCCTCGTAGGTAGGTATTTCGGCCATGGCATCAGCGGGGCTACTCACAGCCCCGCTGTATTGTTTAAAGAGGAAGACGCTGCTTAATCGGCACGGTTGTAGTGCAGATGTATGGCCTTGCACTATGACGTCGGAAGCTCAGTGAATGCTGGCAAGTCATCTGCCAGCTCAAACCAAGCCGCTTTCGAGGATACCCATGCGTGGTAACGCTTACCTGGCAGCACGGGGGTATCCAGCGTGCCAAGCCGTAACCGTTTCACCTCAGGACGGTCATCTCTCGCGCTGTACAGTGGACTGCCACACTCTGCGCAAAACACCCGCGACTTATTGGGGCTGGCGCGATACTCCTTTAAATAGGATGCGCCTTCGGTAATACGGAACCCTTCTGACAGGATAGGAGCAACGGCCACAAAAGCGCTGCCCTGCGCCTTCTGGCACTGTTTGCAGTGGCACATGGACACCTCATCAATGCCACCGCTGTACTCGTAGCGGACGCGTCCGCAAAGACAACTGCCTTTATGCATCCAGCCCTCCATTGTTCTTGATCGTGTAACACTTGGCACACGTACTGTTTCGGAGCCGCGACGCAGCGAAAAAGCGGTCACCGTGCTGCCACTGGTTAAGCGGCTTCGAAATCCAGGGGCTCAATACCGTCCAGATTAACCGTGCTGCGGGCCACCCAGAGATCATACATATCTTGCATCGCCAACCAGCTCTCAGCGGTACGCCCAAGAACCTTGGACAGACGAAGAGACATTTCCGGGCTGCTGAATGACAGGAAGGACACTTTGGTTGAGCTGCTTAATGTAGGGCGGAATGACCCTATTGATCGTCCGCTCCACTTCCCTGATAGGAGCAGTCATTTTCTCAATGCGCTTCAGCAGCTTTTCTATGTCGTCCATTATCTACCTATAAACATAACGCAAAGCTTTGCGGCAATTTTGTAGCCGCGAAGCGGTGGAAAAATTGTCCGACAACAGCGACTTGTTGGGACTTAATCGCCGAAGCTAGAAAGTGTCCCACGTCTTCCGCGTTCGGATATATGAGTCATCATTCAGAAATGGTGCAATAATCTCGCTGAAGAAAGGAATATCAGGCTTTCCAAGTTCCATTGCAGTGTATTGAAGAGACCAAAGCAGCTCACACCAAAACCTTATGACATGAATGACGTAGAGCTGCCTGTATGGCGCCACGGCTTGTTGAATTCCAGTCAAAAGGCTGCCTTGCTCAACGTCTGTTACTTCCTGCCCAGTTTCTGACGTGTGTTGTACATGAATGAAGCTACTGGTTAGTTCAGCGATCGCCCTTGCATTGCGAGCTATCTTTTCCTTTTTGCGTTCAGTGACCCTTCGCTCAAATAGCGGGAGATCGACTGATTCCACCCACGACGCCACGGGGTCTCCCTGCTGCTTGCTATTAACTAAGAGGTTTATGTTTGAATATCGATCACTCTTGGCAAAAGCTGACAGAACCCTGAGAATCTCTTTGTGAACCCCGCCCTCAAGGTCGGTTAAAAACGAGAAATTGACACCACGCCTCGCAGCTACTTCCAGCGACCTTTCATACAACAACTCTATATCGTGGCCTATTTCGTTTTTGAGGTACTTAAAATCGGGGAACGCACCACCATTACTGGCGTAGTAGTCAAGCATTAAGCAGAGCTTTCCGATCCGTTCTAATCCTGTTGCCAGGCTTGTGAACGCTTGAAAGTAAATTCCTTTGTTGGCGTAGTTAGCCTTGCGTATTTGTGTCGCGCCAGCCCCTAAAACCTCCTTTGTAAAGAGAACTTCTTTTTGGAGGGCTAAAAATGTTTCGTTCAAAATTTACTCCCTTTACGCCCAACGCCAGCCATAAGCGGCGCCCTGACAAGGGCGTCCGGTGGAGGGCCATCGGCCCGGAACAACCTTAATGGCCTTGTTAGATTTTGTGCGGCCATAGAACATTTGCCGCACTAACTGGTGCACGAAATTCTTGTTTGGATATTTTTGATAGAAAGCCACAAGAAGTATCATAAATTGCATTGCGTCTTCGATTCCCAAACCGTTCCGGAACTCTCTTCAGCCCAGAACCATGATGCTCCCAATAAAGTATGTGTTGGGACTGCGTGATTTCAGAAGGATTGAAAGTGAAGACAATGCTGGTTCTTTTTTGTTTTTTATTTTCCACAACAACATAGTGTATGTGGTAACCCATACCGTGATTTTCTTTTACCAATCCTTCATCTCTGATCTTGGGAAGCGCCACTAGGCAATAAAAAACGAAAGGATAATTATCTTCGGATACGAGCTCTTTTTCAGTTCTTAACTCTAAATTGTAGTCAATGCCATAGCTCAAGGAAGAAAGCTCACTGTAGGTGAGCCTACGAACCGCCCACGATACCTCTTTGTCAATTTGGTAGAAGTGTTCTTCACCCCGCTCAGCAAGTAGGCCCTCAAGTTTCCTTTCTAAATCTTCGAGAAGATCATATGCGTGATAAGGGTAACGATGCCTAAGCTCATATCGGGGCTCAAGCTCAAATTTGGCTGCCAGTATTTCAAGTGCCTTCCATTGATACCTAGACCAGAGCAAAGTTTTCTCCTAAAAATCTAACGCCGCATTCAGCGGCTTGTCCGCTGGAAGGCTTTGTTAAACGCTTATATCAACTGCTTATTCCATTTTGGCTTGTACTTACCAACCAACAATATTTCCAGTTTTTTTGCAACTTCTGCTGCTTTGGCATCGTCACCAGTAACCAATATATCTATATCCAATTGATCATTATGTGCGTTCATTTTTTGGCCAGAGCCGTGCTTTCTCGCGCTATCACTTTGTCTCCGGTAATCGCTCAAACGTTTTCTAAAACCACCATTAGAAAACTCAACAGCCCTACCAATATATACCACTTGACCATTAAGCCAAGCGCGATATAGGCCCACTGATTTGTTGTATGGAGTTAAATTGGAGTCAGACAAAGTGCCAATTGACTTCCAGCCACCTTCCCACTGAGAAATCGTTTTCCCCCCAATAACGGCATTTTTGTTTTGCTGATACTGCTTCTCCTGCGCCTGCACAGCAGCAGCCTTTGCAGCATTTCCCAAACCTTTCGCGACCTTTCCCGCTATATCCCAAAATCCCATTTTAGCTCCTTATGTAGGCTTTACGTTTAACGTTTGGCTTTGCGGCGTGCCGGAGCGCAGCGTAGGTGCGTCCGCCAACAGCCACTTGTTATGTTTTGACGTTCCGCGCAACCATTATTACTTCGTCTGCTGAGTAGAGGTTAGATAGGGTAGCCTCTACTTCAGCGCCAAGTACGTTTCTATATAGGCGCTGCGCATGATTATCAGCTCGTGTCGTGACCATAATGTGCTTCAAAACCGATCCTTGTCCCCGCAACTTGACGGCGACCTCCGGTAACGTTCGGGTGATAAGTATTTTTCCAATACCCCGCCCTTGAAAGCTTGGAGATACAGCAATCTGCTCAAGCTCGATTACTGCGCTCGGCCTAAACCCAGCTTTCTGAGACCAGATGATATAGCCAATACAAAATTCATTCGCATAAGCCACATAACAGAATATCTTGGGGGTGGCCTTTAAATTACTCTCCAACCACTCCAATGAATGCTGCTGTCTGATGAATGCAAGTCTGTGGACCTCGGCTGCTGCCTCTAGATCCACCTCCTGCATCTCTTTTACTGAAACATCCCTTTCAGATTGCACGAAATCACTCCGGAAAAACATAACGCCTTGAATAAGCTGCCGTTTGGAGCGCCAGCGCAAAACGGTCAGCTTGATTCACTTGTTAACACATTCAGCGAAGATGTCTGCTTATTTCCCTTAGCCAGGTTAATACTTCACCGTCCGGGTCTGCACTATGAAGGCGCGCCATTGTCATATTGGATACACCACCTCGATTCAACCGTTTTTTGGCCTTTCTCTCTTTCTTGCCTTGTTTCTTCTCGTCCAAGTTGTCCCAATCTACTGTAGACTCCGATGCCTCATGGACCACTCTTGCTACCATCACTGGAACATCATCGAACGAACAGAAGTTTTCGGTTAGCTGTATCTCAAACTCTTCGTTTATGGCTTCAAAATGAATGTAATTCTCCATTTCTCTTTTATTAGTTATGAACGAACGACAGTTATCGCCGCGTGCATTCACCCTATCTGCTGCATCCTGATACTTGGCTGGTTCAGGTGGCGGCACATCCCTATCCAATACGTGAACTTCGGGAACCTGAAGTCCTTCGAGCCTGTTCGTCCATAACTCCAGAGTCGAGCCTCCCATAGGGATATATACCAACTCTCCTCGTTGTTCTGCGTCTTTTAAATCAACAATACTTTGGTCTTCCTGTGATAAACGCCATGATATTCCGCTAAGGTATTCAATATCATTAGGCCCCTCTACTCCAACGAAGACCTTAATGTTGTGATTTGCAAACATACCAAGGCTCGATTTAATCCTTAGCAGAGTATCATCATCGTTCTCAGCCAATATTCGGGAACCATTTTCGTCTTTTTCAATAAATCTTATGGATTCACGATCAACTCTTCCGGCAAGAATAGGATTGTGAGTCGTGAAAATTACTTGATGATTTTCCTCAAGTGCCAACTCCTTCAGTGCATCTAGGAGCAGCAACTGATTGTTAGGATGCTGTGATGTCTCAGGCTCCTCTATTGCAAAAATGACATCTTGAACGTCTCTCTCACTTGCCAACTGTTCAGCCTTAGCTCGAAAAAAGTTGATCAAGAAAAGCCGTCTAACCCCACTAACTCGTTTGTTCAAGGGTATTTGATCTTCATTGGTAAGCGACACTGAGAAAACCTTACCCCAGTTGAAATTTGAGAAATTCGGGTTCAGCTGGCTTGCTAATTCAGGATCCATTTCTCGGATTTTTTCAATGGTTAATCTGGTAACGTCTTCAACTTGGCGTTTTACATACTCACCTATGATGTCAAGTTCAGCCGCCTTTTGCTTTAGAGCTTCCTTGATTGCAAATTTAATGGGATCTTGCGCCTCAGCGTCTTGGTCGGAGCTTGGACGATCAGATTTAAAGAGCTGGAAGAGAGGAAGGGTATTTTGCAGCGGCTTCCAAATCTTGGACTTACCCTCTAATTCGATTAATTGCTTCGCTAATTGTTCGTCAGATGTGCTTAGCCAGATTGCGTGCCGGAGAGCTGATTTAATAGTTTCGTTTACGCCCTCTAAATCAACACCAAGTTCTCTAGCTCTTGCCCTAAGCTGCGCTATGGTCAAAGAAAATAGATCATTGAAATTTTCAGCTGTTGGGTGAACTGCTCGTATGAAAATTTGTTCGCACTTTGGGGAGGCACCAGAGAATACTTTTTTTATTTCAAGCTTCCCATCGGGGTTTAATAGGTATTCATTTGCAGGCGATATAAGATTATCTGTATCTATAATTAGCTGCTCTGGGATCTCCTTGAAGATACAAGTTATTTCTATATCGTCAGAGTTCCTCAACCCGGCAGAGCGGTCACCAGGCTCTAGCTTTTCGGAATTAAAGAAAGCATCCAGAGCCTCAAGCACTGAAGATTTCCCTATGTCATTTTTAGCAACGAGCGCCGTCAAATCGGAGAAAGGTATCGATATTTCATCCTTGTAACAGCGGAAATTTTTTATTTTTACACTATCCAGCTTCATTCTCTATCCCTATTCTATTTCGGCTCTTCCTGTGGGAGAGTGTTAACAGTTTATTAATGCGCGTGCGTATTTCCCTGGAAAACTCAACCCTACCAATGCCTTTCAATCCATTGATAGAAAAGGGAAAAATCATCAACTTCATTCTAAAGCTCGCTAGAAAAATGCGCATGCGCGTTATCATTCTTGATCGTCTTTACGAAATGCGTATAAACATACGCACACCTCTCTCAACTTATTGTTTTAAAGCATTTTTAAAAAAAACTTCAACAAAATTGAGCACGCACCCCATTGGGCGTGCCAGAAAAACGGGCATTCCTGGCTGAAAATCCCTATTCATACTGCATAGCACTTCGTTGCCTCTACGTTTGCCATGCGTATCTGCCATGCCTTTTTGCCCTGAAAACTCATCAACCTTCACAAAATATGCTTAGCCTTAACGCTAGCAGATTATGCTTAGTTTCGTCACTATCTATTAGCCGCTCCTCTGGGCATTGTTACCCTCGCCTTCATTTCCTGGTGGCGAACACGGTAAGCTAGCCAGCACTCTCGCTGCTGATTAAAGACCCAACAATGACTACCCACTGGATACTTGGCCCCGGCGCCATTGGCCGCTTGCTGGCCCATTCGCTTGCACCGCTTACCGAGGTTGCTTTGATTAGCCGCCGGGCGCTGCCTGAGCAGCAAGTGCTTACCACACCCGAAGGCGAACAACACTCGCAGCGCCTTAATGTGCTTACGGTTGATCAGTTGGCTTCTAACACACATGAACCGCCTGGTTTTGTGCATATCACCACCAAGGCCATGGCGGCTGAGGCGGCGCTTGAAAGCCTTTCACGCGTTATCCCCCCTGCTACGCCTCTAGTGCTGTGGCAAAACGGCTTTTTAGCACAGCCGCGCATTACCCAGGCGTGGCCGGGGCCAGTGCTGTGTGCCACTACTACCCAAGGCGCCTACCTAACGGGGGATGAGGGCGTGGTACACGCGGGGCGTGGGCCGACATTTATTGGCGACCTGAATAACCAACACGGTGTGCTGTCGGCAACACTCGCGCAGACATTAGGTGAGGCAGGCTTTACCGCTACGCCGGTAGACGATATTCGCCAACGCCTGTGGCAGAAGCTAGCGGTGAATGCAGCGATTAACCCGCTGGTCGCGCTGCATGGGGTGCGTAACGGCGAATTGCGGGAGACAGCCTACGCAGGCCGCGTGGCAGCGGTAACAGGGGAAGTTGCAGCGATCTTGCAGGCAGAAGGCATTCAGCCGCCCACGGGTGGGCAAGGTAAGGAAGCCTGGTTGGCGTTGGTGTGGCAGGTAGTGGAGAACACCGCGAACAACAAGGCATCGATGCTGCAGGACGTTGAGGCCAAACGCCCCACCGAGCGCGGGGCGATTTTGGGGCCATTGATTGAAAGCGCCCAACGCCATGGGTTGCGGTGTGAGGTATTGCAAGCGCTTGATGATGAGCTAGCGATGTTAGAAGCACGCTTTTAGCGTGGGGCGGCTGCGCCGCCCTTTCGCGGGTGCCTCGTTTCTTGCTGCGCTCGCTACGCGTTACCTCGCGCTACAAGTAGTGGTCACATCACGCTGTTAAATCCGTCATCAACGCGGCGCGTGGCTCTTATGAGACGGGAATCATCACTACCTTGCGGTAGGCGGGTAGCTCGGCAAGCTGTTCGGCCCAGCGCTCTAGGCGCGGGCGGGGTTGCCAGGTTATGCCGCTGTTGCGCAGGTTATAAACAAACGGTGCAATGGCGATATCGCCCAAGCCAAACGCGTCGCCGGAGAACCAGGGCTGATCAGCAAGGGTTTTGTCCAGCTGGGCAAATAGTTTTTCACAGGTAGCAATGGTGGGTTCTAGGCTGGCGGTGTCGCGCTGCTCTGCGGGGGTTCTTACATAGCCCAGCAAGAGTGCACGGTGTGGCGGTGTGAGCGCACTGGTTGACCAGTCCATCCACTTTTCCATTTGGGCACGCTTGGCGGGTTCGTCAATCCACAGCGACCCTTGGCCATACTGGGCGGCTAGGTAGCGAATAATGGCGTTGGACTCCCAGAGTACGGTGTGGGTGGCGTCGTCTTTTAACAGCGGCACCAGCCCGTTGGGGTTCATCGCCAAGTATTCGGCTGTGTTATTAACCCCATGCTCCCGCCCTGCTGGAATTTGCTCGTAAGGCAGTTCCAGGGTTTCTAATACCCAAAGAACTTTTTTAACATTGGTAGAGTTGTTGCGGCCCCAAAGCGTAATCATCGAAGTCCCTTTTTGAGCATAATAAAGAGATTGAGTTTGCCCGCCCTTGCCCCCTATAACAAGGGGCGGCATAGGCCGCCCTCTCGCTTACGCTTAATCACGCGCTACAACACTTAGGCGCTGTTTTTATCCTGATAAAACGTCAGCAGGCTTGAGAAATCTAGGTTTCCGTTACCGCCTGCTTTGTGCAGGGTAAACAGCGAGCGGGCAGCAGACCCCATGGGAACGGGGGAGGCGCTCTGCTGGCTAACATCCATCGCAAGGCCCAGGTCTTTAATCATCAGGTCAACCTGGAAGCCACCCTGGTAGCCCTTAGAGGCCGGGGCGTTTTCCATCACGCCGGGGTAAGGGTTGTAAACGTTCAGCGCCCAGTTACCGCCGGAGCTTTGCTTCATAATCTCGGAAAGCACCGCTGGGTCCAGGCCATTTTTTACGCCCATGTTGATCGCTTCACAGGTGCCTGCCATCAAGATAGATAGCAGCATGTTGTTGCACACCTTAGCCACCTGCCCCGCACCGTGGTCACCGGCGTGGAAAATATTTTTACCCATTACGTCTAGTACGGGTTTGGCCTGCTCAAACTGAGCTTCACTACCGCCAACAATAAACGTCAGGGTACCTGCTTGGGCGCCGCCCACCCCACCGGATACCGGCGCATCCACAAAGCCAATGCCTTTTTCAGCACCCGCTGCGGCCACGCTACGGGCGGTATCAGCGTCGATGGTGGAACAGTCGATTACTAAGGCGCTCTGTTTGATCACATCAAACAGCGGCGTATCGCCATCTACGTACAGCCCGCGTACGTGCTTACCCGCGGGAAGCATGGAAATAATAAAGTCTGCATCGGTGGCGGCGTCCTTGGCAGATGCCGCCACGTCGCAACCGTGAGACTTGGCGGTTTCCAGGGCCTGGTCAGAAAGGTCAAAGGCGCGCACTTGAAAGCCCGCTTTTGCTAAGTTGGCCGCCATGGGGCCGCCCATGTTGCCTAAACCGATAAACGCGACGGTGGTCATCATTGTTGTCCTTATTAGAGAGTGGTCGAAAATGCGTTAGCGAAGATCCGCGAGGGGGCTCTCCTCCCAGGGTGACGCTAGCAGGCCATCAATAAACGAGGGCTCTACGGAAGCGACATCCGGGTACGTCCAGGCTGGCTGGCCATCTTTATCTACCAACAAGGCGCGCACCCCTTCTGGGAATTCACGGTGGCGGCAGCACTGCACGGAAAGCGCCAACTCCGACTGAAACACTTCCGCAAGCGACATGTGCTTGGCGCGCTTTAACTGCTCATCAATCAACTTGATGGAGACAGAGCTACCGTGAGCTAAGGTTTTCTGCGCCTTGCTGAACCATTTGTCGTCGGTGTCTACCGCTAAAATCCCCGCGACGACTTGCTCAATGGTGTCGTGATCCATTAACTCGCGGATTAGCGCGGTGGATTTGTAAACCGGGGCGTCAAGTTCGGCAAAGGCACCTTGGGAGGCCTGCTCTAGCTCGCGCAGAATGCTGTTTACCACGCCGTGGGCGTCGGTCTGGCTGCCTTCGCCCCAGGTGGCTGCTAGCAGCTGTTCGGCGAGTGCATCGCGGTGCTGGCTGGCAATTGCACGGTCGGCTAACCCCAGATGTACCGCATCCAGCGCATTGATTTGGCTGCCGGTCATGGCTAAAAAGCGCCCGGTGCCATTGGGCAAGCGGTTTAAAAACCAGCTTGCCCCCACATCCGGGTAAAGGCCAATGGTGACTTCAGGCATGGCAAGGCGGGAAGTTTCGGTGACCACACGATGGCTGCTGCCGCTCAGCAGCCCCATACCGCCCCCCATGACGATGCCGTTACCCCAGCAAATCACCGGTTTTGGGTAGGTGTGTAGCAGGTAGTCGAGGCGGTATTCCGTATCAAAAAAGCGCTGAGGAAAATCCGGGTCGCCGTCGCCGGTTATGGCTTTATAGAGGTTGACCACATCCCCACCGGCGCAAAAGGCTTTGTCACCGGCGCTATCCAGCAGTACCGCTACAATTCGCTCATCAGCCTGCCAGGCTTGCAGACGCGGCAGGATCTCTTCGATCATATCAAGCGTTAGCGCATTAAGAGAGCGTTCAGCGTTGAGGGTGATCTCACCAATGATATGGCCATCTTGGGTGGCGTGTTCAGCAAACAGTACGCAACTCATTCCGTTGTCCTTGTGATTGGCTGCCCTTGTGGCTAATTATAGCTCGGCGGCACCGTTTGCCAGCACGCGGCGAGAAATAATCAGCCGCATGATTTCGTTGGTGCCTTCCAAAATGCGGTGCACGCGGGTATCACGCACGTAGCGCTCCATGGGGTACTCCTTGATATAGCCGTTACCGCCGTAAAGCTGGAGCGCCTCGTCGCACACCTTAAAGCCTACATCGGTCGCAAAGCGCTTGGCCATGGCACAATACGCCGTCGCATCCGGGTGGCCTAAATCCAGCTTAGCGGCCGCCATACGTACCAGCTGGCGGGCTGCTACAAGTTCCGTCACCATATCTGCCAAACGGAACTGCAGCGCCTGGAAATCCGCTAAGCGCTTACCAAACTGCTTGCGCTCAAGCATGTATTCCCGGGCTTTATTAATCGCCTGTTGGGCGGTGCCGATAGAGCACGTAGCGATGTTGATGCGCCCGCCATCTAGCCCTTTCATGGCAATTTTGAAGCCATCGCCTTCGTTACCCAGCAAGTGATTGGCAGGCACGCGCACATCTTCAAAGGTGATCATGCGGGTGGGCTGGCTGTTCCAGCCCATTTTTTCCTCTTTACGGCCATAGCTAATGCCGCTGGCTTTGGCATCCACCGCAAACGCGGAAACACCGCCGGGGCCTTCGCCACCGGTACGCGCCATCACCACCAGAAAATCGGTGCTGCCCGCGCCGGAAATAAACATTTTGCTGCCATTCAGCACATAGTCGTCGCCGTCGCGCTTAGCGGTGGTTTTAAGCGATGCGGCATCGGAGCCTGAATTGGGTTCGGTTAAGCAATACGAGCCCAGTAGCTCACCCGTCGCAAGCTTTTCACCCCACTGCTCCACCGCTTCCGGGGTGCCGAAGTCCGCCAGCATCCAGGTCACCATGTTGTGAATGGTGAGGTAGGCCGTGGTAGAGGTGCAGCCCATGGAAAGTTGTTCAAAGATAATGCTGGCATCCAGCCGGGAAAGCCCTAGCCCGCCAACCTTTTCCGGCGCGTACAGCGAACAAAAGCCCAACTCGCCCGCTTTACGAATGACATCCACTGGAAAGAAGGATTCGGCGTCCCACTCTGCTGCATGGGGTTCTAACTCGTTTTGGGCAAATGCCCGCGCCATATCGGAAAAGGCAACTTGGTCTTCGCTTAGCTCAAAATTCATAGCGTTCCTCCGTACAAGCATGGCTGGGCAACGTGTTATTCGGCGTTGGACGGCACAGGCTTTGCTATTTGTCGTTATTGGCAATGTTGACGTTTACGTTAACTTATATTCTTACCTTAACCTACGCAACCGCTTAGCCCCACTACCTTTGGAGTAGACGTATTTTAAGGGCAAAAAAAGGGTGCCAATCGGCACCCAACGGACAGACCCGGTTCAACCCATTACTTAAAGTTTTTGCGATACATCTTGCCAAGCTCACCCACAATACCGCTGCGGAAGCTAAGCACGCAGACCACAAAAATAATCCCTAGTATTACGTTTACCCAGTTGCCTAATGGCGACTGCGCCAGCACATGCTGCAGGCTAACCACAATGCCTGCGCCCATAAGTGGGCCTAACAAGGTACCCACACCGCCCAGTAGCGTCATCAGAATAACTTCACCGGACATATGCCAGTGGGCATCGGTTAACGAAGCCAGCTGGAACACCACGGTTTTGGTGGAGCCCGCTAACCCAGCGATGGCAGCAGAGAGTACAAAGGCCAACAGTTTGTAGGCATCAACGTTGTAGCCTAACGAAACCGCACGGGGCTCGTTTTCACGAATCGCCTTCAACACTTGCCCAAAGGGCGAATGCACGGTGCGCTGGATAAGCGCAAAACCGAATAAGAAGATCGCAAACACGAAGTAGTACATAGCCAAGTTGCTGCGCAGGCTGATGAAGCCAAACAGTTCACCGCGTGGCACGCCATGTAAGCCGTCCTCACCACCGGTAAAGGGCGCTTGCACAAACATGAAGTAGACAAGCTGCGCGAGCGCCAGCGTGACCATGGCGAAGTAGATACCCTGGCGACGGATAGCCAGCAGGCCAAATAGCAGCCCTAACACCGTAGCCATCAGGGTGCCGCCGATAATACCAAGCTCCGGCGTTAAGCCTGGGTAACTTGCCAGTAAGTAGCCGGTAATATAGCCACCTGTCGCGAGAAACGCGGCATGCCCAAACGAGAGCAGTCCCGCATAACCCAGCAGCAAGTTAAAGGCGCTGGCAAATAGCGCAAAGCAGAGAACCTTCATTAGGAACACTGGGTACGCTAAGAAAGGCGCGACCAGCCCCACTGCAATAAGCGCTATATAGAAGATATTGCGGCGCATATTGGCACGTTTTTGGCGTTCCAACACCGCAGAGGGTGCTTTAATTGCTTGAGAATCTGCCATGGTTAAGCCTCCTTACCGAACAGCCCAGCGGGGCGTAACATGAGCACTAATATCATCACCAGGAAGATCACGGTATTGGAGGCTTCCGGGTAATACACTTTGGTTAAGCCTTCGATAACTCCCATGCCTAGGCCGGTAAGAATCGCACCCAGAATTGAGCCCATTCCCCCGATCACCACCACGGCAAACACCACAATCAATAGGCTTGAGCCCATGGTGGGTGAAACCGGGTATAGCGGAGCTGCCAGAACGCCAGCAAACGCAGCCAGTGCAACGCCAAAACCATAGGTAAGGGTAATTAACAGCGGTACGTTGACCCCAAACGCCTGCATAAGCTGGGAGTTTTCTGTACCCGCCCGCAGGTAGGCGCCCAAGCGAGTGCGCTCAATCATGAACCAGGTGAATAAACACATTGCCAACGCCGCCACCAGTACCCAGGCGCGGTAAGTCGGCAGGAACATAAAGCCAAGGTTTAGCCCCCCTTGAAGCACCTCTGGGGTGGCATAACGCGCGCCGGAAACCCCGAAGAAGTTTACCAGCGTGCCTTCAAAAATCAGCGCTAACCCGAACGTTAGCAGTAGCCCGTAAAGGTGATCCAAATGGGCAATACGACGCAGCAAGAAGCGCTCCATCAGCATGCCAAAACCACCTACCACCAGCGGCACCAGGAACAGTGCTAGCCAGTAGTTAATGCCTAAGTAGCGAAAGCCTAACAGCGCGGCGAAGGCCCCCAGCATGTATTGTGCCCCGTGGGCAAAGTTGACGATCTTCAGTAGGCCGAAGATGACCGCCAGGCCCAAACTAAGCAGTGCGTAAAAGGCACCGTTCACAAGCCCAAGCGTTAGCTGGCCCATGAACACGGCCAGTGGCACGCCGAATATCATCGTCATGGTATGACTCTCCTCGCCGCCAAGCGGGTAGCAGCACCTGCTGCCACCCGTGGGTATTGCTTATGTAATAACGCTTCAAGGCTGTGAATGGCTAAGCCTGAATCGCTGCCATAGGCCCTATGCTTTCAAACGTTTCTAGACCCGTTTTAGTTTTGAACCAGTTTGCACTGACTCTCAGAAAGCGGACGGTAGGCTTCTTCGGCGGGAATAGTGCTAAGGATTTCGTAAAGGTCCCACTCACCGGTGGACTCTTCCGGCGTTTTCACCTGGGCAAGGTACATATCGTGAACCATACGGCCATCTTCACGAATTCTGCCGTTGCGGGCAAAGAAGTCATTCACGGGCATCTCTGCCATTTGAGCACGTACGGTTTCAGGATCATCAGTACCGGCCTCTTCTACCGCTTTTAGGTAGTGCATGGTGCTGGAGTAGATACCCGCTTGCACCATCGTCGGCATACGACCCATCTCTTCGTAGTAACGCTCAGACCACTCGCGGGCCTCTTCATCCATGTCCCAGTACCAGCCAGTGGTAAGCAGCAGGCCTTGGGTAGCTTCCAACCCTAGGGCGTGAACGTCGTTCAGGAAGATAAGCAGACCCGCTAACTGCTGACCGCTTTGAACAAGGCCAAACTGGCTGGCTGTGGTAATCGCGTTGACGGTATCCGCACCCGCGTTAGCCAGACCCACAATTTTGGCACCAGAACCTTGCGCCTGGAGAATGTAAGAAGAGAAATCGCTGGTGGGGAACGGATGGCGAACGCCGCCTACTACTTCACCACCACTCTCTTCTACGACGCGCGTTACGTCACCCTCCAGCGCGTGGCCGAAGGCGTAGTCCGCAGTCAACATGAACCACGTGTCACCGCCCTGCTCTACAACGGCCTGTGCCGTGCCGTTGGCCAGCGGATACGTGTCATATACCCAGTGAATGTGGTTTGGCGTGCAGTGCTCGTTGGTGATACTGGACGCCGCAGAGCCTGAAATAATGCCCAGGCCGTTGTTCTCTTCTAGCACGCGGGTAACCGCGATAGTGACCGATGACGCCACCATGCCCGCCACCATGTCGACGTTACGCTGGTCAATCCACTCACGTACGGTGTTAGCCCCTACGTCGGCGCTGTTGCGGTCATCGGCACTAAAGACAACGATGGGCGCACCATTCACGCTGCCACCAAAATCTGCAACGGCCATTTCCAACGCTCTCTGGCCGCCTGGACCCGCTAAGTCGCGGTAGGTACCGGACATATCGGCCAAGTAACCAATGCGAACCTCGCCATCGCTCATGTTAGCCTGGGCGGTTGAAATAGCCATGGTGGAAGCAGCGGCAACAGCGATGCTAGTAGCGAGTGTTTTTTTAATGAAGGTCATGTTCGTCTCCTGGCCCTTAGGGCCTTTGTTTTTGTGTTACGACGTTATTAAGTGCTTTTTAGAGCGTTCAGCGTTATGGATACTGCGTTGTTAATTCTGGCGAGTGTTGCTCCATTCGTCCTGGTCTTTGCTATACCCCCAACATCGTGTTGAGGTGGTCACGGCGGGAAGGCAGCTGTGCGGCGGTGATTTCTTCAACAATCTGGCCGTGATCCATCACGAAGTGGCGGTCGGCTAAGGGGGCCGCAAAACGGAAGTTCTGCTCGACCAGCACGATAGTCATGCCGCGCTCTTTCAGCTGAATGAGTACCTCAGCTAATTTCTGCACGATAACCGGTGCTAACCCTTCGGTAATTTCATCAAGCAGCAATAACCTTGCCCCAGTGCGCAAAATACGCGCCATGGCTAACATTTGCTGTTCACCGCCTGAAAGTCGCGTTCCTTGGCTTTTGCGCCGCTCATAAAGGTTAGGGAACATGTCGTAGATTTCATCTAAGCTCATGCCACCTGAGCGTACGGTGGGTGGCAGCAATAGATTTTCGTGCACATCCAAACTCGCAAAAATCCCCCGCTCTTCCGGGCAGTAACCAATACCCAGCCGAGGAATATGGTGCGGCTTCATGCGCAGCGTTTCGTTACCGTTAATGACGATAGAGCCAGTACGCCGACCCACCATATTCATAATCGATTTTAGCGTAGTGCTACGCCCTGCACCGTTGCGCCCTAGCAGGGTCACCAGCTCGCCGCGTTTAACATCAAAGTTAACGCCGTGCAGAATATGCGACTCGCCGTAAAAGGCGTGCAGATCATTAACCCGCAACATTTCTAGGGTTTGCGAATCGGTAGCAGCGTTGGTCTCGTACGCTTCGGCGGTGTTCATACGGCAGCCTCCTCTTCAGCGGCTTCGCTACCCATATAGGCTTCTCGCACCAGCGGGTTACGGGAAACCTCTTCATAGTCACCTTCCGCCAACACCGCGCCACGCGCCAACACGGTAATGCGGTCGCATAACCGGCTTACCACGCTTAAGTTGTGCTCAACCATCAATACCGTGCGTCCTTGTGAGACGCGCTTAATCAGCGCCACGATGCGGTCAACATCTTCAGCGCCCATGCCCTGGGTAGGTTCATCCAGCAGCATCATAGTCGGGTCAAGCGCCAGCGTAGTGGCAACTTCCAAGGCACGTTTGCGGCCGTAGGGCATTTCTACCGTTAAGGTGTCGGCGTACTCTCTTAGACCTACTTCATCGAGTAGCTCCATGGCTCGGTCGTTAAGGTGATTAAGCGACGTCTCCGACTTCCAAAAATGGAAGGAGGTACCCAACTG